>ONCQ01000045.1 GCA_900316355.1 uncultured Prevotellaceae bacterium | reverse complement strand
AGTTTAATCCTTTCCACCGCCCTTCATGTGTGGTAATTGTATAACCTTCAACCCCTTGCATAACTCGTCGTCCCCCACCTCGAGTCGCCTCTTTCCGACTTTCATGATTAAGACCTGTTCACATGTGAGCAGGTCTTATTATATATAGGTGTAATGTATTTTATGCATAAGCCAAGGATTACGCCGATGAGGCATCCGACGGCATCGGCTGCAAGGTCAAGCCATTCGCCGCTGCGATAGGTGGTGGCGTAGGACTGTAGGAGCTCAATGATGCCTCCAAAAAGGATGGGATGAAGAAGTCCCCAAAGGAAATAGCACTTGTGCAGCTGCTGATGTCGGCGGGCGTATTCGAGACTGATGGTCAACGTCAGCGCGCAGTACATGACCATGTGTGTCCATTTGTCGGCAAACGGCACATCCTTAGCCACTTGAATGCCACCTATGGGCAAAAGCGAGAGAAGCGAGATGACTATCACAACAGCGTATGTAAAAGGATATCTGCGTATGGGCGGGAGCCTAAGGTATGCAGCGCAATGAGAACATTTTGAAAGCATAATCTGAAGATTTATTTCATTTCGTGTGCAAAGGTAAGACTTTTATTCGTACTTTTGCCACCGATATGGAAAATAGAGGCTCTTTTGGTAGTAAATTAGGTATTATCCTGGCATCGGCAGGATCTGCTGTCGGACTGGGTAATGTGTGGCGCTTTCCTACGGAGGTGGGCGAGAACGGTGGCGCGGCTTTCATCTTAGTGTACATCATTTGCGTGCTTTTATTGGGTGTCCCGCTTATGGTGGCGGAGTTCATCGTCGGGCGTAATACGCACAAGAATCCTGTGGACGCTTACAGAACCTTGGCACCTAAGACGGGTTGGGTGTTGCAAGGCCTCTTGGGCGTGTTTACGGCTTGGTTCATCTTGAGCTACTACAGCGTGGTGGCTGGATGGACGCTGAAATATCTGGTGTCAGCAGTTGTAAATCAGGTGACAACAATGTCCGACAGCTCCGCGTTCTTCGTCTCGTTTACGCAAAACCCTTGGATGCCGGTGGTGTATATGGCTGCGGTGCTGTTGATGACGCATTGGGTCATCGTGCGTGGCGTACAGGGCGGCATCGAGCGCTATTCCAAGATGATGATGCCGATGTTGCTGCTGATTATCGCAGTGCTGGTGGTGTGCTCCTTTGCGATGCCAGGCACGGTGGAAGGTCTCAAGTTCCTGCTATGGCCGGACTTCTCGAAACTTGACGGCGGTGTGCTGCTGAGCGGCATGGGGCAGGCATTCTTCTCATTGAGCGTGGGCATGGGGTGCCTGTGTTCCTATGCCAGCTATTTTACCGATGACGCAAAGCTATTCAAGACGGCGGGGAGCGTAGCGCTGATAGACACTATCGTGGCTGTCATGAGCGGCTTCATTATCTTCCCTGCCGTGTTCTCGGTGCAGGAAGTGGCTCCAGACGCAGGACCGGGCTTGGTGTTCATCACACTGCCCACTGTGTTCCAGATGGCCTTTGCCCATGTACCTCTGATAGGCTGGCTGTTCGCCATCATGTTCTATCTCTTGCTGCTGCTGGCAGCGCTCACCAGCATGATGAGCCTGCATGAGCCCGTGACCTCCTTCCTGCTGGAGCGCTTTAAGATGTCGCGCCGCGCGGCCACATGGGTCGTGACAGCTTCTTGCATCGCGCTTGGCACCTTGTGTGCGCTGAGCTTCGGGCCGCTGTCTGAGGTGCGCTTCCTGTTCGGTATGACCTTCTTTGACTTCTTTGATTTCGTGTCGGCGAAGATAATCATGCCATTGGGCGGCATCCTGTTGAGCATTTTTGTGGGCTGGTACTTGCCGAAATCATTGGTGATAAAAGAAATCACGAACAGCCAAACGTTACATTTTCCGCGCTGGCTGTTCGTGGGCTTTTTCTTCTTAGTTCGTTGGGTCGCCCCATTGGCCATTACGGCCATCTTTGTCAATGAACTTCTGTCATAGATGAGAAAAACTTCGGAGCCCAGGCAATAGGCCTGAGCTCCGAAACCTTTTATTTCACAAGGACTTTCTTACCGTTGACGATATAGATTCCGCGCTTCATTTGTGCATTCTGCATTGTGCATTGTGATTTGTCTAAGCGCTGCCCTGCAAGATTATATACGCTACCTTCTTCTCCCCTCTTTGAAAGAGAGGCGTCTGGGGTGAGTCCTTCGATGCCATCGGTGAAGCTCTCGCCGAAGACCACGCGGATATTCTCTTTCATCTCTGCCAGGAAAATGCTGATATTGCAGTAGAGCTTGCCTAAGGCAATCTTTCCGGACATGGAGATGGGTATCTCTCCAAAGTAAGGACCTGCCCACAGCTCACTCTGGTCGTCGCCTTCTTTGATGGTGATGCTCTGAGCTGCCTCAAAGAGATAGTAGTCTTTTCCGGGCATCTCCACGGGAGTGATGTCTGTTACCTCCACGTTGCCGACGGGAATCGTCTCTCCATCTTCGGCCGTCAGAATGAAGTTCTTCAGGCTGAGGGTGACAAGACCTTCCTCTGAGACCGTCATCTCTACTTGATATTCTTCGGGCTTACCGCTGATGCCATTGACTGTTACCTCAAGGACGTCTGTGTACGTGCGGTCTTTAAGGATGGGGTTCTCGATGGGGGTGGGGGTATCGCCGCCGCCGTCAATCTTCGGCCAATTGCCATCGGTGCCGAAATCGACATGGATGACGCCTACGCCCGTCATATTGATGTCAATGGTGCAGTAGAGCTTTTCCTTACATGTTTTACCTGCCAGCGTGATGGGAATCTCGCCCAGCATGGGACCCATCCACATGCTGACATTCGGATCGTCGCCCTCCTCGATGCTGACGGTGAAGTCTTTCCTGAAGGTCGCATAGGGTACGCCGCTCTTGATGGTGTAGGGGATGTTCTTGACGTGGATAGTGCCCACTGGCATGTCTGTCTCGCCATCCTTAAGACCGAAGTTCTTGAGAATGAGGTCCAGCGTGTTGCTGTTCCTGTGGTACTCCACGCTGATGACGGTTCGCTGCGGGGCTGTAGCACTGCCGTTGAGAGTGACAATCAGGTCATCTTCGTAGTCTTGCTTATCAGGCAGACTGATGGTGCTGGTGCCTGGGTCGTCGCCGCCGCTGCCGCCATCGATGAGCGATTTGCCAAAGAGCACGTCAACGGACTGTCCCATGCGGCTGACGAGGTCGATGATGATGTGTGCATGCAGGGAATCCGGGACATCGCGGCCGCGCAGTTCCTGACCTTCAATCTGGAGGGGAACAGGACCAAGGACAGGACCTAACCATGTCGCATCGGCGGGGTCATCGCCAGCCTGAATGGTGGTGTTGCAATTTATCTGGAACTTGCCGTCAGCACCCATCTGGATGTCATTGATGATGATGCTCCCTACGTTCATGGGAGTATTGCTATTGCCCATCCTGAAATTTTTCAGGATAAGGCTCGTTAGGCCTGTATTCCATTCCTGCAGAGTGATGGTGGCATTCTGCAGTTCACTGGCAGCATCATTGATCTTGATTTGGATCTGGTCGGTGTATGAGCGCTCGCTGACCACCTTCTCCTGCGGGAGGAAATGGATGGTGTAGGTATGCACATTGGCTGGATCCAGATTGTAGTTGCCACCCTTCACGGTGATGGTGAGGATGCGTGTGGCGGAGTCGTACTCCTTCTGGATAACGGCGGCATCGTCGTTAGGCGTGAGACTGAGGTTAGCTTCGATGTAGTTGGCATCCACCTCTGCAGTGTGCTCAGTATCGAAGTTGATAGTGCTGCCATTGTAGGTGGCAGACGCCAATTCCGAGAAGAAGGGGAACTGGGCGGTGTAGATGTGCTGGTTTTGTGCGTTCTCCGCATAGTCGCCACCCTTCACTGTGATGGTGAGCACGCGGGTTTCAGAGTCATACGAGGTCTCGATGCTTGCAGAACGACCGTTGGCCGTGAGCGACAGCAGGGAGGCATCGTAGGCCGTAGCGACGGAGGCTTGGCGGTTCTCATCGAAGAGAAGGGCTTTACCATTGTAGGTCGCTGACTCGAGTTCGGAGTAGAAGAGGAACTCGATGTTGTCGGCCTCCAGTGTGTTGCCGGCTTGTACGCTGCGTGTCCAATAGTCTCCGCTGGAGATGATGATGTTCATCTTCTCGGGGATGGTCTCTTCCTGACCTCCTGCGTAGTTGAGGGGCACGGTGATGGTTTCCCAGTCGCCGTCCTTCGTCTCGGTGAAGGTGTGGTCGCAGGAGGCGATGAGCTGACCGTCGCCGCTTGATACTTCTGCATGCCCCATGATGGCACGGTCCAGATCATCATATTCCGTGCTGGGACTGTCGAAAGCACCGACTCGACCTCGGATGATGCCCTTCCACAGGTAGGCAATGATGTGTGCATTCTCATTGGTGGCAGGGCGCTTGAACTGGCCGCGGATAGCATCAGGACGCTTGGTGTATGCACGGCCGCCGTAGGTGCCCCAGTCGGAGTTCATGAAGTTGAGTGTTCCAGTCCATGACCACTGATTGCCATAGGTGACATAGCCTGCGGATGTCAGCCTATTGGTGAAATAGGAGAAGGTCTTGTTAGTGAGTTTCACGGCGCTGCCGGAGCCGTTGGCGCCTGCAACCTTTTCAACCAAGACCTCAGAGCAATCGCTGAAGGTGTTGATGCGCAGGTTGACACTGCTGCCGTTCCAACCTTCAGGCTCAATGCCGGGGCGCTGGCGGTCGCCACCGCCGCTTCCCACCTGATGGGTGGTGCCGCAACCATTCTTCCATGCCTCAAAATCGCCGAAGGGCACAAGGCTGCCAATGCTGATGGCAGGCTGTGGCTCGGGTTCTGGCTCAGGCTCTGGCTCTGGCGTGGGGTCGTCATTCCCCTTTCCTGTGAACACGAGGGTGTAGGTGTGCTTATTGCCGGGATTGTTGCTGACATCGTCACCTGAGATGGTGACCGTCAGTGTCTTACTGCTCTCCATGTAGTAGGTCTTGATGGAGGCTCCATGACCATTGCTCTTCAGTTGCAGCAGGGCCTCATCATAGGTACCGTCAATGGTGGTGGTAGTGCCCGTGATGGCAATCTCCTTACCATTGAAGGTGATGCTCTGCAGCTCGCTGTAGTACAGGAACTCCACATCGTCCACCAACATATAGTCGCTGGCGTTACCCTTTCCGGGTGTGCCGCTGGTGGTCAGGGTAATCAAGGCGTAGGCTGGGCGGGTACCGTCGGTCAGATCATACTCAAAGGGAATGACAACCTCTTTCCACTCATTACTGCTTGCAATCTCAGAGGTGTTGGCCTTGGCGATGCGTGTAGCGGTGATGGTATTGCCGGCCGGGTCCTGGAAATAGCCTGCTGTGTGAAGGTTACAGCTGGCGCCGGCGGGGAAGGCACAGGAGGCCTTCACCCATACGCGCATGGCATCGGGCAGACCTGTGAACTTCTGGTGGAAGGCGTCATCACTTTCATTGGTGTAGTTGTAGTTGCCGTTGGCATCTGTGGCCGTGGCGCTGCCCATATTAATGCAGCCTGTGGTGAGGTTGCCCTGAGCCACCACACCGAACACGGAGCGCGCATAGATGCGGGCGCTACTGCTGCCCGAGTGGGCATCGTCGCTCTTCTGCACTTGCTGGGCTGCTGCAAAGCCCTTCATGGCGCCGGTGCCGCTCATGAATGAGTTCCAATGAGAGGGCTCCACAGAGCTCGTGCCTTCATCGTCCCAATCCTCGAACCCGGGGTTCTGAATCTGCAGCTGCGCAAATCCCGTTAGGGTAAAGGTCGCAGCACATAGCCATGTAAATAGTCTTTTCATATCTCTTTTGTCAATAATGTTATGCGAATGGTAAGTTGATTATAGCCTGTAGCCCAATCCAATCTTGGCATAGACGGGATACATCTTGAAGGGGATGGTCTCGAAATCGCTGGGGAAGATGCTACTGAGGCTCCAATCCAAGCCTCCGAAGACATTCAGATGCTGCATGGCTTTCCATTCAAACAGGAATTCAAGGCCCCAGTAGAAATGCTTCATGTCGCTGGAGAAATCGTAGTTGGCAGGGTTCTTGCGTGTAATCTCAATCTTCGGACCTGTCGGGTCGCCCTCGCGTAGATAGCCGATGCCCTCGCTGTTGTCATACACCTCACCGTCGAAGGTGCCTTTTCCTACAAAGGTGAAGAAGGGTCCTACGCTGACATTCCAGCGAGGTGACATACGGAAGGTGGCGGTCACGGGGAGCGTCACGCCAACCATCTTGGTGTTGGTGACATCCGTACCTGTGAAGTAGCCGCTCAGGTAGCTGTTGCCTTGTGTGATGGCCATGCGATAGTTCTTCACATCGGCACTGGTGTGGAAGCCCTCGAAGAAGAGGTGCATACCAAACTGAATACCCAACCGCTTGCCGAACATGTGGTAGTAGTCGGCACCGACTGTCACACCACCGAGAGGCTTGAACTCATTAATGCTGCGAATCTCCTTGGGGAGAGGAATCGGCGATGTGCCGCCAATAACATAGCCCGCACGGATAATCCATCCGCTGTTATGGATGTCTCTGGAGGACCATTTCTCCCATTTGTCCTCATTCTCGTTGGGGACGGTTTGTGCTTGTGCCACGCTAGCGGTCAGTAGCAGCAGGCTGTATATGATGTTTCTCAGTTTCATAATCAATACTCGCATTCAAGTTTCACGTTATCAATCCATAGCGTGCTGCCGGGCGCGCCGATAAATTCTGCTCCGCGGATGCTCGAAGAGAAGACGATGGCGGTGTTGTAGAGATAGTTCTCTACGTCGGCTCGCTCAATCGTGGCGTTATAGGCGACAGGCAGGTCGAAATGTACCCATTGAGTACCGCTCACATCAATGTCGCTGGACTTGATGCGGCCAATGCCAACAATCTCAGGGCTGGAAAGGATGTTGGAACCGTCAAGTTGGATGGGATTGCCCTGTTCGTCGGTGTTGCGGTAAACGACGCAGTAGATATCGGGGTAGTCCTTCTCATTCTTAATCTCGGCGCCTGTGCGGTCCTGCATCTTGACGCCGGGAACGTACTTGTAGTAGCCTGTTAGGCGTGAAGGCTTGTGGGCGTATGGCAGCCCCATGCGTGTGGCTGCGAGCGTGTTGCCTAAAGCTTCCTGGGTGTCAAAGGTTCCAGAGAAGAGGTTGCCAGCTGCAATGCGCATGCCTACCATTGCTCCTAAGCTGCCGGTATCGCGAGTCGTGAGCTTGAGGCAGTGCTTGCCACCGAGGCCGGTGTTCAGCTCCGGACAGGTGGGATAGTCCATGGGCTGCGCTTTCAGACCAGTCAGGCGATAGCCGGCATTGCCGCTTGCCCACCAGTCAATGCCATATTCAGTCCATTTGTAGTAGGGATAAATATCGCCGTCTTTCACAGTTGTTAAGCTGAAATTGTTATCGAAATTAAATTCCGGATCAGCTGGCATCTCTCGTTTTGGAACAACGGCGATGGTGTAGTTGCGTTGGAAATGCCCGTCTTCCGAGCGGACGCGGAAGTTCACAGGCTGAGAATTGGAGAAGTCTATTGCACTACCATTCTTGAAGGATACTTCGTGCCCGTTATTATCGACATGGAAGACCTTTGCGCCAGCTGTGGTTTCCAAAAAGAGGGGAACTGTGCTAATGATAGCATCCTGGTCAGAACGAGTAGAGAATACGATGTTTGTTTGTGTGGAAGAAACGGTCAAGAGGGTGTCGTATGCGTGATAGAAAACGGCCTTCACGCGCTCGGCATCACCCACATGAATCCACGCCTGTTCAATGTCACATTCTGCATTCGCCGGCTCGTTACCGATGCATGAGGAAATGCTCACGCTGGTGAGGAAGAGGAGAAGGCAGGGGAGAAAGTGTTGCTTCATTGTGAGATGATATGTTGATAGTGATTGTTGACGGAGCACAAAAAACTTTGCAAATGTACGTGTACGCGCGTGTTTTGTATATGAAATTTCGGTAATCATATACTGTCAGTACCGAAAATAAAGAAAGACGGGTATAGACTAAAAGTCTGCGCCCGCCTTGCATTTGTCCGATGGAATGGTGATTTTTTTGATTTTGCTTTACTTCATCAGCACTTTCTTGTCGCCAATGATGTAGATGCCGCCCTTGGTGGGGTTCTGCACGCGACGACCAGCCAGGTCGTAGATGGTTTGCGCATCCTTGCCTGTAGCGATAGAGCGGATTCCATCGTAAAGGCGGAACTGGATAGCATAGGTATGCGTGTTGGCAGCATTCATTCGATAGTCATCGCCGAATACGGTGACTGTCAGCACTGCTGTATTTTCATCATAGGCTGTCTCGATGGTAGCAGCACGTCCGTTGGCTTTGAGGCTCAGCATGTCGGCATCGTAGTATTCATCGACTGCGGCTTTGCCATCCTCGTCGAAGAGGATGACCTCATTGCCATAGGTGGCTTTCTCCAGCTCGGAATTATAGATGAAGCAGAGGTCGTCAATGAGCATCCAGTCATCCTTGTTGCTCTTACCTGCTGTGCCACTCGTCGTGAATGTGATGAGCGCATAGGCAGGACGCTGGCCTTCAACTTCTTCGTTGTAGGTGAGCGGCAGGCTCAGCTCCAGCCAGTCTTCGCTGGTGGCGATGTCAGACTTTTCTGCTGAGGCCACCACCGTCGCGGTAATCTCGTTGGCCATGGGGCTTTGGAAGTAACCGCTGGTGTGCAGGAAGCAGCTGATGGCCCCGCCGAACTCACACAAAGGCTTCACCCACACGCGGACGGAGTCGGGAAGACCTGTAAATATCTGGCGGAAGTTGTCATCGTCGGTGGACGTGTAGTTGTAATTGCCTTTGGCGTCGCTTGCACTCATGGAACCGGCATTGATGCGGCCGGTGGTCAGGTTGCCCTGTGCCGTAGCGACGGTGATGCCAAGGATTTTCACTTCACGGGCATAGATCTTTGCGCTATATTGACCTTCGCTGCCGGGGCGCGCGTCCTCAGACTTTTTCACTTGCTGGCCTGACACCATGCCGGAGAGACTGCCGGAAGCGTGCATGAAGGAGTTCCAGTGAGCGGGCTCAATCTTGTCGTTGTCTTCATCGTCCCAAAGCTCGAAGTCGCTGTTCTGCACCTGATAAGTGTCGAAGCTCTGTTTCACAGTCAGCGTGCAGCTGGCGCTGGCACCGAGATGGTCGATGTCTTCAGCCAGTTCGGCCGTGATGGTGGCGACGCCCTCAGAAAGCGTGGTGAGCACGCCCGTGTTGGCGTCGATGCTCACGACCTCTTCGTTATCGCTGCTCCAAGTGATGGCACCGGCGTGACTCTGGGCAGTGATGGCGATGGTGCGGGAGGTGTTCAGCAGGACGTTGAGGCTCTTGCTTTCCAGCTCGAGGCTTCCTTCGGGCTTCACGGCGGTGAAGGTGGCGCTTGCGACAGCGCTGTTCACCTTGCCCTCGACGATGGCGATGGCCTGAACAGTTGTCGTCGCGCGGTTGAGGAGGATGCTGTCTGTGTAGATGGCACTGGATGCTGTGGGTTCGCTGCCGTCGGTAGTGTAGTGGATGGTGGCGCCGTTCTCTGCTTCGAGGCCCACCTTCAGCGTCGGCCAGAAGGATGTCAGGTTGCTGGTGCTACCTATCAGGGGTGTCTTGGCTACAGGCCTTGCAAAGGTGGCGATGATGATGTTCTCCGTGTTGGCATCGGTGTTACCTTTCACGATGGCCGTAGCGGTGAGACCGTCCTCGCTGGGCGTGAGCGTCACGTCGGCACTGGTGGTGGACCAGATGGTCTCCATGCCTTCTCCGGGCTCTGCCCACAGGTAGAAGGTCTTGGAAGGTGCGTTGCGAGCATTTTCCTTTTCTGGCTCCAAGGTGATACTCTCCTGGAACTCGGGCGTAGCCTCTGCCTCCATGCTGGCATAGACCTTGCCTGCTCCGGATGCGGTGACGGTTGTCTTGAAGTAGTAGTCGCTATTGCCTGCGATGGCTGAGCCGAGGCCCATCACCATGAAAGCGACCATGAGGAGTACTTTTTGTTTCATAAGCGATAATAAATTAAGAATTAGAAATGGATTTTGCTTGTTTGTGCTGATATGCCTTGAAGAGGCAGCGGGTCGTGAAGGTTAGCGTCAGCAGATACTGCTCGATGAGGAAATGGTCTCCCACGATGAGCATTGCCACCATGAATGCCGCAAGCCAAAGGGCATAATATATATATGTATTCGCACGCTTGCACATGCTCTGCGGATGCCATTTGCTCCACAGCCATATCGCAAGGGGAATGGGATTGTAGATGAGATAGTTCCAGTTCCACCCGCTGGTGGTGGGCAGGCTGGAGAAGATACATACGAGGAGGGTGACAACGAAGATGAGGTTGTAGAGCGTGAACAGCATGCCGTCCGTAGCGGATGCCAGCCAGCATATTGGCCGCACGGGCCACCATGTCTCCAAAATGCTGATGGCTACGACCAGTGCCAGCAGCAGGACGAACCACACGTAGATGGGTGGTGCGGTGTTGGGTGCGAAGTGCTGTGTAGGCTCATGGACAATGGGGGACTCATCTTTGAAGATGGGGCGGCGCGAGCCGTCAGGGGCCTCGATGACAGCGTCTGAGAGCAGCCCCGGGATGAAATGTGGAATAGCGGTCTTCTCGGCATCCGTGAGGCGGCGGTCGGTGCCGTCGGTGGTGAAGAGCAGAGAGGTGAGATGTACCCAGCTGTTGGGTGGGAGACCTTGGTTGCCGATGGTGAAGATAGTGTTGCCATAAGCCTTCGCAGCCTCGCCATACACCAAATCGCCGTCTAAGTTGAGCGTGAGATAGCGGATAATTTCTTGGGAGCAACCATGATGGAAGTAGTCGTGGTATGGCGACAGGCCTTGCGCGCTGGTGTCGTCTAAGAACTTCCACAGACGCTGAACCTCTTCCCTGCTGAGGTTCAGGGGGTACTCTGTCACGATGCGTCCCTCCTGATTGAACGTCTCCATGTATTGCGGTGTAGGGACGATGGCCAGACGGTTGGGATAATTGCCGATACAGATGTCCAGGAATCCTTCGTAGTTGCCACTCTCCATGGAGAAGCAGAAGTCAAGGTCTGCGCTGGGGCACTGTAACCTCAGGAAAGCGTGACCTTCAACGCTCTGCACATGTTCATGCGACGGCTCGGCAATCATCAGACTGGCAAAAAGGAACGATGCACTGTCCTCAACCACAGGCTCCTCAGGGTGGGGGAGTGCAGGCTCTTGTCCCATGGCGTTGAACGCCAAAGAAAGCCACAGGATAAGGATATGGTATTTGTGTTGCCGCATAAAAACGCTGCAAAGGTACAAACAAAATCAGATATTGAAGACGATTTTCAGCTATTCTTTGTATTTTTGCAGCGAATTTAGACATATATCAATAACAACTACGTATGAAACAGTTTCTTAAGTTCGTATTTGCCACAGTCGTGGGCATCAGCCTGTGGACGTTGTTGGCGTGTGTGGTGATGTTCATCTCGTTCGTCGGTATGGCGGTCAGCGAGGGGCAGACAACGAGTGTTCGTAAGGGCTCGGTACTGCGTATCAATCTGAACAGCTCCATTGAGGAACGCGCCGAAGAGGCGAATCCGCTGGCGATGTTCATGGGTGAAGAGTATGAACCTCTCGGCCTTGATCAGCTCCTCGCAGCTGTGGAGGAAGCCGCCGCCAATGATAAGGTGGAAGGCATCTACATGGAAGTGGGCACAGGCTTCGGCGGCGCTACGCCCGCCATGTTGCAGGAACTCCGTCAGGCTCTCATAAAGTATAAGGAGAGCGGCAAATGGATTCTCGCCTATGGCGACATCTATTCTCAGGCGGCCTACTATCTCGCTTCCGTGGCGGATAAGGTGGTTGTGAATCCGAAAGGTATCATTGACTGGCACGGCCTGGCGTCGGTGCCGATGTTCTTCACAGACCTCATGCAGAAGATGGGCGTGAAGATGCAGGTCTTCAAGGTGGGCACGTTTAAGAGTGCCGTGGAGCCCTTCATCAACACGGAGATGAGCGAGGCCAACCGTGAGCAGGTGAACAGTTTCCTCGGCAGCATCTGGGATCAGATGATAGCGGAGGTGGGTGCCAGCCGCCATCTTTCGCCAGAGCAGATGAATGCCTTGGCTGACACGCTGACGGCCTTGCAGCCTACGGAATACCTGCTGGAATGCGGCCTCGTGGATACGCTGGCTTATATCGATGGATTCAAGGATTTATTGCGCTCGAAGTTGGCACTCAAGGACAAGATGCCCATCCGCTTCGTGACGCCTGCCGACCTGGTTGCTGCGGCTGACAAGGAGGATGAGAGTGACCGCGTGGCCGTTTATTATGCCTATGGCGATATCGTGGATCAGGCACCTGTCAGTCCGTTTTCCGCCAATACAGCTACCATTCAGACGATGCCCACCATCCGTGAGCTGCAAAAGCTTCGCAAGGATGACGATGTCAAAGCTGTCGTCATTCGCGTGAACTCGGGTGGAGGCAGCGCCTTTGCCAGCGAGCAGATATGGCACGAAGTGCAGCTGCTGAAAGCTGTGAAGCCTGTTGTCATCTCCATGGGCGGCATGGCGGCCAGCGGTGGCTATTATATCAGCTGTGGAGCCAATAGGATATTCACCGAACCTTCAACTTTGACCGGTTCCATCGGCATTTTCGGCATGATTCCTGATGCCACGGAGTTGCTGACGCAGAAGATGGGATTGCACTTCGATGTAGTGAAAACCAATAAGCATGCCGACTTCGGCGCACCATCTGTCTATGGTATGTTGGGTCGCCCCTTCACAGGTGAGGAATCGAGCCTAATGCAGGCAGAGATAGAACGTGGCTACGACCTCTTCATCAGTCGTGTGGCTGAGGGACGTGGCATCTCCAAGGATAGCGTGGATGCTATTGGGCAAGGGCGCGTATGGACTGGTGAGCAGGCATTGAAGCGTGGCCTCGTAGATAAGCTGGGGAACCTGGATGATGCCATTGCCGAAGCAGCGCAACTGGCAGAGTTGGAGGAATATTCCGTTGATACCTATCCCGCACCTGCCAACTTCTTTGAGCAGATGATGAACCAAGGCAAGGAAAGCTATTTCGATGAGCATATCAAGGCGGCATTGGGCGATATGTACCCCATGCTGGGCACGATGCAGCTCATGATGAAGCCTCAACGCATCGACCAGTGCATCTACACACGCGTTCCTTTCGATTTGAAAATATGGTAAACGTCTGTCCCATGCATGGGATAACGACAACCACTCTACACATAAAGCCTGTCCCATGCATGGGACAGGCTTTTGTCATGTGCGATAAATAGATTTGTCACCGGTGGCAAATCCTTTTGCCACTTGTGACAAAACCATTTGCCACTGGTGGCAAAACCGTTTGCTATTGATGGTGATCCACGAAACTGCGTATGGCATTCTCGAAAAGAGCCTGTTCTCCGCGTAGGAAGGCCACTTTGATGGGCAGCACGTAAATGTGCCTGCGGACAATGGGGGACAGGTTCTGAACCAAACGCAGACGTGCTGCATCTTTCTCCGTCGTGACAATGAGGCGTTTGTTGCCCTGCATAGCAGTGAATGCCTCCTCTATTGTCTGAAGGTCGTTGTTCGTGAACTCGTGGTGGTCAGCAAAGGCCAGCGGCGTGATGTGACGGGTGATACGTTTCAGGTCCATCATCATCTGCATGGGCAGGGCAATGCCGGTGAGCAGCAGCACATGGGTGTCTGCCGTCAGTTCTTCGGCCTGCCCGGGCGTGTCGGCGAAGAGGCGATAGAGCTTGCCGTAGTGGAAGGTGGAGAAGAACAGTTGCTGGTAAGGCTTCAGCGCCAGCGCTTCCCGTATGACTCTGTAGTCCATTGGGGTCATCTTGGCTGGGCACTTGCTGACGATGACGATGTGCGCGCGTTCCTTGGCGATGATGGGTTCGCGCAGGCGCCCTGCGGGAAGCATGGCATCATCTGTGATGAGACGATGGTAATCCGTGAGCAGGATGTTCAGCCCTGCCTTCACATAGCGGTGTTGGAAGGCATCGTCAAGGAGAATGACATCGACATCCTTGGTCTCGGCATCCGACAGAAGACGGTTGATGCCGTGACGGCGGTTAGCATCCACGGCCACGATGGCATCGGGAAACTTCTGCTTGATTTGCCAGGGCTCGTCTCCTATCTCGTACATCGGTGATTCCATGGAGGCAAGACGGTAGCCGCGGCTCTTGCGCTTGTATCCGCGACTGAGCACTGCCACGCGGTGGTCGGGAAGCAGAAGGCGCAACAGCATCTCGGTGTGCGGCGTTTTGCCGGTGCCGCCTACGGTGATGTTGCCGATGCAGATGACGGGACGGTCAAACGTCGTCTCCTTCAGTATGCCGGCATTGAAGCAGGCATTGCGCAGACGCACGCCCCACTCGTAAACCCACGAGATGGGGCGCAACCAACCGTTGATATGAATTAAATCGCCTTCCATCCTTGTGCTTTCAGTTCCATCTCCACACCGTCGCGGCACACTAATTGAAGGCCCAGCTCGGGTTTTGTGATATGTCCGATAACTTTTATGCCTGGGATGGTCACTATGCGGTCGTGCTCTGTTAGGGGGACGGTGAAAAGGAGCTCGTAGTCTTCGCCGCCGTTCAGCGCGCATGTCGTGACATTCATATTCAACTCTTCCGCCAGCACCGCTGTCTGGTAGTCCAGCGGCAGACGTTCTTCATAAATGCGGCAGCCGGTGTGGCTTTGGGTGCAGATGTGGTGCAGCTCGCTGCTAAGTCCGTCGCTGATGTCCATCATGGCCGTGGGGCGTATGCCTTCCTTGGCCAGGGCCTCGATGATATCCTTGCGGGCTTCGGGCTTCAGCTGGCGCTCCAGCAGGTATTCACGTCCGCTGAAATCGGGCTGGAAGGGCGGTAGGGAGTCCAGCTTCTCTCCGCGCTGTTGTGCTTCTCTCAGCTGCTGGTTATAAACGGATTTCTCGCGCTCAAGCAGTTGCAGGCCCATATAGGCGGCACCTAAGTCGCCTGTCACGCAGATGAGATCCGTGTCTTTGGCACCATTGCGATAGACCACATCCTCAGGGCGGGCATCGCCGATGCAGGTGATGCTGATAGTCAGGCCTGTCATCGACGCTGATGTGTCGCCACCTACGATGTCGCAACTATGCGCCTCGCAGGCTAAGCGAAGGCCCGCATAGAACTCTTCCATGTCCTCGACCGTGAAGCGCTTCGACAGTCCTAAGGAGACGGTCATCTGACGTGGGCGACCGTTCATGGCATAGATGTCGGAGAGATTGGCGATGGCACTCTTATAGCCAAGATGCTTCAGCGGCATGTATTGTAGGTCGAAGTGCACGCCCTCCAGCAGCAGGTCCGTGGTAACCAGCACTTGACGCCCTGCCTCAAACTCCAGCACGGCGCAGTCGTCACCTACGCCATGCTTGGTCTCGGGGTTCTTCAGTTCTATCTGTTCCGTGAGGCGGCGAATCAGCCCGAACTCACCTAACTCTGCGATTTCCATTCTTCTGTCGGGTGTTCTGTATTAAATCTCTCATTCTTGCTGTGTTCCATCTTCTCAGAGCGCACAATCATCTCGCGCATAATCTCCGTCATGATGGGCTGGGCCTTGTCGGCAGCCTCCTGCACTTCCTCATGCGACACCTCCACGGGATTGTCGAAACCGCCGAGGTCTGTGACTACGCTGATGCCGAAGGTGCGGATGCCACAATGGTGAGCCACGATGACTTCGGGAACGGTGCTCATACCTACGGTGTCGCCGCCTAGGATGCGATACATCTTGTACTCGGCCGGGGTCTCAAACGTGGGACCTTGCACGCCGACATAGACACCATACTGCAGTCGAATCTTCTTCTCGCGGGCTATCTGGCCAGCCAGCTTGATGAGCGAGGGGTCATAGGTCTCGTGCATGTCAGGGAAACGGGGACCGGTGGGGTAGTTCTTGCCGCGAAGCGGATGCTCGGGGAAGAAGTTGATATGGTCGGTGATGACCATCAGGTCGCCGATCTTGAATCCGGGATTCATGCCGCCGGCAGCATTGCTCACAAACAATGTCTTGATTCCCAGCTCATACAGCACACGCACGGGGAATGTCACCTCTTTCATCGAGTAGCCTTCATAGTAGTGGAAACGCCCTTTCATGGCTATGATATCCACTCCGCCAAGCTTGCCGAAGATAAATTTGCCGCTGTGGCCTTCCACCGTGGAAACAGGGAAGTTGGGAATATCTTTGTAGTCGATGGATTGTGACACCTGTATCTCCTCGGCCAACCGACCAAGGCCTGTGCCAAGGATGATGGCGGTGGTGGGTTGAGTTGTCATCCGGGCTTTGAGCCACGATGCTGTTTCTTGAATCTTTTCGTACATAGCTGTAAAAAGATGATATGTTTTGTCCTTTTTCGTCGGCAAAGATAACAATAAAAACAACAACAATCATGTTTTGAGGTCTGAAATTTGTCTGTTTTGTGAAAACATTTTATCTTTGCACGCGAATTTGTATCTCTTTAGGAGTGTTTTTTGCCATGTTTTCGCTCTCACTATATAGTATCTTGCTTGTTGTGGCCGTTGCTCATTTGATGCTGACGGCTGTCATGGCATTGTTCGCGCGCCATCGCGTGCAATACCTCTCCCTCGCTGTCGTAATGGGCATCTTTGGCTTCAGCTTCCTCGTGCTTATGTTTTTCGCAAACGACCTGGAGCTGGCATCGCCTGTGAAGTTAGGGCCAGAGGCGTTGATAGGGCTCACGGCCACGGTGTTTCTGCAGTCCATCTATCCTTTGAGTATTCCTATGCCCGCCTACCTGCAGTGGCCGCGTATGTTCCTCTATGCTGCACCGGCATTCTTCCTGTTCGTTCTCTATGGCCTACTGCTACTTTTGGGCTTTCAGCCTACCCGCATCCTCACTTGGCAGGACTTTTACGGACATCTCTTCAGCGGTGACATTCTTTTGCGCTTGGCCTTCCTAGGCTTGAGTGGATATTACATTTTCAATATTTTCCGTCTCCCTCGAACCCTCCTCCACCAGCCTGATATCCCGCGTTACATCGTGGCGTATTGTATAGCTCTGGGCGTAAGTTCTTGTATTTTTATGTGGCTTTCAGTGGACTATAGTCCCAGCCTCTTTGAGGTGTGGCTCTTCATCATGACCCTCCAAAACCTCTATATGTGCTTCCGCACCTTGGAGACCCTCGCACTGTCGCTGCCGAAGCCGGAGATGAGGGCTGTGGAGGAAGAACCAGCGGCTGCCGTCGCGGAGGATGGGCAGGAAGAGGACTTCAATGAAGCCAACCGACTCCGTTTTGAGCGGGTTGAATTTTGGATGCAGCACCATCACGATGAATGGAAAGACTATACTTTCGGCCGCGACCAGCTGTGTGCAGCTGTTGGTTTGAACCGCCATCTGCTTCTGCAGTCGGTGCGCAGCCAAGGGTATTATAACATTCATGAATACATCAACACTTATCGCATCGCAGAGCTTCAGCGCATGATAACTCGTGGCGAGGTCCGCACGTTGGGCGCCTGTCAGGATGCCGGATTCGGTACTGTTAAAACTGCACGCAGTAGTTTTGAGAAGGTGACAGGTGGAACGTTGGATGATTATCTCGCGAAATACAAATAATAATAGGTACGCGCGCGAGAGATGCCCATCACGCTCCTTTCCCAAGAGACTTTCTCATAAAAGTTGCATTATTTCTTCATTTTTTTGTAGAAACTCTTGCAGGAATGGAAAAGTTGGCGTACCTTTGCACCCGCAAACGAGAAAGGGACACCCCTGTTTCCAGGGGCTGTAGTTCACGCTCGCTCTGCTCGGGGGCTTCGGTCTCTGGAAATCGTTCTTTGAAAGATTAGCTAATAAGACAAAGTAGTACAAGGAAGCAAGAAATTGCAACCGTCATTTCTTATCCAAGCAGGTCACTCTCAAGTA
>ONCQ01000044.1 GCA_900316355.1 uncultured Prevotellaceae bacterium | reverse complement strand
AGCGTTGCGACGGACGACCTGCACCTGTACGGGCTCCCCCATATCGAACTCTGCAAAGGCTGCCTGCTGCACGCGGCGTGTGTTGACATCGCAGCGCAGCACCGGCACCGACTGCCAGTCGCCACCGGATGACGGACGCACACGAACGCTGTAGAGGTCAGAGGTGTGGGGCCCGTCTTTCTCGGGAAGGGGATATACCAGCACTTGTGCCTGCACAGCCTGCAGGCAGGTCAGTGCGAGCACAAGATAGAGATATACATATATTTGATAATGCTTCATGAATAACTATTTTATGATGATCTTCTGTCCGTCAGTGACGTAGATTCCCTTACGCAGTCGTGCATTCACCGTGGTGGAGATGCGGCGTCCGCTGAGATCATACCAGTTACCATCTGACGATTTATCTGTTACCATTAGCTGGCTGATGCCATCGGGCACAGGCCCATCGTAGACGAGGCGGAAGTTAAAGGTCAGGATGCCCGTTTCATCCACGACAGCATTGACAGAGAGCTTGGCATAGTTGGCATCAGCAGCCATCTTGTCGCGCTCGGCATCGAAGGTGGAAGTGGCACAGCTCTGTGTGACAACCGATTGCTGCGTCTGACCTGATGCTGAGGCAAACAAGTAACCTGTGTTCTTGCCCTCACCATTGGACATCTGACAGCTGACGGTGTAGATGCCGGTGGGCAGGCCTGTGACTGTCTGTTGCATGGAGAAATCTGTGCTGTGCCACACCTCGGCAGCTCCGTTGAAGCGCTGGTTGCCCCAAGTGCCAGCGACGGTCCATAGCGCCCAAGAGTTGCCCTCGAAAGCGGGATTCGCAATGAGAGGTGTGATGTCAGCGGCTTTTCCTTCGGCAGAAGCGATAGACGCACCGACGTAGTCGGCATGGAAACGTTTGCGGGGTATGGCGAAGAGCTGAAGATGCCCTATTTCATCGCCTTGTTTGTTGCAGGCCATCTCCTCTCCGTCAACATATCCGTTAGCGGGTGTCCAAAGGCCGAGCCAATTGCCTGGATAGGTACCATTCTCTAATGTCCATGAACTGCCGGCAGACTGCAAGAGGAAGCGTGCCCAGCTGATGCCATAGGGTTGGTCATGGGTGCGGATATTCCATGCGGCATTCATCTCTGTTTGCAACAGGAGTCCGTCGTAGTCGATGTTGCGGAGGCAGTAGCCACCATCGAACTCTTCGAGAGTGAAGACCTTGTTGAGGCTGCTGAGCGGATTGACGGGAGTCTCATAGAAAAGGGCACGATTTCCATTCTGCGGTGCATTTGCTCTTAGTCCAATCATGAGGTCGGCTTCGTCGGCACAGAGTACGAAATAGCTGCCGGCCAAAGCATCATGGAGTTGCTCCTCGGTTGTGATATGGGTATAGCCGTTCTCTGGTGTCAGCAGGTCGGTGTAGTAGCTGAAGTCGGCATCCTTGGGTGTAATGGTGTATGTGTAGGTTTGGCCAAGGTAAGTGGCGGTGAAGGTTTCAGCGGCAGAACCAACGGGCACGGTAAAGGTGGTTCCGTGGCTGCCGTCGTTCCAGGTAATGGTATTAGGATCGGTGCCGCCGGGTACTTCGAGCTCCAAGATGACAGAGGAGCCAGGGAATGCCTCCGCCTCAGCTGTCATCATATCGCCTCCGTCAACAATGATATGCTGACGGGCCGGAACGACATTCAGTTGGAAATGCACCTCGCTGACAGCGCCGCTTTGGTTGGCATACTGGCAAGTATAGGAGCGGCTGCTGGTGACACCGTTCAGTGCGACGATGGTGCCTTTGGCACCGTTGTCCCAAAGATAATCATCGGTCCAACCAGTCGTGGCCTCGGCATAGAGGATGACGCTGGTGCCGCTGAGGATGGTCTTCTCGGTGGTGGATTCTATTTCGCCGTTCACGGTAATCTCATGGCGCATGGGGTCGGGCTGTGCATCGCCGCTGACAGCAATGGCGAAAGCTGCCGTGCTCTTGGCACCATTCATGGCCGTATAGGTGACGCGGTAGATGTAGCTGTGGTCGGCCTTAACGGTAATCTGGCGGGTAGTCTCGCCCGTCTCCCATTGCCAGTTCCCTGTGTCTTCGGCACCTTCTGGCATCGGCGGGAATGGCGTTGGACGGTCCGCGCCAGTACTTATATTTCAGGCCGCCGAGGTTCGTCTGGTTCTTCAGCGTCTCGCCCTTATAGACGATGTCGCCACTGAGCGGTGTGATGGCATCTGCCTTGTCGATAAGCGGGCGGTAGTTGGCCAGCGAAGAGAAACCAAGGTGGTCGAAACCGCCGGAGTTCATGTTGTAGTTGCCGCCACCGCCGTCCGGGCAAAGCAGTTCAGCGGCCTTGTCGGCATACTGCAGCTTGACACCGCGCAGGCCCTCGTAGTAGCCGCGATCGTATGGATACCACGGCAGGTTGGCGCCTGGGATGTCGGCAAAGTTGAGCGCGCAGACGTATTCGCAACCGGCTGCGATGCGGTCGTTCATGTAAGCGTAGAGGTCGTCGCCCTGGTTGAATCCAATTTGGCAGATATCCAATGCGCAGCAGAGCGCCATGACGGTGTGGCCTTGGTCGCGTCCGCTCTCCTGCATCTGACCGAGGTAGCCGAAGGGTCCGCGCTCGTCGGGCATCATGATGGGCACGAGGTTGCCGATGAACTCGTTGCAGCCGTCGTTGTAGATCATGGGAGTCTTGGTGCGATCCTCAACGAAGGTGCCCTGGTGGTCGTATTTGTAGAAAGAAACGCCCTGATTGTACATGTGGACATCGTCGCATAGGATGCCAATACTCATGACACACAGCACGTTGCAAACGCCCCAGTTGGACCAGTAGTGTCCCGGGCGTTCACCACAGTTGGGATGACGGAAGTTCATCCATGTGTCGTGGCGACGGCGCAGGAAATCGATAGAGGGGTTGTACCACACACGCACCATCCACTCCTTGAAGCGCTCGAAGTCCTCACGCTTCCAGCCGTCGTAGTCGCGCATCAGCTCTGCAGCGTTAGCAAAGCCGTAACCATAAAGGCCTGCAGCGAGAGATATATTGGTGTTGCCGGTGACAGCCTCCGTGACATTGCACCAGTTCATGAGCGTCTCGACGGCATGGTCGGCAAAGGCACGGTCGCCGCTGATTTTCCAACGTAAAGCATTCTGGTAGGCAATGGCCGCGCCACGGGCGGCGTTCATGTAGTTATCACCGGCAAGGCCGCGTTGCACATTCACTGTTGGCCAAGAGGCAGAGTTGGATTGAGCATACTGGTTGGAGCAAAGTATTTCCCATGCGCGAACCATATATTCATCCTTATCTTCAAAAATAAGCTTCTTAGCTCGGTCGATGTCAGCCTGAGTGACAAGAGCGCCTGGGTGAACAAAGCCCTGCTGACCTGCAGTATAACTGATGGGGGTTTTGGCCACGTAACCCTTTGTGGCTTTCACATCAGACAACAGCGCATTCAGCGATGCTACATATTGATCGATGAGCACCTGTGAGGCACGCCCCGCCGTGACCTCGGCTTGGGCGGCCGTCATCTCCTCTATGAGTTCCGTCACGGCATTGGGGGCACAGTCGTCAGTGCCGGCAGACACAAAATCCTGGCATTCCTGAAGCGCTGTCACCAGAGTCGTGAAGTCTCCCACGCTACCATAGCGGTAAGCCTCATTGAGAGCTGCCACTCCGGCAGCCAGCGTGTTCACTTCGCTGTTGGTAAGCGCCACGTCATAGAGACGGAAATCATCCAACATCGTTTTCTTCAGGAAACTATCACTGCTGAAAGGTGCACGTCCCAACCAGCAGTTGCCGGGGGCAGAAACAAAGATGTCCTTCAACACCGGCATATTAGATGCCTGCAGAATACGCCTGCCATCAATGAAGAGCTCTCCCTTCGTGCCACTCTGGCGATAGAGGACATGTATCCAACGCCCCTTGGCTGACTCCACGCCCACTTCCATGCCGACTTCATTGCCAAAGCCTCCCGTGGATGTGGCTAAACGCTGAGCATTCAGACGATAGGTCGTGTAAGGACCTTCTGTCTCGCTGTTAGCAGCTAATTGGGAGAAAGACCAAAGGAAGTAGCCAGCTCCTGAGAGTGATGCCTCATAGGACACACAGTAGTACACAGAAATGGTGAAGTCACCCATCTGACGAATCAATTTACCTGCATTGGAGGTCATATTCAGATACCCCGAAGCATTGCCAAGATCGAGTACATGGTTTTCACCCATCTCTACGACCTTTGCCACACCAATGGTCTTTGCGGTGATTCCAGAAATGTCATCTATGACACTCGTCCCTGTCACCTTCTCAAAGTTGAATTGCATCTGTAAATGGTCATCTTGGGACATAACAGCCATCGCGACAAACACAGAAACAAGAAGTGAGGAAAGCCTTTTCATAAGAAGATAAGTTAAATGAATATTACTTTTTATGATGATTACACGATTTTTGCTGCAAAAATAGTATGCTATCATTAAAAGGTGGAGTAACATTCCTCTCAAAAGCCCACCAAAGACTGTCTAAAGTTAAAAATATACGATTGTGATACTATTTTTGAGATGATTGTAGCAGCTTCAATCATTTTTATCTTTACCTTTGCGCCTATAAACCAACACCTTTAAGGCAAATGAAACGAGGTTTGCTAAATCTTGCTCTTACCTTCAGTTGCATGATGCTATTCGCCCAGCATACCTATCGACTTCTGACTGTTGCGGATGGGCTTCCCTGCAATCAAGTGCGCCAGATTGTGGAACTCCCCAACCATCAGATGCTCGTAGTGACAGAGGGGAATTTTTGTTTTCAACGGGAAAAACTTCACTACTCTAGACTGTAATCTTGACAGTTTATATCCCCTACCCTCATTCGGAGGCCATGATTTCATGTGGCAGGGTGACAGCCTGCTATGGCTTAAAGATTATTACTCTCTGTATCTCTTTGATACACACAAACGTCATTTCCGATATGATTATAAGTCCTTCTTTCCTTCAGCGAGGCTTACAAAATTCATGAATGAGCACACAGACTCGTTGGCACAACGGAAGCATGACTACCTCTATTCACATACGACACTGCTTGACTCCATCAGACCAGGTTCCAGTTTTGAGGATGACTACATTATGGCGTATTGTCACGACAGCAAAGATGGACACTGGTACGGACTCCAAAACAGCGGTGTCCTCTACATACCACCAGCTGTCGGCAGCATTAGAATAATACCCCTTGAAAAAGACATACCCCGTAAAATGGTGGCGTTGGATTCACAGATGATGCTCATTGCCGGACTATGGGGCCTCTATTTGTTCAACACCGAGACACAACAGGTGGTACGGAAGTTAGTAAATGGCAATCTGTTTACTTCAGAAATGTACGCAGACCACCACGGACGTGTATGGATATCCACCAATAAGGGACTCTATTGTTATTCACATGGTGAAACCCAGCTTTTCCACAAGGCTAACGTTCCAGGGTTTGTGCATGATTTCGTACGCTTTGCCGTCCCCGTAGATGAGCAACGCATGCTTGTCTGCAACTATATGCACAATCTTGGTTATCTCTATCCAAGACAGCATCAATGGACACTTCTCAACAGTCAACTGCCAGAACTTGACAACTATCGTACGATGATAGTAGCTGAACCTTTATCCAACCGTAATCATATCGCGGTGTGTACACAGAATGGGTTCTTTATTTTGGACACACGTGCAGACACCTTGATGCGACATCCACTAGTGCAGCAGGTAGCACACTTCTGTCGAAAATATAACTGCATCCTTCACGACCGCACCGGACGCCTTTGGGTGGGCACACAAAATGGACTAATCCTTATCGCTGAGGGAAAGTTGCAGCGAATCACACGTGCAGAAGGACTCTCCAACCAATGCATCCAGGCTATCGCCGAAGACTTGAAAGGGTACATCTGGATTTCAACATCCAGTGGTGTTAACCGAATACGAATTAATGAACCAGACAATACACCACATATACGTGCAATCACTGTTAACGATGGTTTGCCAGCTGTAGAGATGATAGAGCGTGGCATCTGCATGATGCCAGACGGGAAACTATATCTGGCGTCAAGCGAAGGCATCGTCGTGTTGTCAACGATGGACTTCACCGATGTTCCATCTCCCCCCACGTTGGAATTGGTCGGGCTTACTGTTGCAGAAGAACAATTCCCAATGGATACCTTGTCCCTCGTTCTCAACTACCGCCAGAACCACATTGAACTACAGGTATCCACCCTTGACTATGCGCACCCAAAAAACACGCGCTATCGATATCGCGTCCTGCAGCTTGAAGACGGGTGGCACGCCACGACAGACGATGGCGATGGTCGCCTCGCCACTATACGTCTGAGTGCTCTGCCACCAGGACGCTATACGGTCGAAGTACAGGCATCCTCCAGCGACAATCTGTGGGGCGAAACATTTCGCAAGACATTCATTATCCAGCCACCTATATGGCTGACATGGTGGGCAAAGGTTATCTACCTCCTCATTGGACTGATAGGTCTCATCACGCTTATGAGTGAGTATCTACGTCGGAAACGGGGAAAAATGCAACGCGAGAATGAACAGCGCATCAATGAACTATTCGAGCTCCGAGAAAACGCGCGCCACCAATTCGCGCAGGCAGTGGAGATTGATCCTGAGCGGCTTACCACAAGCTCCGAGGAACAACAACTCATCGAACGGATGCTAAGAGTGATTGGAGAGAATATGTCCAACACCAACTATTCTGTAGATTTGCTGGCACGAGACATCGGCATGAGTCGCGCGAATCTCTATAAAAAGATGCAAACCATGTTAGGGGTCACACCCAATGATTTCATTCGCAACGTACGTCTGAAGCATGCTGCAGAGTTACTGATGAAGAGCCAAGTACCTGTCAACCAGCTCTCGCTCATGGTGGGTTTCCAAACGCCTCGCTACTTCAGCCAATGTTTCCGGAAGATGTTTGGCGTCACCCCCACAGAATATAGGGAAGGGAAATCCACCGCACCTTAGCCTATCAAGCCACCTCACTTGCGGATGACGGTGACTTCGCCGGAGGGGGTGAGCTTGATGATGGAGGAGGGTTCGTGGCGTGAAGTGTCGCGCTGACGGGAGACGCAGATGTAATCAACGGCATTCTTGATCTCGTCGGAGATATCTGCGAAGGTCTGGGGTGAGGGCTGACCACTGATATTCGCGGAAGTGGAAACGATGGCCTTTTGGAAGCGATAGCAGAGCTGCTGCGAGAACACCTCGGAGGTGACGCGGAGTCCTACGCTACCGTCCTCGGCCAATAGATTGGGAGCGAGGTTGACAGCCTCGTTGAGAATGACTGTAGTGGGCTTCAAGGCCAGATCGATGATGTCCCACGCCACATCGGGGACGTTGCGGACATAGCGCTGGAGGCGCCCCGGACTATCGACCAGGCAGATGAGGGCTTTGCTGTCCTCGCGCTGTTTGATTTCAAAGACCTTCTTGACGGCCTCGGGGTTGGTGGCATCGCAGCCAATGCCCCAAATGGTGTCGGTGGGGTACAGAATGGTGCCGCCCTGTCGCAGCACCTCAATAGCTGCGCGGATATCCTCCTCACGCAGCTCCTTGCTATTGGGTTTCTTGATCATTGCGCCGCAAAGGTACAGCTTTTGTCGTAATTTATGCACTCTTTATCAGGCAAATCCCTTCCTTACACTGTTTTTTTCTCATCACATACTCTTCCATTCACTCTTTTCACCTCATTTACCTTACCCTAAGAAGAAAAGGCTGACGCCGAGGACGGAGATGAGAGCACCGAGTACAGAGCGCCTGGTGATGGGCTGACGGAACAGCCAGTAAGAGGGCAGGATGATGATGATGGGCGTCAGAGCCATCAGCGTGGAGGCAATGCCGGCACTAGCATACTGCACAGCCATCAGCGAGAAGCCTACGCCCACGAAGGGACCGAAGATGGTGGTGGCGATAGCCACGGTGATGCCCTTGCGGTCACGGAAGGCTTCGCGCAGGGGCTGGAACCCCTCACGGAAATAGAGTAACAGGCTGAAGCCGATGACACCGGCGACACATCGCAGGAAGTTAGCGCTGAAGGGAATAAGCCAGGCGGGCATAGCAGTGGTATCATAGTGGTCCATGCCTATCTTGCTCAGCACGAGACCAATGCCCTGACACATCGCAGCGGCGACCGCAAAGAGGACGCCGTTCAGCGGCAGCTTCAGCGATACCCTGCGATGCTCGCCACGTCCCAGCACGGAGAGGGCAATGCCGGTGAGGGTGATGAGCATGGCGACAATACTCATGGGGGCCATCTCCTGCCCCAGCGTGACCCACGCCATGAGAGCAGCAGACAATGGGGCCAGCGTCATGAACAGCTGACCATAGCGCGAGCCGATGATGATATAGCATTGGAAAAGGCAGAAGTCACCAATGACATAGCCCACGATGCCCGATAGCAGCATCCAGCCGCAGGCCTCCAAGGAACCCACAGGCGGCAGCGGAGAGCCCATCACGGCCCAGAACATCACCATCGCAAAGAGCAACGAAAGGCCCATGCGCAACACGTTGAGTGTCAGGTTGCCCAATCGTTTGCTGCCGAACTCGCTCAACAAGGCTGTGGCTGTCCATGAGAAGGCCACACCAATAGATATCAGTTCGCCGATGTATGTGATCATTGTCGTGTTTTAAGGGCGCAAAGCCTGAAGGAACTCTATCTCCACGATGCGGAGTTCGTTCTTCGTATCACCGCCATTCTTGGCCTTGAAGAGGTCGAGCTCGCCGGCGGCAGGCTCTGCCACCTCTACGATGCCACCGAAGGCATCCTCATCCTTGCCGGCCCCCTTGAGGCGAATGGTAATCTCGTTGGTCTTCACGCGCTTGGCGGGTGTCAGATGGATGTAGCCGAGGCTGCGCTCTGTCTCGCCGCTCCAAATGAGCTGTTTGCCGGCATAGACCTCCAGGGGGTAGCTGCGTAGTCGCCAGCCGGTGAGTTTGAGGCAGATGTCATCGATGACAGCCTTCTCACGGAGGCGATAGGTAATCCAAGCAGTGGAGAGTCGACCGTCGTTTTTCCACTCGGAGAGTTCGTTGTCATCGAAGCTGCGAGCAGCGTGCTCGCTGTCATAGCCGGCCTTGGCTGAAGCGATGGCAATGCCGCGAGCCTGCTGGGTGTAGGAGGGAGTGAGCGGTGTCTCGCCACGAAGGAATGACGAAGGACGAATGACGAAGGACGAATCATCTTTCAACTTTAAACTTTCAACTTTCAACTCCACTGCTGGCAGCCCTTCAGCGTGCGCGGTGAGGCGGATGGTGCCTGCCTTGGTGGTTGTGCGCACGAGGACGCGGTTGACGCCACACTCCACAGGAAGCGATGTTGCGCCGACGTAGTTATCTGAGATATTCTTGGTGGCGGCAGCGTCGAGGAGTCCCTCAGGACGGTTGTCATCGGGGCGCTGAAGGCTTTGGTTGTTACGTGTAGCGATGCCGCCAATCCACGTGGCCTCGCCCTCAAGTCCGAAATGCACCATGCGGTCGTCGAGCGGACAGCGGCGCCCTTGGGCATCCACCACTTCCACCTGGAAGAGCACCATGTCAGCACCATCGGCCTTCGTGCCTTCGGGGTTCGCGATGGCGGTGAGTTTCAGTTGGTAAGGTTCACCGGTGCTTTCCAACTTGTATCGACTGCCATCGGAGCCTACCGCCTCGAGCGTACCAGGTTCAGACGGCACATTCTCGAAGGTGAAGAGGTAGCGATACTGCTGCTTGCCCTTGCCCAGCGAACGGCCGTTGAGGAAAAGCTCAACAGCATCGGCGGTGGAGACGACATAGACATCACTCCCTGCCCCCCTCTCTTGCAAAGAGGAGGAGAGGTTCCAATGGCCAATGATGTAAGTTCTCGGCTCTTCGGGCTCTACCCATCCGTTCCACATCACTTGATGGGCATAGAAAGCATCCTTGGGGATGCGCATGGCATCCACAACACCGCTGGTGCGGTAGTTCGACTCGCCGCGATGGTGGGTATTCGTATCGGAGAAGACAATCTTCACGCCGCCCGAGGACACACGTGTGCCAGTGCCGGGACGTTCACGCCAATAGTCGTACCAACGGCGCACCATTTCAATGGCGAACTGGTCCATATTGTGGTTGTACTCCGTGGCGGGTTTGCCGCGATAGAGCGGGCCGTCGCCTTCCTTGTGGTAGGGGTAGCTCCACTCGTTCCAGTACTTGCGCAGGCCCTCATCACGACAGTATTCCATGGCCCACATGGGGTGCTTCTTTGACTTGTTGATGTAGAGCATCTCGCCGCCATACTCCGCCTCGTCGATGTCCAGCATCTCGCGACTGCCGATGGCACGTCCACCATGCGGGTCGTACTGGTCACGGATGGCTTTCATCTCCAGCATGTGCTCGCGACTGATGCTCTCGTTACCACTTTCGTAGAAGAGGATGCTGGGGTTGTTGCGGTTGTAGATGATGGCATCGCGCATGAGGGCTGTGCGCTGCTGCCAGCGTGCGCCCTCGACGTCCTTCTCGGAATCGCCGGCGGGCATAGCCTGAGGCAGTCCTACGCGGTCACAACTCTCAATGTCCTGTTTCCACGGCGTCACGTGCATCCAACGCACCATGTTGCCGCCGCTTTCCACCATTAAGCCGTTGCTGTAGTCGCTGAGCCAGGCAGGCACGCTGATGCCTACGCCTGGCCACTCGTTGGAGGTGCGCTGGGCATAGCCATGCACCATCATCACACGGTCGTTGAGCCAAATCTTACCCTCACCGAAGCGGGTCTTGCGGAAGCCGGTGCGAAGAGATTGGGCGTCAACGGGTGAACCGTTGACCTCAAGGGAGGTGCGGACGGTGTAGAGGTAGCCGTAGCCCCACGACCAGAAATGAAGGCCGCTGACGGGCTGCTGGGCCTTGGCAACGAGGGTCTCGCCGGGTTGGATAGTGACGGGGTCGCCGTGGAACTGCGCCACTTCGCGGCCATCCATGTCAAATAGCTGCACATTATATATAAATGTACGCGGGAGAGAGTCCTCGTTTTTCACCTCAGACTCGGCATGAATGACTGCCTTATGGCCAGGGATATCGAAGTCGGTGGCATAGACATAGGTGCCAGTAGTGCCAAGGTCGGAATAGAGGGGCAGGGTCTGATAGAGTTTACCCGTGATGTGGAGCCAAACATTCTTCGGCAGGCCGCCGTAGTTGGCATTGAAGTTGCGGTCGTTCCACTGGTAGCGGCTGTTGAGCACACGGTCGCGGTAGGTCCAGCTGTTGTCGCAGCGCACGGCCAGCACATTCTTCCCTTCTTGAATATAAGGTGTCAAGTCGAAACCGAAGGCCATCACGCCATTATCGCTGAAACCCACCTTCTGACCATTCAGCCACACGTCGGCTCCCTGACGGGCACCTTCAAATTCGATGAAGACCTTAGCCTCTTTAAACTTTAAACTATCCGCTTTAAACTCTTTTCGATACCAAACGACGGTGTCGGTGAGATCCACGATATCCTTGCGAAAGGCCTCGTCGCCGTTGAAAGCATAAGGAAGCGTGACATGCTGCCATGCCGCATCATCGTAATCAGGCTTCGCCGCCTCCGCAGACTCCCCCACGGCCAGCAGCCAGTCAGCGTTGAAGTTCAGTTTCTGACGCTCAAAGGCTGATGCGCCATGAAGCAAGAAAAAGAGAAAGAAGAAAAGGAGAGAAGGAACAAGGGAACGTCTCATTTCTCATTACTTTTTCAGAACCTTAACACCATCAATCACATATACGCCCTTCGTCACCTGACGCGCAGATGACTTGTCATCGGCTATCTTGCGGCCACTGAGGTCATACACCGCACCAGACTGAGAGGGGGTGGCGGTGGGGCTGGTGATGCCCACAGGATCTGCCACCACACGGATGACGCCCTCTGTGGTGAGGGCTGAAGTGTCCCAGAGGTAACCGGCCTTTGGAGTAGCGGGCTGCATCGTGACGGTGCCCGACACCGTGACGGCACCAGCACCTGTGAAGACTTGCAGCTCTGCCCCCTCCACCATCTCGTAGCTGGTGCTCAGCTCCGTCACATTGATGACGGGCGATGTCAGCTTCACAGTGCCCGCGACCTTGAAGGCATCGCAGGTGGTACGCGTTGCCGTTGACCTGGTGCGCAGTCGCAGCACAGCGCCTGAGTTGAGCGTCAGTGTGCCGTTCACGGTGAGGGTGCCGACCGCTGACGCTGTCTGGCCGGCTCCGAGCGTGCCGTTGGACTGCACCACGACGTTCTGTACCTGTCCCGTGCCCGTAAGAAGGCCTCCGCTGCGCACGGTGATGGTGCCTGTAGTGGTGGATTTGGAGGTGTTCATGGCCTTCACCTCACCAGCATAGATGTTGATGGGTCCGGCCGATGCACCCGTCAGCGTCAGCGTGCCGTCGCCGTATTTGTTGAGGGTGGCACCGCTGCCGATGATACCGGCAAAGGAGGTGTTCGTGCCAAGGAAACCCACATTCCACACGCTGGTGCTGAGTTGCGCATCAGCAGCTGTGGAGCTGAGGGCTCCGATGCTATGGGTATAGCTGCTCTCCGTGCCACTACCCGCTTTGACGCCCACGGCATAGACACCCGCACCGAGGGTGAAGGTACCCTTCTGCATGTTCATGGCGCTCACCAGACGGAACTGTCCGCTGGTGGGGTTGAGGATGCCCTCGAAGTCCGCCATATTGGTGGAGAAGTCGCCACGCACGTAGGGGAAACTAATCTTAATGGTGCCCTCGCCCGTCCACTTACCACGGACGTTGCAACGCTGTCCGGCATTGACAGTGAGCGTCTTGCCCTTGGCAACGGTAATAGTATTGGCAAGTGTCGGTGTGGTGCTGGTGGAATTGCTGTCGAAGATGGTGATAGCGGCATTACCCGTCACATCAATCGTGGAGCTGGCAGTTCCGAAAGTGGTGTTCCATACACCCATGGCCAGCGTGCCTGCATTCAGCTCGGTGGACTTCCAGGTGTTGTTGCCTGCATAGGTGATGTTGAGCTGTCCGCTGCCCTTCTTCACCAGACGGCCATTGCCCTGGATGATACCCTTGAGAGCGGTGACGCCACTGCTGATTTGTATGGTGGCCTCTTCGTTGATGGTGAGGCCGCGGTTGGTGGCGGTGTTCGCATTGCTGACGATGAGTGTGGCTTTGCCTATCTGCCAGTTGGAAGCGGCAGTACCGGCAGCGCCGATGCTGCTGGGCAGGCCGCCGTCAGCAAGCTCCGCCACGGTGACAGTGCCGCTGTTGATGATGGTCTTGCCAGTGTAGTTGCTGTTCGCGGCATTGAGCGTCACGCGTCCCTGACCGTTCATGACCAGGTCGCCCGCTCCTGTGATACCACCTGTGCCACTGAGGGTGAGTGACTTCGTATTATTCTCGAAGGTCACGCCGCTCACAGGCATCAGTTCATTCGTTTGGATGGTGGTCTTCAGGACATCATCGCCAAAGACGATGGCGTCGCCAGCCACGAACTCGGTGGTCTCATCGTTGAGAGCGAAGTTAGGCGTCTGGTAGTCCCACAGCGTGCTCTCAGCACCCGTCCAACGAACACCTTGGGCAGCCTGACGCTGCTCATTGATGACGAGCCACAACGCGTGGTTTTCATCGACGATATTGTAGGAAAGTCCCTGCAGACCACGCACGGCAACCTGTGTGAGCTTGCCAGTGAACTGCCCCGTATAGTCCAACAGCTTGAAGCGGGCCGGCTGAGGCTTGGCGGCATCGGGCACGACGGTGAAGACGAGCTGTCCGTTGGCGCCGAGGGTGAGGTCGCCTTCTACCCTGACAAGGTCTGCGGCAGCATCGGCATCCTTGATGTCAGCCTCCACGAACATACGCTTGTCGATGGTGAGGCCCTGCTTGAGGGTTATCACACCAAGGTCACCTGCGGCAGCGCCCGGCATCAGACGGCAGCCCTCGTAGTTGAGGGCCCCTTCGAGGTTCAGTTTACCAGCCACCACAGCATTACCTGCCAACGTGCCGCGAGCACGCAGGTCGATGTCGCCCTGTACGGTCGTGTTCACCTCCAGGATGCCCTCGGAGATGAAGGTACCTCCGGTGTGGTTGAGCGGGGTGTTGACAATGAAACGTCCCTGCTGCCCTTTCCAGAGTTGCAAGTCGCCTTCCACCGAGCCTGTGCCACCAAGGGTGATGCTCTGGTTACGCACAGGCATCGCATAGATGACAGAGGGCGAGAAGGCGCTGTTGACGGTGAAGGTCTGAGCAGGATAGGTGAGGTCGAAGAGCACGCTTTTGCCTGGGGTATAAGCGGCTGCAGCGGAGCGGTCGAAGGTTACGAACTGACCATCGGCCTTCGCCACAAGGTCTGTGACCATGCAAGGCGGCAACTGTGGACGTGGCATATCGTAGCCGAGATAGAAGCCCGGATTGGGGCTCTGGTAGTAACCCTTCGTGGTGCAGTCGCCACAGTAGTGCGGGTCTTGCTGCAGACAGTAGATGAAGTCGGCGTCGGAGGCATAGTCTGTAGTGACGCCCGTGATGCCTACGATGACACCGCTCTCCTTGTGCAGCAGGATGAGTTCCTCACGCCAGTCGCCGATGATGTCGCCCCAGAAGGCGGCGCGCTTGGCATAGACGGTGGTGTAGCGGTAGTTGCTGAGCTTGGCAAATTCCACCTCACGCCCCTTGAAAAAATCCTGAATATAGACATTGTAATGGCTGTCGCTGGTCTGCACCACCTCGCGGTCCAACTCGTTGTCCCACCAAATGCCTTCGCAGGGGTATTGGTTCTCGTATTCGGTGATGAGATTGCCCTGTGCGTCATAGACCTTACCGTCCATGGTGGACCACATCTCCCAACCCAGGTGATTCTTGTCGATATCCATGCACTCGCCGCGGCCGATGTCGCCCACGACAGAGAGATACCACTTCTTGATGAACTCACCCGTGCGGGCATCGTAGAGCACCTGGCCCAGCATATCACCGGCATACTGCTGGATAGCAAAGGTCTCCAGACCTGGACGCTCGGGGTCGATGTCGCTGGTGCGGAAGCGGTCGCCATGGGCAATTCCAGTGTTAAACAGGATGCTGCCGTCGTGATCCATCGTGTAACCGCCGACAATCATCTCGTCCTTACCATCACCATCCATATCACCTACGCGAATCTGGTGAAAAGCGGGAGCGCCGGTAGCCTTGTTGAAGAGCTCCTTCAGGGCACCAGCCTTTCCGGTGCTGAAGTCATAGGCCACACCTATATTATAATAATGGTGGTCGCCACCCGTGCCACGCATGTGCCACTCCATGACGACGGCTGGATGGATGCCATCGTGGTAGAAAACGCCCATGTGACCCACGTGTTTGTTATACTCGTCGCCCATCAGCGAGGCGCGGTTCGTGCGGTTATAGTGCTGGTTATAGCTCTGCTCGACGCTGGCTTTCTCACGTCCCGTCATACCATCAATGACAGAGATGTAGCGAGGTGCATTACGAGTGGATTGGGTTTCGTAGTCGATGATGCCGTCACCGTCGGAATCGCCTGTCGTCTTACCCTTCACAAAGAGCCCGAAGGTCTTCTTGTCAGCATCCCAGAACTGAGTGCCGTCAGAGGCTTGGATAATGACATCACCCAATCCGTCGCAGTCCATGTCAGCGACCGTTATCTGGTCATCCTGACCGGCACATGACAGCTCGTTGGGACCCAGCTTCACCGTCCAGAGGTGCTCACCAGTACGCAGGTAGCCCTCTACGTAGCAATCCAAGGCGTTTGTATTCGACTTACGGTTGACCACGTAGTCCATCTCACCGTCGCCATCGAGGTCAATAGGCCAGACGTAGGCAGTGTTAAAATCTGCCGATTTCAACGGGGATCCTCCTGCCTCGAAGTTGATATCTACGAAGATATTCCTCATGTCGAAGCTCTTCATGATGAAGGGCACGCTCTGCGGCTGTTCAACACCTCCGGGAGGGACGAGGCTCACCGTGACCTTAGCGCCAGAAGGTATCTTGCTGGTGGTCGTCTTCCAATAGGTGTGGGAGGTCGTTGTGGCCAAAGAGCCGTTGACATACACTTTGTACTGTGCATTCTCGGGTTCCTGAGCCAAACGGCGCCATGTGACGGTTACATTACTGCCGTTGGCAACAGCGACAACGCCGCGGCCCAACGGCTGCTGCATACGCTGTGCTACAATCATCTGCGGCAGCAACATCATGCCAGCCAACAGGAGGTGTCGGAAAAGCTTCATAACTTAAAATTCGCTGGTGAAGTGGAAACGGATATGCTCGAAGTCCTGCTGCGCCATGGAGAGGACGTAGCCGGAGTCGGCGAGGAAGACATCACGGCCCTCGATGTCACGGGCCATATATTGGTATTTACGTTTCTTGAACTGCTCAAGTTGCGCCTCATCATCGCTCTCTATCCAACAGGCCTTATAGAGGCTGACAGGCTCCCAACGGCATTTGGCACCATACTCATTCTCAAGGCGGTACTGGATGACCTCAAACTGCAGCTGACCTACGGTGCCAATAATCTTGCGTCCATTGAACTGGTTCACGAATAGCTGGGCCACGCCCTCGTCCATCAGCTGTGCAATGCCCTTTTCGAGCTGCTTTGTCTTCATGGGATCGGCATTCTCAATGTACTTGAACATCTCCGGCGAGAAGCTGGGCAGACCGCGGAAGTGAATCATCTCACCCTCGGTGAGGGTGTCACCTATCTTGAAGATTCCATTGTCTGGCAAACCTACGATGTCGCCTGGCCATGCCTCGTCGATGGTGCTCTTGCGCTGCGCCATGAACTGCGTGGGGGAAGAGAAACGGACGGTCTTGCCCTGACGTACATGCAGATAGGGTGCATTGCGGACAAACTTACCCGAGCATACTTTGCAGAAGGCGATGCAGGAACGGTGGTTGGGGTCAATATTGGCTGTAATCTTGAATATGAAGCCAGTGAACTTAGGTTCCTCGGGGTGCACGTCGCGCTCCTCAGCCTTGGTTGGACGGGGCGAAGGAGCAATCTCCACGAAACAATCGAGCAGTTCCTTAACACCGAAGTTATTGAGGGCAGAGCCGAAGAAGACAGGTGCCACCTCGGCATCGAGATAAGTCTGGCGGTCAAACTCAGGATAGACACCCTCAACAATCTCGAGGTCCTCACGCAGTTTGGCTGCATCATCGGCACCTACGCGGGTGTCCAGTTCGTCGGAATCGAGCTGCACACTCATCTTCTCGGTGACGCGCTGCTTGTCGGGGGTAAAAAGATTGAGGTTCTGCTCATAGATGTTATACACGCCCTTGAAGCGGGCACCCTGATTGATGGGCCATGAGAGCGGGCGCACTTTGATTTGCAGTTCTTCTTCCAGTTCGTCGAGGAGATCGAAGGGGTCCTTGCCCTCACGATCCATCTTATTGATGAACACGATAACGGGAGTCTTGCGCATACGGCACACGGTCATCAGCTTGCGCGTCTGAGCCTCAACGCCCTTGGCGCTATCAACCACGATGATGGCACTATCGACAGCGGTAAGGGTGCGGAAGGTGTCCTCGGCGAAGTCCTGGTGACCTGGGGTGTCGAGAATGTTGACCTTGTAGGCACCCTCCGGCTCCCCCGAGGGGGAGTAATCGAACTCCATGACGGATGTGGTCACGGAGATACCGCGCTGCTTCTCAATCTCCATCCAGTCGGAGGTGGCAGTCTTCTTGATCTTATTGCTCTTGACAGCACCTGCCACCTGAATCTGTCCGCCAAACAGCAGCAGTTTCTCGGTCAGGGTGGTCTTACCTGCGTCAGGGTGTGAGATGATGGCGAACGTTCGCCTGCGTTCTATTTCGGGATTCACCTTTTCTATTTACTATTTAACAATTTACGATTTGCAATTTACTAAATCACTCGCGATTAAATGATATACAGTCAACGGAACGGGGACAGCTCCAATCCTATATCTTATTTCGCAATTTATATATTCATCAGCCCGCTGATGCACTCATGCAGGCTGTCTTCCCAGTAGGGGACTTCGATGCCGTAAGTCTGCTTGATCTTGGTCTTATCGAGTACGCTATAATGCGGTCGGGCGGCTGGCGTGGGGTACTCGGCGGTGTGGAGGGGACGGACATGGCATGTGGTGATGCCGGCGATGCGGTGGATGGCTTTGGTGAAGTCATACCACGAGATGACGCCCTCGTTGGAGAAATGGTAAATGCCGGGGCGGATACCCTGACAGATGGCTGTCATGATAACGACAGCGAGGTCGCGGGCATAGGTGGGCGTACCTATCTGGTCGAAGATGACGCCCAGCTGCTCCTTCTCGCCGCCCAGTCGCAGCATCGTCTTCACGAAATTATTGCCGAAGGTGCTGTAGAGCCATGCCGTGCGGATAATCATGGCCGAGGGGTTGGCGGCAAGTACGGCTTGCTCACCCGCCAGTTTGGTGCGGCCATAGGCTGAGGCGGGGCAGGTGAGCTGCTCCTCAGTGTAGGGAGTGTGGGCGGTGCCGTCGAAGACATAGTCTGTGGAAATCTGGATGAGGTGTCCACCGCGATGTTCAACGGCATTCGCAAGATAGCCGGGAGCGGTAGCGTTGAGCAGACGAGCTTTCTCCTCATCGCTCTCAGCCCGATCCACAGCGGTGTAGGCGGCGCAGTTGACAATGATGTCAATGGCATGGACATCAACGAAGGTGGTGATGGCAGCGCGGTCGGTGATGTCGAGCGGTGAGATGGTCATTGCGTTGCCGTCCGTGCTCACCACATCGGTAAAGAACCAAGTAAATTCGGGGTGACTTTGAGCCTGCAACTGCATCTCATTGCCCAACTGTCCGCAAGCGCCTGTTACGAGAATGGCGACCCCACCCCCCTGCCCCTCCCGAGGGAGGGGAGTAGAATCATTTGACATATTATGATTACTCATATCGCAATAAAAGCTATTATTTTACTTGACGAGTTCCTGAAGGTAATTACTCCCCTCCCCCCGGGAGGGGCAGGGGGGTGGGGTCTCACAGTTCCAGTTCACCCGCCTTTTCCTTATTCCAGGCATCGGCGAGAAGTGCGATGAAATGGGTGATATGGCTCATCGCCTCCTGCGTCTCCTTGCCGATAGGTTTCTTCTGCAAGCGCAGGAGCATCACACCGTAAAGGGCCTCAAAGCAGGTCTCTAGCTCAGGGGCTTCCTTATGTCCGCTGCGAGCACGCAATTCCACGATGAACGGCAATGCCTTGTAGTAGGCCGCCGAGTAGAACGGCTGTTTGGGGCTTTGCAGGAGTTCCAGATGCAGGTCTGTCATCAGTGACAGCGTCCCCTTGTTCATCTGCAGGTGCCCCTGCTCTATGACGCCCTCCTCACGCATCATGGTACACAGGTTCTCGAGCCACATCGCCTCGCGGTCGCGCTCGTCAGCATCGTCGCTGAAGCGGCTCACATATTCCTCCCGGACGCGGTCGGCGTCGCAGTCATAGGCTCGGAGCGTATCCTCCAGCTGCCACATATACAGCAGATACTCTGCGATATTCGTATCTCTCAGTTCCCTTGCTATCTTCATTTTTCCAACTATATCAATTAATAGAGCGTCAGTCCCAGCAGTGTTGACAGCAGACCAAGCACGGACACAATCATCACAATGGAGCCAATAATACGATTAATCATCTCTATGCGACTCAAATCAAAGGTCGTGCGCAGCTTATCTACGACATACGTGAGGCCGCACCACCACACCATCGCCCCAAGGAAGATGGAGATGTAGCCCAGTATCTGCTGCCCCACATGTTCGGGCACGACGAAGGTGAAGCGGGCAAAGAGGGCGATGAAGAGGAAGATAATCAGCGGATTGCTGAAGGTGACAAGGAAACCCGTAAAGCAGTTATGCGTCAGGGTGCCACGGTTCTTGGAGGGCTGCCGCAACTGGGGCTTCGTGTGGAAGGTGTACCAGCCGAAAGCAAACAGCAGCACGCTGCCCACCAGCTGCAGGATGTACATCGTGCGGGGATTCTCGATGAACTCGATAACAAAGCTCATGCCCACACCCGTCATCAACGCATAGATGATGTCGCTCAACGCAGCGCCCAGTCCTGTGACCAGACCGAACCAACGTCCTTTGTTCAACGTGCGCTGGATGGTCAGCACACCAACAGGCCCCATAGGGGCACTGGCCACGATGCCTATCAGAAGGCCCTTGACCGTTAAATCCAGTAATGTTACGTTCTCAAACCACATAATATGGGTGCAAAGTTCGCTTTTTTCTGCGAGAAAGCGAAGGAAAAGGGGCGGAAAAGTACACTTTTACATTGAAAACAGCACTTTTCATCTACTTTTCTTCGCCCGAACGCAAACTTTACCTATCTTTGGCACTTGAAACTGACAAAAACCATCATATAAAAGTTTTATGGACAAGAAACCTTATGTCATTGGCCTCGATCTGGGAGGCACCAACTCTGAGTTTGGCATCGTTGACCAGAATGCCAATATCATCGCCTCCACCCGCGTGAAAACCGCCGGCCACGGTGATGTGAACCAATACGTGGACGACTGTGTGGCAGCGCTGCGCCCCATCATCGAGAAGGTGGGCGGCATCGAGAAGATTCATGCCATGGGCATTGGAGCCCCCAACGGCAACTACTATACCGGCTGCATCGAGTTTGCTCCGAACCTTCCATGGAAGGGCAATATCCCTTTGGCACAGATGTTCAGCGAGCGCCTGGGTATTCCCGTACGTCTGACCAACGATGCCAATGCTGCCGCCATGGGCGAGATGCAGTATGGTGTAGCTAAAGGTATGCAGAACTTCATCATGATTACTTTGGGCACGGGCGTCGGCAGCGGCATCGTGTGCAACGGACAGATGGTGCTGGGGTGCGACGGCATGGCCGGTGAGCTGGGCCATGTCATCGTGGAGAAAGATGGCCGCCAATGCGGCTGCGGCCGTAAAGGATGCCTGGAATGCTACTGCTCCGCCACCGGCATCGCCCGCACGGCCCGCGAGATCCTGGAGAAGACAGACAAGCCCACCTCTCTGCGTAACATCCCCCTCGACCAGATCGATGGCCTCGCCATCACCCTTGCCGCACGCGAAGGCGATGCCGTGGCACTCGAAATCTTTGAATACACCGGTCGCATCCTCGGTGAGGCCTGCGCCAACTTCGCCGCGTTCTCCTCGCCCGAGGCCTTCGTGTTCTTCGGCGGCCTCAGCAAGGCGGGCGACCTCATCATGAATCCCATCAAGAAAGCCTACGACGAGAACGTCCTTCGCGTCTTCAAGGGCAAGGCCAAGCTCCTGCTCAGCGAGCTCGATGGCGCCGGCGCCGCCGTGCTCGGTGCCAGCGCACTGGGATGGGAAGTGAAGTGAGTTTATAGTTTATAGTTTAAGGTTTAAAGTGAAATAAGTTTAAGGCTTAATGGAAAAACTAATAGAGAGATTCCTCGACTATGTTTCCTACGACACCCAGTCCTCTGAAGAGGGGGAGGGGTGCCCGAGTACACCGAAACAACTCATCTTCGCACGCCATCTGGCAGATACCCTGGAAGAAATGGGACTGGAGGACGTGACCATGGATGAGCAGGGCTATATCTATGCCACACTGCCCTCCAACATCCCCGCCGAGGTGCCCACCGTAGGGTTCATTGCGCACTACGACACCAGCCCCGACTGCTCGGGTGCCGACATACACCCCCGCATCGTTGAGAACTACGACGGCGGTGACATCATCCTCGATGCCGCCGAAGGCATCGTCACCTCTCCCAAGATGTTCCCTGAGATGCTGGACCATGTGGGCGAAGACCTCATCGTCACCGACGGCCACACACTCCTCGGCGCCGATGACAAGGCCGGCATCGCAGAGATTGTGGAAGCCATGGCCTATCTGATGGAACACCATGAGATTCCGCACGGACGCATCCGCATCGCCTTCAACCCCGATGAGGAGATTGGTGCTGGCGCACACCTCTTCGACGTGGAGAAATTTGGTGCCGACTGGGCCTACACAATGGACGGATCCGAGGTGGGCGAACTGGAATATGAGAATTTCAACGCCGCCGGTGCCACCATTCATATCAAGGGCCTCAACGTACATCCTGGCTATGCCAAGGATAAGATGCGCAATGCCTGCCTCATCGCGGCAGAGTTTGCACAGGCCATGCCTGCCGACGAGGTGCCGGAGCGCACCGAAGGCTACGAAGGGTTCTATCATCTCACCGGCATCAAAGCCACCGTGGAAGAAGCTACGCTCTCCTATATCATTCGCGACCACGACCGCCAGCGCTTCGAGGAACGCAAGAATCGCGTGGCTGACCTGGCTGCCATCTTCGAGGAGCGTTATGGCGAGGGCATCGTGACCGCAGACATCCGTGACCAGTACTACAACATGCGCCAGCAGCTCGAAGGCAAGGACCATATCATCGACATCGCCCGCCGTGCCATCGAGGAAGCTGGCATGGAATGTAAGGTGAAGGCCATCCGCGGCGGCACCGACGGTGCACAGCTCAGCTTCAAGGGCCTTCCCTGCCCCAACATCTTTGCCGGAGGACTCAACTTCCACGGTCGTCATGAGTTCGTGCCCATCCAGTCGATGCAGAAGGCGATGCAGACCGTTGTCAATATCTGCCGCATCGTAGCGGAATGAGACCGTCACCCCATCCATGGCAACCTCACACAAGTCCATCCGCATAGCTTTCATCGGCCTTGGCAGCCGAGGTCTCAAGACCCTGTCCCTGATGCTCCCCCTGGAGGGTGTCGAGGTGGTGGCGCTTTGTGACCTCGCCCACGCCAACGTCGAGGACGCCTGGCAGCTCGTAGCAGACCACGATGTGCTGGTCTGCGAGGGGCGTGAAGCCTACAAGGAGGTATGCCGAAGCGAGGGCATCGACCTCGTGTATATCTGCAGCGACTGGACATCGCACACGCCCATCGCTGTGGAAGCCATGCGCGCCGGCAAGCATGTGGCTGTCGAGGTGCCAGCAGCTCTGACGCTCGCTGACATCCGTCTGCTACAGGACACCGCACGCCAGACGGGCCGTCTTTGCTTCATGCTGGAAAACGTATGCTTCGAGCAGCAGGTCCTTGAGACCATTGCCGCCATCCGCCGCGGAGAGATAGGCGAAGTGGTACACGCTGAAGGCTGCTACTACCACCATCTCGACGACCGCTGGTCACCATGGCGACTGGACATCAACCGCCGTCAGCGCGGTGACCTCTACCCCACCCATGAGCTGGGGCCTATCTGTCAAGCGCTGGACATCGGCCGCACGGACCGCCTGGAGACACTTGTATGCATGGACTCCGCTCCACTGTCTGGGCCACGAGTCTATGAGTCAGCGATGGGCACGACGGCTGCAGACTTCCAGAACGGCGACCACACCACAACGCTCATCCGCACTGCACGCGGGCGTACCATCCTTTTAAAACACGATGTCATCACACGTCAGCCTTACGAACGGCAATTGACATTCATCGGCACCGAGGGGCGTATCACGCTCAACGACATGGGCCGCGCCTCACATGAAGCGATGACCATCGCCATGAACCGCCACCTCATCGACTGTCTGCGTATGGGCCACACGCCCGCTATCAGCACTGCGGACATGGCCACATGGTGCGCAGCCATCCCGCTCTCCCAAGAGAGCATCGCACGCGGCTTCGCACCCGTGGCCTTCCCCGACTTCTACATCTGACATTTCCCACCCTCCCCTTTGCGACAGAATGACCTTGTCACCACGACAAAATGTCCACTATAGCGACAATTTGTCGTGATAATGAAGCGGTTAGCTTATTCCTTTGGCCGATTCCCACTTTGGCACGCTCATTGCCTTATCAAAGGTGTAACGCTGAAGCGAAAGCCGAGGCACAAGAAAGAATTAAAGTTTAACCATTAAAATTATAGGAGGTTTTAACTATGTTACCCGTTATGTTTAAGAACAGTTGGTTCCCCACAGTATTCGATGATTTCTTCAACACCGATATCGTTCCAAGCGCACCGCGCACTGCACCCGCAGTCAATGTCAAAGTTGATGAGAACGCGTACACCATGGAGGTTGCAGCTCCTGGTCTGAAGAAGGAGTTCTGCCGCATCAGCATCAACGACGAAGGAAACCTGAACATCGCCATCGAGAACAAGTTCGAGCACAAGGAGGAGGACAAGAAAGAGCACTATCTGCGCCGCGAGTTCTCCTACACCAACTACCAGCAGACCTACACGCTGCCTGAGGATGTGCAGAAGGACGGCATCTCAGCCAAGGTCGAGGACGGCGTACTCACCATCGTTCTGCCGAAGGTCAAGAAAGAGGAAGTGAAGGTTTCCCGCCACATCGACATCGCATAAGCAATCTTAAAAGAGGAAGAGGTCGTGTCAAAAGTACCAGACACGGCCTCTTTTTGTCTTAATACATCCTCTTCCATAGTAATGGTACATTTTTAGGCTGCGGTTCTATAAATG
>ONCQ01000042.1 GCA_900316355.1 uncultured Prevotellaceae bacterium | reverse complement strand
CGAGGGATGCGGACGGGGCCGGTGAGCTGTACGCCCACGAAACGGCGCGAGCCGGAGATGTCTGCCAGCACCTGCGACATATTGGTGGTGGCGATGAACGATGCCAGACGAGGTGCCTCCTCGATGTGGCGGGCATAAGGACGCTGGATCATCACCGTGGGCAGCTGCACGAGGTTCTTCAGCAAGCCGGACTGCTTGTGTGCCGAGATGCGGTTGAACTCGTCGAGGTTGATGAGCAACAGCTGACTCATGGCCAGATGCACCTTGCGCTCATCGGCCAGCGACAGGTTGTCGCTGTAGCCCCACGAGCGCAGTTCGGGAGGCAGCAGAATGCGGCAGAAGGTGCTCTTACGCATCCCCTGAGGCGAGATGAGCAAAGGCACGATGGCGTTGCCGTAGCGTTTGTCACAGCCCTGCCACTGCGCCACCATCGCCAGGAACCAGCGGTGGAACCAGGCCGTCCACTGACGGGGGATGTCGGTGGGCACACAGCGGGCGAGGGCACGGATGCGGTCGCGACCGTCCCAGCGCCCTTCGAGCTGATGCAGGTAGTCCTGCACGGGGTTGTAGTCGGGCACATCGAGGGAATAGACGTAGCGGCGCACATCGCGGTCCCACACGGGCAGGCCGCCACTGATGAGGTAGTTGGTCAGCGTGTTCAGCACCCTGTCCGTCACGGGTGTCCAATCGGCAGGTTCGGAGTCGGGACACATATACTCCGTGTAGCCCAACACCGTGTTGTAGCGAAACTGGAATGCTTCACGCAGTTCCGCATGAATCATTTCGTAAACATTGATGTCTTGTGTCTTCATGATAAATAAGAAATAAGATTAATATTTAATAGTAATAACGTCAGGTCGTGATGGTCATAACGTCAGGTCATGATGGTCATAAGGTCAAGTCCTTGCGGCCACAAGGTCAAGTCCTTATGGTGTGTCCCACATGTGGGACACGTCGTAAGAGCATGCTCTTCACGGGCAAGGAGCCTATTGTGCAGGCATCCCTCGTGCTGGGGCTGTCGGCCTGCATACACACCGTCCAGTTGACGGGCATTTTGGAGAAAATGTTGTTTTCCATAGTGAATAAAACAGATAAAAGGTTAATAATATGGTCATCGGTGATGACCCTGTGTTTTTCGGCTGCAAAGATAGCAAAAAATTCTTATTCCACCCAATTTTTTACCACCTCATCTCCAAAAGTTCAATGTTCATTCTTCATTCTTCACTCTTCATTCCTCACTTTTCACCATTTCCCTCACTCTCCCACCCTTTCCCTCAGCCTTCCCTCAGCCATTACGATCTGAAAGCCAACAAGTTTGAGGGACTGAGGGATTTTTCACCACAAAAAGGATGTGCCTCATGATGAAGGGTGGCAGCTTAAATTTTCCGCACCGGGTCACATGTAAGTCCGCATCCCAGCTTCTTGAAGATCTTGCGGTCCACCTCGCCAAGCATGACGGTGGCGTGGACCTGACAGCCATCTAACTGCGGCAGGGTGTCGAGGGCGCGGCGGCAATTCTCGTCGTGCTGTGACAGCACCGCTAATGCTATCAGCACCTCATCGGTGTGCAGACGCGGGTTGTTGCCGTGGAGCATCGAGGTCTTCATGCGCTGGATAGGCACAATCATATCCTGCGGAATCAGCTTGAGGGAGTGGTCGATGCCGGCCAGGTACTTTGTGGCATTGAGCAATAGCGCAGCACAGGGGCCCAGCAGGTCGCTGGTGTCGGCGGTGATGATGGTGCCGTCCTCCAGTTCGATGGCAGCAGAGGCGTTGCCGCTTTGCAGGCGACGCTCATAGGCGGCCACGGTGGTGGGCCGGCTGGCTGTCGTGAGCTTCATCTGCTTCATCAAGAGCGCTATCTTGTTCACCTCTTCGTTGCCTTTCTTGCCGTCGAGCATCTCGCCCAAGGCGGCATAGTAGCGGCGGATGATCTCCTGCTTGGAAGCTTCGCAGCACACCTCATCGTCTGAGATGCAGAATCCGGCCATATTGACGCCCATGTCTGTCGGCGACTTATAAGGGCTCTCGCCGTAGATGCTCTCGAAGATGGCATTCAGGACGGGGAAGATCTCGATGTCGCGGTTGTAGTTGACGGTCGTCTTGCCGTAGGCCTCAAGGTGGAAGTGGTCAATCATGTTGACATCGTTGAGGTCTGCGGTGGCGGCCTCGTAGGCCACGTTGACGGGGTGTTTCAGGGGAATGCTCCAGATGGGGAAGGTCTCGAACTTGGCATAGCCGGCCTTGACGCCACGGCGGTTCTCGCCCCATAGCTGGCTCAGGCACACCGCCATCTTGCCGCTGCCGGGACCGGGGGCTGTCACCACGACCAGCGGGCGCGTGGTCTCCACGAAGTCATTCTTGCCGAAGCCCTCGTCGGAATCTATCAGTTCGACATTCGTGGGATAGCCTTCAATGAGATAGTGGTAATAGACGCGCACGCGCCCCAGCCGCTCCAGCTGCTCGCGGAAGGCTATGGCAGAGGCCTGACCGTTGAAGTGTGTGATGACGACGCTGCTCACGAGAAGGCCGCGCTCTGTGAAGACATTGCGCAGGCGCAACACATCCTCGGTGTAGGGAATGCCCAAATCGCCGCGCACCTTGTTGCGCTCGATATCCTCGGCACTGATGACAATGATGATCTCGGCATCGTCCTTCAGCTGCATCAGCATTTTCAGCTTACTGTCGGGCTGAAAGCCGGGCAGCACACGGCTGGCGTGGTAGTCATCAAAAAGTTTACCGCCGAACTCCATGTAGAGTTTGTCACCAAACTGCGCGATGCGCTCTTTGATGTGCTCCGACTGTATGCGGAGGTATTTCTCGTTGTCAAAGCCTTGTTTCATAGGAATATCTTTAAGCCGCTGCAAAGGTACACATTTTTGACGGAAAACGCAAAGAAAATGGCCGTTAATTTTCCACCCGCATACATAACAACAAAAGGGCCGCTTCGCAGCGACCCTATTGCTTCAGTCTTTAGGTATTAGTCCGTTTAAGGTAAAAAGATTGTTTTCAGGATAACGGCAACAAAGGTAAGGGCAAAAGCGATAGATTGCTCAACTTTGTTTATGTTGTGCAACATAAAAACAAGGCTTTCTGAAGATTTCAATTGCTCATCGACACGTGCAGGAAAGCGGGAAAGGCCCATTTTGCAAAGCCGACATAGCAAAATGCATCATCGATGCAACGGCTAACCGCAATGATATTGGTAGATTTTGTCGATGGGTGATTTTTCGATGAATCCAAACGTAAGCTTCTCTTTTTCAGTAGCTTCTCGCACTAAATCTTCGAAAGCGGCTGCCACGCCCCCCACGAAGTTCACGGGCAGGTCCGGACGGCGGTATGCCAGTACGTTACGCTTGAAGAAACGGCGAAATTCGCGCAACAGGAACGGCCGCACCTCACGGTCGCCCTGGACACGGGATATGTAGGGCACGAGCGACGCCAGGAAGCGGTTGGGCAGCGGCTGGCGATAGACGCGGTCGATGATGTCGGCCTGCGTCAGATTATGGTATTTCAGGAAGCTGGTGCACAACGACTTATGGAACTGCTGTTTCAGCACCGCGCCAACGAACAGACGCCCCAGCACCGCACCACTGCCTTCGTCGCCCAAGATCCACCCCAACGGGGATACATTCTTCACAATCTTATCGCCGTCATAAAGACAGGAGTTAGAACCTGTGCCCATGATGCACGCGATACCCTCAGAATGTCCGCACAAAGCACGAGCAGCACCCAGCAAATCGCTCTCCACAAACAGCTCAGCCTTGGGGAAGCCTTCCGCAAGACTTTCACGAACCACCTCGGAATAGGGCTGCACACAACCGGCGCCGTAGAAGTAAACTTCTGACACGCTGGAAGCTGTGAAGTCCTGATGTTGGAACAGAGGCAGCTCACGCTCGAAAGACCGGGCGGCAGTGATGATGACCTGACGGACCGCCTCCGCGTCATCACGCACGGGATTCACTCCGATCGTTTCGATGGGGAACGGAATGCCCGACCCCAATTGCAGGCGCCACGATGTTTTGGTGGAGCCGCTGTCAACGATTAGTTTCATAGGGCATCAGTTTTTGTTTAACGGCTCAAAAGTAATAAAAAGTGATGAAACGTGTATGTTTTTTACCAGGAAAAATACACCTTATCTAATAAATAAGCACTTTTAGGGTGTAAAAATTGTGCACTTTCATCCTTTTTGCTTACCTTTGCGCGCTCAATGAAAGAGAATTTGCCCCTATGAGAAAGATATTCTTCCTGCTTGCCCTTTGTGGTATCACCCTGACGGTGCAAGCGCATCCCAGGAGACTGCAGAAAGCGGCTCATAACGTTAGCACAAACATCGTAACAGCCTACACCGATTCGCTGAAGCTGCTGCTTGACAGCATCCAGCGACTTGAGCAGCCGTCGGCCCCGTCGCCGTACATGTTCCGCTTGTATGCCCCGGGCACCGTCTATTCCAGCGCACTGGCACAGAATATGGGCACCGCAGTGGATCCCGGCGACGACGCCCAGCTGCAACTGGACGCAGCCATCAACACCCGACTCAACAACGCTTACGTGCTGTTCCCTGTCCTCTTCACGGGAACAGAGCAGCAACTCATCAACGGAGGACGCTTCCTGACAGACCTTGCACAACCGGCAGAGGAGCCTGTGATGCTGGCCGACCAGACAGAGGAAATCATCCTGCCCGAAGTGGATATCGAAGCGGTGGAGCCGGAAGTGAAGAAGCCCAACTTCTGGACATTCAAAGGCAACGGCTCGCTGCAGTTCACACAGAGCTACTACTCGCAGAACTGGTACCAAGGCGGCGAGAAGAACTACGCCATGCTCAGCCAGCTCACGGCCGAAGCGAACTATGACAACCAACGCCGCGTGCAGTGGGACAATAAGTTTGAGGCACAGCTGGGTTTTCAGACATCTGAGACCGACCAGTTTCATAAGTTCAAGGCCACCAGCAACCTGCTCCGCCTCACCTCGAACCTCGGTATCAAAGCGGTAGGGCACTGGAACTACGCTGCCCAGCTGCAGTTGGAGACACAGCCCTATAAGAGCTACAAGGCCAACTCCGACGAGCTTACGGCCACCTTCATCTCCCCGCTCTACGTGCGCTCCTCCATCGGTATGGACTACATCATCAAGAAGAAGCGCTTCGAGGGAAAGCTACACCTGGCGCCGCTCTCCTACGTCATCACATACGTCCATCGCGATGAGCTCATCAGCCGCTATGGCATCAATGAGGGCCACCACTCCAAGCACGACTGGGGTCCCAATGTGGAGTTCACCTTCACCTACCGCATGTGGAAGAACATCTCGTGGGCGTCGCGCCTCTACTGGTTCTCCAACTTCCATCTCACCCGCATCGAATGGGAGAACACGCTCAACTTCACCATCAACAAATACATCTCTGCCAAGCTGTTCCTGTATCCTCGCTTCGACGACAGCAACGATAAATACCGCGCCGGAGAGAACCACGACGGCACCTTCCTCATGTTCAAGGAATGGCTGTCCCTCGGTCTGAACTACGACTTCTAAACGCTAAACGCCCTCACACATGGTCATCAAAAACGCCACATATCTCAAGAGCAGCGCGCTCATCAGCCAGTGCCCGGAGCACCACCTCCCGGAGTATGCCTTCATAGGCCGCTCCAACGTGGGTAAATCCAGCCTCATCAACATGCTGGCCGGCAACAAGAAACTGGCCAAGACGTCGGCGACGCCCGGCAAGACGCTGCTCATCAATCACTTCGAGATGAAAGCCGTCACAGGGACCAACGGTTCCGCAGCAGGGAAGCCCTGCACCTGGTATCTCGTAGACCTGCCCGGCTACGGCTTTGCCAAGCGCAGCAAGACCGAGCGCACAAAACTGGAGAATATGATTGCCGGCTACGTGCTACAGCGCGAACAGCTCACCAACCTCTTCGTGCTCATCGACTGCCGCCACGAGCCGCAACAGGTGGACCTCGAATTCATGCAATGGCTGGGCGAAAGCAATATCCCGTTCAGCATCGTTTTCACCAAGGCAGACAAGCTCGGCAAGCAAGCCCTTGCCAAAAGCATAGATGCCTACCTCGCGCGACTCGCTCAGGACTGGGAGCCTCTCCCACCCCACTTCATCACCTCTGCGGAGACACGCCAAGGCCGCGAAGAGTTGCTCGACTACATCGAAACCATCAACAGCGAGATAACATCAGCATAAGATCAGACATTATAGCGTCAAAGAATTATTCATCAATCATCATCAGTCGTAAAAACGTCAAATAAAAATATGGATAAAAACACCATCACCGGATTCATCCTCATGGCCCTCGTGCTCATCGGCTTCTCATGGTACAGCCGTCCCAGCGAGGAGCAAATCAAAGCACAACACGAACGCGACTCCATTGCCGCCGTACAAAACGAAAGACCCACCCCCGACCCCTCCCGTGATGGAGGGGAGAAGGCTGGCGCATTGCTTTCGAGCGATAGCGAGGCTCTCGCCCTAACGGGAGAGCGGAGAGAGGATCTTGACTCCGCCAGCATCCTCTTCGCTGCCAGCCAGGGCACCGCACAGCGGTTGACACTTGAGAACGACCTCATACGTGTGACCATCAACACCCTCGGCGGTCTCATTGAGGATGTAGAGCTCAAGAACTATCAGGACCAGCAAAAGGAAAACGTCCACCTCATCAGTGCCAAGGACAGCCGCATGGTTCTCTCTTTGGCTACCAAGCAGGACAACATCATCACCGACCAACTTTATTTCCAGCCCCTGACAAAGAGTGAGCCCGATGGTTCCGCTGCAGAGAATAGCGTAACACTCCGTCTCCCTCTCCCCGGCGGCTCACTGGACTTTGAGTACACGCTCCGTCCCGATGCCTACATGGTAGATATGGTCATCCACGCCAACGGCATCGCCAACCTCTTTGCCCCCTCCATGAACACCCTCGGCATCGAATGGGCCGACCGCGCACGCCAGTTGGAGAAGGGCTTCGACTTCGAGCAGCGCTACGCCTGCATACGCTACCACCGCAACGATGGCAAAACCAAGAACCTCAGCGAGACCGGCGACGACGAGGAGGACATCGAGGAAGCCCTCGACTGGGTGGCCTTCAAGAACCAGTTCTTCAGCGCCGTGCTCATCAGCCAACAGCAGCTCACCCAGGCCCACATGAAATCCCAGCTCTTCAAGAAGGGACAGGGCTACCTGAAGAACTACGAGGCCTCCATGCAGACCGCCTTCGACCCCACCGGCAAGCAACCCACACAGCTGCAGTTCTACTTCGGCCCCAATGATTTCAACACCCTCAAGGCACATAACGGCCTCAGCCTCAATGCCGACAAGGACCTCGAGCTCGAGGACCTCGTTTACCTCGGCTGGCCTATCGTGCGTTGGATTAACCGTTGGTTCATCATCTATCTCTTCGACTGGCTCAAGGGCTTCGGCCTCCACATGGGACTCGTGCTGCTGTTGCTGACGCTCATCGTCAAGGCCCTCGTCTATCCCGCCACCAAGAAGAGCTATCTGGCCAGCGCCCGCATGCGCGTCCTCAAACCAAAAATCGACCAGCTCAATGCCAAATACCCCAAGCAAGAAGATGCCATGAAGAAGCAGCAGGAGATGATGCAGCTCTACTCACAATATGGCGTCTCACCCATGGGCGGTTGCCTGCCGATGCTCATTCAGATGCCTATCTGGATTGCCCTCTTCAACTTCGTCCCCAACGCCATTGAGCTGCGCGGCCAGAGCTTCCTCTGGGCTGATGACCTCTCGGCATACGACGACGTCATCCACTGGGGTAAGGACCTCTGGCTCATCGGCGACCACCTCAGCATCTTCTGCGTCCTCTTCTGCGTCATGCAGGTGGCCAACACCTGGATTTCGATGAAGCAGCAGCAGAATGCCGTCATGTCACCCGAACAGGAACAAAGCATGAAGATGATGAAGTGGATGATGTACCTCATGCCCCTCATGTTCTTCTTCATGTTCAACACCTACAGCTCAGGCTTGAACTACTACTACTTCCTCTCCGGCCTCACCAGCATCCTCATCATGTGGTTCCTGCGCAAGACCACCGACGACGAGAAGCTCCTGGCACAGCTCGAAGCCTACAAGGCCAAGAATGCCAACAACCCAAAGAAGACATCAGGCATGGCTGCCCGCCTCGAAGCCCTGCAGAAGATGGCCGCAGAGCAGCAGCGCCTGCAGCAGAAGAAATAACACCTTCGCCAACAGCGCCCGGTGCGCCAAGTCTATCCTCATCCGACAATGAAAGCAGCTTTGAAAATCCTTTCCGCTTCCGCCATACTGGCCTCCGTCGCTCCCCTCACCTCATGTACAGAGGGCACCGATGGCAACATCATCACACGCAGCGACATCCAGCTCGCCTCTGACACTCTTACGCCCGAAGCTCTCTGGGCCATGGGACGCATCGGCTCCTATGCCGTCTCTCCCGACGGCAGTAAGGTCGCCTACCAAGTCACCTATTACAGTGTCGAGGAAAACCGCAGCAACACCATCCTCTACGTCCGTCCTGTAAGTTGCGACTCAGTCGCAACTGCCAACGAGGAGGTCTTCCTCGGCCTTGGCAGCGATCCCGCATGGCTCTCCGAGGATTGCATCGCCTTCGCCGACAAGGGTGAGGTGTGGACCATGAACACCAAGGGCAAGGCTCGCAAGCAACTCACCAAGACCGACGGCGCCGTAGAGGGCTTCCTCTTCTCACCCGACCAGAGGAAAGTCATCCTTGTCAAATCGGTTCCCTTCCACGACATCATCAAGGAACGCCCCGCTGACCTGCCCAAGAGCACCGGCCGCGTCATCACCGACCTGATGTACCGCCACTGGGATCACTATGTCGAGAGCATCCCGCATCCCTTCATCCTGGATTTGGAAAGCGGTGAGGAGTGTGACATCCTCGAGGGGCAGCCCTTCGAATGTCCCATGGAGCCCTTCGGCGGCATCGAGCAACTTGCATGGAGTCCTGACAGCAAGACCATCGCCTACACCTGTCGCACCAAGACGGGGCTGGCCATGAGCATCTCCACCGACTCCGACATCTTCCTCTTCGATGTTGAAAAGCGTGAAGCAAAGAACCTCTGTAAGCCCGAAGGCTATGTGGAGCCACAGATTGAGTCGTCCAAGACGATGAAATACCAAGCGATCAATGCTGAAGACAACCTTGTCAACAACCCCGGCTACGACCAGAACCCCAAGTTCTCGCCCGACGGCCGTTACGTTGCTTGGCTCTCTATGGCCCGCAACGGCTATGAGAGCGACCGCCAGCGCCTCTGCGTCTATGACCTCCAGAGCAATGAGAAACGCTATGTCACCGAATCGTTCGACAGCGGCGTCGATGACTTCGTATGGGCTGACGACAACAACACCTTATATTATATAGGTGTATGGCACGCCACCGTCAACCTCTATCGCACCAACCTCGAAGGGCAAGTCGCCCAACTCACCAACGACCAGGCCGACTGGGGCAGCCTGCAATTAGTGGCCCCCCTGTCGTCCCCCGAAGGGGACACGGATGCAAAGTCCTCTGATAACAAAGCAACAGGAGCCCCCTCGGAGTCTGTCGGGCGGGCTTGCCTCCTCATGGAGCGCCACGACTACTTCCACCCCGCCGACCTCTATGCGGTCACTGTGCTCGGCGATTCCGTCGCCGAGGAAGTCCAACTCACCCACGAGAACGACCACATCCTCTCTCAGCTCGCCCTCGGCTCCTCAGAGCCCCGCTGGTGCACCGCCTCCGACGGGCAGCCCCTCCACTACTGGGTCATCAAGCCCCCTCACTTCGACCCCTCGAAGAAATACCCCACCCTGCTCTTCTGCGAAGGTGGTCCGCAATCGCCTGTTTCTCAGTTCTGGTCCTACCGCTGGAACTTCTATATCATGGCCTCGCAGGGCTACGTCATCATAGCCCCCAACCGCCGTGGCCTCCCCGGCTTCGGACAGGAATGGCTCGAGGAGATCTCCGGTGACTGGACGGGCCAGTGTATGCGCGACTATCTCTCCGCCATTGACGATGCCTGCGACTCCCTGCCATACATTGACCGCGACCGCCTCGGTGCCGTCGGAGCCTCGTTCGGTGGATTCAGCGTCTATTACCTCGCCGGCCATCATGACAAGCGCTTCAAGTGTTTCATCGCCCACGACGGTGCCTTCAACCTCGAAGCCATGTACACAGAGACCGAGGAGAACTGGTTCTCCAACTGGGAGTACGACGACGCCTACTGGAACCGCGACCGCACAGCCAACGCCGACCGCACCTACAAGAACTCGCCCCACCTCTTTGTTGACCAATGGGACACCCCCATTCTCTGCATCCACGGCGAGAAGGACTACCGCATCAATGCCACACAAGGCATGAGCGCCTTCAATGCCGCCCGCATGAAGGGCATCGAGGCCGAACTGCTCCTCTACCCCGACGAGAACCACTGGGTGCTCAAGCCTCAGAACGGCATCCTCTGGCAACGCACTTACTTCGAGTGGCTTGCCCGTTGGTTGAAATAAGCGTATGAAAATATACAAGGCACATATCCTCTTCACAAAAGAGAAAGACCATTTCGAGGTTATCGAGAACGGCTACATCGGTGTGGACGATGGCCATGTTGTGGGTGTCGCCACAGATGACTCAGTCTTCCAATGCCCCGAAGCCGAGGTCATCGACCTTGGCGACCGCCTCCTCATACCCGCCATGAACGACATCCACGTTCATGCACCTCAGTACCGCAACCTCGGTCTGGCAATGGACCTGGAACTGCTCGACTGGCTCGACAACTACACGTTCCCAGAAGAGTCGCGCTTTGCCGACATCCATTATGCCGAGCGTATGTATCGCCGTTTTGTCCACGATTTATGGCGCCACGGCACGATGCGCACCGTTTGTTTTGCCACGACTCATCTCCCTGCCACCCGTCTGCTGATGCATCTCTTCCGCGAGGCTGGCATGAGCGCCTTTGTGGGTAAGGTCAACATGAACCGCAACTGCCCCGAGGCACTCTGCGAGACGCTGGAAGCAGCTGAGCAGGCCTGCGAGACGATGGTTCGCGAGTTTGGCGATGCCGACAGTCTGGTGCGCCCCATCATCACCCCACGCTTCATCCCGTCATGCACGCCTGAGATGCTTCAATTATGTGGAAAGCTGGCTCAACAATACCAGCTCCCCGTCCAATCCCATCTCTCCGAGAACACGTCGGAAATCGAGCTGGTCAGGACGTTGGAGCCCGAAAGCAGCAGCTATGGCGATGCCTACAACCGCTACGGTCTGTTCGGACAGACGCCCACCATCATGGCCCACTGCGTCTGGACTGAAGGCAAGGAGCTGGAATTGATCAGGAAGAACGATGTCATCGTCGCTCACTGCCCCACATCCAACTTCAATATTGCCTCCGGCATGGCACCCATCCGGACGTTCCTCGATTCAGGCATTAGCGTGGGTTTGGGCAGCGACATCAGTGGCGGTCACGACCTCAGCATCTTCCGCATGATGGTCTATGCCATCCAGGTCAGCAAGATGCACTACCAGCGCGACAAGAGCAAGCATTTCCTCACGCTTTCCGAAGCCTTCTGGCTGGCCACCAAGTCTGCCGGACGTTTCTTCGGACACGTAGGCAGCTTCGAACCCGGCTATGATTTCGATGCACTCGTCATCGACGACAGCGACCTCAACCACGACCACTACTCCCTCCTCCACCGCCTCGAACGCTTCATCTATGTCGGCGATGACCGCAACATCGTACATCGTTTCTGCCGAGGCCGTGAGATTACTGAACCTGCTGTCATTGCATAAATAAATCACACTAAGATATGGAAACGAGAGAAATTGCTTACAAAGGCACTACTTTGAACGGCTTCTTCATGCTGTTCCTGAATCTGGCGCTGACCATAGCCGCCATTGTCATGTTTGTTTTCGCCGTTGACAACGAGTCATGGCAGTTGGGCGCAGGATCCGTCGTTACCCTACTCGTATCGTTGTTCCTGTGGGCAGGCTTCATGATGCTTGAGCCGGGCGAGGCACGCGTTGTGATGTTCTTCGGCAAGTATGTCGGCACATTCACACGCACAGGCTACTATTGGATCAACCCCTTCACCACCACGAAAAAGCTCTCGCTCCGTGCACGTAACCTCGATGCCGAACCCATCAAGGTCAACGACAAGGAAGGCAACCCCGTGATGATCGGTCTCGTGCTCGTATGGCGCCTCAAGGACACCTACAAGGCTATGTTCGAGATTGACTCGCAGACCATGGCCTCCAGCAACGCACAAGTAGGCACCGATGTCAAGTCGATGATGGCTGCCTTCGAGCGCTTCGTTCGCGTGCAGAGCGACGCAGCCCTGCGCCAGGTGGCAGGTCAGTATGCTTACGACGACACCGAGTCGCGTTCCGAGGACATCACACTCCGCAGCGGCGGCGAGGAAATCAACGACCAGCTCGAGGCCAAGCTTAACGAGCGTCTTGCCATGGCCGGCATCGAAGTCGTGGAAGCTCGCATCAACTACCTAGCCTACGCTCCTGAGATTGCTGCCGTGATGCTGCGTCGCCAGCAGGCAACAGCCATCATCGCTGCCCGCGAGAAGATTGTCGAAGGTGCCGTGTCGATGGTCAAGATGGCCCTCGACCAACTCAAGGAACAGGACATCGTACGCCTCGACGATGACAAGAAAGCACAGATGGTCTCCAACCTCCTCGTCGTCCTCTGTGGCGAAGACAACGCCCAGCCTATCGTCAACACAGGTAGCATCTGAACTGCCGCCATGAGATGTACAACGCCCAACTGCGCTACGTCGCCGAGCAGCAGAAAGCCGGCAACGCCTTTGCGCTATGTCCCGAACGCACACTCCCCGTGGGACGTGTGTCACACAATCGCAGCAATATGCGTGCAGCCTACGACCTCGGACGCAAGCTCGCCACAGCCAAGCTGCCCCACATCCAAGAATTCCTAACGCAGGTGTAATCGTTTTCCGTCACATCGCCTGAGAGCAATATTTTTGGGGATTGCTGATTTTGAGTTTGTTTGTTGAATGCGCAGAGTGTTAAAAAGTGTTCAATAGGCAGCTGCTACAAAATATATTTTGTACCTTTGTCCCGATTTAGGTTTTTTTTCCAAAGTTGATTGGAACAAGCCTCTCAATAGCAATGCCTCCTTGCATAAGGACGCAATTATTCATTACAAAAAGAAATAGAATGACACAAGCTATCCAAAAGACCCTCCGCGACAGCGCTGCCATGCGCTGGACGGCCCTGCTGCTGCTGGCGCTGGCCATGTTCTGCAGCTACATCTTCATGGACATCCTCTCCCCTATCAAGGACTTGATGCAGGAGACGCGCGGATGGGATTCCCTCGCTTTCGGCACGATGCAAGGCTCAGAGGTGTTCCTCAACGTGTTCGCCTTCTTCCTCATCTTCGCGGGCATCATCCTGGACAAGATGGGTGTGCGCTTCACGGCTGTACTTTCGGCGGTGGTGATGCTCGTGGGTGCCATCATCAAGTGGTATGCCGTGAGCGAGGCGTTCATGGGCAGCAGCTTGGAAACATGGTTCACAAGCCATCTCAACTATATCCCCCTGTTCGACGAGCTCGGCGTGTCGCCCTTCTATGAGGGTATGCCTGCGTCGGCAAAGTTTGCGGCGTGCGGCTTCATGATCTTCGGCTGTGGCTGTGAGATGGCGGGCATCACGGTGTCGCGCGGTATCGTGAAATGGTTCAAGGGCCGTGAGATGGCGCTGGCTATGGGTAGTGAGATGGCGCTGGCCCGTTTGGGCGTGGCCACCGTAATGATCTTCTCACCTTTCTTCGCCCGCCTGGGCGGCGTTGTCAGCGTCAGCCGCTCCGTAGCCTTTGGTGTGGTGCTGATGTGCATCGCCCTCATCATGACCATTGTCTATTTCTTCATGGACAAGAAGCTCGATGCGCAGACGGGCGAGGCTGAGGAGAAGGATGACCCCTTCAAGATCAGCGACCTTGGCAAGATCCTCACTGACGGCGGTTTCTGGCTGGTGGCACTGCTGTGTGTGCTCTACTACAGCGCCATCTTCCCCTTCCAGAAGTATGCCGTGAACATGCTGCAGTGCAACCTCACGCTGACGCCTCCCGAGGCTGGCTCGTTCTGGGCTGACAGCACGGTGACCATCGTGCAGTATGTCATCATGCTGGTGGTGGCTGCGGCGGGCTTCGCCAGCAATTTCCAGAAGAAGGCAGCAGCCAAATACGGTTTGCTGGCGTTGAGCATCCTCTCGCTGGTGGCTTACTGCTACATGGGTTATATGCGCCAGAGCGCTGAAGCCATCTTCGCCGTCTTCCCGCTGCTGGCAGTGCTCATCACACCGATTCTTGGCAGCTATGTCGATCACAAGGGCAAGGCAGCCACGATGCTCGTACTGGGCTCGCTACTGCTCATCGCCTGCCACCTGACCTTCGCCTTCGTACTACCCGCCTTCAAGGGCAATGATGTAGGCGGCGTCGCCGTGGCATACCTCACCATCCTGGTGCTCGGTTCCTCCTTCTCACTGGTGCCCGCCAGCCTGTGGCCCAGTGTGCCCAAGCTCGTGGATGCGAAGGTCATCGGCTCGGCCTACGCCCTCATCTTCTGGATTCAGAACATCGGCCTCTGGCTGTTCCCCCTGCTCATCGGCAAGGTGCTGGAGAACACCAACGAGGGTGTCACAGACGCCACGAAGCTCAACTACACCGCACCGCTCATCATGCTGGCCTGCCTGGGTGTTGCCGCCCTGCTGCTCGGATTGGTGCTAAAGGTGGTTGACAGGAAGAAGGGACTGGGTCTCGAAGAGCCCAACATCAAGAGCTGACGAGTGTGCTAAACGGCAGATTCACGGCACAAAAAGAGCTACGCTCATTAAAGGACGACACAACTACGACTAAATCATAGAGATCATGAAGAAGTTCTCTTCGCTTTTCATCATGCTGCTGTCCATCGCGACGATGGGACAAGCAGACAACTGGGTTGACATCACGGCATTGTGCGTAAACAATCCTGACTATGCCAACAATGCCAACGGTTGGGAGTCTTCCTACACCTCCGCGGACGGCAGCGTGGGCTGGACCAACCATTGCTTCCGCTTCTTCGGTGCCAGAAATGGTGACATCCACCAGACAATAGCTGTTCCTGCCGCCGGCAAGTATCGCGTCAGCCTGCAAGCCTTCAACCGCGTGGGCAACTTCAACGCCTCACACGGCGATAGCGAAGAGAACCCGGCCTACATGTACGCCAACGATAAGAGCACGATGCTGAATGGCCTCTATGATTACCAGCATCAGACAGCCTATACCAACGGCACTTCACAACAGGATAACGCGGGCTACTACTACCCCAACAACTCCGGCTCCGCCTACCAGGCATTCTCCGAGGGAGGCTACTGGAACGAACTCGAAGTGACTATCGATGAGAGCTGCCAGATGACTATCGGCGTGAGCACGGGCGATTATGTCTATAACAGTTGGCTCGTGATGACCAACTGGAAGGTGGAACAGCTCTCTGACGGCCCCATCGACGTCACCGCAGCGTATATGGAAAACGCTGACCTGAGCGAGGAGTGCTACAACGGGTGGATACCCAAAGGCTGGACCATCACCATCGGCGGTCAGAACGTGGGCGGGCGCCAAGCCTACTACTCTGCCGGAGGCGTCACCATCAACAACTTCATTGAGGTGTGGCACCCCGACACTCCCCTCACCGACGGTGTCATCGCACAGTATCTCGAAGGGCTGCCCGCAGGCGACTATACCCTTGAGGCAGATATCATCACCAACGTGAATGCAACGGGCTTCTACCTCTTCATAGGACCCGACGAAGAGCATGAGGTGCGCACATCCTGCACCTCGGACAGCAACAACCAACCCAAGCATTACAGTGCCACGTACCACTACGACGGCACGGGAACGCTCGTCGTGGGTGTCCGCGCGCTGAATGCTACCGGCACTTGGCTTGGCGCCGACAACTTCCACCTATATTATAAGGGTGATGAAATCAATCCCGCCTTGCTGGATTTAAGAAGACTCATCAACGAATACCAACCGGCACTCGACTATTATGCCAATAAAGATGTCGTCGCTGAGTTTTCCAACACACTCAACAGTGCTAAGGCATTGGTCACAAACTTCAGCGCATCGGATACTGAAATCAGCGCCATGAAGAGCAGCCTGACAACGGCCTATGCGGCTGTAGTGGCCTCGATGCAGGAGTTTCAGGCACTGGGAAGCGTCATCGGCCAGCTGTGGCAGGTGTACAATTCGGCGTCCAACTATTCTGCTGAAGCATGGGTGGCACTGGCCAACAACGCGTACAGCGCATACCATACCGCGGAGGTTGCCTACGAGAACCACACGGCTGACGCTGCCGTCCTCGCAACGGCTCGGCAACAGTACACCAACCTGAAGGCGGAACTGGATCGTCTCATCAAAGAGAAGGAAGAAGGCGGCGACGAGACCGGCGAATGGATTGATATCACCGATGACTATCTCATGAACCCTCGTTTCGACAACAACACGCTGGATGGATGGTCGGTATATGGTAGCTACGGCGGCAACGGCGTCAAGAACCAGGAGATGGAGTTCTGGCAGGGATGGTACGACTTCTACCAATATGTTGATATCCCCTATGATGGCAAGTACCGCTTGAGCGTGCAGGGTTATTTCCGCCCCAGCGCCAACAGCGCCGATGCCATCAACGCTTATAAAAACGGCACCGACGGCAGTTCCATGACCTGCTACCTCTATGCCAACGAGCAGCAGAAACCCATTCAAAGTATCTACTCACAGGACGTGGAGAGTTCCGGCACCTATTATGAATACAGAGACGGACGCACATCCGTTAGCGGAGGGCTCGGAAGCTACTACGCATGGTTAAAGGAAAAGGGCGATCAGATATACAGCACTGGCAACTACACCATCTATAACGCCACCCTGGCCAACTATCCTAATACGATGGAGACAGGACAGGAGATGTTCAATGAGGGACTCTACAACGATAACGCCGTCACCATCACCCTCAACCAAGGCGATCAGCTGCGCGTAGGCATCAAGAACGAGCGCTATGCCTCCAACAACTGGGTGCTCTTCGATAACTTCCGTCTGGAATGGCGTGGCACAGAGGTCAAGGTGACAGACATCATACTCAACACCACCAACCTCGACCTTATCGTGGGTGAGGATGCACAGCTGACGGCCGACGTGCTACCTGCCAATGCCACCTTCACGAGGGTTGCCTACACGAGCAGCAATGAGAGCGTAGCCACCGTGGATGACAAAGGACATATCACCACCAAGGCTGAAGGTAAGGCCATCATCACTGCCCGCATGGCAAGCGGCACCAGCACAGCCACAGCTACGTGCACCGTCATCGTCACACGCGGCACCGTCACAGCCGAGGCGCTCATCATCAACGAGGTGCAGGCTGCCAACGTGGATATGTTCCTCGACCCCAGCTTCAACTATGGAGCATGGATAGAACTCTACAACAGCACTGACAAAGCAGCATCGCTGGAAGGGCTGTACATCAGCGACGACGAGAACAACCTGAAGAAGCACCGTATGGACAGCCGCTTCGGTATCGTCCCCGCCAAGGGCTTCAAGGTGTTGTGGTTCGACCATCACTCACGCTTCGCACCGACGAACATCAACTTCAACCTCAACTGCGACGGCGCCAACATCTACATCAGTGACGAAGCAGGCAACATCATCGTCGAGACGCAATACCCCATGGGTATCAGCAGATGCTCCTATGCCCGCGAGACGGAAGGCAGCAACATCTGGCGCTACACCGACCAGCCGACACCTGGTGCCACCAACACCACATCGACATTCGGTAACTCCCGTCTGAACGCACCTGTCGTGGATGTCGAGAGCGGCGTCTTTGAGTCGGGTGAAACGGTGCATGTCAACGTCACCTTCCCCGCAGGTGCCTCCTTACTCTACACCCTCGATGGCACAGCACCGTCACGCACGCATTACAACGGCATCGTCAGCGTGGGAAGTTCCTACTCTTTTAACTTCACCAAGAACACCGTGCTGCGCCTGCGCCTCTTCCAGGAAGGCAAACTATCCAGCGCCGTGGTCACACGCTCCTTCCTCTTCCGCGACAAGGACTACAGCCTGCCCATCGTGAACATTGTAGCTGACTACGATGACATTCAGGGCTCCGACCATGGTATCCTTGTGAAGGGTGATGGCAACGGAATCCCAGGCAATGGCTATTCTGAGCCCTGCAACTGGAATGCTGACTGGGAGCGTCCCGTACAATTTGAATATTTCGATGCCAACGGCGCCCTCGCCTTCAGCCAGGAGGTGGGCATGGAATCCTCCGGCGGTTGGAGCCGAGCATGGTATCCGCACTCCAGCAACCTGAAAGCCAAGAAGCAGTATGAGGGCGAGAACAAGATAGCATACTCCTTCTTCAATGACCGGCAGAACGTACGCTATAAGTCTATCAAGCTGCGCAACGGCGGCAACGAATACAACGCCGGACGAGTGAAGGATGCGGCTCTGCAGACCATCATCAGAACCAGCGGACTGCACGTCGAAACACAAGGTTTCCAGCCCGTACACCAGTTCTTCAACGGCAACTACATCGGCGTCCTCAACATGCGCGAGCCCAACAGTAAGCACTACGGTTACACCGTCTATGGTCTGGACAACGACAACATGGACCAGTTCAAGATGTCACCTGATAGCGGCTACGTGCAACAGGCTGGCACACGTGACTCTTGGGAACAGCTGCTGTCACTCTCCGAAAATGCCAGCGACGAAAAGACGTATGCCGAGATAGAGAAACTCGTGGATATCGAAGAATACATCAACTACCTCGCCGTAGAGTTCTACCTTGCAAGCACCGACTACCCGCAGAACAACATCAAGGGGTTCCGCGATCGCAACGACGGCCGCTTCCGCTTCGTGCTCTTCGACATTGACTTCGCCTTCGGTACCAACGATCCCTTCGGCAACTTCACCAGCAAGCAGTGGAAGACGTTCGATGAGCTGCGAGGCTACGGAGACAACTTCAAGCCCGGAGACCGTTGGACCCTGGAGATTGAGTTCGTAACACTCTTCATCAACATGATGAACAACGAGCGCTTCCGCAAGCAGTTCATCGACTCCTACGCCCTCATCACAGGCAGCGTTTTCGAACCGAACCGCTGCTACGACATAGCCAATGAGATTGCCACCATTGTCAATCCGGCCTTCCGCATAGGCGGTGAAACGACATTCAGCATCTCCAAAATCACGAACAACCTCACAGCTGACACGCAAAACTCACGCATCAGCCAACTCAAGACATTTATTCGCAACAACTATGGCAGCATTGGCACTGAGCAAACAGTGACACTGGCCTCTGAGAATGCCGCTGCACGTCTGATGGTGAACGACCTGCCTGTGCCTACGGGTAAGTTCTCTGGTAAGCTCTACTACCCCATCACTGTCAAAGCCGTGGCACCTGCCGGCTACCTGTTTGATGCTTGGAAAACAGGCTCACGCACCGTTTCCACACAAGCTGAGTTCCAACTCAACGAGGGTGAAACCTACAACCTCACGGCCACCTTCAAAAAAGTGTCTGCTGCTCAGCTGGCTAAGACCGACTACCATCCTATTAAGATTAATGAGGTGTGCGCCAATGAGAGCGGTATGTACATCAGCGATCTGGGCGATAAGTCCGACTGGTTTGAACTGTACAACGCCACCGACGAGGATTTCGACATCGCAGGCATCTACGCCAGCAATACGCTCGCATCACCAAAGATGATGGTCTTTGAGGCCAAAGACGGCATCTCCACCATCATCCCGGCACATGGCCACGCTATCGTGTGGGCTGACAAGAAGAACGGCACATCACAGCTGCACGCCAACTTCAAGCTCACCAACAAAGACTCGTGCCTCGTGGTCATCACCGCAGCCGATGAGAGTTGGGCTGACACACTCGTCTATCACACCCACACTGAACAGCAGACCATAGGTCTTTATCCCGACGGTGGCTCCAACCTCTACACCTTTGACCTGCCCACACTCAACCGCACCAACATCCTCAGCTACTATGCTCAACTCTACGAGGAATTCGTCATCAAACCCAGCGGACCTGTAGGCATTGAAGAGCTCAATGAGGACTATTTTGACGATAATGATGCCGTTTATGATCTCTCTGGACGAAAGATATGCTCAAAGAGTCACTTCGGAACACTTCCAAGAGGCATTTATATCGTAAATGGACGTAAAGTTCTACGCTAAATCATAAATTATCGCTAAATTAAACGTTAAATATTCTAAACAACGTTCAAAATTCATAGAAATGAACTATCTTTGCGCCGAATATAGAGTGTATAGGTATATAATATGCCTTTTCATGCTCACAATCATCTCCGTTTCTGCAAGAGCACAAGACTCGTCGCAGATTGTCTCCGTACTGAAGACAGAAGGATTTGAGGATATTCGGGCAAAAGTGATTGCTGACACCCTCTACCTCACCATCGAGGACAGGGCACACCGAGGGACATTCCGAGGAGCAGTCGCTGCCATCAGGCAAGTCACGGACACCTGCCCCGAAATACAAAATTTCGAAATGGTGCTCACGGACTATAAGATGCCACAGCTCATCGTCCACGCCTTCAAGCGTGAAGGAACATGGGACGTTAGCGTGGACAGGCACATGAAGCAGGCTCTGGAAGTGCTGAGCGACGTCAAGCCGCAAGCCGCCTCGACAGGTAAGATTGACATCACAGTATTCCCCATGGTCAGCCTTGTCAACAACAAACTCGACCACCTCTTCGACTACTGCGTCAGTATCGCACCCGCTTTTGCTGCCACTCTTTGGCCAGGAGCCAGGCTCACCCTGCAGCCCATCTTCCCCATCCTCTATCAATTGGATCAAGATGACACCAAGCGATTCATTCAGATAGGGAATACCAACCTCAGCCAGCAAATCCTCTCCACGAAGCATTGGCATCTCTCTGCTGCAGCAGGATTCTTCCATACTGAGCGAGCGGGCGTTCAAGCAAAAGCCATCTTCCATGCCATTCGAAACCTGGACATCTCTCTCGAAGCAGGCTACACCTACAGGTTCAACTACACACGTGCCAAGGGTATCGGTTTCGTCCGAGACTCGCATCAGCTCAACTTCATGGCACGAGCCAGTTACTACGAGCCACACACACGCCTGCAGATAGACTTACAAGGAGGACGGTTCCTCTACGGCGACTATGGCGGACGACTGGATGTGACACGCCACTTCGGAGAATTTGCCATCGGAGTCTATGGCATACTCACAGGAGGAGAGCACAACGTGGGATTCCATTTCGCTATTCCCATGAGTGGGAAACGACAGCGCAGAAATGCATTTGTCAGATTGCGACTTCCCGAGTATTTCGCAGCGGAGTACAGCATGCAATCCTACTTCCGCTATTGGGAGGAAAAGATGGGACAGGGCTACACTACACAACCCGATCAGAACCGTGCGGCTCACCATTGGGAACCGGCCTTTGTCGAAGAGTATGTCCGCAAGATGCTAAATAACAACTTTAAGTAAAAACAAAGAGATAATTCAATAAACATCAAAACCAATTAACTTAAAAAACTTTCAAAACAATGAAAAAGTTTCTTCTTTCTCTCTGCGCTGTTGCAGTAGCTGGTGTTTGCCTGTTCATGACTTCCTGCAAGGACGATGATGATCCCATCATCTACAACAACATTACTGAGGCTATCCAGAAGGTTCAGGACCAGGATGCTACCTACACCTACACCCTCAACGGTCAGACCTACAAAAGCCTTTCTGATCTGCAGAGCGCTATCAACAACCTGCCCGCTGACACCGACTTCACCATCACTGTGACAGAGACCAAGGGTGGTCAGACCAAGACTGCTACCAGCAACGGTCGCACTCCTAAGGTCGGTCAGTCCAGCACTGTTGAAGTGATTGTGCCTTCTATCGACAACGACAAGAATGAGACTGTGGTTGTTAACATGACAGCTTCTACTCACTCTGGTGGTTCTGCTTCCACAAACTAAGCAATAGCGCCACACAACAAGTTAAAGGGAACGTTCAAAACGTTCCCTTTCTTTTTACCCTTAAATCAATGAAAACCGTACAACAATGCAAAAGCAACCGATGGCAACAGCTGTTCTCCCAAATTCCCTCACCACTGCACATTAATCAACTTCAAGGCATACAGGTCAAGGAGGGCATTATAGGTGTCCATGCGCAGACACTAGTAGTCCCTCGCCTTACCCTCTACAGTGTCTGCGCGCAGACACTGTAGTCCCTCATCGCACACAGCCCCATACGAGAGTAGATAGCCGCATAAAAGGAAAGCCCCGAACACATCGCTGTGCTCGGGGCTTCTCGTAAAAGTGGCGGCTACCTACTCTCCCACGGGTGTGCAGTACCATCGGCGCAAGCGGGCTTAACTTCTCTGTTCGGGATGGGAAGAG
>ONCQ01000057.1 GCA_900316355.1 uncultured Prevotellaceae bacterium | reverse complement strand
GCCATTAGGTAAAATCCCAAGCGGATCACAATAAGAACCGTGACGGTGCTACCGAAACGTGCTACCAAGAGAGAATAAAGCGTAACTCATTGGAACACATCACTTAGGTAAAATCCCAAACGGATCACCTGCAATTGCCACAGAAATCCTTGATATTCGTTCGAGTATCAGGGATTTTTTAGCATACGGCCTGCCTCATGAGAGAGAGACATATCCATATCACCATCTTGTTGCTGTTGCTGACCTTCATCGGCAATCACGCGTTGTTGGCTCGCACACTCGTGCCTGCTTCCTGCCCCGCACCCGGCCTTGTATATTACTGCACAGGCAGCAACGGCAGCTACTACCACCAGCTGAAGAGTTGCTCCGAGCTCCGAGGCTGCGATGGTGTGGTGATGCCCCTGACACCCACGACAGCTAAAAGTAAAGGGTTGTCAGCATGCCCTGTCTGCATGAGCAGCCAGAGTCCTGCGCCATCTGCCTCCCGCACCACGGCCACACCGTCCGCGGTCCCCGCAGCAGCAGCCACTGCAGCGGCAGCCTCCTCCAGCTATTCTCCCGAGGCAGCCCGGTATATGGAGAAGGCAGAGCGCGAGCAGGAGAAGGCACGCAAGAAGCTGGAGAAAGCCGAACTCAAGCGCGCCAAGGAAGAGAAGAAGCGCGAGGCTGCAGAGATGAAGCTGCGTGCCAAGCAGATGAAGGAGGAAGCAAAGGCTCGTAAGCAAGCCATCGAAGAAGCCAAGCAAGCTGCCAAGGAAGCCGCCAAGGAGGCCAAAGCCAAGCGCAAGGCCGCGAGAGATAGCCGCCGCGAGACGGCCAGCCTGAAGCGCGACACTGAGACACGCATGCGACAGGAAGTCAGCGATATGCGCGTCGCCGCTGAGGACCGCCGCTTCGAAGCCGAGGAGCTGCGGCGCGAGGCCAAGGAGCTCAAGCGTGAAGCCGCAGCCCGCAAGAAATCCATCGCCTTAGAGAAGAAACGCCTGGAGGCCGAGCAGCGCCGTCAGGAGAATGAGCTCAAGCGTCAGGCTGCTATCCAGAAACAGGAGGCTGAACGCATGAAGCGCGAGGCTGAGGCCATCCGGCGCGAGGCCAAGGAGCAGCGGCGAGCAGCCAAGGAAGCCGAGAAAGCTGCAAAGGCCTTGCGCAAGGAAGCACGCCGCATGTAATCACCCCTTTTAGGTATTGTAAAGCAAAAAAATCGCCCGATTATTTGCGCGTATCACCAAAAGTGAGTACTTTTGCCCCGCAAACAGACCGAATTATTCATTTAAAAACATTCTAAACTATGGCTTACGTAATTAGTGAAGACTGCGTTGCTTGCGGCACCTGCATTGATGAATGTCCCGTTGGCGCTATCTCCGAGGGCGATATCTACAGCATCAACCCCGATGAGTGCACCGAGTGCGGCACATGTGCTGACGCTTGCCCCTCTGGCGCTATCAGCCTCGGCTAAGCAGCAACTCACACTTACTACAAGCCCCTTTCCACATGGAATGGGGCTTTATTTTTTAATTTTCGGCAAAAACGTTTGGCAGTTCCGAAAAAACAACTTACCTTTGCACCCGCATTTGAGAAATCCTCGGATTTCAACAATGATGGCGGGATAGCTCAGCTGGTTAGAGCGCATGATTCATAATCATGAGGTCATCGGTTCAATCCCGATTCCCGCTACACAAGCACCCCGCTGCTCATTACTGGGCAGCGGGGTGCTTCTTGCTATGCGTTCGTTATCAGATGATGGGGATACTCATGCCGTTGATGTTGCGGTAGAGTTCCAGGGCATAAACGTCGGTCATGCCCGAGATGTAGTCGAGGACGGCCATGAGGCGGTCGTAGAGGTGTGGATCGCGGAGCTGGTATTGGCGTGAGACACGGTTGAGCAGCAACTGAGAGTAGGCGCGCTCGGGGTGCATGGCGGCTTCCACCATCTCATGGATGAGGGATGTCATGACGCGGAAACCGGCCAGCTCGATATCCACGACATCCTTGCTGTGGTAGATATGCTGGTAGCTGGTGCGCACGCACTGCTCATAAGCCTTGCGCGGCGTGTCTGCGATATGTTCGATGAGTGACCCCTGGAAGCACCCCTGCAGGATCTCTTGCTCGTGATCTACAAAGCAACGCACACACTCACCCTCCAGCTCGTTGATGACGCATGAGCGGAGATAAACCACCTGCTCGTTGACATCATGGACATCCAATTGTTGCAGGTTTTCCACGATTTCATCGCGACGTTTCGGCAGGAAGTACGAGAGCAGCAGCTCCTTGACATCAGCCGTGGGGAGAATCTTCAGCTTGTGGGCATCCTCGATATCCATGATCTCGTAGCAGATATCGTCGGCAGCCTCCACGAGGTAAGCCAGCGGGAAACGCACATATTGCAGAGTGCCGGGGGCAGACTCACGGCGCAGGATGCCCAACTCATTGGCGATGCGCTGGTAGTCCTCGCGCTCGGCTTCGAAGAATCCGAACTTCTGATGCGTACCTGCCAAGTCGCTGGAGAAGGGGTATTTCACGATACTGGCCAGCGTGCTGTAGGTCATCACGAAGCCACCAGGTCGGCGCCCGTTGAAATGGTGGGTGAGCAGGCGGAAAGCGTTGGCATTGCCGTCGAAGTGTGTGAGGTCGTTCCACTGCGTGGCTGTCAGTCGGTCACCTGTCTCGGGGTCTGTGTAAGTCTGCAGCCAACGGCCTTCGCCTTCACTGAAATAGGTGGCAATGGCCCGTTCGCCGGAATGACCGAAGGGCGGATTGCCGAGGTCGTGGGCCAGACAGGCGGCACTGACGATGCTGCCCATCTCGCTGAGATGCGTATCTGTGAGCTCCGGGTGGCGTTCCAGCAGCAGACGAGCGCTGTCGTTGCCGAGCGAACGTCCCACACTGGAAACCTCTAAGCTATGAGTCAGTCGGTTGTGCACAAAGATGCTACCCGGAAGGGGAAACACCTGTGTCTTGTTCTGCAGCCGGCGGAAGGGAGCCGAGAAGATGAGACGGTCGTAGTCGCGCTGAAACTCAGTGCGGTCGTCGCGGTGTTGTTTCTGGCTCTCCAGTCCGAGCCTTTTAGAACTGAGAAGTTGGGCCCAATGCATTTATAAAGTTGATAGTTTAAAGTTTAAAGGCCCCCTATGATTCCCCGAGGGGGACAAGTGGGGTTTCTGGGTGCAAAAGTAAGTTTTTTTAGTTGAAAGAGGACTATTGACCATTGAAAAGTGATGTTAGCACGTAAAAAAAGGAGAAAAATATCATCCCTTTAAGATATATTGTGTAACTTTGCACCGAATTCAACAACCTATTACCAATATGAGAAAACTGATCATTCTATTATTACTTGCCATGGGAACCTTAGTTGCGATGGCACAGCAAGTTTCCGAGCAGGAGGCATTGAGTAGAGCGCAAGCTTTCATGAATAACAGGTATTCATCCGAAGCTCCTGGTGTACGACGTGCGCCGAGAAAAGCACCGCGCTTCAAGGCTGCTCTAAAACGCAATGAGTTCTACATCTTTAACGATGAGGCGAATAACGGTTTTGTGATTGTGTCTGGCGAGGAACGCACGCCCGACATCCTCGGCTACTCGGATGAAGGCTGTTTCGACAACGAGAATCTGCCTGAAGCTCTCAAGGAGCTGTTAGAACAATATGCATCTGAAATCAAGGCCATCAAAGCGGGGGCACCTGTTGCAGATGGGGCGCCAGAGTTTGCGCCCATAGCCCCCCTGATTGCCACGGCATGGGGACAGGGATCTCCCTACAACCTGTTATGCCCGTTAGAGGGTTCTTCCCGTTGCTTGACGGGGTGTGTGCCCACGGCCATGGCGCAGCTATTGTATTATTGGCAATGGCCCAAGAGCTTAAGCACAGATGTGCCAGCACATAGGAATGACCTATCCGTGATTCCTGCAGGAACCAACTTCCAATGGGATTCCATGTTGGAAAGATATAATGCAGACGCTACAGAGGCACAGCAGCAGGCTGTGGCGCTCCTAATGGTAGCCTGCGGTCAAGCCTGTAAAGCCAGTTACGGCACTTCCGGCACCTCAGCTTACTACTCTAATATGCTTGATGGCTTACACAAATATTTCGACTTTAGCGAGAATTCTTTCTTTGCATCTCGCAATGATTACAAGAGTAGCGATTGGGAAACGCTTATCTACGGGGAACTTCAGGAATCACGCCCCGTCGGCTATCGAGGTACGCACATTGACGATGGCGGAGGACACATGTTCATCTGCGACGGATATGACACAGACCATTATTTCCATTTTAATTTTGGATGGAACGGCAACAGCAATGGTTATTATCTGCTTGCGCTTGCTAAATCTGGAGCGGGAACATCATATGCCATTGACCAATGTGCATTGGTATGCCTGCAACCGAACAACCTGCCGGCCGTGGAGCCGGCGGTGGGACCCACACGGGTATCTGGGTCCTATACAGATCTCATCATAAATTCTTATACCCTTCCCGAACAACTGAAACGCGACCAACGCACCACAATCGTCTTCAACATCTCTAATCAAGGCGAGGATTTCTTCGGCCCGTTCTATATCAGCCACCCTTGCGTAGGACAAGTCAACGAAATGAATGACATAGATGCCAACTCCACCCGCGATATGTCCTTCTCCTTTATTCCCTATCGTAGCGGAAAAGGCCGCTTCATGCTGAGCACCGACAGCGAGGGCTTGCAGGAAATCGGGCAGACACCAGAAACGGTATTAGACTTGGGAACGGAAGATGACTGCTATCTTTATAATCCCGCCTCAGGTCTTTATTTATGTGCGGGTAATAAATGGGGCACTCATGCTTCTTTGGGAGAAGCAGGCATGAATGTAGCCCTCATCGGTACTAAGGATGTCTATTCCATAGAAACATTGGTCTGTAGTGGAGGGGTCAAACACTATCTGGGTTCTGATTTCTATGTAGATCAGGAAGCTGTTGAATGGCGATTTGAGTTTGCTGCTGACGGAACCTTTAGCATGACAACGGATGGCAATCGCTATTTGGCATATGATGGTTACAGCCGGGATTTGACGACTGTAACAGACCCAACAGACTATAATGCCCGCTGGCAGAAACGCTCACGCGAGGAAGTAATCGCCATTATGAAAAGGGCTACATCATCAAAGCCCATTGATGTAACGTGCCTAATCAGTGGTGCAGACTTCGGACGTTACGACCTTCGTACACAGCAGTGGATCGGAGGTGCACGCAGCATGGGTCACGACGCCAATTTCCACGTTGAGAAATATGACGAAGCCTTTGATACGTATCAAGTTATCACAGGCCTACCGAATGGAACTTACCAAGTACGTGTGCAGGCATTCTATAGTGGAGACGGGCAGCTATATGCACAGTTCTATGCCAATGATGCCTCAACAGCCGTAAAATCCATCTACAGTGAAAAGGGTAACTGCCCAGAAGGTATCATGATTGATGGAGATCTCATCCCGAATTCAGCCGATGCTGTTTCCACCTGTTTCTCTGCGGGGTTGTATTGGCATGAGCTGACAACGGAAGTCACGGACGGCACACTGCGCCTTGGCATACGCAAAAGCGAGGAGGTTGATGATGATTGGACGTGCTTCGACAATTTCCACCTCATCTACTACGGAGACGGCACCTCACCTAATCTGGCCTCTTGTGAGATCAACGTTACAGCCAATCCCGCTGCAGGTGGTTCTGTGACAGGCTACGGCACCTTCCAAGAAGGCCAAAATGTCGTGCTCAAGGCCACACCAGCTGAAGGGTATCGGTTTGACAGCTGGATGGAGGACGGGAAGGTGGTTTCCACCAGTCTCGTCTATTCCTTCATTGCCACCCGTGACCGCACTTTGAAGGCGCGCTTCCTAGACGCATACGAAGGTTTCAGCAACGAGAAACTTTATACCTTGACTTGCAGACGAGGCAGCATGGTGCTGAACGAAAGCGGCACGCGATTGGCTACTGACAGGACAAGGACAGATGCTACCGAGGATGAAGGTAAATTTGCCATCATAACCATTGACGGGAAACACTACCTCTACAGCCCTGTCATTAAGCAGTTCCTTGCTGCTGATGGTTTCTTCGTAAACCGCCTGGGCTCGCCCATCGAACTGGATGACAGTCACGCTGACGAAGATTACAAGTACATGCTGATAACCCACGACGATGTAGGACAACCATACTACTTCAATTTCGATGGCAGCGGAAACATCGTCATCAATGATTACCAGAAACCAGACGATGGAAATAGATGGAAGATAGAGGAAGTTGAAGATTTCGACCCTGCAGAAGCGCTGGCATTGGCCAATAGTACATGTACGGTGACCTACAACATCGAATTCGGAAACAAAATAATTGCCACCACGTCGATAAATGCTGAAGCCGGCGGTAGTCTGCCTGCCCTCCCGACATCACTGATGAACCCATTCGTCCAGCTTTCTCCGACAAGCATATTCCCAGAGATAGTGAAGAATGATGTCACACTGACTTATCGTGCCGAGTGGAATGGCCCGTTCCAGTTCACGACTTCTATGCGGAATGCCAAGTGGTACAATATGCATATCCGCAGCGGTTATTATGTAGGCAAACAGGACAACGAACCCTATTATCCAGCCAAGGTGGACGAAGAAACACTGGCGACGCCAGAATACCAATGGGCTTTCGGCGGCGACCCCTATCACATTAAAGTGTATAATCGTTCAACGGGCTTGGATGAAGTACTGACGCGCGAGGGCAATAATGCTGTGATGCGCGAAGGTGATTACGCATGGGATATCTTAGCGAACAACGATGGCTTCGTTCTGCGCACACCTGGCACAACGAATTCTTGCATCAATCAAAATGGTGGCACGTCGGGTCCTTTGCAGTTCTGGACAGACAATCGTAGCTTAAAAGATGATGGCTCCACGTTCCGTGTAATAGAAGTGGAGGAACCAGAACCTGCGATCTTATCGTATGAGTTCGATATGAATAACGGTTTGTTCTACCGCAGCAGCAAGAATGGGGATGTAAGTTTTACACCAAAGGATGAGGTACAGTATGGCTACAAGTGGACAGCCGACGATACGGAAACTCTCCAGTTGATGATAGCCACAAGGAGCAACGCCAATAACATGATTGTGGATACGGAAAATGGATGGCGTGTGCACACAGACACGTACGACCTGACGTTGCCGTTAGGTTATCTCATCACGGGCTACGA
>ONCQ01000035.1 GCA_900316355.1 uncultured Prevotellaceae bacterium | reverse complement strand
CGGCGACGCGATGGTTAGCACCACCATAGATATCGCCCAGCACAAAGGTGAGGTTCTTCAGCTGCGCCTGCGCCCGGAAAAAGGGCAGCACATGGGCGCGCACGCTGGTACTGGTTGCCCTTCCAGCGGCCTCCACTTGATAGCCATCGCCCGTCAGACTGACGATATCCTCAGCACCGTCATGCTCAAAGTCGAACATAAACCGCTGCTCCTCGTTGTCGAATCTTACGCCCATAATTATTCACCAATTGTTACAAAATCTGCTGCAAATATACGCCTTCTTCTGGCAATCCACCAAAAGAAGTCGCACTTTTTTCATTCTCACCCTCAAAATCACCCTCTAATGAGTGTCTGCGCAAGAAAAAACTTTTGCGGAAAACCCTACGAACCCTCCGCAGCGGCTGTTGCCGTAAGGACGTAGAGGTGGTGAACACCCCTCATCAACCAACCCAATAATCCGCCGCCCATGTAGAGAAAGCCAAGCAGAAGAAAGATGCCTAAGATGGCTAGTATTTCCATGATTAAAATAGTTTATTCAAACCCTTCCTTTATCCATTTTGGGAAATATAAAGGAATGTTTTCGGGATACGGGTCGCTGCTCACTCCCGGATTGACCTCTACAATATATTCTGGAGTAGCGTCTATTACATAATAAGGAGCATGAAGCGTTTTAAGTCTTTCCACAGCCTTTGAAACAATCTCTGGAATCATACAGCTGCGATGATAGGCGTGGTGGTTGATGATCCAATAGCGTTCCTCCTGGTATATCGTATTCTCTGGCATGAACTGACGGATAATATAAGGCGGTTTCATGCTTTCACGATATTCATGGTAGGCATCAGCCAGCCTTGTCATACTCACCTCCGGCCATACTGGCAGCTCCTCCTCTGTATGGCTTTCAGGAAACATATATTTCAGCGATTTCAAGCTGCTACGGACAAAAGCCCGCTTCCAGCCGAGAGATTCTATTCTCTCTACGGTTCTATTATTCAGTTCCTGCGTTATGAACGAGGGTATGGTCAAATCCTCTATCAATGGCAGATATACGCTCATATCGCTTGTGGAACAGTAATCTTCCCAACGTGAAATGTAGCGTGGATCTTTGGGGAAGTCGGCCTTATCGCTGATGATAAAAGAACGGTACAGGAGCCGTTCCGCTTCCGGGCTTGGGGCGTCTGAAACGCTAAGTCCGATCCTGCGCATTGCGGCCATCTCATCGAGCCAGCCATTATAGAAATCCTGCGAGCTCGGTTCAAAACACGCTGCTTGGTATATAATCTGTAGTTTCATATCACGTTCTTTTCGTCGTTACGGAATAGGGCATGAAGCCAGGCTGCAACGCTCAAACGGGCGCAATAGTCCACGTAGGACTTAAATTCCATCTCAAAAACGTTGCACTCAAGGAAACGTTCGATCTCGGCAGGGGTGAAGTTACGGTTGCCTGTGAGCTCGTAAGCTTCATCGAACAGTCTCTTGGTATTAGGCTTAGCCATCTCCAGCCCGCTCTGACTCAGGCCGAACATGTCAGCAACATAGCGGTACTGGCTCAGCTCACGTGGCAGGATATCCCTGAAATAGCTGCGAGCCCACCATTTCGACACATCTTCCTGCTCTCCGATGCGCAGGCTGGCAATCTGCTGGATGATATTCATGTCAGAATACGGGACGAGTAGCCTCATGCCTGCTGGAGCATAATATAGATCATTCTCCCCGCTAACCTCGAATTCATCACCTATGGCCAGGCTTAGTGGAAAGCCTTTCCTGACGGGTTCCACAAAGAGGCTGTCGCCGCCCTGACCAGAGAAAACTGTCGTTACGCCTAATTCCTTGAATCGCCCGACGATGGCACGGCTGATGTCGAAGTCCTTGAACGCCACGCCATAAGGAGTCTGACATTTAGGACAACCCTCTATATGACTGTAGAATGGATGTTCGTCGATGTCTATGAGTTCAGCGTGACTGGCATACTCGGCCATCGCCTCCTGCACCCGACGTTCTGTGCGGAATTCCCACCGATTACTCTTGAAGCCAATGGCCACGAAAGGTATTCCCAGCTCACGGAGCCAGGTCATGATGATACTGGAGTCGAGGCCGCCGCTTAAATGAACGCCTAATCGTTCACCTTCAAACCGGGAAAAATATTCCTCAACGGCAGTCATCAGCGTATCGCGACTACATCCCTCTTTCAAGGCGATGGGAGTATATTCTATTTCGGTGTCTTGTTTTTCATGATTCCATGTGTGCCCGGGCTCGATGATAGCATAATGCGGGAACATCAGCTGATTGCGAATTTGGTCTTTGTGTTCCACAAGAGATGCATACTGACGCTCATTGTCCAGATAGGCATCAATGTTGAAATCACGCCACATCCCCCGTTTCAGATGCGTCCAGATATCCGGCTCAATCCTGTTGGTCTGCGTATTGTAGAAACAGAAGGAGCGGTCGTAGTATTGGGGGCGTATAATCTCTCTTGCATTCATAGCAGCATCATCACAGGGCGGAAATAGATCCATTGGTTGTCGAAGCAGTCGGCAGGCATACCATCTTCAACGACCCAGGCGTGCATTCTGACCGTCGGCAGAAAGGCACCTACAAAAAGCGTTCCATGCTGACGGAAACGTCGGGAGGTCGTGGCAATGAACAAGGCGCGAGGCAGGCACAGCGTCTGCTGCCGCTTCATGCTGGGGTATATACTATAATAGAACAGGGAGGCATCGCCGGCATCTGCAAAGATGTTCAACTGCAAAAGACGGCAGACGTTGGTCAATGGATAACAATGGATGCAGAGCCATGTCAGCAACTTGGCATACATTTTCACAAGCCATGCATATCGCACCGTCTTCCAGCTCCGGCTTTTCTCGCGCGTCTTCATTTTGAAAGGGTCATCAACCGCATCCACATTTTGCGCCTTGTATGGATTGCCCATGGACAAAACGCAGGCAGCATCCCCGCTATTCGAGCTTTTTGCCTTGCAAGTCAGGCAACCCCAGAAGGAGTTAAAGCGGAACTCCTGATCATAGAATACGATTGGAAGGTTAATGGTTTTCATTTGATAGAGATCCCCTCAGTCATACCAAAGGCTGACTGAGGGGATAAGATGAAATTAGTTAATCTCTGCGCGACCGCCAGTGCTGCTGTCCTTCTTCATGTGAAGCTTGTAGTTGCGGTTGGCATCTTCAATGCCTACAGACTTCGCGCCCTGTACATTCTTGCTTGTTGCATAGATGTTCACACCAAAGAGCATGCTGATAATTTTTTTCATAATAATTTTGTTGTTTAATAATGTCTTGCCTACTCTCTTCAAGGATTTTCGGCTTCCTCCTATGGGTCATGCCTCTGCTACGCCGTGGGGGCGAAGCGTCGGTTATCGTTTCTGAATCTTCCAATTCCCAGGCGATGCCCAGCTGAGAGCCATTCCCGAGAAGCCGGCTCGGACGAGGGCTTCGCGGATTTCTGAGGCCTGCGGACCGGCGGTGTTGTTGGACACCACCTGAAGGATGTAGCCTTCAGGGATTCCGTCCATGTACCTTGGAGCGATGAGGATATAAGCTTTCATGTCTGTTATGTGTTGCTTTGTAAATAAATTGCAGGGATAAGCTCACCAATTAGCCCAGACGTAGAGAATGAAGAGTATCAGCAGCACGAGTTTCCAGTTGCGCTTCAGCATAATCCAGACCTTCGACAAGGGGTCTGCCTCTTCCCATTCTGCCTTACGAGCCGCTTTCTCCTCTGCCTTCCGCTGCTCCTCGCGGGCTTTCTCTTCCTCTTCGCGTCTCTTATTGGCATCCTTCTGAGCCTGCAGTTCCTGACGGAGTTTCTCCTTCTCCTCGGGCGTTCCCTGATCTTCTATATAATAGCCCTCATAGAACGCCAAGGCATACTTCTGGAAATTGCCTAAATTCGCATCCTTAAATCCCGTCTTATCATCTCCTGTCTCGTAGGAGAGACTAATAGATGTGGCGGTTGCCAGTTCCTTGAGAAGTTTGGAAGTAATCCGAAAATACAAATCCGTGGTGTAGTTGGCACCCACTTTGTGTCCATTGGGTGCGAAGTAGCAGGGCAGTTTATACTTCTTTCCATCAACGGTCAGGTGAATCGCGCAATCCCGCCGGAGGAAGGAATCGCCGTCGTCAGAGAAATGAAGGAAGATTCCCCTTTCTGTCTTGCGAGGTGCCTGCCTGATATAATAATCCAAATCATGCAGAGGGTAGCCCTCGTCGTCATCCTCATCGTCATCCTGATACTCCTGCCAGCATTGCTCAAAGTCGTAAGACTCCACAAGACTTTCCAGGTTCAGTTTCGCACTGTGGTCGCTATCCGAATGGAAATGCTTACAGGTGTCGTAAAGTTCACTCAGTGAATGGCAGACAAATCCGCTCGGTAAGATAGTTTCCTCAATTGCAATCATAAAAAAATAATAATGTCTCTACTTATAACGGCCTACTCTGATTCAGGATTTTCGGCTTCCTCCGTCGTTCCTTGGAGCATGACAGCTTGTCAGCAAAGGATTGACGCGACAAAGGTTGGACTTTTCCCTGTAATGCACAAGTACGAGGGCATCGCAAATCATTTCAAAACGGCATTTCAAATTATGAAATCATGGATGAAAGCAGAGAGACAGGAGGGGCTTTCCTCCTGTCTCTCTGTCTGTTATTCCAGTTTTACAAGGTCAGTTGTGCAAGGACTCCAAGTAGTCGAGCCGCGAGAGGTCACACTTCTCAAGGATACGCTCCCAGACGAAGCGCGACTCGTCCGAGCTGTTGCGATCCAGACGATAGACTCCGAGAAATACGAACCCCGAATCCACAAGATTCTTCATGAAGGTCACGCGCACCTCGCCCACACGGGAGAACTCCGAAAACTTGTAGGCATTGCGGATTCGGATTTCCTCTGCCGAGACGGAATCGGTGTCGGCAGGTTCCCACCATTCCGTAATCGTGGGCATCATGCTGGCACTGTCCCCCAGGTTGTGCCACTCAGGGTGGCGGTAAGTAGGACCCCATACCTTGATGTGGGGATAGGCTTCCAGTATCTGATCCCAAGGATGGTCGTCGGCCTTGAGACCGAAGAGGGAGAGGTAGTCGGCATAGGTGTCAAAGTGCTGACCGACCGTCAGGACAAAAGGTGCTGACTGGGGCCGCGACTTTATCCACATGAAAGCCAAAGAACCTCCTATCAGCAAGACAATGCACAGTTGCAACAGATAAGGCCGCAGGCGACGGAACCCCAAAGAAGAAGGGACTGCAGATTGGACAGCAGCCTCAGCTCCATCGGATTCGGGGACCGTGGAAGAAGCAGGAACTGTCAATGATGCATTGTCTTCAGGGGAGTCTGAAGGCACGATACGGTTAGAGACTGTTGTCGCCTCAAAGGATGACCAGTCCTGATAGCCCAGGAATTGTACCAGCACCTTAAGTGTGGTCGGACGCGGGAGGGAGCTGGTCTTGACATATCCCCATAGGCGCATGAGGGTACTGGTACTGAGGGCCTCATGCTGCCGTTCGAAGATGAGAGCCGACAGGTATTCGAAATCCTTGGGCGTTTTCATCTGCCGACCGACCTCGGCCTCAATCTCTAAACGCAAGCGGGTTAGCAGAAAGTCATACATATGCAGTGGTGCTTCCGAGCGCAAAGGAAGCTTAATGCGTGGATTATGCAATACTTTTCGGAGGTGCAAAGGTAACGTTTTTCCCTGATTCCGCCAAGGGAATCTTCAACTTTTAACTGATGGCGCGATAAAAAACAGAGACTTTTTCAAAAGCACTACACACTCTTCCCGTGCTCGTAGCACGTGCACCCTGTCTATCGTAAATTCCACGGTTTTCTGCACATACCCACCAAACTTTTCCCTCCTTTTCTACAAAAATGACGGAAGCAGGGCATGGAATGCGTGTCCCCGCAAGAAAAAACTTTTACGGAAAACCCTACGAACCAACCCTCCTACGAACCCTACCTCTGTCTATATGCCGTTCTTCAGGAAATCTTTTAAAAGAACATGAAGAATGTCCTCATACTTACTGGAATCCATGAAAGGAGGATCCTATGTTTGGAGGCGATGGAATAATGAAAAGAATAGGGAAGGTTGGGCGGAGAGAAAGGACAGAGGAGGGTGAAAGAAAAGGAGAAAGGGGACAGATGAAAGGGGATGAGGATGAAGAGGAGGGTTAGAAGCGCTTGAGCAAGAAGGTGGGGTGGCAGCGGAAATAGATGCCAAAAGAGAAATTGCTGGCGAAAGTCGAGGGTTGGGTACTGCCGTCGGCCTTCGTCAGTTGACCGGCATAAAGGGGATAGGCATCGACTTTCGCGCCGAGGATATAGTTCTTGGCAAAGGTGTGGCTCCACTCGACGCCCACATGGGGCGTAAGGAGGCTGCTGAAGCGGCCACCCTCGTGCTTCAGGGAAAGGGTGCTGTAGAACGGGGCACCATAGAGTGACACGAAGTCGCGGGCGTAGAACAAGCCGGCAAAGGCGCGGAAGTCACGGACGAAGTCGGCGGCGACCATGCAGGAGCCTGCCACGCCGAAGTCAAAGGACCACAGCTCACCGCTCTGCTGCCAACAGCCCAAGGCGCTGACCTCGGCAGTGAGTGTGCGGAGTACGCGGCGACCGGTGTTCCACTGCACGCCGAAGCCGATGCCGCCGTTGGTGATGGTCTGCACGCCCATGTCCGTGGCATCCTGCTCACCGCCACGATGTTGGATGAGGATGTCGAGGGGGATGTATAGGTTGAGGGTTGAGGGTTCAGGGTTCAGGGTTGAGGGTTGAGGGTTGAGGGTGATTTTCTGGTGGAGACCCACGGTGAAGGCCTCCTGATGGGTGTCTTCCTCGAAGATGTAGCTCTGCCACGGCGACGCGATGGTTAGCACCACCATAGATATCGCCCAGCACAAAGGTGAGGTTCTTCAGCTGCGCCTGCGCCCGGAAAAAGGGCAGCACATGGGCGCCACGCTGGTACTGGTTGCCCTTCCAGCGGCCGATGTCATGATAGACATAGCAGGGATATTTGTTGGCGCCGTTGAAGATGAGAGCATGCAAGCCAGCCTCCAGACGGATCTGGTCGAGGGGCTGCCACACCAGCTTCGGCTGCACCCAGAGTCCGGGCAGCGAGTAGCCGTTCTGCAGCTGGCCGTTGAACTCGTTGTCCTTGAAGAACGAGATATTGTCGAGCTCGAAGGCCAGCGTGCGCGTGGCAGCGGTGTCGATGGCTGTCGGCGTGGCAGCCAGGCGGTAGGCTAAGTCCTGGGCACCTGCCGACAAGGTGCAGAGGGCGAGGCAGGCTGCAAGAAAGTATTTTTGCATGTGGGAGACATTTTACGGCACAAAGGTAGGGAAAAGTTTAATGTTTGAAGTTGAAAGATGAAAGTTTTTTCCTTTTTCCTTCATTTTTGTTTGTTCTCTTCTTCCCTTTTACTTTTTATCATTACTTTTGCACGCAAAAGAAGCAATGGAATGACAAAGAACGAACGTTATGAGGCTGTGATCGCCTACTTCGAGCAGACGATGCCGGTGGCAGAAACAGAGCTGCACTTCGGCAACGACTTCCAGCTCCTGGTGGCTGTGATGCTGAGCGCACAGTGCACGGACAAGCGCGTGAACATGGTGACCCCCGCACTCTTCGAGGCCTTCCCCACCCCTGCTGCCATGGCGGCAGCCTCAGAGGAGGAGGTGCTGGCCTACGTGAAGAGCGTCTCCTACCCCAACTCCAAGGCGAAGCATCTGGTGGAGGCGGCGCGGCAGCTGACAGAGCGCTTCGGCGGAGAGGTGCCCAGCACGCTGGACGAGCTGACATCGCTGCCGGGCGTGGGCAGGAAGACGGCGAACGTGGTGATGAGCGTCGTCTTCGGCAAGGCCGCGATGGCCGTGGATACCCATGTCTTCCGCGTCAGCCACCGCATAGGCCTCGTTGCAGAGAAAGCCAAGACACCGCTGGCCGTGGAGCAGGAACTGGTCAAGCATTTCCCCGAAGCCCTCATCCCCAAGGCACACCACTGGCTCATCCTCCACGGGCGCTACATCTGCAAGGCACTGAAGCCCCTGTGCATGGAGTGCGGCTTGCGTTGCGCGTGTGCGTACTATAATAAAAAGTCTTAAATCCTTGCACGCCTCGGGAGAAAAGCGTACTTTTGCAGACGAATTAAGAAGACCCCTCACACGGATGATTCATTAAACATTCAATATCAAACATTAAACATCTATCAATCATGACCATTAACGACTACAAATTCGCTGGCAAGAAAGCCATCGTACGTGTTGACTTCAATGTGCCCCTCGACGGCAACGGTAACATCACCGACGACACCCGCATCCGCGGTGCCCTGCCCACGCTGAAGAAGATTCTGGCTGACGGCGGTGCCCTCATCATCATGTCCCACATGGGCAAGCCCAAGGGCAAGGTGAACCCCAAGCTCTCCCTGCAGCAGATTGTTCCCGCCGTGAGCGCTGCCCTCGGCGTGGAGGTGAAGTTCGCTCCCGACTGCGCTAAGGCTGCCGACCAGGCTGCTGCCCTGAAGGCTGGCGAGGTGCTGCTGTTGGAGAACCTCCGCTTCTACCCCGAAGAGGAAGGCAAGCCCGTGGGCATCGACAAGGAAGACCCCGCTTACGACGAGGCTAAGAAGGCTATGAAAGCCAGCCAGAAGGAGTTCGCCAAGACACTGGCCAGCTACGCTGACTGCTATGTCATGGACGCCTTCGGCACAGCTCACCGTCGCCACGCCAGCACCGCTGTCATCGCTGACTACTTCGATGCCGACAACAAGATGCTCGGCCTCCTCATGGAAAAGGAAGTGACTGCCGTTGACAACGTGCTCAGCAACATCAAGCGCCCCTTCGTGGCCATCATGGGTGGTTCCAAGGTGAGCACCAAGATCGGTATCATCGAGAACCTGCTGGGCAAGGTCGATAAGCTCATCCTCTGCGGCGGCATGACCTACACCTTCATGAAGGCTCACGGCGGCGAGATCGGTAACTCCATCGTGGAGCTCGACAAGCTGGATGTGGCCCTCAACATTGAGGAGATGGCTAAGAAGAACGGCGTGGAGCTCGTGCTGGCCGAGGACAGTGTAGCCTGCACAGGTTACGACTTCGGCACCTTCAGCGTGAAGCCCGGTGCTCAGATCAAGACTTTCCCCTCCAACGCTATCGAAGATGGCTGGGACGGCCTCGACGTAGGTCCCAAGAGCCAGGCTAAGTTCGCCAAGGCTATCGAGGGTGCCAAGACCATCCTCTGGAACGGTCCTGCAGGTTGCTTCGAGTGCGACGAGTTCACCGCTGGCAGCCGTGCCATCGGCGACGCTGTGGCTAAGGCAACAGCCGAGGGTGCTTTCTCCCTCATCGGCGGCGGCGACAGCATCGCTTGCGTACACAAGTTCGGCCTTGAGGACAAGGTCAGCTACATCTCCACGGGTGGTGGTGCCCTCCTCGAAGCTATCGAGGGCAAGGTGCTCCCCGGCGTAGCTGCTATCAAGGGATAAGACAGGTTAACACGTTAACAAGTTAACAAGTTAACAGGTTAACAAATTAACAAGTCTATCAGATTATTAGATTAGAGGGCAGTAGTGATTGTGCTGCTGCCCTCTTTCTTTCAACAATAACGAAAACGTCTCTGGCGCCACACCCTCACATGAAGTCCCTGAAAGAAGTCCACAACACCCTCAACGCCCATGTGCCTTGGTACAGACAGCACCCCCATAGAGTGCTGGCAGGTGTGCTGGCCGCCATCGCCATCCTGGTGGGCTTATGTCTCATGCCATCCGGCAGCAGCCATTCGGGACTCACGGCAGAGGAACAGGCGCAGCGCGATTCGGCGGCCTTGCACGTGGCGCTGATGCCCGTGCACGACTGCTTCCCGGCCTTCTACGCCCAGCGCATGGGCATCTATGATCGCCTCGGCCTCGACCTGCGCATCCTGACTTTGCAGGCGCAGCTCGACACCGACACGGCTCTCACACGCGGACGTGCCGAACTCATCTACAGCGACCTGGCACGCGCCATCTTCATGCAGCAGGACACCACACCCCTGCGTGCCGTGGCGGCCACCGAGGGAACGCTGCAACTCATCACCGCACGCCGCGGACGCGTGCGACAGCTGAATCAACTCAAGGAACGCATGGTGGCCGTGGCGCGCCACAGCATCACGGACTACTGGAGCGACCGCCTCACCGACACGGCCCGCATGGCACGCGCCGACATCTTCCGTCCGCAAATCAACAACGTCCGCATCCGCACCGACATGCTCTGCAACGGCACGATGGATGCGGCCTTCCTGCCTTCACCCTTCGCCGAGGAGGCGCTGCTGCGAGGCAACACACAGAACTTTTCCACCAAAGAGCTAACGCCAAGACTCGTAGCCTTCGTGGCTTCGGAAGCGGCCACGACAGACAGCACCCGACGCCGCCAGCTGCAACTGTTCTGCCAGGGCTACGACGAGGCGGTGGAACTGCTCAACAGGGGTGGCGTGAGAGACACGCTGGCAGCCATGTACAAGCAGCTGTGCCAGACACCCGACACACTGATAGACACACTCTTGAAGGCCACATCACGCTTCACACCTCTGCGGGCGCCTCAGCAGAGCGACGCAGATGCCGCACTGCAGTGGCTGCAGTCACGCGGCAAGGTGAAAAAAGGCTATCATGCTGACAAGCTGTTGTTCCCCATCACACAATAGATGCGTGATTAGAAGAAACTACGGAAGAGCGAGAAGAAATGCCCCGTGAAGCGATGCCCGAAGTTAAAAAGCTTCTTGTAATCCTCTGCTTTGAACAGCGTGCAATGTCGTTTATCCTGTTCAAAGATGCGTTGCAGCTCTGCCGTCGTCTCGCGGTCTAAGATAAAGCTGTTGACCTCGTAGTCATAGAGAAAGCTGCGCCCGTCCATATTCGTACTGCCGATGGTGCAGTAGCGGCCGTCCACCATCATCACCTTGGAATGGTGGAAACCCGTCTGATTGTAATAGATCTCAGCGCCACGCTTGGCCAGACGCTTCATCTCCAGCGCCACCACATCGGGCGTGATGGGCACATCGCTCTTGGCCGACACCATCATCTCCACACGCACGCCACGCTCCAGCGCACGGCGCAGGGCACGACGCACACTCTTGACATTCGTGGGGTAAGGGTTGACGATTTGTATCAGCTCGCGCGCTGCATCGATGGCAGCCACATAGGCCTCACGCATGCTCTTGGGCGTGATACGGGGCTTGCGGTCCACCACGCCGATGACCTTCTTGTGGGCTGTGGAGGTGGTGTCAGGCAGGAGTCGGAATTCTGAAGCAGGGCGCATGGCATCATAGTGCTCATTCAGCAGGATCTCGCCTGTCTGTTCCCACCACATACGGGTGAAGATGTGCTCGTACTGCGTCACCACATCGCCCGTCAGTTCCATGTGCATATCGCGCCACTCGCCGTACTCGGGGCGACCGTTGATGTAGTAGTCGGCCACGTTCATGCCACCGGCATAACACACGGCGCCGTCGATGACCACAATCTTGCGATGGTCGCGATGCAGCGCATGGTTGATCCATGGGAACTTAATGGGGTCGTACTCCTCAATCTGTATGCCCATCTCGCGGATGGCACGCAGATGCTTGTTCTTCAGCGGCGAGTCATTACTACTATTGCCAAAGCTGTCGTACATCGCCCTCACCTCAACACCCTCGGCGACCTTCTCGCCAAGGAGGCGGAAGAGCGCCTTACCGATGCTGTCGTTGCGGAAATTGAAGTATTCGAGATGGATGTAGTGCTTCGCCTGACGGATGGCGGAGAACATCGCCTTGAACTTGTCGCGGCCTGTATGCAGGAGCACCACGCTGTTGTTCGACGTGAACTCCACACCCAGCTGTTCCTCAAGGGCTTGGCGCAACACGGCATCAGAAGTCAAAGTATCCGTGTGCTGCAGCAGAGTGGCGCTCTGCGGCAGAGAAGAAGCACCCACATTCTCATCTGATACCTCCTCCGCCAGCATGGAAAACGGCAAGAACGCTAATGCCAGGAGGAGGATTCTTTTGAACATCGGATGTGGGGACACGTCGGTAGAAGGAGGATTAAATCATACAACTGAACGAATCCACGATACCCAGCAGGCGGCGCTGCTGGTCCGTCACAAGCACGGCATGTATCTTGTTCACTTGCATGAGTCTTTGTATTTCACTGATTTTCATCGTCTCGGGCACGCACTTGGGCGTCGTCGTCATCACATCGCCCACAGTGACGGTGAAGAAATCCTGCTTGAGGCGTTCCATGGCACGGCGCACATCGCCGTCGGTGACGATGCCGACCACCTTGTCGTCCACCACAGGCACCACCATCCCCAGTCGCGAACGGCTGACCCAGATGACAGCCTCGCTCAGCGGCATCGTCGTGGGCACAGTAGGCAGGTCCTCCGTGCGCATCACATCGCGCGCCGTCGTCAGCAGGCGCCTTCCCAGCGACCCGCCCGGATGGAACTGGGCATAGTCGCCGGCATCGAAATGGCGTGCTTCCATGAGCGTCACCGCCATGGCATCGCCCAGCGCCAGCTGCGCCGTGGTGCTGCTCGTGGGTGCCAGGTTCAGGGGGCAGGCCTCGTGTGCCACATGCAGCAGGATATGCACGTCGGCATGGCGTGCCAGCAGCGACTCGGCGTTGCCGGAGATGCCAATGATAGGCACATGACGCTCCTTCAGCGAGGGGATGATACGCAACAGCTCATCCGTCATGCCGCTATTGCTCAGCGCCAGCACCACATCGTTCTCAGCCACCATGCCCAGGTCGCCGTGGAAGGCGTCCAGGGGGTTCAGGTAGAAGGACGGCGTGCCCGTGCTGGCCAGCGTGGCTGCAATCTTAGCGCCGACGTGTCCGCTCTTGCCAACGCCTGTGACCACCACCTTTCCCGTGCAATGAAGCATCAACTCCACGGCGCGGTCGAAAGCCTCGTCCAGTTGTGGTATCGTCTGCAGAATGGCTTCAGCCTCATCACGCAGGCATTGGGTAGCTATATCTCTTATTTGCATAGGTTCTTAATCACTTCCTCCAAATCTTTAAGGGCTAACATGTTAGGCCCGTCGCTCAGAGCGTGGTCGGGATCGGGATGTGTCTCGAAGAAGTAGCCCGTGGCACCGAAGGCCTTGGCTGCCAGCGCCATCGACGGCACAAACTCGCGATTGCCACCCGTCTTGCCGCCAGCTGCACCAGGACGTTGCACGCTGTGTGTGCAGTCCATGATGACACGGGGCGTGAAGGCCAGCATATCGGGGATATTGCGGAAATCCACCACGAGGTTGTTGTAGCCGAAGGAGTTCCCACGCTCTGTGAGCCACACCTCCGTGGCGCCGCTCTCGCGAGCTTTCTCCACAGGATAGCGCATGTCCAGACCCGACAGGAACTGTGCCTTCTTGATATTCACCACCTTCCCCGTCTTGGCAGCGGCCACCAGCAAATCCGTCTGGCGACACAGGAAAGCAGGAATCTGCAGCACATCCACCACCTCAGCGGCAGGCGCTGCCTGCCAGGCCTCGTGAATATCCGTGAGCAGGCGCAACCCATGCTTCGCCTTCACATCGGCCAGCATCTGCAAGCCGCGCTCCAGACCAGGACCGCGGAAAGAAGAGAGGCTCGTGCGGTTAGCCTTGTCGAACGAAGCCTTGAAGAACAAATCCAAATGGTACTTCGCCTGCAGGCGCACCAGCTCCTCTGCCACCACATCCAGCACCTCGGCGCTCTCGATGACGCAAGGTCCGGCAATGAATATAGGTTTTATAGCAGTCATTTTCGACTGCAAAATTAGGGGATTTTACGCGCTTAAACAAGTTTTCACGTAAAAAAGCACCTTTTATACCTTATATTTGAATAAAAAGCAGTACTTTTGCAGCGAATTTTAGAGATGTCATTCGTCATTGACCTTCGGTCGAGCCTGCTCACGCTCGGGAAAGTTCAAGCGAACTTGACTCTCCTCTCGCTTAATCGCAGCCTTCATCATTCGTCATTCATCATTCGTCATTCATCATTCGTCATTCTAATATGAGCCCCGTTATCATCAACTGCTATGAGGACTTTGAAGCGCTCCTCGGTAAGGAAATAGGCAGCAGCGACTACATTCAAGTGAATCAGGACCGCATCAACATGTTTGCCGATGCCACGCTGGATCACCAGTGGATACACGTCGATGAAGAGCGCTGCAAGACAGAGAGCCCCTTCCACCAGACCATCGTCCACGGCTATCTCACCCTCTCGCTCCTGCCCTACCTCTGGGACCAGATCATACAGGTCAACAACCTGGAGCGCCTCGTCAACTACGGCATGGACAAGATGAAGTTCGGCCAGCCCGTGCTCTCCGGACAGAGCGTGCGACTCACCACCCACATGGAGGCCCTCGCCAACCTGCGCGGCGCCATCCGCATGAGCATCCGCTTCACCATCGACATCAAGGAGACAGGCAAGACAGCCCTTGAGGGCGTCGCCACCTTCATCTACTTCTTCAAGAAAACCAGTTAACCGTTAATCGTTAATTGTTAATCGTCAACTCATGGCACAAAATAAATTCCGCGGCCTGGGCATCGCCCTCATCACCCCCTTCCGCGCCGATGGCAGCATCGATGAAGAAGCCCTCATCCGCCTGGTAGAATTCCAGATCAAAGGCGGCGCCGACTTCCTCTGCATCATGGGCACCACCGCCGAGACGCCCTGTCTCACGCCCGAAGAGAAACTGTGGCTGCGCCAGACCCTCGTGCAGCGCGTAGCAGGCCGCGTGCCCCTGCTCATGGGCTGCGGCGGCAACAACACAGCCGCTGTCGTGCGCGAACTGCAGGAGACCGACTGGACTGGCATCGACGGCGTCCTCAGCGTATGCCCCATGTACAACAAGCCCTCGCAGGAAGGCCTCTACCAGCACTTCAGCGCCATCGCCAAGGCAAGCCCCGTACCCGTAGTATTATATAATGTACCCGGGCGCACGGGCGTGAACATGACCGCCGAGACCACGCTGCGTCTGGCCCGCGACTTTGAGAACATCGTAGCCATCAAGGAAGCCAGCGGCAACATCACACAGATGGATGACATCATCAAGAACAAGCCCGAGGGCTTCGACGTCATCTCCGGCGACGACGGCATCACCTTCCCCCTCATCACCCTCGGCGCCGTAGGCGTCATCAGCGTCATCGGCAACGCCCTGCCTCGCGAGTTCTCGCGCATGGTGCGCCTCGCCCTCAACGGCGACTACGCCTCTGCCCTCACCATCCACCACAAGTTCACCGAGCTCTTCAAGCTCCTCTTCGTGGATGGCAACCCCGCCGGTGTCAAGGCCATGCTCCACGCCATGGGCATGATTGAGAACCAGCTCCGCCTGCCCCTCGTCCCCACACGCCTCACCACCATGGAGCAGATCTCCGCCATCCTGCGCGAGCTCAACATCAAGTACTAAGAGCCTCAAAAAATAAATATTTTTTAACAAATTTCATGCGCACACCGCACGGATTCGTCATCAAAGCGAATCCGTGCGGTGTGCATTCTATCCCATAGTCTCCTACCGCCCGAAGTGGCCGGGGGCAGGACGGTAGCGAGTCTGCGCGCTGCTGCCTAAAGCGATGAGGCGCCCCTCACGCACGAGACGGCGCAGGAGGCTGGTGATGCGCTTGCTCGTCAGCGTGAGCTCAAAGGCATAGGAGACATCCTTGTGGGCGACGGTGTCGTGCGTGGCAAAGAGCTCCGTGAGCGTGGCATCAATTTCAGCATCATCCATGTGGAACACCTGCCCGTAGGGCGACTGATCCACGGGGAAACGACGAACCTGCTGTAGCAGCTCGCGGTCGGGGCTGAACAGGATATCATCCACGCGCACATTGCGCCCATGGTAGTAAGCCCCCTTCTTATCGCTATTCTCCCTCACCTCAATGCCGCCTTTCAGCGAGAGACGGAAGGTGCCGATGCCTGGCAGCAGCACCGCATTACCCTTCTCCATTTCGTGCAGCATCACACGCTGCAGCGTATCCAGCGCTGCTATCAGCTCCCCCTTAGGCATCAGCGACGGCAGGCGCGAAGCGCCACCCTGGAACTCCACCGCATCCACCGTGGGGCGATGCTCCAGGCGTGGCCGCAAACTGCGCAGCCACTTCTCGTCCGTCATGTGCTCTCTGGCAGCATCTGCCAGCGTCACCGTTCCATCCTCCAGCACCTTCTGACTGCCTGCCGTTCCATCCTCCTGCGACTCCTGACTTCCTTCCATTCCATCCTCCAGCGTCTTCTGAGTGTCTGTCCTCCCGTTCTCCGTCTTCTCGATGGGCAGCAGCCCTCGCTTTGCAATTGTAAATCTAATAGCCATAATAGTTAATCAGTTTTGTTTATGCTGCAAATATACACATTTTGTCCGAGACGACCAAATCTTTTGCCCAAAACCGCCCCTTCTTATGCTCGAAAATTCACATTTCATTGATGAATCCATCATGATGGCACCATCAATCCATCATGATGGCTCAATGAATCCATCATGATGGATTCATCCACACACCACTATAAAATCCTCGACACGCTACGATGAATCTCGCAACTGGACACTAGGTATCTCACAACAGAACACAATGACTCCCACATCAAACCAGCAACCTTTGTGAATAGTTACAGGAATAGCTTACACCTTTTTCAATGTCATATTGCAGAAAATGCCTCATCTGAAAGCCTCTTTATCATTTTTTTCGCTATTTCTTTGTTAGATAATGCTTTTTCTTGAATTTCTTTGGCCGCGTTCAGAAACTTTTCATAACTTTGTGCTGTCATCACAACGAAAGTGGATGCAAAAGGGAAGAATATATAAGAATATAAGAATTCATTCGTATCCAGTTATAATGATAATTATTACAAGATGATGGAAGAAGAAATAAAAAGAATTATTGCTATCATGGTCCAGCAGATTAAAGACCATGTGCCTGACTATGGTGACTTTACTCCTATTATGGAGTTCTTTCCGAATCCGGATAAGCTGACAAAGGAATTTGTAGGAACGTATGGTCTGAAAGTGTACAAAATGCCTAAAGATGTAGTTCCAGATCCCAAAATGCGTTATATTCAGGCGGCAGCATACATCCCATCGGGAATATATAAATCGACGTACAATGTCGCCTCAGGTACAAAAGAAGAACTTATTTCAATCTTGCAGGATTCAAAGTTCGCAGAGAAGCTTAAAGCGGCCTTTCAGGAACTGGAGGAAACTTTTGAACATTATGATTAGTTTTTATGGATTTGACATGAAAGTTTCTACATACAGTTGACTTCAAAAACAATCCTTTGAGAATTCCTGCATATTGCATGTGCATTCCTCTCGGTTTTGTCAATATTGATTTTGATTTTCCTCTCGGTTTTATCAAACAATCACATCTTTTTCGTCTCGGTTTTATCAGAAATAAACAATATTTTTTGTGTATCTCAAAGAAAAAGTCTATTTTTGCACCAGTATAATAACAAAAAGGATGTATGTATATAGAGCGATCAATAGATGCCCTTCTACTTGAATGGAAGAACAGCAGAAGCCTGAAACCTTTACTGCTACGTGGTGCGCGTCAAGTCGGGAAGTCGTGGGCCGTAGAACATTTGGGTGAAAGTTTCGACTACTTTATTGAAGTTAACTTTGAAAAACGTCCTGACCTGAAAGATGTATTCGAGAAAGTACATGATGTCCATGAACTTGCCAACAGCCTTGGTATGCTATACAATATGCCTGTAGAGCCTGGCAAGACTTTGATTTTTCTCGATGAGATACAAGACTGTCTTGCTGCAATAAAAAGCCTGTGGTCATTCAAAGAGGACTTCCCCGGATTGCACGTCGTTGCCGCAGGTTCCCTGTTGGAGTTCGCTCTAAAGGAACTGCCGTCTTTTGGCGTGGGACGAATACGCTCACTATTTGTCTATCCTTTTTCCTTTGACGAGTTTTTGATTGCAGAAGGGAAATCGTCGTGGGTAAAAGTAAAAAAGGAAGCAAGTAGCAACAAGCCCTTGCTGACAGCTCTTCATAATGACTTGGTGCAGCATTATCGTACATTCTTGATGGTTGGTGGCATGCCTGCCTGTGTGGCAGCGTGGATAACCAGCCACGACTACAGACAATGTCAGACAGAGCTTGACGACATCCAACTCACCTACTATGACGACTTTGTAAAATATGCCAAGAAGGTTGACCCGACACTGCTTCGGAACACATTGCAAAGTGTGATACTCCAAATTGGCAACAAATTCGTTTACAGCCAAGTCGAAGGTAACTACCGTGCAGAGGAGGTGAAAAAGGCATTGGGGCTTCTATGTGATGCTGGTATCATCAAGCGTGTCAGCCATACAGCAGCCAATGGGCTTCCGCTCGGTGCGGAAATCAATGAAAAGTATCGCAAGTACATCTATCTTGACAGTGGTTTGCTCCTGCGTATCTTGGATATGGATTTAGGTAGTGCCCAACAACTCACAGAACTGATTATAGCTGGAACTGCAGAGGATTTGGTGAACAAAGGCGGACTGGCAGAGATGGTGCTTGGATGGGAGCTGGTGAAATACAATAATCCGCGTTCACAACACGACTTATACTACTGGGAAAACACAGCAGAGGGAACACGCTCAGAAGTGGATTACATCATTACCCGTGACATGAAGGTGTTGCCTATAGAGTGCAAGGCTGGCACTAGCGGAAAAATGAAGAGCCTCCGTGAATTTATGAGAAAGAAACACCTGACGGATGCCATACGCTGCTCTTTAGAGAACTTCTCATTGCTGGAAAATGAGGACAAGCAGGATGAGAATACACTGAGACGCATTTCAATAAATCCATTATATGCTATATCGACCCTGTATAGTTCTATTAATCCTCCCATACCTATTGCATTAGTATAGCCCAAAGTGGCCGGGGCAGGACTGTGGCGGGTTTGCGCACAGCTGCCTAAAGCTAAATTCTTGACCATTGAAGCACTGGCGACAAAGGAGTATAACGCTGTTGGCTTTTATGATTGATGCGGCGGAATAGGAATCATCGTTTTTTCGTCCCCCTCCACATTTTTTCCATTGTTTTTCTTTGCTGATTCCCAACAAATCCTTACTTTTGCAGCGTCCTTACCTCGAAAGTGGACGTCTGAAGGTGCAGAAATGCCCTTATAGCAGAAGCTGGGCGGGTGGGATGCATATACATAAAAGGCGTTTACTCAGCGCTTTGTTCTTTGACGGCCTAGAATCTAGCAAATTCCTAAACCATCGTCAAAAGCAAGGCAATAGTAGATGTCCTATGTGGGAATATGTAACTCTATGACATTCATCGTGTCTTTATAGGTAAGATGCGAATGATGCATACGATTAGCATATCCTCTCGCGTGGGCTTCTGCGTTGCTCTTCCTGACGATGTAAGGGCAATGCTAGAGCCTTAGGCCGTGGGACGAGCAACAAGTACAGTTTCCCACGCTTTTTTGTATCCCTGCTAACACTTTAAGTTCATGAATTATCCTTGTATGGGGACTGGCAAGGCACTAAAGGTTGCCCCCGTTACGAATTAGGGGATAAGACATGAAAAATCTCAGACAGATTTTCTCGACAACTTTACTGCTGTGTATGTGTGTTATTTTTACGGCTTGTCCTAGTCCAGAACCAGATACCGTTGAAGACTTTGTGGATTTAAGTCAAACTTCGCTCTCTTATGAATCGACGGGTGGTTCTACGACATTAACCGTAAGCAGTAATGTGGCATGGAATGTTGAAGGAGCTCCAAGTTGGATATCAGTGGATCCTTCTAGTAGTGGTACTGGTACTACGACCATAAAAGTCGTTGCTTTTCAAAATTCTAGCACTACATCTAGAAGCGTTTCTTTACAGTTCAAGGGCGGCAATGCGAGTGCATACTTGCAGATTAATCAGGAGGCTAAAGGAGGAGGCACCCCCAGCACAAACATAACTGGATACACGAATGGTCATGAGTGGGTTGACTTGGGCTTACCCTCAAAAAAGAAATGGGCAACGATGAATATTGGTGCATCTTCAGCCGAGCAGTATGGTGATTTCTATGCTTGGGGTGAAGTCGCGACGAAAAGTTCTTATACTTGGTCAAATTATAAGCATTGTAATGGTACAGAAGCATCTGTCAAAAACATCGGGAGCAATATTACTAGTACCGATTATGATGTTGCCCTAAAAAAATGGGGAAGCAAATGGCAAATGCCGACACAAGATGATTACAAAGAACTATGTCAAAAGTGTACAATTTCTTATGCCACTATTAATGGAAAGAAACTCATTAAATTCACAGGTCCTAACGGCAGCTATGTTTACTTCCCTTGTAGTGGTTATTATGAAGGCAGTAAAAAGGATCATGAAGATATAGGAGCCTGGTACTGGACAGCCACCGTTGATGCCAATGATCTTTCTGGCGCATATCTTTTTGGCGGTATATATGAACCTAGCAGTAGCGAGAAATGGCTAATTATGCCACAGACACGTAACAAAGGATGTAATGTCCGTGCCATCACATCAGATAATGATGCTGAGACTGGTTTTGATGCGTCAATAATAAAAGGCACTACATGGATGATGAAAAATAATGGAAAACTCCTAACAGTCACATTTGACAGCAACGGTAGCAAGGGCGTCTATATTGAAGCTGACGGTGATGAAGGTGACGACATGTGGGACCCTATGTATGGAGGTTCATTCACATACTCAGTGTCTAACAATGACATCACTGTTGTTTTTGACGATATAAGATATACGGTTACTGTTAAGGCATTTAGCACAAATCAAATGAAAATCAACAGCTCCGATAATCTCTGGGGAAATGTTACACTTAATAAGACCGATAATACATTATCCACGTCCAACGTAGTGGGTACATGGAAATATCGAGATGATGATAACGAATTATGGACCATCAATTTGGCTTCAACTGGGAAGGGCTATTTGAAATATGATGGTGATAAAGAGAATATTTATTGGGCTCTCTCCGGCAAATATATTTTGATAATGGCAGAGGAGGAATATGAACCGGAATATGTCCTGACCATCTTTAATCGTGGATCCAGTTTCCTCGAGCTCTATTATGAAGAGATTGGTGAGACAGTTAGATTTACAAAATAGTGAAAACTAATTGCGTAAAACTGTTGAATTAAAATATTGGCAGCGACAATTGTCGCTGCCAATACAATTAAATTTCAAGTTTAGTTTAGTATCTAAAGGGTGCTTAAATACTAAATAAAAGGACTGAAAATTATTAACATGACAAACTCAAAAGTCATATTAAAATGAAATTTCTCAATATAGTTCTTCCGACGTTATTATTGATAACTATGTGTGTTGTATTCACCGCATGTCAAGATGATAGAACTGAGAATACAGATGATAATCTCAATCTGAAAATTGATGAGAATGTGCTTATTAATAACGCATGGGTATCAAATAATAGTTATGATCTGTCATTATGGGGTGTGGATAATGCTACACTTCGCAGAGATTTTACAACACTTTATTTCTTGGGTAATGGCAAGGGGATAGGCAAGGATTATTCACATGAAAATGATACATATTTTGGTGTTTCCAGGAATACGACCCCATTCTCTTTTGAATACCAGATTTCTGGTACAACTCTTAAAATAGGAAATAAGACATTAAATTATCAAGGTGATAAGTTGATTACTGTTGATGGAAGTCAGATATTCAATAAGACTGCATTGGACATCGATTGGCTTGAATCTGCCAAATATTATGTTTTACCGGATAATGAACGTTATAATTTTTCTATTGTGCATGGAAGCGAGAAGAAGGCAACATTTTACCAGGGTTCTAAAAAGCAAATAATACTGTTCCTTCATTTGGCTATACTAGCAAAAGAAAAAGCATATTCACGAGGTGTTTGTGGAATTAAAGCCACATATACTATTTCAGGAGGTACATTTTCTTCATCACCATCAAATATTATTACCTTCGGAAAAGATGAAGACAAACAGTCTTCTTGCGATGTGGTTGTAACGACGGCCTCTCAAGCTACTATTACAGCAACCTTTTCTATATTTGACTATAAAAAAAAGAAAGAAATAACTATGCATAGTACAACTTATTCTATAAGCTAGAGGACTAAGGATTTGAATTACAAATAAATAGTATGAAATTATTAAAAATTAATCTCATGAAAAAGAATCTTTTTTATGCGTTTGTGCTGTTAGCCATCGTCTTCGTTGGATTATCTTCTTCGTCGTGTGGTGATCCAGAGTCCGATAAAAATTACTACGTGAATGTGGATCAATCCACTGTTTCTTTCGAAGCCAATGGCGGTTCCACAACAGTATTGATCAAGAGCAATACCTCTTGGAAGATTTCAGGAATTCCTGATTGGCTTACTGTGTCACCCGCATCCGGTACAAATGATGCTGCTGTTACATTGTCCACATCGGCCAGCTCCACACCTCGCAGTTGCGCATTAACCATCAGTACAGGTGAGGCTTCAACAACCATCAATGTCAGCCAGAAGGCAATTGCTCCGGGGCCTAATGATGACCCAGTTGTTGGCATTTGGAGTGGAAGAACAAGTGATCACACTGACGAGGTGGGGCAACTGACTATCAACAATGACAATTCAGCCACCTTCGTATGGTACGATGAAAATACCAATACCCCATCAGTCACGATTCAATATTCATGGCAGAAAATAGGGAACCTGTATCATTTTCGTTTCGCCAATCGCAGCAGTGGACGGTCCGATGACTGGGACTGTGACCTGCAAGTGACTTATATCAGTGAACAAAGAATTGAGGTGCAGGATGTCTGGGATGGCGAAGTAGATGACCTTACATACATCTTCCAACTAGGCATCTTGGATCTGTCCAAAAGAACACAGTATCCTGCAGCGTATAAGAAAAATGGAAATGCGAAATACATTGGTGCTTGGATGTTGGAGGAACTCGGTGATGATGATTATTGGGTATGTTATCAGGTGATTAATCCTGACGGTACAGGTATCTATCAGGAATTTGACTGCAAGTTAAATAGTTTCAGAGTTACCGAAAATGAATATGCTCCATTCACATGGACATTAACGAATAGCGGGAATGCATTGAGGGTCAATTATAATGATGGCGGAGACTATGAGACCTGGGATGTCAGCAATATAAATGGAACCACTTGGAGAGATGGAGACGACATAGCATACAAGCAAACAGACTATACCGCTAATCCCTCCATCACTGGAACCTGGAAATGGACTTACTACGATGAGTCTCTTGAATTGGTGCTCAACTCAAATAAGACGGGTACATACAAATACTGGGACGGAAACAAACTTGATGAAAGTTATGGTTTCAGTTATACCAACACATCTACATCACTAACGTTGACAAGTAGTCAAGGAACCAAAGAATTTTCCATAGCGCTTTTGACTTACAATAGACTGGTAGTCAGTGCTCGCAACGAAAAGGGAGAAGTCTTTGGTATGGTTTTCAAAAAGCAATAAATAAACAAACAGGCAAAACACTACGAATTTTGCGACACAGCAGCAGCACCTGCCTAGTCGCTCCATGATTCTCCCGATTCTTTATTCCCGTATTTTTCATCCACCTCCACATTTTTTTGACTTTCTTTGGCCGATTATTCTACAATAAAGCCTACATTTGCCCCGTAAAGTTACAAAGTATCAACATGTTATTTTTTCACCACGCAAACCCATAAGCCCTGAATTCTCGAAGGAAGTTCGGGCTGCCTTGTGGCGTAGCATGACCGTGAACCTGACAGACAAGGAGAAAGAGGCACGACGCAGGTGTCGTGCAGCAGCCAAAAGATGGAAAATTGTGAAGGAATGAGTAGCATTATTCAGTAACTTGTTTCAAAGAAACTAATAGAATTCCATCACACCGAATAATTAGTACTAAATGCGTTCAAATCCAAAATTTACACGACTTTTTTGGATTATAATCCGAAATAGTCATGACTTTTTTGGATTAGACGCTCCTTTTGTGCTTATTTGGGTACATTAGGGCCCACTAAAGATGGACTGCATTAATCGCCATCTGTGCGGTGTGCGCATGAAATTTGTTAAGAAATCTTTAATTTGTCGCGATTCATGGTTGTGTGAGTGGATGGGGGGGATAACAAAAAAGGAGGTTGTCTCACGACAACCTACCTTTCATTAACCTTAAATCTAATACCATGAAAAACACGGTGCAAATGTATGTATTATTTTCAGATGCTGCAATGATTCTTCTCTATTTTATTCAATATTGTTACATATTTTAACTAAAACGAGACTCTACAGCAATCTTCCTTAACTTATTCAACGAATAATACGAGCCCTTTGAGGTATTCTCCTTCGGGATGGTAGATGTTGATGGGATGGTCGGCAGGTTGATGGAGCTGGTGGAGGATGCGCACACGGCGACCGCTCTGTGCGGCAGCGGTGAAGACAGCCATGCGGAACTGATCCTTATTGACAGCCTGCGAACAGGAGAAGGTGAAGAGGATGCCGCCCGGACGTATCTTCTCGAAGGCACGCAGGTTCAGGCGCGTGTAGCCTTTGAGGGCATTGCGCAAGGCATCCTTGTGCTTGGCGAAAGCGGGCGGATCGAGGATGATGAGGTCATAGGCGCCATCGTCCATCTGTTGCAGGAAGCGGAAGGCATCCTCGGCAAAGGCCTCATGACGCTGGTCGCCAGGGAAGTTGAGCGCCACATTGGCATTCACGAGGTCCACGGCCTTGGCGGAACTGTCCACGGAATGTACCTTGCGGGCACCGCCACGCATGGCATAGACCGAGAAGCCGCCCGTGTAGCAGAACATATTCAGCACATCGCGCCCCTGTGAATAATGCTCCAGGAGGCTGCGGTTGTCGCGCTGGTCCACAAAGAAGCCTGTCTTCTGACCGCGCAACCAGTCGATATGGAACTTGAGACCGTTCTCCACTGCCACGTCGTCGGCATCGCCGCCCACGAGGAAGCCGTTCTCCTGACCGAGGTCGGCCTTGAAGGGGAGCGTCGTCTCACTCTTGTAGTAGATATGGTGCACGATGTCGCCCATCACGCTTTGCAGGGCATCGGCAATCTGCTGGCGGCAGCGGTGCATCCCCACGCTGTGTGCCTGCACGACGGCCGTGGCGCCATAGATGTCAATGACCAGCCCTGGCAGGTGGTCGCCTTCGCCGTGGACGAGGCGGTAGGTGCTGTTGTGGGGATTGTCGGCCACGCCGATGGCCTTGCGCACTTCGAGGGCTGCTGCGAGGCGACGCTGCCAGAAGGCGATGTCGATGGGTTCATCATCGAAGGTGAGCACGCGCACGGCAATGGAGCCTATCTGCCAATGACCTGTGGCGAGATAGTCGCCGTCGGCACTGAGGACACGCGCCAGGGCGCCTTCCTCCTGCTGTCCTTCGATATGGTGTATGGCGCCTGAGAAGATCCAGGGGTGGAAACGCCGCAGCGATTCTTCCTTACCGCGCTTGAGAGTAATGGTCATTTGAGAATTGAGAATTGAGAATTGAAAATTGAAAATTGAAAATTGCCTTGAACCCTTGAACTTTTGAACTTTTGAACTTTTGAACTTTTGAACCCTTGAACTCTTGAACTCTTAAACTCTTAAAACTATTCAGTATTAACTAACTGATAATCTTTTGTTGAGAAAAGATGGTTAATCTCATCGTATAACCGCAGGCAGGCCCATGCATCGGTGGCGGCATAGCGCTTCTGCGCCTCGGTCAGCACGTCGGCATCCCAGTTCGAGAGCCGCTGCGTCTTGGATATCTTGCAGCTGAAGAGGTTGGCATAGAGTTTCTGAAGACTCATGTCCTCGATGCCGAGTTTGCGGACATAGTCCTGCAATTCCAGGTACTTGCCGGGGGTGAAGTCCTTGCGTCGTCGCAGCTGCGCCCAGTCATCATGCAGGGAGAGGCCAATCTTCTGCAAGGATGTGTCGGCGAGCAGCCGCACAATGCAATCCGGCATTCCGAGATGCACGAGACGGAAGAGGAAGCAGGTGTCATAGGTAGAGACCTGCAGCAGCGAGACAGGGTTCATGCCCCCCGGCTTGAAGTTAGGGCGTGTCTCGGTGTCTATGCCCACACGAGGTGCTCTCAGGAGGTAGTCCACGGCACGGCGCGCCTCTCCCACGCTCTGTATGACGATGATACGACCGTCGAACTGAGCTTTTGGGAGTGCCGCAATGGCTGATTTATCGTAGTGTGAATAGATTGTTTTCACGTGAAAAGACTCTTCGAGCGGCAAAATTACTGCTTTTTGAAAAATAATTAGCTATTTTTGATGAAAAGTTAGCAAAAAAGCATTACTTTTGTCGCAAAATAAGGACAGAAAAGAGATATGACTCAACAAACTAAGACACCCCCGACGCGTAGTCGCGCGCCCAAGAAAGTTGTGCGCAAAGGCGCCAATAACGGCGACTCGCTGCACGTGGGAACAGCCATCCACGGCGACAAGGACGAACCCCTCAACCCCATGGAAGCCGCGCGCATCGTCTGCGGTGTGCTGCTGCTTGCCGTTGCTGCCTTCACGCTCCTCAGCTTCGTGTCGCACCTGCTCACCGGCGGCGAGGACCAGAAGGTGCTGCAAGGTGGCTACGTCGGGCAGGCCAAGAACTGGGCCGGATACATCGGAGCGTGGTGGAGCGATTATTGGATGACCCGAAACTTCGGTCTCGGCGCCTTCTTCATCCCCGTCTTCCTCTTTGCAGCATCGCTGAAGCTGACAGGGGCATACTATGTGCGCCTGTGGAAGTGGTTCATCAACTGCACTATCCTGCTCTGCTGGATTAGCGTGGCTGCCGCCTTCTTCCTCACAAACACCTTTGCCAACAACACCTCCATCAGCTACATCAGCCCTGGCGGTTACCATGGTGTGCGCATCGTGGAGCTCCTCAACGGCTTCATGGGACCTGTTGGCACGTTTATCATCCTGTTCCTCACGCTGTTGGCCTATCTGTGCTATCTCAGTGCCGAAACCATCCGCATCATCCGCCGCCTGCTGCATCCCCAGCAGTTTGCCCGCGAGCTGAAAGAGCGCTACCCAGTGCTCAGCAGCATCGTGGACTTCTGCCGCCGCGTCGCAGCCCGCTTCTCCAAGGAGGACGGTGATGCCGAGAAGGCAGAGGAGAGCACGGAAGAGGCTGCAGCAACAGTCATTGACATGAGCATTCCCGAGGCGAAGCCTGCAACGCCCGTGGCCTCGCCGCTGAAGATTGCGGTGCCACAGACCAGCGACATAGAGCTGACCATCGACAACACCATGCATGACGAGGCACAGGCTGATGCTACAGGCAATACGCCAGGCGCCGTGCAGGAAGAGCCGCAAGCCCACAAGGGAGAAGACATCCCCCTCACCATTGAGCCTACACAGGAAGAGGACATTGCCGACGAAGAGCGCGTGGCAGCCCTTGAGCCCTACGACCCGAAGCTCGATCTGGAGAACTACCGCTACCCCACCCTCGACCTGCTGAAGCACTACGATATCGACCCTCATGCCAGCATCGACATGGAGGAGCAGAACAAGAATAAGGATCAGATTATCTATGTCCTGCGCACCTTCGGCGTAGAGATCTCCAGCATCAAAGCCACCGTAGGCCCCACCATCACGCTCTACGAGATCACCCCAGCGCCCGGTGTGCGCATCTCCAAGATACGCAATCTGGAGGATGACATCGCCCTCTCGCTGTCCGCCCTAGGCATCCGCATCATCGCCCCCATCCCCGGAAAGGGCACCATCGGTATTGAGGTGCCGAACGCCAAGCCGCAGATTGTGTCGATGGAAAGCATCCTGAACAGCAAGAAGTTCCAGGAAACCACGATGGAGCTGCCCATGGCCCTCGGCAAGACCATCACCAATGAGGTGTTCATGGCCGACCTGGCCAAGATGCCGCACCTGCTCGTGGCCGGTGCTACGGGACAGGGTAAGAGTGTCGGCCTCAACGCCATCATCACCTCGCTGCTCTATAAGAAGCATCCCGCTGAGCTGAAGTTCGTCATGGTCGATCCGAAGAAGGTGGAGTTCCCCATCTACACGCCCATCGTGAACCACTTCCTCGCACAAATCGAGGACGACACGGAGGACGAGCCCATCATCACCGACGTGCAGAAGGTCATCAACACGCTGAAGAGCCTCTGCGTGGAGATGGACACGCGCTACGACCTCCTCAAGAGAGCCCGCGCACGCAACATCAAGGAGTACAACGAGAAGTTCCGCAACCGCCAGCTGAATCCCGAGAACGGACATAAGTTCCTGCCGTATATCGTGGTCATCATCGATGAGTTCGGCGACCTCATCATGACTGCCGGCAAGGAGATTGAGTTGCCTATCGCACGCATCGCACAACTGGCACGCGCCGTGGGAATGCACATGATTATCGCCACGCAGCGCCCGACGACGAACATCATCACGGGTACCATCAAGGCCAACTTCCCGGCACGCATGGCCTTCAAGGTCAGCGCCATGATAGACTCGCGCACCATCCTCGACCGTCCGGGTGCCAACCAGCTCATCGGTAAGGGTGACATGCTGTTCCTGGCCGGCAGCGAGCCCGTGCGTCTGCAGTGTGCCTTCGTAGATACCCCCGAGGTGGAGCGCATCGCCAACTTCATCGCCTGCCAGCAGAGCTACAACGGCCCCTTCGCCCTACCACGCCCGCCCATGGAGGACACCGGTGGCGGCGCTGCCGACGTGGATATGAACCACCTCGACCCGATGTTTGCCGATGCAGCACGCCTCATCGTCACCTCACAGCAAGGCTCCACGAGCATGATACAGCGCAAGTTCTCCATCGGCTACAACCGTGCCGGACGACTCATGGACCAGCTCGAGCACGCTGGCGTCGTAGGCCCCGCACAGGGTGCCAAGCCACGCGACGTGCTCATTCAGGACGAGGCATCGCTGGAATTCCTGCTCAACAATCTGGGATAGGACATCACACATTAGAAACAAACCATAAAGAATTACATTATCATGCGCAAAGTATTCTCTTTCATCATCCTTCTCGCCACCTTCTCCGCGGCCGTCTGTGCCCAGAGCGCACGCAAAGTGCTGGACAACACTGCTGCCCGCATGACCAAGACAGGCGGCGTGAAAGCCCAGTTCAAAGCCACACAGTTTAGCGGCATGACGCCACAGAGCACGACCACCGGCACAATGCTCATGAATGGCAACAGCTTCCAGATGACCACCGAAGAACTCCTCGTGTGGTTCGACGGCAAGACGCAGTGGAGCATGATGAAGAACAGCAATGAAGTGAATGTGTCGGAACCCGACGAAGAAGACCTGGTGGAACTGAATCCCGCCATACTCGTGAACATCTACAAGCGCGGTTTCAACTACCGCATGACGAAATCCACTCTCCGCGGGCGCCCCACCTATGTCGTGCACCTGTGGCCGAAGTACGAAGACACCGACTACAGCGACATCTTCGTGGACATCGACCAGGCCAACTACAATCCGCTGTGCATCCGTGCCAAGCGCGATGGCGACTGGGTGCGCCTGTCCATCCTCTCCTTCCAGAACGGCTTAGTATTCCCCGCTTCCACCTTTGTATTTCCCAAGAAGGACTATCCCAAGGTCGAAGTAATCGATCTAAGATAAAGCCACCTAAACCCTTGAACATCTATGAACCATATTAAGTTACTCATCCTCGGCAGTGGCCCTGCAGGCTACACAGCTGCTATCTATGCCGGTCGTTCCGGCCTCACCCCCGTCTTGTATGAAGGTCTCCAGCCCGGCGGCCAGCTCACCACCACCACCGAAGTGGAGAACTTCCCCGGCTTCCCCGAAGGCATCGATGCCAACGAGCTCATGGATAACATGCGCTCCCAGGCCGAGCGCTTCGGCTGCCAGTTTGTGCCGAACATGGCAGTGAAGGCCGACCTGAGCAAAGCACCCTATCACCTCTGGTTCGACGATAACAGCGAGGTCACCTGCGACTGCCTCATCATCGCCACCGGTGCCTCCGCCAAGTATCTCGGCCTTGCCGATGAAGAGAAATACCGTGGACAGGGCGTCTCAGCCTGTGCCACCTGCGATGGTTTCTTCTACCGCAAGAAGACGGTGGCCGTTGTCGGCGGCGGCGACACCGCCTGCGAGGAGGCATCCTATCTCGCCGGTCTCGCCGCGAAGGTCTATCTCATTGTGCGCAAACCCTACCTGCGTGCCACACAGATCATGCAGGAGCGCGTACTCAATAATCCTAAGATTGAAGTGCTCTTCGAGCACAACACCGTAGGTCTCTTCGGCGAGAACGGTGTCGAAGGAGCACATGTCGTCTATCGCAAGGGCGAGGCCGACGAGCGTCGCTACGACATCGCCATCGACGGCTTCTTCCTGGCCATTGGCCATCGTCCGAACTCAGACCTCTTCACTCCTTGGGTGAAGACCGACGAGACAGGCTACATCCTCACCGAGGGCGACTCACCCCGCACGGGTGTCCCCGGTGTCTTCGCAGCCGGCGATGTGGCCGACCCGCACTACCGTCAGGGTGTCGTGGCCGCTGCCTCTGGTGCAAAGGCCGCCATCGAGGCCGAGCGCTATCTGGCCACTCTTTAACTCATACGAGAGCCCTATGAACCACCTGTGCTCATAGGGCTCTCATCATTAACCGCTTTACAACTAACACGCTCTATGAAAACACGACATTTCCTTTCCTTACTGCTTGGATGGCTCCCCCTCCTCGCTTCCGCCCAACCAGACTTCGGGCAAGCACGTCTGTTGAACCACGGTTGGCGCTTTCAGCTGACTACCGAGCATGACAGCACCCTCTCTGCCCCAACCTTCGATGACTCGCGATGGCAACGAGTGTCAGTACCCCATGACTGGGGCGTGACACAGCCCATGTCGCCCGACTGCGGCTCCTGCCAAGGCTACCTGCCCGGCGGAATGGGATGGTATCGCCACACGCTGGACGTCACAGCCTATGACATCGCCGACGGGCGTAAACTATACATCTACTTCGAGGGCGTCTATAACCGCTCCACGGTCTATGTCAACGGCCACCGCATCGGCTACCGCCCCAGCGGTTTCGCCTCGTTCCTCTATGACCTCACCCCTTACCTGCATGTGGGCGATGACAACATCATTGCCGTGCATGTGGATCACTCCCGACAGAACGACTCACGCTGGTACACGGGTTCCGGCATCTACCGCCCCGTGTGGCTCGTCAGCGCCCCCGCCACCCATTTGGCCCTCTGGGGCACCTCATGGAAGGTGAAGAGCCTCAACAGCAAGAAGGCGGTGGTAGAGGTAAAGGTAGAAAGCCCGGACTCTCCCCCCGCCCTCCCTATAAGGGAGGGAGCAGTCACATCTCAAGATAAGACATCTTCAAGAACCATCCAAATTGAAATTATAGATGCTGACGGGAATGTCATAGCCAGCAGCAAAAGCAACAGTTCCCTCCCTAACAGGGAGGGCGGAGGGTGGGTCTGTTCTTTCTCCATCCCCTCCCCTCACCTCTGGACTCTCGACTCCCCTTATCTATATAAGGTACGCGCGCGACTGATGATCAACGACCAGGAGGTGGATCGCTCCGAGGTGCCCATGGGACTGCGCACGCTGGAGTTCTCGCCCGACAAAGGCTTTGCCCTCAACGGAAAGTGGATGAAGGTCAAGGGCGTCTGCGTGCACGACGATGCCGGTGCCCTCGGCACCGCCGTTCCTGCCGGCGTGTGGAAGCATCGCCTCCTCAACCTCAAGTCCATTGGCGTCAACGCCCTCCGCATGAGCCACAACCCTCATGCCCCCGCCCTCTACGCCCTCTGCGATTCACTCGGCCTGCTCGTCATGGACGAGGCCAGCGACGAATGGGAGTTCCCCAAGCGCAAGTGGCTGAAGGGTTGGAACCAGGGCAAGCCCGGCTTCGAAGGCACCTATGACTACTTCGAGGAATGGATAGACCGCGACGTGGCCGACATGGTGCGCCGCGACCGCTGCCACCCCAGCATCTTCCTCTGGAGCATCGGCAATGAAGTCGATTACCCCAACGACCCCTACTCCCACCCCGTCCTCAACGGCGGTGGCAGCGACTTCACACAGCCTGCCTATGGCGGCTACAAACCCGACCAACCCAACGCCGAGCGCATCGGCATCATCGCACAGCGTCTGGCCAAGATTGTGCGCGACATCGATGACTCACGTGCCGTCACAGGTGCCCTCGCCGGTGTCGTCATGAGCAACGAGACCGCCTACCCCGAGGCCGTGGATGTCGTGGGTTATAACTACACCGAAAGCCGCTACGCCACCGACCATCAGCGCTACCCCAAGCGCGTCATCTACGGCAGCGAGAACCGCCACGACCTGCCCGCATGGAAAGCTGTGCGAGACAACGAGCACATCTTCGGGCAGTTCCTGTGGACCGGCATCGACTACCTCGGCGAGAGCGGCCCCTGGCCTGCCCGCGGCTCTTCAGCCGGCCTGCTCGACCTCGCCGGCAATATCAAGCCCAACGGCCACTACCGCGCTGCGCTGTGGGCCGAGCAGCCCGTCTGCTACATCGGCACCTATCCCGCCATGCAACCTGGCGGCCGCCGCAACCGGGGTCGCAACTGGGTCTCCCCCTACGCTCCCGCCATTTGGAACTATGAAGAAGGCCAGCGCGTCCGCGTCGTCTGCTACACCAACGCCCCGTCAGCACGCCTGCTGCTCAACGGCGAGCCCGTAGGCGGCGACCCCAAGCGCGACAAGGACACCGACATCCTCTACTGGGACATTGACTACCAGGCCGGAACGCTCAGCTGCGAGGCCACCAACGGTGCCACCTGCACGATCACCACCTGCGGCCGTCCCTATGCCCTGCGCGCCACCCTCGACCCCGCGGCATCGGCGTCCAGCGACGTCGTCCTCATCCATGTCGAAGTCATCGATGAAGACGGCAATCTCGTGCCTCTCGCCGACAACGACATCACCTGCCACATCGACGGCACCTCGCGCCTGCTCGGTTTGGAGAACGGCGACATCAGCGACACATCCAACAAAACCGACCGCCACGAACGTGCCCACGCCGGCCGCCTCCTCGCCTACATCACCCCTGGCAGCGCCACCATCCGCTTCACCTCACCCCTCCTCCGCCCGGCTGAAATCAAGTGTGCCCCCGCGAGTCCGATGACTCTCAAATAACAATAAATACCGAAAACATTCACCCTTCGAGGTCGTGTCAAAAGTAACAGACACGGCCTCTTTTAGTTTTTTTAAGAAACAAAGCCCCGACTTTCCCAAGCCAGGGCTTTGTCATGTCCCAGATT
>ONCQ01000067.1 GCA_900316355.1 uncultured Prevotellaceae bacterium | reverse complement strand
TGCATACGAGCCGTCCCAGACTCTCGCCATATTTAATCACCTCGCCACCTTCCGGCAGATCCTTCAGAGCCACCTTATGGCAGTAGGGGATATCCTCCTCGGCCTTCAGCGTGACACATGCGCTGCCATCTATGTAGCAGACATCCTCTCCCTTGGCGATTTCTGCGACCGTGGTCACTACGTTATCGGCTGCGTTCATCAGCAATGCGTTTATCTTCATCATAATCTCATTTCTTCTATCCATAATATCTTCTTAAATTACCCCATGACCACATCGAGCACCATCATCAGCACAAAACCAATGGCGAAGCCGATGGTACTGAGATTAGAGTGCTGACCACTGGATGCTTCTGGGATGAGTTCCTCGACTACGACGTAGAACATGGCGCCTGCGGCAAAGGCCAGCATGTAGGGCATCATAGGCATCAGGAGCGAAGCCAACAGCAATACGGCAATAGCACCTATGGGTTCTACGGCGCCACTCAGTGAACCAATGATAAACGAGCGCCAGCGACTGTTGCCTGCGGCTCGCATCGGCATGGAGATAATGGCTCCTTCAGGAACGTTCTGGATGGCGATACCCAATGATACGGCGACGGCACTGGCAAGGGAAATGTTCGTTGCACCGCTGTCGGCTCCTGCAAACACCACGCCCACAGCCATACCTTCAGGCAGGTTGTGGATGGTGACCGCAAGGGCCAGCATCGCCGTCTTCGACAGGTGCGACCGCATACCCTCAGGTTTATCCGTACCGATATGCAGGTGTGGCGTCAGTTCATCGATGAGCAACAAGAAGCCCATACCCAACAGGAAACCTACAGCCGCAGGTAGTACTGCCCATTTTCCGTTATCGGCTCCCATTTGTATCGCAGGTATCAGCAGCGACCATACCGACGCTGCCACCATCACGCCCGATGCAAAGCCCAGCAGCGACTTCTGCAATCGAGCCGACATCTCGTCCCGCATGAAGAACACGAAGGCTGAGCCGAGCATCGTGCCCAACAGCGGAATCAGTAGTCCTATGATTAATGTTGTTGTCATCGGGTGCAAAGATACGTCATTTATTTGTATTATACAATACCTAAACCATATTAAAATCTAAAGGAGGATTTGGACCTCCACCTCCCCAGCCAATAGTCATGGCATTGCTCTTCTCGAACGTTTGAAGCCCCTTGTGAAGGCTCTGTTCAGACAGGGCAGGCTTCATCACGGGACTTCTGATAAGCTAACCGTTCATCGCCTGACAGCAGATAGATAATGCCACAATAGGTGAAACCGTGCTTCAGGATGTTGTGCTGCATGATTTTGTTGTCGCGATGGGTGTCTATGCGGATGTTCTCGTCGTTGGAGAAACAGAACTCCATGATGCTGCAAAAGATGCCGTGAGCATCGGGATAGCTGGCAATGCGATGGATTACATGATATGGTTGCGTGTCATCTATCCATTTACCTTCATAGATCCTGGCATAAGTCGGTTCTGGGGATTGTAAAAAAGCAAAGTAGCCTACAATGCTGCCATTATCCACAATGACAAAGCCGCCATTTCGTTCCATATCAGCAGTAATGACGGCCTCTGAGGGATAGCCATCACCCCATTGGTGCGCATCCATGACCTGCATAATCTCTGCTATGTCCGTCGGTCTTGCTTCTCTGATAATCCGGCTCATAGACTGTTTACTCTGCCGTATTTGAGCTCTTCACCCTGTTTGTCATACTGTTTACGCTTACCAACAGGAGGTTCTGTCAGGGTAATCTTAACTACTGCCGTTCTTTCAAGACTACGGGCAATAGCATCATCAAAAGCATCCATGTGGTGAGGGAGGAAACGCTGACAGATGGCTCTCAGACCAGCAATCTTCTCTTCGCGGTCAGTCACAATCTCAGCTTTTCCAACGGCAGTAGCCGATTTATACTGTAACGTAAAACTCCCGTCTTTCGGGCCAACCGTAGGCGAACATTTGGTAACAGCCGACATGAAAACCGTCGGATTATGTGCTATGCAGTCCAGCTTGTCTCCCTCCAAAGCACAATGGAAATAAAACGTTCTCTCATCAGTGCGTGCCAACGACAGGGGCAGTCCGTAAGGTGTCCCGTCTGGCCTGGTCATACTAACTGTCACGTATGGAGCCTTATCCAATACCTCCAATGCGAAGGCTGCATCCATTTGGCGACTCGCTCATATGAAACTACAGATTAATCCCAAGATGGCCAAGCCGCCTTGCTTCAAAATGATGCTTGGCTTGCTGGTTAGACTTCCGTAAAGTGCCACCAACACGACATAGCCCAGTAACAAGCGAGTCCACAGCAAGTCCTGTTGCCATACTGCCACCAGCAGTAGAACGGCTATCAGACCATTATACACGCCCTGATTCTTCATCAGCGTTGCGATGGTCTTGCTTTTCAGCTGGTCAATGCTGATGCCAAACACTCTTGACGTGCTTTCTGAACTTGTCGCAATGGTTTCAAGTAACATAATGTACAGATGTTCCAAGGCTACCAATATTGCCAGGACAGTGGTGAGCATACTCATATTTTATGCCTTCTTAGACTTTGTTAGACACTGCCACCATGATTTCAACTGTTGCCAACCTCCAGTGCTCCAAAGAGCGAGGTAGATAAGGACGGGCTGGATGAACAGACGGATAAGACGCAGATTGTCAGTGGTGAGACCAAAGGCATCAATGTGATTGACGTACTGGTTGATGTTACCAGGGAAGATGGCG
>ONCQ01000034.1 GCA_900316355.1 uncultured Prevotellaceae bacterium | reverse complement strand
GGCACATGACGTTCCTATTGAGAATGTGGCAAGGATGCTTGGACACAAGAATATCCAAACCACTCAGATATATGCAAAGATCCTGAAATCAACAATTGTCCGTCACGCAAACTCTCTCAAAGGGATATTCAAATGAGCTTGTAGAACACCCCTTTCATCTTCCGCGACATTCCATTTTCCGTGAATGTCGCGGTTATTTTTTCACAGATGTAACGGAAGCCGTCAATATGGAAGATGGCGCGTGGATTAGGTACGTGGTCAGACAGGAAGGAGAATGTATATTTCTTCTTCAAGTCCACGTTGTATGCCGGATAGTTGATGGCATCCCGCCCATCGAAACGCAGGGATGACGGATATTGCTTATAATGCCAGTTGGCATCTATCATAATCGTATCGACCCACGGCATCGGCACTTCGTTCTGTGGTATCTGCCCGTTCCAATAAGCAAGGTATATCTTATCGTAGTATTCCTTGACTCCCTGCTGCTCCCCTTGTGCGATGATGGCCAGCGGCAGCGGATTGACCAGCTGTGAAGCATCTCTTGCTCCGAGGTTGTCTTCCGCTGCCTCGTCATAGTTGTTCATCTGTAGGAACAACATGAAGCCATGCTCCGCGTCCGTCTCGTCCAGCCATGCCGGAACCATCTTAATCTCCTGAATCTTTCCTTCGTCCTCACCACCTCTGATGCTGCGGTCGCCAAAGATGTTGATGGGAACCGGAGCGTATGAGCGAGAATATACCCAGTATGTTCCACTCGGTTGAACATCACCATCAACCACGGTCACGCCCTCCCTCGTGACCATCTTTGTATTGCGGAAAGCGAAGTATGTATCTACAGAGCGCACATAGTGAATCTGATGGATGAGCACCATGTTTTCCTGTTGCTCCTGGCTGTCATTGTACTGCATGATGACCGTCTGTAGATCTCTGCAAGTACCAAGGAAACTGCTCATGGTGTCGTATGTCCTTATCTTATCCCACAGCGTATTGAGCACCCACGGCGAAGAATAATACTTCCAGGCGTTGTGGTCGCAGTCTGCAAACTGCCGCTTCTTGGCTGGCAGAAACTTATCGTTTGCCTCCGAGGATATATCCACCTTATACTCATCAATGACCGTATCGATGACCTCATCATATAGCTCATGCAGCACGGAAGCCGTATAGTGGAACGTCACCTTCTTCCGCTTATGGTCAATGTCAAACTCAGCATTCAGCAGAAGCTCTATCTGATGCAGCAACTCAGTTATTGACCAATGCGGCATCGCCCGGGCAAACGATGGAATGTCCCATGCGGCAGGCAGCGTGTTACAGATCAGGATGTAGCGGTGATACGACTGCCTCCACTCTCTCAGGTCAGCCGTATAGCCCTGCTCCAACAGAATCTCCTCCACGGCATAGATGAGATACGGCTGCTGTGAGAGCTTCATCTTATTCTCTCCGTTGCCCCGACGATACACCCACGTATAGTTACCGTGGCCGCTATCATAACGCGCTTCATTCTGGATGTTGCCTGAATAAGAGTTTACCCAAGGCAGTGCTACGGAATTTGGACTAGAGTCATTGTATATCGTCCACATATTAGCAGGTGGCACGTTCTTCGCCAGCCCGTCATAATACTGGCCCCAATTGAACTCATTGATGTACGTGTTATCAAAGGTACTTTCAAAGTTTTGCGCTGAACGCCCTTCCAGGAACTGCGTCTTCACCTCCTTCTCATTGATTTCCGTAATTGTCACCACTCCACTGCGGTACAATGAGCCATGAGTAATCACACAGTCATACACCACCTTCTCCTTGACCACATCCTTGCGGTCAATATTGCCGAAGATGGCGCGGTTCTGCGGGCAGTCAGCCAATGGAAATGTCATTGTCAGCGTATAGGAATCACTGCCCGTGAACAGTCTGTTCTCTGAGATATAATCGAAGCTGCTCCCCTTCTTCAGGATGGCTTCCTTGTCATCTATCAGTATAGTCATACCTTAAATCTTTTACGTGCGCGTGTGCGCGAATCATTATATTATCTCTGTGAGCGTGGTGTCTTGTTCCGCATCAGGTTATCATATTCCTCCTGAGCCTGTTTCGTCCCCTTATCCCCTTCAACCGTGTTGACAGTAACAAACGGCTCATTCAGTCTGCGGTTCAGCTTGTCAATAGCCGACGAATAAGAAGCGATGGCCGCTGCCGTTGCCGCCATCGTCTTCTGCAATCGTCCGTCCGTGCTCTGACTGGCAATGACAGCCGGAGCCGTTATTGAGCGCGAGACATCTTCACTGCGTAGTGTACCGATTGTGTTGGTTCTCTGCGCATAGTCCAGCGCATCAATCATCGGACGTGTCACTGGCGAATTGACCAGCGCCTGTGAAGCCACCCATTCCCCGGCATGTACGACACCGACTTCCAGATCCTTCGGTCCCTTGGGCGTATAGCCACCTTCGGCATATCCCTGTGCCTCCGATGCCTGTTGCTGTTTCTTGATGGCCGCTATCTGTATAGCACCTGCAGCCACGGCCATAGCCGCTGCAATAGGTGCCAGGATATAGCCAATCATAGGCACCTGTGCCGCAGAACTGTAGGCATTGATAGCCGCCATCGCCGTCTGTGCCACGGCCTGAATCACCTGCATGGCAAACATCTTTCGGTTTGCCTCGTTCTTCATCTTGGCTATCTCCTGTTCCTTCTCCCGTTCCAGTTTCTTCACCTTGTACGTATTCCCCTCGGCAAAGGAGATTTCAGCATCGTAGCGACGTGTGATGGCCGCAGTCTGTATCTCCAATTCAGACTGTATGATGTCCGACAGTCCGCTGAAGATGCTGCTCATGCCTGACACAATCGTATCGAAGCTTTCAAGTATGGCCTGCCCTCCGTCTGAGTCCATCCATTCGACCACTGCCTGTGTACTCTTCTGCATCCCATTCAGCTCTTCCATGCCATACTTGCGTATCAGTGCAGCCTTTGCTTTCTGATACGCCTCTTCGATGCGCAGTTTCTCCTTGGCATTGTTTCCGGCAAGGCGTATCTCATCCTGATACACCTGCTGCAATGCCGCAAGATCTTGGGACAAAGACTGCTGCCTCTCTGCGAGGTTCAAGCCAAAGTAGTCCTTCTTGATTTTCTCTAACTTCTGCTGGTGTTCCTTCTCTTTCTGCTCATACTCCCTGCGTCTGCGCTCGGCATCAGCCAACAGCTTACTATGATAATCCTTCTCAGCCTGCAGACGTTCCTTCGTTCCTTCCTGATAGATGTTCACGACCTTGCGGGCATGTTCCAGTTCCAGCATCTGAAGGGAACTCTGGTACGTCTTGGTATCCATTTCCCCATCAATGTACCGCTGCTGAAGGGCTATCCGGCTTTCTTCATAGGCATCATCCTCTTCCTTTCGGGTACGTTTCAGTCCCGCTTCCGTCTGCGCTCTCAGCGCTTCATAGTAGTCAGCCTCTATGCTGATTCTTTCCTGATCCGTGAGGTCTGTATGTTCCAGCTTCTTGCGGTTGAACTCCACGGCTATCTCTTCGATTCGTTTCTGGTACTGTTCATAATCAGCTTCGCCCTTGGCGTAGGCAATTCTGATCAGTGCCTCTTCCCGCTCTTTCCATTCCTTTTCCTTTTTGAACTTGTCGCGGTTCTTCTCGTCCTCGTCTTCATCTTCATCTTCATCTTCATCATCGTCACCATCCCCTTCTGCCACCTTTATTGCCGTTGCCTGGTCTGCAAGGGCTTGGTTCTGTGCCGTGAGGTCATCAATGATACGGTTCAACTGCTTCACTTCCTTTTCAGCCTCTTTGAGCTGAGACCGGAACACCCGATAAGCCGTAGGTGAAGCGTTAGCCTTACCTGCTGCTTCATCGGGATTGAGTCCTTCCAGGTGTTCGTACAGTAGCGCATCCTGAAGGTTTGTCGGAGCCTCCTTCTGTATCTTGCGCAGACGTTCCTCGGCCTCAGGCAGCTTTGCCAATGCCGCCTGTATCTTGGCCGTGTTCTTCAGCTGTTCCACATAGATGCCAAGCACTTCGGCGTTATGCCCTATCAGTTCCCCTTCGTCACTGAGGCTGGCGTGGTAGTCCGGGATGATACTTTGCAGCTCCTCGATGGCCTTGCGTCTGTTGTCAATGCTCAAAGTCTCATTCTCTATGGTGGACTTCAGCAGTTCAATACGCTTGATGTCCTCGGACGTATTGCGTCTGGCTTCCGACTCAATATCAGCAAGTAGCTTCTGTGCCTTGCTCTGCTTATTGAACGAAGCGACGATGGCCACCCCTGCCGCCACGACAGCCGCCGCCAGCAGCGCATATATATTCGTCAATGCCGCTGTGTTCTTCTTCAGATCCGTCATAAGAAGGTTTTGCTTGGCATAGTTGCCTGTCAGTTTGGCCACTCCTACCTGCAAGGCAAGATGAGCAGTCTTCAGATGCGTCACCACCACCTCATACGCCTTGGTAGCCGTTGTGGTGATGGTGGTCCAGGCATTGAGTGCCTTCAGTTTGATGGTACTCAGGTTCACCGCTACGGTATATGTGGCAATAGCAGCTGTTGTAGAGAGGATGGCTTTGCGATGTTCCGATATGAATGTTACCGTGGTACTGAGGAAGCGCAAGTTCAATGATGTGGAGGTATAGATATGCTTCATCACCGGAAGAAGCTTTTCTCCCAGCTCCACAGCCAGCTCATTGACCCGCTTACGGGCTTTCTCGATACCTGCCTGTGCCGTGTTGTTCTGAATGTCGTACATCTGTGTGACCTTGGTCGCACTGTCGAAGGCCTTCTGTGCCTCTTCCTGTTCCCACTTCACCATATCAATGTTATTGGCCAGCGTAGCCATAACCTGTGAGGCACGTGCTCCGTTTTCACCCATGTCCTTGAACACGGGAGCCAGTGCGTCCATGTTGCCAATCTCCTTGAAACGTTCAAGAATCATGATGAAGCCCGCGTTGGCATCCTCAGCCATGACTTTCTTGAACTGCTCCGCATTCAGGTTCAATGCCTTGGCAAACTTGTCACTCTCCTTATAGGCATCCATAATCAGCTTAGACACAGCCGTAGCCGACATCTCCGCTGCCTGTCCGTTTGCATCAAGGACGGCACCGATGGCGATAAGCTGCGGCAGTGTCATCCCTGCTGCCTTACCCACACCACCCATACGTCGTGCGAAGTTAGCCAGGTACTCACTTCCAGCCGTACAGTTCTGGGACAGCTCCGTTATCGTTGAACCGATGGCCAACAGCGCTTGTTCCGTGCCAAGTTCATCCTTGATACCGAAGATGCTACTCAACTTGGAGAGGACAAGTGTTGCCCCGTCACCGATGTCAGCGAGGGCTACATTGATCTGGTCGGCACCCCGGACATATCCCATGATATCCTCAATTGTCTTCATGCCCAGCTTTCCTGCATCCTCAGCGTACTTATTCAGTTCGATGAGCGATGTTCTGGTGTTCATCTTCTTCATCTCCTCGTTCAGTTCCTTGACCTTTTCCATTGGCAAGGATGTGAACTTACTGACATTGGCCATCTCCTGTTCCAGTTCCGCGTAGGCATTCACGGCCGAGCGTCCGGCCATGACAAGGCCAGTCACTGCAGCAGCAGCCGTGGCGATGGTTGCTCCCCATTCGTTGAAGCCCCGGTTCAACCGTTGCAGCAGGGATTCCGACTGTCTGAGTTCCGCGTTTACGCGGTCAATCTCAGCCTTTACCCTCTGGATCTTCTGCACCTGGATATTCCATGCTTCGCTGTCCCGCTCTATGCCGTTGAGCTGGCGGCGAAGCACTGTCAGGGTCTGATTCAGCTGCTTGGGTGTTGCCCGGTCTAGGCGTCGGAGGACATCTTCTGCCGATGCAGTTGCCGACTGAATCTGTTTGATTTGTGCGTTGGTCTGGTTGAGTTCCTTCTGGAGGCGTTTCAGCGTGGCCTTGTCCCCGCTGCGACGGGCTTTGTCAATGGCCGCTTCCAGCTGCGTGGCCTTCTGTTTGAGGTTATCAAGCATCTCCTGAGCCTGTCGGCCATTGACAGTGAGGGTGACTGTAGCGTTTGTGTTTAGTTCGGACATGGTGCGATGTGTAGTGTTATAATCGCTGCAAAGCTACCTATTCTTCCGCGCAAGCGAAAAGACAGCTTTAGCACAAAAACGGCCATCGGCTACCTCTTTCCCCGCAAAGTCGGGAACCATGAAAAGGCTCAGAAACGGGCATTTTCAACATGCCCGAAAAGCCTGTATTCATGCGGCTTTGCGGCCATTTTTAGCCATCAATTTTTCACGATTCCTTCAATTTGTCCTAAGTTGAAGTACCTTAACTTGCTAAAAATGAGTTTTCTGGGGGTGTCGGGGGAATGAAAATTCCCCTGACTTCGCGCTATGCACCCCCCGACCGCCCTGCCTTCGCCCCTCCCTCTCGCCCCCTTTGACCTTTGCGGAATATGTAGGCGGTCTCTTTGAGAATACCCCCTTCTTGGTCTCAATGCGTTGGCTTGTCTTGTTGGTCTCATTGTTGCCGCCACCTTCAAACTTGCCGCCCTTGGTCTCATATCGTTGGACTTGCCTTGATGGTCTCACAATAACCTCCCGACCTCTCACGCGCTCACGCGCTGACCACCGCCACCCCGAAAACAGCCTTTAGGGTCTCATATCGTCATAACCGCCTCAATGGTCTCACAATAGCCTCCCGACCTCTCACGCGCTCATGCGCTGACCACCGCCACCCCGAAAACAGCCTTTAGGGTCTCATATCGTCATAACCGCCTCAATAGTCTCACAATAGCCTCCCGACCTCTCACGCGCTCACGCGCTGACCAACGCCACCCCGAAAACAGCCTTTAGGGTCTCATATCGTCATAACCGCCCCGATGGTCTCACAATATCCTCCCGCCCTCCTACGCGCTCACACACTGACCACCGCCACCCGAAAGCCGCCTTTATGGTTACAATTCGACATACCCCCCCCCGATGGTCTCACAATAACCTCCCGACCTCTCACGCGCTCACGCGCTGACCACCGCCACCCCGAAAGCCGCCTTTATGGTTACAATTCGACATAACCGCCCCAATGGTCTCACAGCAACTCCCCACTTTCACCCTCTCACACATACCCGACAGCAGCCACGACAGCCCTGCACGACATCCAAAAACGCCCCTTTGATGGTCTCAATGGGACTTGTGAACCCTCGCGCCTCTGCCGCTTGTGCTTGTGTCATCTTCGAGCCGCGAAGCGCGGTGCTGGCCTTTATGCGTGGAAAAGATGTGTGTGGCAGTCAGCCACTTACATTTACAGTGTCTCACGGCTCAATCATTGAGCGGTATTGAGACATTTGGGCCGACTGAAAGGAGGATTGCATCGTGAAAAGGTGGCAGCGAGTGGCCTGGTTCCAGGCTTCGCCGTCCCTTTTCACGATGCAACGATAAGGCTTTTCATCCTGAAGTGCCTTATCGCCACTATCTAAATTCTTTCCTCTCTCCCCTTCCGAATACCACACGGATGCCAAGGTAAGTCAGCGTTTAGGCTATGCCGTTAAGAACGCCGACCTGCCTTGGTATTGGTGTGCGTATTGGACGGGGGCTTTGGAGGCACACTTGTATGCCTTTGTTAAGTGAGGCCTTGCCTCATGGAGGGTGCGGCATTTGAGCCGCTGGGAGGTGACGAGTGCCTTGCCCTGCCGTGTGCTGCTTGTCAGCCACAGCATGACAAGGCTTTCGTGGGTATTGTTCTATAGCAGCTTATCTTCGGGACGTGGATTTTCCGCCCATGCCATCTGCGTGGATGATTGCGATGCCCGGCAATGAGGCTGGAAAATCCACATCCCAGAAGATGTGCTGCAGAACAGAGATAGAGCCATTCGGCTTATCATGTCATTAGGCTTGCCCAATGATGTTGATGTGCCAGGAATGGCTTTGAGGGTGCGGCATTTATACCGCTGCGAGGTGACGAGTGCCTTGTTTTGCCGTGCGCTGCCTGTCAGCCCACAGCAATGCAAGGCTTTCGTGAATACCAGTCCCGAGGCTCTTCTTCAAGTACAGACTTGTCTATACTTCGGAGATGTGCCGAGGGATAAGTAGCCCTTGGGCTTTTATCAGGCATCTTCTCCTGCCGTCGTGTCCTTGTGGTGGCCGTCACAGACAGAGGTGGTACTTGCCTACGGTGTGTGCTGCCCCTTGCGAGGCCGTAAGCAAATACCCCTCCGTCCGTGACGATGTGCGGTGGCGGCACTGACAGCAAGAGAAGATGGGGTTTGGGGGTGGGAAAATTGAATTTTACTTTGAAAAATTTGTAAGGTAACACTATTTTGAGTATTTTTGCAGCCAAGAAATCGTCATTAGTGCAATGGGCTTTGTGAAACTCGTGCTTTTGACGTTCTTTAGGGCTTTGAATACCGCGCCTGATTGCATCTCAGGAGGGAGAGGGTTCAAAGTCCATTATTGGAAAAGTGTAGCGTCTGCTCCTTGGATTGCAGTTCCTTGGGTTACGGCTACACAATATGCGGGGGGGTGTACCACGAATGTGGAGCCTCCCGCTCCCTTTTTTCTTTCCTCTATTAAATGGAGGCATCCGCCCCAACACTGGAGCGGATGACACCTGCACAAATGGCACAGCCACGTACTCAGAGGACTCTGAATACATGGCCGTGCTCACCCATCGTGTAGTCAGTCATGAATAGATCACGTGCGAAAGCCTTATAATCAAAGTAACTTGACAAGCTTCCCATCATGTTATCGATATTGTAGCAGTCATTCACAAGCTGCTCAGCGAAGTCCTCCTCACTGTCCCACTCACCGCAGTAGGCTTCCTCAAAACTATCGAAGTCATCATCACTGCGAGTATCCATGTAGTCATCGAAAGCTTCTTGCCGTGATTCGTCCATTTCGGCGTACTTCTTTATTTTATCGAATGTCTCTTCATCCATGCAGCTCTCCGAGTACCAATCACGAGGGAAGTTCTCATAGTCCTGGAACATCAGTTCAGGATCCTCTTCATCGCGGTGCAACAGTCGGCACACCTCCATGAACTCGTCGTAGTCTTTGAATGAGGCCAGATCCAGCCAGGCGCCGTCAATGCTGCCCTCATTGTATTTACGGTATGTCCCACAATAAACAGCGGGATTGCCGGATGTGTAATCGTAGCCGTGTTCACGGATGCGTTCATTAGCTTCCAGGGCCTCGCCCAGCTTGACTGTTACGAACTCCTGTTCAAGTTCTTGTTCGGAAAATAGATTCTTGTCTTGCATAATTTTGAAAATGTTTGGGTTAATACTTTGCCTCTGTGTGAGGCGTAACTCTTTTTTACGGTGCTTTATCAAAGGTAGCCGTGTGCAGACAAGCAAGGCCGAAGGAAGATTATTCACCCCTGGGCGTAGCAGAAATTGAATAACAGTGCAGCCGTTGTTCCATTTGTGGGAAAAATCTTTTGTAGCCAAGGCCTCCGGCCAGCCTTTCATGTCAAAGCACGGTGATTTACCTTTGCGCCGGAAAAGAGAGGTACGCACAGAGGCAAGTTCCAAACATGAAGTGGGGCAAGAACAGACAAGAATCCCGAAACAAGAACATTGGAGTCAAGTCAAGTTGGAATAGCGAGGCCACGGCTGTGCCTTTGCTGCCGTGCAGAAGCAAGAGGCATCCCGTCTGTGTGGAATCATACCGGATGAGGGTCATTGATACCATGATTAAGAAGAGCTGGCCACCCTCGATGACTACTTCCTCTTGTGTGCCATCAGACCGTTCCACCGCTATGAAAAGTGAGGAGCCGTCAGGACTCGGAACCTCTCGCGGGTACTCGGATTAAGAGCTATATAGATGAAGAGCAAAAAAATCCCGCCGTAGATGGACCACAGCGGGAAGCAGACTATATGGATGCAGTGATAATAACTTCCTACCTTTTGAATTTGCTAGCTGCAAGTAGTAGGACACCGAGGAGGATGGCAATAGCCATGATAAGGAATGCAAGATTACGGAATGTATTGGGAGGCTTCACCACTTTCTCTGAATCTTCCGTTTCCGTGACCTTTTGATGACCGAAACGATGGGTAGAGACTGTATCTTCAGACAGGCTCTCAGCACTTGCTGTTTGTGTATGTGTCAGCTGTGTGTTGGAGCGGATGCCCTTCAAAGACAGCCTTGCCGCTAGCCGCCCCGAAGCTTTAGATCGGGGCGGTCTCGTTGCGGCAAGGCTGTCATTATCCACACTCGGAATTTCGAGTGTGAAGATCTCCAGTTCGAGGCTGTCAGCCTCAATTGAATGCGTAGCATTGAGACTGTCGAAGAGCGCGAAGATAGACTGTCCTAGGGACACCCGTTCTACGTGTTCTTCAAGTTGTTGAGTTGCTTCAATCTTTGTACTATTTTTAACTGAGCCACAGGCAGTAAAGACTACAAGGATAAAGAACAGTGCGAAGCACCGCGCGACCCTGAAAGCATACGTTCCAGGGTGGGCGGGATGGAAAGGAACGTATGCTTTCATGGGAGCGCTTTTTTGAAGTCCATGTTGGAAATATACTCATATTCTTTTTTCGCATCGAACGATGGACAATCCTTTTTTGCGAAGTCCCGATGGCCATAAATCTTAGCCTCCGGGAAGGCCGCTTTGAGCAATTGAAGCAGAACCTTCATAGCCTCTTTCTGTTCTGGAGTGCGTGTGTCTTCAGGTGTGCGTCCGTCCTCTTTGCGCACGCCACCGATATAGCATACTCCGATGCTGTGTTTGTTGTGGCCACCTTCTTTACAGTGGGCACCTTCTTCTTCTATGGGCCTGCCTAAATGGATGGTGCCGTCAAGGTAGATGACATAGTGATAGCCGATACAACGGAAGTTGAATGGCGGTTTGCGGTGCCAGCTATCAATGTCTTCTACAGTGAAGTTAGCCCCTTTGGGCGTGGCACTGCAATGCACGATGATTTCATTGATCTTTCTCATCTTGTGTTGAAGTTTTAGTGAGTTGTTTCTTGATGTCCGAGAACTTGGAATTGATATACACATTGATGCCGAGTGCGCTGCCCGCATATACGAGGCATTGAGCGGTGAACATCAGCACCGAGTCGGAGATTTCCCCCGTAGGCGGAACGACGAATCCCGCGATGGAGAGGCCGACACCAGCCACCAGCATGGCGACGGCAGTAAAGACTTGAATGTCTGTTCGTGTTTCTTTTGTCATAGTGTTGTTGTTTTAGTTTTGTGATAAGGAGCGTTCAAGAATTATCTCATAAGATCCACTTGCATTGTTGTTTAAGTTAGTGAGTGTGATAGTCAATGTGCCATTGCCATTCCCCTGCCAGTAGTCATCTTCGTCTGCATAGAACGTGACATATCTCTTACCACCCTCATACTCCACATGGAAGAGATTGTCGTTTGTCCCAAACGACCAAGTCACATTGCAGTCCATGATATCCACAGTATTCTCATTTTCATCCAGTGCGCTCAGTTGGATATTCTGTGCTACCCTAGATGCAATGGTACATCCGCTGCTGCTGATGTCCTTTACTGGAATCACGATTCTTGGAATGTCGGCGAAAGCATATAACTTTGGCTTCATCACAAAGTAGTCCCCCAGACTGTTAATCCTGTTATTGATTCCCGCAACGCTGTCCTGCAGGGCCGATACAGCGTTGCCCAAATCCAACATCGTCTGAGCCATCTCTTCAAACTGCTCATCAAGGTAGTTCAGCGTCCTGAGATTCTCCTTTGTCATCAGTCCGGCATAGTTGCTGTTTGCCTGTCCTAATGTAAGTGTCAAAACTCCGGCACTGTTTTCCATGAACGGATGCACCAGCTTAATGGTTGCAGTAGTAGCCGTGCGGCTCACGCCTATATCCGTTCCCACAGAACTCCAGTTTCCTACGGACGAAATAGCCGTGCGCGTATTATCCGTGAAGGTAATCGTCCTGCGGCTGTGCTTGTTTCCGGCGAAGTACATATCCTGAACGGTTGTTGTCTCATTGTGCGTCTGGTGGATGATTGCCATATTGCTGCTATAGGTGTATAACACCCATTTGATGGCAGGGTCAGAGGTGATGGACAATGCAGCAGCTGCCGTCTCACCAGGTGCAGAGGCATTGCCTACATATCCGAGGTTATGAATGCCCATGTTGTCGCGTCCCAGAGCTGCCGCAATGGTCGCTGCGTCAGGCAGAGCGTCCAGCTTCACCTTGTCAGCGGAACTCATCACACCCATTGTCTCGGATGAAGCGAGGGGGATATCCACATCATATTCAGCGGCCACCTGACCCGATACATCGCGCAGAGTCAGCCAAATCTTGTATTTCTTTTTCTGGCTGCTTTCCCCTGCTGTGAAAGAAGCTGCGGTTGTTGCAGCGGCATTCCTTAGCTGGCTGGCTTCAGCAGCCGTCAAGGTACGAATAACCGTCCATTCACCGACTTCGCTGATAGCTGTTCGGTCAGTATTGGCGAAGGTAATGGTGCGCTGCGACACGGCACTGTCCCAGTGCAATATCTGAATACAGGTGTCATCACACACATGCTGTTCAATCAGTCCATACTTGCTGCCCTGCACATAGTAGTACATGAACCAGATATCAGGATTTGCACAGTATTGCAGTCTTGCGGCCTGTAATTCTGCGTCGTGCGATGATACCCAGACCCCGTTGTTCGTGCCAAGCCTCACAAAGCGGGAGGCAAGATTATTGAGAACGGCACGTTCCTCTGTAGTCATGCCGCTCCCGGAGCCAGAGCTGCCGCCGCTGATGAGAGATTGAATGGCTGCATAGTCCGCAGCACTGATCAGTCCTGCCGCATTAGCTGTAGCAATGGGAAGAGAGATTGTTTTTGCAAAATCCTCGCCATCCAGCTCTATGAGAGTCAGGGTGACAGTAACGCCATTTGCCGATGCGGCAACTGCGGTTCTCATGTTTGACACTGCGTTGTCAGTTATCTCATAGATGTCATCCTGCGTTGCGGCACTATCTGCCGTGCTTTTGATGAGATTGGCTAACTGCTGTAGCAGACTGCCGACACGCTCAGGTGTGATGCTGCGCTCCTGTGTCTCTGCACGTAGCGATGTAATTTGAGATGTGAGATTTGTAATATCCATTGTTCGGTGTTTTATTGGTTTGCGGGTACAAAAGTATATAGTATAGGACTAAGAAGAAAAGACACCAAATCATGCCCTCATGGTGCCGTGGTAGCGTCTGAAGTTGTAGTCATCCAAAGCCTCATTTATGATGCCGACGAACTCCTTGCCCAGATTGTCGGCGTAGAACTCCTTGATGTTCATGAAGCTGGCATAGTATTTGATGGAGAACCATCGGCGACGTTGGCGCACCTTGGGTCGCCCTATGTCGCCCGGATTCCCTCGTGGCGTTTCGCGTCCCGTACCATAGTCCTGCCACAGACCGTATCCACGGAAGGCTTGTGTGAGGTGCACATCCACCAGCTTCCCATCGGCCTTATAGCCGAGTGAGATGGGAGAATTGAGCAGCGTCTTCGTGTCAATGACATCAAGGAGCGTGATACGTTCCTTCCATATCTTGATCATCGTGTCATTGAAGGCCGCGACATATTTTTGGCGTTCTTGCAGTGCCTGTTCCTGTGTCTGTTGCTGTGGCATGGCTTAATCGTATGATTGGGTAAACTGAGGAGAGAACGCGCTCGTTTCGGGCAAGTTCTCCCATTCCGAATAGCGGAAGCGGAGGTCGGTGAATGTGTCCACGGCCACTTGGAAGTAGGCACAGGCACAGCCAGAGAAGAAGTATTCGTCAATCTCCTGGAACTGTATTCGCTGGTCGAGGTAGATGGCGTTCTGTTCGAGTCGTGTCCTTTCAAGGATGAATCTTGACATGAATTGTCGAAAGACCTCTCGCATCGTATCAAGGCATCGGCCACGTGCTGCCATATCATCAATGGCGTGCCGTTTGGCGAAGAATACCGTCTTGATGCGGCGTGTGTGCGGCGAGTTTGCGAGGTCCGTATAACCCTGTGAGCTATCATCCACAGCAATGATGGCTGTAGCTGTTTGCATTCTGGCAAGCGCTTCCTCGAAGCCTTGCAGTCCAGTAACTCTGCAGAACTTGAAGCCCTGTTCCTGGGCGAGCTTGTTCTGCTCTGTGAGTTGTTTGAAGAACGCCGTGGCGTTCCAGTTGATGTTTGGTATCATGGAGAATGGAATTAGAAGTGAAAAATGAAAAGTGAAAAATGAAAAATTGGGTTCGGCTCCCCGAATAGCGGCAGCGTCTTGTCTTGGGGGCATGGGGTACTCCCCATAAACCCCCGGGCATTCCCCCGAATAGCGGCAGCGTCCTGTCTTGGGGGCATGGGGTACTCCCCATATACACCTCGGGGCTTGGGCATTCTCCCAAATACGCACCATCGGAGATATGGGGCTTGGGGACTCCCAAACAGCTTGCGTCTTCTTGATTGGGTTCGGCTCCCCGAATAGCGGCAGCGTCCTGTCTTGGGGGCATGGGGTACTCCCCATATACACCTCGGGGCTTGGGCAACTCCCAAATACACGCCATCGGAGATATGGGGCTTGGGGACTCCCAAACCCCGAATAGCGGCAGCGTCCTGTCTTGGGGGCATGGGGTACTCCCCATATACACCTCGGGGCTTGGGCATTCTCCCAAATACACGCCATCGGAGATATGGGGCTTGGGGACTCCCAAACAGCTTGCGTCTTTCTGATTGGGGTTCGGGCATTCTCCCGAATAGCGGCAGCGTCAAGGGGTTCTGTTCCCCACTTCGCAACAGAACCGATACGGGGGCATGGGGCACTCCCCATATACACACCATCGGAGATATACCCAGCATCGCAGATAAACATACCATCGGAGATATGCCCCTAACATGTTTACTTGTTATTCCTCCGAAGTTCTTCATATTCTTTCGCTTGTGCATTGAGTTCTGTAAGGGCTCTCCAAGTGTCCAATTGAAGGACTTCGGCCTCTTTCGTGACATCACCTTTGGTGAGGGCGCGTATCTGAGCGTCCATTGCCTCTTGCAGTTGGCGCGACAGCTCGGGACTTGTACCGAGCAAATTACCGCCATTGGTTGCCAATGGCTGGAAGAAGTGAGAGAAGCGATAGCGAAGCATCTGCTTCAGAGAAGCGAACCAGTAGAATACAGCGATAGTCTGTGTACCATCCAGTTTGATACACTCATGGTCATATACTACAGCTGCCATTTGCCTGACAAGTTCCTTATCCTGTGTATGAAGGAAACCCTGATACAGGTTTTCGAGCATCAGGAACGTTTGGAATGGTACGCCTACCATATCAGCAGACAGCGACGGATGCCCGTCAATATCCTCTGGCAACGTCGGCGTAGGCGGCAGTTCGTCCAGGAACGAAAGAGCCATAGCCGCTGCGGCCACCTGTGAAGCAGACAGCAATCCATACTGTTTGCCATGCTGCACCAGATATTTGTGTTCACCCTGTGCCGCCACTACCCTGATACCGCTCCAACGGAGCAGGCAGTAAGAGCGGATAGCCTCACAAGTATAACCTTCCGACAGAAGGAAATACACGTACAGGCGTTGTTCGGTGGTCAACTCTTCCCACGAAGCGGGAAGCATGAGATCAAATGTGATATTCATAGAGCGATATTGTTTAGAAGAAGTAGCCTTGCGCTTCCTTCTTGTTCTGGAAAATGGGTGGGGTGAATAGTCGGGCCGTGTCGGAGCTATGCCATAGCGGGAAGATGTCGGGCTGTGAGCGGATGACGTTCACCAAGTCGGACATATAGCGATGGCGTATGGGTTGGCCGGAAAGCTGTGATACAATCTCTGCTTGCAGGTGTGTGAGGACGTAGGCACGGCCAGACTGTTCGGCGGGTGACAGTTCGGCGTAGCCGATACCAAACTGATATTTATGCAGATTTGCCAGCAATTCAGGACTGATGAATGAATTAGCCAGTTCATCCTCAATCTGAATGATGCGAGGCACTAATGCTCGGTACGCCATGAAGCGGTGTTCGCGGATCTGCAGCTGATGGCAGACCGAGATATTGGGAAGCAGGGTCTGCGCCCAATATCCGAACACTTCCGACTGCTGCCAGTCGGTACGACGGAAGAGTTGCTTCTGCAGGAGTATGATGGCATCGTCGCGCTGCATCTCAATGGAGCCAATCAGTCTCTCGACGCGATCACGCGAAGCCGGGGCGATGTTCTGATTGCTGACAATGCCGAATCCGTTAGGTGTCAGTACCAGGTCCAGGGACGGTATGGCGTGAATGAGGGCATGACAAACCACGATGCGGCAGCAGAGTGGTCTATTTGCGCCCTCATTCTCAGCCGTAATAGCGGCCAATGGTGCTGCACCAGTGATAAAGGTGGCCAGCCATGTCTCAGCTTCAGTGAGATACGAAGAAAGCTTCTCGAAGAGAGACATTTCCCCCTCGACTGTGACGAGGGCATTGGGAAGGAAAGAACGAAGTTCTGAGTCAGAATGAATAAGCATGATGATATTTACTATTTAACGATTTACAATTTACGATTTCAATTATCAGCCTTGCCGTGAGCCGCGACGCTGCACCGCTGCGGAGCGGTCTCATCACGGCAAGGCTGACAAACCTGTTATGGACTCTCTTCTGTAGTGACCTTCTTGGCATCCTTGTTCTCATCCAGCGTCGTAAGTTGGATAAATGGACAGTCAGGCGTTACGCCGTCCCATTTATTGAACTTGATGATGATGCGATGCACGTTGAAGAGCAAATCATGATAGGGCTTCTGCAGGGCCTGTGCGATTGTATAAAGCTCCCGCTTGTCCGAGCCGGAGTTGTTTGTCTGCGACTTGCCAGGAACAGAACCCACGAGGTTCGAGTGTACGCGCATGGTAAAGCAGATGATGTTGATGGCTTCGGCGATGTCCGATGCCCAGTCACCACCTTCCTTGTCCGTATCAATCTTGTTGATGACCACCTCGTGTGTTTCCACACCGTCCGGGGTGCGGTAGAAGCACGAGAACCACACCTTGCCAGAGTTCTCAACGCCAGTGAGAAAGTCAAGGATTTCCTGTTTGGCCCGCTTCACGCGCTCCTGTTGAAGCTTGCGGTCAGTGATACCCTCAGAACGGAAGAGGTTTTCCCAATACTTGTTAGCAATCTCGATGTGGTACTTGATGGGAGCCGTGTTCTTCAGCTTGCTTTCCTTTGCAATGCCGATGAGTTGTTTGATGTTGTACCACTTGCCCTTGAACAGTGCAGCATAGTACGGAATGGGATAATACGTGCTGTCAGGTGTCGGTATGCGTGTGACTATAGCGAACTTGTGTTCCTTGGTACGCACTTTCTTCTTCCCGTCCGACGAAGGAATCAGTCCCATCCGCACAGCGAGGTCAGCCCACGGAGCAGACACAGACAGCAGCGGTATCTTCTCTATTTTGTCACGGGAGAAAGAAGCCTCGCGCCAGTTCGCATATAAGATATAAGGTATGTCACCATTCTTATCAGCCGGAGCGAAGCGGCAATAGCAGGCCTCCTTGCGAATCAGTCTGACGATGCGGGTATTGTCCCCGTTGAGGATGATGACAGAGACGCAGAATGCAAAGTGCTTCAAGTCCTGGCATACTCCGAGGTAGTAGCTGCTCAGGTCATTGGAAAGAAGGAAATCATTGACCTGCTCCTTGACTATGGCACTAGCTGCATCTGTATTGTAGCGCAGTCCGTCGCCATAGACGATTTCAGCATTGAACATCTGGCAGGTGGAAAGCGTTTCATCGTCTTCAATGAGACGGAGAATGTCGTAAGGCATCTGGTTGTCAGCACCCCAGGGCATGTATTCAAGTCCCTCATCGATGCGGATGGGGTTCGTGTCCTTGGACTCCTTGAATACTGCGGAGCTGTCCGTGGTGAAGGCAGCACGTGCAGAGATGCCGGGTATGTTTTCAACCGATGAATAAAAGAGTTCTTCCATAGGTATATGTGTTTGTGTTGTGTGAATGTGTTTATCGTTTACAGAAAGACCTCCATTCCATTCAACCGGAACAGGCAGATGTCCCTTATCTTTCGGATCTGTCCGGACGGTCTGAGCTTGACATTGCGCGTCCCCTCGTAGAAGTTATAGCGCAGGGATATACAGTCATTGTAGGTCTGAATCTCCCCTTTGGAGGTCCAAAACGAGATACTTACGGGGTCATGGCTGTCAAGTATCTTTTTTGCGGTGGTGATGTGGATGCTGTGCATGAGATATGTTTTGAGTGAAAAGTGAAAAATGAAAGAGTGAAAAATGGACTATGCGAACTGAATGGCAAACTGGTTAGCGAAGCGACTGTTACGGATGACTTCATTGCGTACAGTAAGTGATGCCCCCTGTTTGGCCAGCCTGTAGGTGAACTTCAGTCGGCGGTGTTCCTCATCGCTGTCTGTCACCTCGGCAGTCATGTCCGTAATCAGGACTTCTGTCAGAGTTCCATCCTCCTCGACGCGCTGCACCTTGTACGATAGGAGCAACTGCGTGGCCCAAGCAGCTTCTTCAGTGGAAAGAGGTGCTGTAGTCACCTCATACTCCTGTGAATCCACCTGGTCATAGAACAGCGATTTTCCATGTGATGTGGCCAGACTCCTCTCTGTGTCCGTCTTGGTGACGGTCACGGCATCAAGGTAGATTGTTTCCTCAGCGTTGAACGCATTGCGGAAGCGGAAGCGCACCGACGGCTTGAAGTCCCAATCCACATAGTACGTGAATGAGCGCTGTCCCATGCGGATGGTATAAGACAGCGGCGTGAGGTCGCGGTAGTCATATACGCTTGCCTCCGTGCAGTAATGGTCGAAGTCCTCGTTGATGTCCTGCGGGCAACAGAGCAACCCATCATACTGATAGCGTGAGCTATCTGTATAGCTGCAAGTGTGTCCCACGATGTTTCCGTCTGGTGCGCGGAAAGCAGCCGTTATCTCAATGGTTCTTGGCGTAGATGCTTCGTCTGACTTTAGCAGGTACGCCAACATTTCATCGTCTCTTGTGGCATCAGAAGGAATCCGCTTTGCTGTCAGCGTGGTCAGGAAATGCTTGGTGATGAATTCCTCAGCGGATATGTTGCAATTGAACGGACAGTAGATAATCATGTTGTCTTCCCAAGTCAGGTTGCCCACTTCCAGCTCGAAGATAGCGTATGGATAGATGTCATCCTCATTCTGACTGCGCAGGTATTCCTCGTAGAGTTCACGAAGGTCATACAGCTTCAGCTTTCCCCCTACGGGGTGCATGGTTGTTTCAAGCAGCTTGTCTCTTCCTGCCCAGAGTGTGACACTGAGCGGGTCGATACCAGCCTGTGCGATTTCTATTGTTGGTATTTGCGATGTGAATACATACATCGGCAAGCGCGTTGACATTTGCATAGTGCGGTATTGCTTTGGTTTACGCTGGCAAAGGTACCTTGTTAATAACACGCACGAAAAGACACGAAAACAGGGAAAGAAAAAGGAGGGCTAACTGCCCTCCGATTCCTCCGTGCTCCAATGCGGAGTTTTGACAATCGCTTTGAAGTCACGCGGGAAGTCCTCCCATCCTCGTTCTTCATCGAGGAAGTCAACAAGTTCCTTGAACTCCTCTTCCTCTACGAGGACGAATGTACGGCTTTTCTCGCCGATGACAACTTCTGCCTGATGATCATAATTGGCATCTTGCAGATGTTGGACTGCCTTTAAGACCAACTCAGTGACGATGAATGGAATTTCTTTCATAATGCTGAATGATTTAGAGTGTGTAAAATTGATGATTATTGTGTGAGGGAAGTGGCCTTACGCGGCCACCTCCTCTGTCTTCTTACTTCTGCGCCTTCCGCGCTTAGCAGTCTGATGTTCGAGGGCGGGCACCTCAGCGGGTGCTTCCAAGGCCTCCGTGGGCTGTGCCTCCTCCTTGGGAGTGCGGGGCTTGTACCATTGGAGCTTGCCCTTCTCGTTCTCGGCGTAGTAGCTCTTCAGCTGCTCCAGTGTGTTGTCCTCGATGGGGAACTGGGTGCGGGCTTTGAGGATGAAGCAGAACTGCATGGCCTTGATGGCGTGCTTGCAGTACCCCTGGAGTTCGGGATTATCGCATCCTGTTACGTGGACGAACCACACATTGTTGTTACTCTTGTTCGATTGAACCATCTCTGCTACGATTGAATACTGTGACATAGTTGTAAAGTTGTTTAGGGGTTATTGAATTATTGGATTAGTAAGCGTTGATATTCATGAAGGAAATCTGTATGCAGTCATGGAATGCAAGATTCTCGGCCTCACGTGCTGCATCTTCGAAGCTCTCAGCCGATACGCTGTATTCTCTTGATTCTCCGTCGAAGTCCACCACCTCTACGGTGAACATATTGCTGAGGAAAACTCATGTAATGAGTTGTCATAGTGGTAAAGAGTTTTTGTTATTGGATTTGTGTGCCGAAGCACTTTTGAATTTTGACAGTGCTTTATCAAGGTAAGCCAGGTGTGGTACAGCAAGGCCGAAGCAAATTATTTTCAAACCCTCGTGGACGGTAGCAGAATGTTCCGATTAAGCGAGCGGAGAGCCAAACTTGTATGAGCTTTCCCGAGCGTGAGGAACTTCGACGAAGTCAAATTAGTCTGACCCACGGCTCACGGCTCATTTGTTTGAAAATAATTTGTGTAGCCAAGGCCTCCGGCCAGCCTTGCAGCACGAGAATGGCGATTTACCTTTGCAGTGGCAAAATCATAAGTGTGCTTCAGGTACGATTACAAATACAAGTGAAGACAAAAGCTCCATGGTGACAACTCAATGACAGTAGATTGCCCGCTCACATAGATACAAGAAGCGCGTTCCGCTTTAGCTATTTGCGTAGAGACAGGTGGACTTGGAGAGAAAAGGGAATGTATCTGCAGAGGGTGGAAGCATCAGGTGGCCGCTAAGAACCTCAACCACGAAGCAGACAGATTCATGACTATCAGCAGCCTAATCCATCAATAACGCCACAACGTGCAACGTCACAAGTATTGTAGCAATAGAGATAGTGACGAACAACAGGAACTTTCAAACAATGCAGTCAGTCCACGGGATGCGTCCCTATCACGACACAAGATTACAGGTACATTTGACGCTCGCATGATAACCGTTACAAATGAGGTAGCCAGCCAAAGCCCCCACTCAGCATCGAGGATGAACATAGGAACAGCGGCACTACGTCAAATGAAAACGTGAAACGGCAAGCCTGGTACAAGCAACATCCAACAGACCACACAGCAAGAGGACACGACAATGCAGCCCGCCGCCAAGCCTGGCAGCGGCACACGAAGCCAAAACCTGAGAAGCAAAGGAGGTGACCACCACAGGCCACCCCAAACAAAATGCCCACTCACACGAGGCGAATGGGCGGTAGAAAATAGAATGAGAATGTTTATCTGAGAATCATATCCTTCAACTTTACGTCAGGATGGTGGTACTGCCACGACTTATCGACGGGTTTGCCTCCAAGCATCATGGCTTGATGGGGGCAGAAGTGAACACAACTGAGACAGGCTGTGCAGTCGGGACCTGTAACGGCCAACGGCTTCTGACCCTCACGCTCTTGCATGGTGATGTTTCCGATGGGACATATTCTTGCGCAGGTGCCGCAGCCCACACAGAGGTCTGCGCTTACTGTAGGTTGGAAGGGCTTTATCATCTTCTGCCCCATCTTCGTGTACATAGAGAACCATCCGAGCAAGTCCCACCCGCTGAAGTGGTAGGCAGTCCGCCTGGCTTTCACATCGGCGATGATACGATCCATACGCGAAGCATACTTCTGAAACTTCCAAGTCTGTTTATTCGGGTTGCGTCCGTAGGCGATACCGGCACAATCCGGCATTCGGATCTTGTGGCAATAGGCCACCCGTATGCCTTTCTGCTTGAACACATGCTTCGCGTACCACGATGAAATGCCTGCCTGTGCGCCACAGGTGATAATGACAAACACGTATGCCTTGGGGTTGATATTCAACATCGGTAACATACGTTGGACAGCTGGAGGTGGCGCAAAGTCGTATGACGGATACACCAGTCCGACACACTTTTCCGAACTAAGGTCTCGTTTAGATACCTTTGGCTGCACCTCGGCCATTTCAAGTGAACTTGATGGCGCTCGGTTTGCACAAAGCTTCACAGCCTCTGCCATTGGCATCATCTGCTCGTTTAATGCCTCTGCTATCTTGCGTGCGGTAGCCAGGCTGTTGCCTGTTCCTGAGAAATAGATAATCATGAGTTATGTATGTTTGGATATCATCGTTTCTTGTACTTTGCCTTCACTATCTCGTATGAGTTGTGTGTCAGCTCGCGAAGGAGGTCATCAGGGGCGGTGGCGGCATCAATTGCGCCCAATGACAGGCAATAGTCACGATAGTCCTCTATGTTCATATCATTTCACAGATTCTGTCCTCACGGATAATCTTTGGTGCGGCCTTTCCAGCCAGCACTAACACCTTCTTACCGTTACGATAGATATGAAGCTGGCGTGAGCGGACTACTGCCGTCAGTTCTGGATCATCCTGCATGGCAAGCCAAAGATGATGATAGATGCCATCTTCATCAAATAGCTTCCGTTGCAGGTGAGAGCACATATCTGTTGTATCGATAGCCATCATACTGTTATTTCCAATAAGACTTTCTCCGGCCCAACGATGCAGCTCTCATAGTAGCCGTCACCAGTTGTACGTGGCCCACTCAATACTTTGTAACCATCTTCATTCAGAACCTTTGTAAGGCTGTCCACTTTCTCTTTTGATCCGACCGAGAAGGACAGGTGGATGAAGCCCTGACGGTAGATGTTTTCCGCTTCATCCTTTACCTCTGACCGCGTCATCAGTTCCAGTCTTGCATCGGAGTCTTGAAAACTCAGAATGTACGTCTTTAGCCCTGTCTTGGGATTATGGTACATTTCATTAGACACACCCTTGAAGTAACGAATGAAGAACTCTTTCATCCCTTCCAAGTCCAGGCAATATAGTGCTACGTGATCTATCTTCATATTACTCATTTGTTATTTGTTGTTCCACAGGAGAAAGCATGAAGTTGTTCGCCCATTACTGCCTTCAGAGTCGAAAATGTGGTATCTCCCGTGCAATGGCTGGTGTAGAAATGTGTCTGGGGATAGGCATCTGTCAACCTATAGGCCAGTTCTGAGAGTTTGTCTTCACTCTCATGATTGTCGAGCAGATGGAATCCTCCCACGACGGTATTCACAGGGAATGGACATGCAGCAATGATGTTCTCCAAGCCGCTATGAGCACAACCAGTAAAGAGTAATCCATCAGTGTATAGTGCCAGCTCGTGACGGAAATCATCGTTTATATAGCTACCATCTGATTTTTCTACGAACAAGTGCTGATTCCCCTCTGGCATCGGGTGAATCTGGGGTATGTGTGCTATGATGAATATGTCGTCGCCAATGCTTTCACTATGCTCAATCTTCAGTAATCGCTCTTGCGGAATCTCCGGCCATTCGGTAGTTATGCTGTGTAGGTATCGACGCTTAGAGAAGAATCTGCCTTTGAGAGCATCAGGCGACACAATGACTTTAGCTTTGTCATTAATCTCCATGAAGTGTTTTAGCCCTCCTGCATGGTCGCTGTGTCCGTGGGAGATGAACACATAATCCACCGTACTGAGGTCGAGGCTCAATCGCTCTGCATTACGGATAAACACATCGCTTGCTCCTGTATCAAGCAAGATGCGATGCTTCTTTGTCTCTAACAGGATGGACAGGCCATGCTCTGTCTGGAGTTGGTCGTTGCAAGTGCGATTATCTGATAATACCGTCCACTTCATTTGCCAAACGACGGAACGTAGTACACAGGCTTTTCTTCATGATGGTTGCAATCGTGATGTTCGCAGGATTCAAGCGAATCTTTCAGCTCGCCATTCTGATATGCCTTCAGCACATCATCTACAGAACCGTGACAGCCTCTGATGACTGAGATGCCATGAGCAGAAAGTTTGTTGTAGGCTCCCATACCCATGTTACCTGCCAGCATGAGGGTGATACCCATCTCCTGCATGACAGATGCAATGTTCGACTTGCATCCGCATCCTTCAGGGGTATCCAGACGCTCTTGCTTGACTACCTGGTTCTGTTCATCGAGTGTTACTACGGTATAATAGGCACAATGGCCGAAGTGGTCATCCACCATACCATCACGTGCTGGAATTGCTATTAACTTTATCATATTTTACTAATACTTATTTTATTTATACAAGAAATGCTTTATGGCTTCAACTGGCGAATAGAATAACATTCTTGGCCCTGCCCAGCGAATGATTTCACGAATCTGTTCACGCTCTTTTGGCGCATAACAGTGAGTTGGGCAGTTCTTACAAGCGGTCTTTTGCTCACCATACTTACAATGGTCGAGACGGCGACAAGCAAACTCTGCCAGATGCTGATATTCATCCGGCATTCTGTTCTGCTTGAGATGATGACGACAGTACAGCTCTATCATCTTGCAGACGGTCTGCTTCTCTCGCTCAATCCTGGTCATACAGGCTGCGAAGATACGAAAAAATCCCCGTACTCGTGCGAATACGGGGAAAGATTTGGGATTTATTAGCGAAAGAGGTGCTCCTTTAGTATTCCTTAGGTAGTCATTGTATCTATATCGTAGAGATATCCAAGCGATATCGTAGCGTAGGCCGAGCGTAGGCGTAGAACCCTCGGAGATGGCTTGTAGATGACTCGACGATGGAAGGGAGATGGAAGGGAGTAACAAGGGAGTGGCAAGAAGAAAGATCTGACCGTTCCCTCTAAGGAAAGAGTCAGACCTTAATAAATTGTCAGCAACTCTTTTATCGCAGATATTTCTTGCCGTTAATGATGTAGATTCCTCGCTGTGGGATGTTTGTGAGCCGACGACCCTGCAGGTCATAGCATTGACTATTGGACGATTGACTATTTACGACTTGGCCGCTGATGCCGTTGGGAACACCACTACCAATGTATGTCAGTTGGAAGTGGTCCACGCTCCACCATGCCGTCTGGCTGGCCGAGGTCGAGGCTCCCACGATAAGTTGGTCACCCTGAGCAATGTCGATGATGTCGGTCTCTACCTTCAGCCAGCCACGCTGGTAGTCGCTGCCGGCGATGGTGTTGCCGTCCTGACCCTTGATGGTCTTGTTGTAGCTCTTGGTCTTGCCGTCCACATCTTTGTGGGTGGCGCGGAGTGTGAGGTTGATGCCCGGTGTGCCACGCATGAGGGCACTGAGGCGATACTGTCCGGCGGGCAGGCCCACGATGGTCTGCTGCATCGACGAGTTGAGCGAGCCACTGTTCCACTTGTCGAAGTACTTATTATCGCTGTTGCCGTCCCAAGCCTGTCCGCTGGTAATGCCGAGGTTATTGACCGTCCAGAAGGTTGTGGTGCTGCGGGCGCAGTCGGCATTCATGATGAAACCGGAGGCATCGCGCTCGCCGTTTTCCTTTTCAGGGAATACGGCTATCAGGGCTTCGCCTGCAGCTCGGATAACCTCGTCGGCAGAACCGGCGAGCACCTCGTCCTCTGTACCCAGATACGTCAGGCGGAAGTTGTCAGCACCTGCCCAGCGGGCACTCATTCGGCCAATGTTGCGGATGCCTACACGCATTTTCCCGTCGCGAACGATGATACGCTCCACGATTGTCATTTGGCTGTAGTTGATCTGTCCGTTACGAGTGACGGGCGAGAAATAGAGTACCCCGTCGGCCTCGGCATAAAGACCCATGTGCCCGTTGACGGTTGCCCCGCTCACACCGTCGGTGGAGTTGAAGCAGGCAGCCTCCAACTGATAGACGCCTGCGGGCAGACCCGTCACGTCCTGATAGTAGTTGAAGTCGATGTCGGCAGCGTTGGTGTCCCACACCTCGAAATAGGTGTCGCCGCCGTCGGCCTTGGTGTTGCCGTTCTTGGCATTGCGCTCGCACGTCCAGCCCTTGATGCTGGTCTTGCTCTCAGCATTGATGCTACCGTTGATGAGGTAGCGCGACATCGAGACGGCTCCCGACGTGAGGGTCTTGTTCTTCCAGGTCTTTTCCACCACGCGGTATGAGTAGTCCTTGTCGCCATTGACATCGGTGTCCTCATAGTTGAAATCCACGAAGTCGGGTCGTTCCCATGTCTTCACATCCTGCCAAGCCCCCGTTCCCTCGCGTCGTTGCAAGGTGATGCTCTCGGCCAGGTCACAGTCCATTGACTGCCACTCCACTACGCAAGCGGCCTTCTCGGCATCGTAGGTGGCCAGCAGACTCTTGGCAGCCTGACAGCGCCACTCACGCGGAGCATAGTCGTAGTTGGGGTTATAGCCCGTGCCAGTCTTCATCTTTGCATAGTATTCGCCTGCAGGTGTCAGGTTGCCGTTCCACAGAATCTTCGAGCAGGGCCACTCGTCGTTCCAGTAGGCATAGCGCTCCACGCAGTCCTGACCGTTCAGGTTCTCCCAGATGCGGGCACACACCTCTTTATTCTTCTCCAATGTAGCAGCCGAGGGATTGCCGCGCTCCTCGTTGGTGGTAGCCACATCGAAGATGCCGAAGCCGCCGCTCCACGATGCGCCCCAGATGAACTCGGTAATCCACACGGGGCGATGGTACTTGTCGGCCCAGCTCGAGCGGATGTTATTGAAGTTGCCCTCGTTCCAGTAGCAGTGGATATCCACCACGTCGCAACGCCAGCCACGGGCATCGATAGAGTCGAAGAACTGCTGATGGAACCACTCGCCGCTGTCGAACGATGAGGGCGAGAGCAGACGTCGGCCTGTGCGCATCAGCTGCGGCCAGCGTTCCAGTTCCTGTGCCACGGTGGCGGGATAGGGATCGGCGCTGTTGGCCGGCTCGTTGTCGGTCTTCAGGTTGGGCGACTGGTTGTTCTGACCCAGCTGCTGGTCGGTGGTGCTCCAGAGGTTGTTCATGTGGGGCACGCACTCATAATCCGAGCCGAGGCTCTGACCCACCCCCCAGGCGTAAGTCCACGTGCAGTTGAGCTTCTTCAGGTTGTTCGTGTCGAGGATGTTGGCCACGCCGTTCTTGCCCACGTTGTCCCAGCGGAACACGCGGTAGGAGGAGATGCGCTGGTCGAGGATGGCGGGCAGCGTATTGACAATGAGATCCTCGCTGTCGGCAATGAAGCAACGCTGATAGCCCCAGCCGGCCTCTCCGATGGCGAAGGTCACCATGTAGCCGCGCTTCAGTCGGAACGAGCGGATGCGGTTGTTCAGCGTCTCGTCGGTGAGCGTGTTCATGAAACCCTTGGTGTTCTCGATGCCGAAAGTTTCGCACGCCTCGCCCTGGCAGTACTGCTCCGTATAGACCGTCAGCGGATGGAAGCCCGTCGCGTTCTTGTTCTCCTTGCCGTAGGGGTAGAGCACGGTGCCGTGGTCGTAGAGACGCAGTTGGCAGTTCTTCTCCGCTGTTGCCTTCTCTCCGTTAATCTTCACGTATGCGAGATACTTCTTGGCCTCTGACGGGCGCAGGTTGTCGAAGAACAGCACAGAATGCTCCGTGCCAGTGATGTCTATGCTGCCCGTCGTGGTGAAAGGCTTAGTGCCGGTGATGTGCAGCTCCGATGCCCCTGTGAGCGTCATCGCCTGCGTCACCTGCTCCAGCGTCATCGCAATGTCGCCCTCCACCTCGCGGTCGCCATAGAGTCGGAAGTCATCGATGCAGAACCACCCCTTCTCGTTCGTGCCGTTGCCCGTGGAAGCGGCACCGATGGTCACCGTTCCTTCTGCCTCAAGCGTGAAGCTGACCGTGAGCGTCTCCCACGTGTAGTCATTCTTGCTGAGGTTAAAAGAATTAATAGTACCCGCACCTGTGCGGACATACACGTGCTGGTCGGAGAGTCCCTGCGTGTTCGTCTTCATCTGGGCCGACAGCTTGTAATGGCCTGCGGGCAGTGTCAGTTCCTGATACAGGTTGAGGCTTGTCACCTTCTGTGCCCATAGGTTGTAGTGCTTGTCGCCGTCGGTGGCATCTCCTGAAGTGATTTTCATATCCTCCCACCCCGAGACACTCTTTTGCAGCGTCCACTTTGCCGTGCCGCTTTCGAAGCTCGGATTCTTGATCTTTGCCGTCCAGTCGAAGTCTTGTGCAGCGACCGGGCTGAGCGAAAAATTAAACGTGAAAAGTGAAAAATGGCCTGTGCAGATGAGCAAGGCGAGGATGAGTGCAGTTCGTTTCATTGCGTTGAAAAGTTTATTTAGGTTTTCGTTATCGTTTTCGTTTCCGCTGCAAAAGTACTTCCTCTCTGATGCACCGAGGTTCACTATTCAACAAAAGAGGTCAAAAATCGATGAATTGTACGATTCTTGACCTCTTTGTATTTATAAATGCAGAGCTTTGTGTTAATCAAAGGCTTCTTTCAGTAGGCAATACTCTTTTTCAGTGATGCGCAACACGGAACCGTGGCGCGGGGTGAAAGCCCCCGTTGTCTTGGTCTCGCGCTGCAATTGGAACGTTCGCCAGTCATCGGTGCGGCATATCTGGTAGAAGCCTGCCTGGAAGCAGTCGTAGCCCAGGAGCCAGGTGCCGTCGGCGAGCAGGTAGGCTGTGGAACCCTCGGAAGCGATGTTGTTAGGTTGCATGCGACCGGGTACGAGCGTCCATGTGCTTTGGTCGTGAAGGTCAGTGAAGATATACTGACGGCGCTGAAGGCCCTCTGCTCCCCAGGTATTGAAGAAAAGGTGATACATACCCTCGTCGTCCTGCACAATATCGGTGTCTATCGTTGGGTCTGGATAGTTGAAGAGGGACTGCGGTTCATCCTCTAAATCGCTGAAGTCGCTGTTAGCGTAGGCGTAGTAAACAGCATCGCGGGGGAAAGGACCGTCTTTCGGAGAATGTAGCGAAAAGTACACCATGTATTTCCCTTTCGTGGGGTCGTAGAGTGTCTGTGGTGCCCAAACAGCATCGGCTTGGGCGAAGATGGTATTGGCATACCGCTCTGGAAAATGAACCGTTTGGTGTTGCCAATGAATAAGGTCGCGTGAACGCATCATGACGATGCCACGGCACGACCATTTGCCCTGCTGCCAGTCCATGTCGGTGAGCACCATGAGGAACCAGCCGTCAGGGGTGCGCAGCAAGTGTGGGTCTCGCACACCTCCGCTGCGGCTGATGGTGTCGCTGGCGATGACTGGCCGCCCTTCGTTGAGCGGCTCAAAGTCCAGGCCGTTGCGGCTCAGGGCATAGCTCACCTGTTGCCCCTCAGTCGTGTTGTTGGTGAAGTAGGCGAAGAGGTAGCCGCCATGTGTGTCCTCAACCTCCTGTGCTCCAATAGGATGAGCTATAACCAGCAAATCCGAGGTTTCGACGTAACAGTCGTCTGTGCCGAACAAGTTCTTTCGTTTGTCGGTCCAGTTACTGCGCTCGCCCGTAACCTCCACTTTAATGCTATATTCACCGAGGGGCAGTCGTGGTGAAACGAAACGATAGCCTGTAGCGGGCACTTTACTATAGAAGTCGATTAAAGAGGAGTGAACACTGATGCCATCCTTGTCTGTGATGGTGACTTTGGCATAGCCACCATGTGGACTTGAAGTGCCAACGAGCACGACTTGTCTGCCCCTAAACAATTGGCTGACACTTTCGCCTGGATGATTGGAACTTAAAAGTATGGGCTGCCGTAGGTGGCTGCTCGGGAAATCATACGGACGACAACTGGTTGGCGACCACATCTGCCAATACTCAGGTATTGACAGCTCTGTGCCTACAGCCTTCAATGGGAGCCAGACGTAGGTGGCAGCAGATGCCTGATAGGGATAGCTCCAGCGGTCCCCCATATACATTGGTGTGCCGTTGGGCAGCATCAGCACGCTGGTGGTCTGAGAGTTCCATGTCAACGTTCCTTGGGGACAGAATAATCCCTGACGTGTCCATGGCCCGGCAATGTCGGTGGCCGTGAAGTAATAGTTGTCGTTTCGCTCCCAACTGGTAAGATTAGAGGTCAGCAGATAGTAGATGCCGTCTTTCTTGAACATCGCAGGCGACTCACCCATTCCCTCGACGTTGGCAACCAGCGTATCGACAGAAAGATAGTTGTCCTTCAACCTGTAGATAGGACCGTGATGAACCAGCAGATAGCCCTTCCCGTCGTCATCTTGGAACACACCGATATCCCACTTATGGATGGGCTTGCCATTGTACTCCAGCGTACCTTTCAGCTCATAGTCGCCATTGATAGTCATGCTTGTTGCAACCACCGTATTCGGATCCATGTAACGCAAGTCATCGGCATGAGCGAACATGACATACTCACCTGTCTTCGGACAACGCATCACCTTGGGTCGCTCACCTACGCGGTTCGGTCCCAGCACGCCATCCTTCTGAACGGGCAGCACCACCCTTTCGAAACGCCAGTTGACCAGGTCATCGGACGAATAACAGCCAAAGCCGGGGAACGCGTTGGATGTGTCGAACTTATACTCCCCGAAGAGCCAGTAGCGCCCGCCGTCCGTCACGATACCCGCTCCGTGGGCATTGACGATAATGTCGTTCTGGTCAAACCAAGGTACACCATTGACGATTACCCCCTGATTCTCCTGAGAGACTATTGTGTTGTTGTCGGCACGGCATTGGGAGGCGGCCATGCCGAAGGTTATCAGGCATACGAATATCTTTTTCATCTTTCCGGGTTGTGTTTATCGATTCATGCGTTTTGTGCTACTCATACGCCCGTCGGCATAGCACAGTTGCTCGATGTACAAGCCACAGTTGGCCGGATCCGACAGTTGCTGTCCGCTCAACGTGAAGTAACGTTTTGCCACGATGGTACCGTTTGTTGCGGGTTCTGCGCGGACAGCTTGGACGGGCGTCTCTGCGGCCTTGTCGATGAGGATGTCTATCTCGGCGAGCGAGGCGTATGTGCCTTCGATGGCGGTGAGGCGGAAGAAGCGGGCTGTGCGACGGCTGAAAGTCACTTCAGTACAATAAGGCAGCCAATCGCCCTTGGATGCTGTCTGCCACGTCTCGCCGTCTGCACTCACCTCGAAGGTGTACTTGCGGATGAGTCCGTTGGTGCTTCCGTCCATGCGCGGTGTGGCAAGGAAGCCTTTGATGGTGCGGTCACGCCCCATGTCGATGGTGATGTGGTGAGGGGCCGAGGCACCGCTGTTGCTGTACTTTGTGTGCCATTTGGTGCCGACGTTGCCGTCAATGGCGTTGGCAGCACGACCGTTCTCGCTGCTGGTCTCCTGGCTGGAGCAATCTACGAGCGTCCACCCAGTCTTGTCGGCAAAGAGGTCATCGGTGGGTGTCTCACGCCACTCGCCTGTGACGAAGTTGATGTCGAAGCGCTCGTGGTACTTAAACTCGCACGTGGTGCCGTTGAACTCAATGGGGAAAATGATGGTCTTAGATTCTGTGAGGCCCGGGTCTTGCCATCGGTCGCCCACATAGAGATAGGTCGTCTTCTTAGTTCCCTTGATCGCGAGGATGGCAGCGGCTTGAGTGTCGAAAGCTATTGAGTTGCCCACGTTCTTTAGGTCGCTCCATCCACTGCGCAGATTCGTGCTGTAGGACAGTTTGCACTGGTTGGGGTCCCAGCCTGAGCAGGCCGAGGAGAACATGAAGTAGCGCTGCCCTATCTTCACAACGGCAGGTGCTTCGCGCCCTTGCCAGGCAAAGAGTTGTGTGTGCTGCACGGCTCCGTGATAGTCGTCGCTGAGGCGGAAGAGCCCTAAGTGATGGTTCTCGTCGGTGGTGGAGATGAAATAGGCCGTGCCGTCGGTGTCCTGAAAGACGTTGCAGTCGCGGCTCTTGATGTCGAGAGGCCGCCCGCTCCACACGTATTCGTAGGCACCGTTCACTGAGTCGCACTCGAAGCAGGCCGCTTCCGAAGCGCTGTAGTCGCCCTTCTCGTAGTGGCACCATACGACGAATTTGTCCGTCCGCGCGTTGTACATCAGCTTCGGGCGCTCTATCATGCGGCTGCTGCCCAGTTCCTTGGTGGTGACACCGTTCTGAATGATTTTCCGCTCAAACTTCCACCGCACGAGGTCGGTACTGCTATAGAGGTTCACGTCGGGGTTCCACTGCTTCGTGCGGTCCTCGCCCACCATGTACCAGATGTCGCCCACGCGGACGAAGCCTGGTGCATGCGCCTGCACCACAGCTCCCGTGGTTGTTTTCCAGAGCTTGCCGTTCTGTATGGTCACCCATTCCGAAGGGCGTGTGGCGAGGTACTCTCTCTCTGCCTTTTTCACGGAAGCGATGCCCTGCTCAAACGCCTCCTGCGTCGTGGCCGTGATTTGCATCTGCCAAGCCTCAGAGAGCGCAGCACGGAATGAAGCCTTCCCTTCGTAGTCGGTAGCTCTCAGCTGGTTGCGCGCCACGCTCGTCACCTTCGACATCCGCTTGTACCACCCGAATAGGTCGGCCAAAGTCCGCATTGAGGGCAGTGCCTCGCATACCCATGCGTAGTGATCCTCGTTCTTGCTGTAGTAAGATATAATGTTCGTACGTATCTGCTTCACCGAGTCGCGCAGGGCGAACTTCGACTTGTATGTATCTGTGTAGAGTGCGATAGCCTCGGCACGGAGCGATGTGTAAGCAGTGGTGATGGCCTCGAACTGCTTGTGCGCCGCCGTGAGCAGGCTGATGGCTTCCTGTGCCTTTGCCTCGTTGTCGGCATCGGCTACGGCTGCATCGTAAGCCGCAAAAGCAGTCAGCATCTCGTCGCGGTTGTACCATTTCTGGCGTTCTTTAGAGAGGGTGTCGGCCACACACTGCTCGTGTGCCGTCGCAAGCTGTTCTGTGACTGTATATGCGTTTGCCGTAAGACAAATAGCAACGCATAGGATGGCAAGGAGTCTTTTCGTTGAGTTCATAAGGTCTGGTTTATGATTTGCGGTGCAAAGGTACCTTCTTTTTCGCGTTGCGAGGTGCAATATCCGACAAAAGAGGTCGAGAATCGTCCATTTCATCGATTCCCGACCTCTTTTTCTTTCTATGGGTACGGCTTACCAGGCCTCATCCCACACGTTGTAGTTGTTGACTTTCACGGCAGCATCGTCACCATTGCCTTCCTCCATCGTGCTACTATTGAGGCTGGCGGAGGTGCCGTTGAATTCGTTGGAGGCTGCCAGCATGGCTGTTGCTTGGACTCGCTCAATTAACAATTGAGGTTGTATATAGAGCTTTTTCATAATAATCAAGAATTTCTTATTTTACAAGCACCTTCTTTCCATTAACGATGTTGATACCTCTGTTCGGATTGGAGATGCGACGACCACTGAGATCAAAGCATTCATTATTTGCGGATTTACTATTTGCGATTTCATTCACACTTGTTTCCATACCATCAATGAAGAGCTTCACTTCTGCGCCACTACTTGGTGGTATCTGGAAGTAAGCACGCATACCCTTGATGCCGCCGGAAGTGAGTTTCTTAACGATTCCGTCGGCGGTGAGGTAGGCTATGGTACCGTCGGTATCAAGTTCTTTGTTGTAGAGCTGGCCTACGAACTTGTAGTCGCCACCGCCCTGTGCGGTGCCTTCGGTAGCGGTGATATTGACATTGTCGAAGACGGGGTTCACTGCGTCAGAGTTCGGTTTTACGATGTAGGGTTGTCCGGCAACGATGGTAGAAGCATCGGTGAAGGAGTAGACATTGTCGGCGGCAGAGGAGAATTCCTTCACAGTCCAGCCTTCAGGAATGGCGGCATTGAAAGGCACACAGAACGTGTTCCACTTGTCGGCAACGAGGGTGCGGGTGAGGGTGACGTTGACGTTGTCAATAGCGGTTTGCGCGGCGGCATCCAATTCGTTGAGGTTTACCTCGCCGTTGTATGAGCCGAGTGCCTCCTTATAGGTCAGGGTGAAATCGTCTATCTCCAAATCTGGGTTTCCAGAGGTTACGGTGAAGTCAAGGCCAAGTTCCAAAGTACCAGCTGTCACAGCAGCATCGACGCTGTAGGTCCCATAACTGCCAGAAGTGACGGCCTTAGAGTTGTTGCCAGCGTAGAGTTTTACGCGGCCATTGAAATCACAGACCAGCGTGGTACTGACGGTGTAGATGCCATTGGGTAGGTTAGTGATGGTCTGATAGGCCTTGCCCGTCATCGCTTTGTCGTTCCATATTTGCCAGTGGTTATTGGGATTGCCGGCAATGGTTCCGCCACCTTTCTCACCATTGCTAGTCTTGGTCGTATAAACGCTCGTTGTGAGCGTCCAGCCGGTAGGTGTGCCGCTGCTTCCTCCTGAATTGGCCTGGAAGTCGGCATTGGTCATCAGTGTCGTAGGATTCACACTGACGCTTTTCAGTGTATAACGGTAACCGGTGAGCTGGTTGGGATAAGCCAGCTGGAAAAAGTAATAGGTCTTGCCTGCTTCCACAAAATAGGTACACACGCTGGCACGTGCCTTAACCGAGGCAGCAGTGACGGTGGAGCCGTCGGATGTGGTGACGAGCACCATCTTCTGGTCGTCCATGGCCGACTCCTTGGCGGAGAAGGCGATGTAGGCGTTCTTCGAAGGAACAATCTTGAAGAAGTTGCCTCGGGTGGGAAGCGTGCCGAAGGGTGATGTCTCGGTGAAGGTGGTGACGAGCGTCGATGTGGTGCCGTCGGTTGATGGCATCTGTGTGGGGATAAGGCCACCGTTGCCCTTGTGCCACGACCAACTGGTTTGCGTGTCCTCGCTGTTGCCCATGGTGACCTCCACACCGTCGAGGGTGATGGTGGAGCCGCTGCTGCAGCCGTCGCTGCTGGTGGCTGTCCACGTCTTGGTGGTGGAACTGCCGAAGTTCTTCACCTCAGCCATCGTCTGCGCTGTCGTGACTACGAGTAGCGTGGCGATGAGAAGTAGTTTTTGTTTCATGTTATTGGTTTATTTGAGTATCTGAATGTGTTACCTGAAAAACAATCTCTTTACCTTGCACGAATACATTGACCTAGAAACTAACAACTAACTAACAAAACTTTTGAGAATAATTACTTTTGACGCTGCAAAGGTCGTGCTTTCCAGCCTCAGAAGGGTTCACGATTGTAGCATAGAGGTCAAGGATTCGACGTTTTGTACGATTTTGCACCTATTTGTTGAATCTTTGACCTTATGCTTACTTCACTGCAACTTTCCTATTGCCGATGAGATATACTCCTTTTGGGAGAGCGGAATATGCAGAGGAAACAGATACGCGGCGACCATCCAAGGTGTATATACTCCCCTCGCCTTTCGGAGAGGGGATGGGGGTGAGGCTGATTTCTTCCACGCCCGTCTCTATGCCATCAAAATTCGCTGCCAACTTCACCTCGGATGCTGTTTCGAGCGTGAACCAGGCACTGAAAGGCTGGGCGGTAACGGCGGCCTTGCCGTCGGCATGGTGGTAGAGTGTCGTACCGCTGAGGAAATGGAAGTCGGAGGTGATGGATGCGCCGTCGTAGGTGCCTTGTAGGGTGACGGAGGTCGTTCCGCTGGAAGCGACAGCCGTAGAGGGTGCATCAGCACGGACGTTGACATTCTCCACATAGTAGCCGCTGCCAGCCGCAGGAAGCTTCAGTACGAAGGGGACGCCGGCTTCGGTGGAAGTGGCTTCTTCGAAGGTAATGGAGGCAGTGTTGCCGATAAGTGTGAGGGCAGTGTTCAAAGTGCGTACTTCAGCAGCTTGGCCGAAGGCAGCATGGAGCTGTTCGGCATTCATATCAAAAGGGAGCACCAAGGCGTTCCATCCAGCCGCCAGTGTGCGTGGCAGGCGGATGATGGCGTTATCCATGTCAGAGGCCGGTGCGGCAGTGAGGTCTTGGCTGAGGCGTGTGAGGCGGAAGTGGGTGAGAGTGGCCCAGCTGCCACTGATGTTGAGTGTCAGTGTGCGGTCTGCTGTTTCTGCTTGCGTGAAGACAAAGGCAGCATCATCCCATCCCGCCTCGCAGCCGAAGAGGTTGCGACGCAGATAGGTGACGTCGGCACCATTGAGGTCGATGCTGCTCACGTCGCCGCGCACGCCCACCGTGAGCAGGTAACGGCCTGCGGGTAGGGCGGTAACGGTCTGTGAGAGACTTCCTGCGGTATTGCTGCTCCATGCTTTGTGGAATCGTGTGGCGATGGCTGTTCCGTCGGCTGTATGGTAGGCCATGTCTTCGTTGCTGCTCACAGCAAAGCCGCCGCTTAGGGTCCAGCCGTCGGCTGCCTGTCCGTCGGGATTGCTCAGGAGTGATGTCTGCTCTGATGCTGTGCCGATGCCCTCGGCCTTGGCGTTGCTCTCAACGAATGAGCGGATGGCAGCGAGGAGTGTGACAGAGGCTTCGACCTTATCGGCCAATGAAGAGGGCGCAGCGGCGACAGCGGTGCTCATAGCTTCATAACGCGATGTGCTGGCGTATGGATAGAGCGAGCCGTCGGTCTGTACGGCAATGGCCTGCATGTCTTGGAATCGTGGAGCGAGGTAGGTGAGTGTGACGTGATCCATCTCAATGTCAGTAGTTCCTGTGGTGGCAATCAGGAGTCCCAACTCCATCGTGCCGTCAACGACCTCTGTCAGTACGTCGTAGTAGGCGTTCTGGCGGTTCACAGTTGATGTCTTGTCGGCATTGGCATAGAGGCTGACGGAGCCGCTGAACTCGTTGTACATAGCGGCACGGAGACGGTAGTAGCCGTTGGGCAGGCCTGAGAGACTCTGATATACGCGACCGTTGACGCTGCTGCCGTTCCACACCTGCAGGTGTCCCTCGCCGCTCTTGATAACGCTGCCGTCGCCCTTCTGAGCGGTGGAGACCTTGTAGGTGCCGCCGCTGAAGGTGCGTGTCCAACCGTCAGTATTGCTGCTGAACTCAGCATTGGAGACGGAGGCATTCATGTCGGTGTCGGGCTCGCGGTAGGTGATGCTGCCAAGGTTCACAGCGGGCGTGTAGGGACGGATGCGGAAGTAGTCGCACTTGAACCATCCCGTGGCATCGGTGGCACGTGTGCCGTCGCTCTTCTGGTTGCTGGTCTTGATGCCTATCTCCAGCGTTTCGCCCTCAGCGATGGTAACATCGACGTACATATCTTTCAGGGACTGTGTTGTGGTTCCTTCGTATCCGGCAAAGGTAGCCGTCTCGCCCTCGGTGCGGTTGGCGACATAGTCGCTGGCTTTGCCGAAGTACTGGACGTTGTCGTTGGCGAAGAGGCGCACGCTGCCCAGCAGGTCTTTCTCTGCCCAAAGGCGGCACTCCACGCGGTAGGTTCCTGCCGGCAGTCCTTCCACCCGCTGATAGAGCTTGAATTCTTCGGGCATGGGCGTGCCGCGGAACCAGCACACGTTGTCGCCGTGGCGGTTCTGGCAGTCGTTGTTGATGCCGTAGCTGTTGCCTGTCGGAACAGTGTTTGTCTGCCAGCCGTAAGGCACGCCGCGCACGGTTGCGCCGCCACTGTTGATGGTGTTCTCAGCGCTGTACTCGAAGTCGGGATTCACGAGATGCTCGTCCGTAAAGTTGTCAGCAGGACGCTCGCACACCAGCTCGGAGAGCACCAACGCAGGGTCAAGGAAATATACACGCACACGTACCTCTTTGTTATTGTCACTGACGTAACAGTGTGCTCCGCCTGCCCAACCGCGCAGCACGTTAGGCTCCCAGGCCGAAGTCATAGCAGTGGTTTTGATGCTCTGAATGGTAGGCGCGGCACCATCAATGCTGACGGCATAGCGCAGGTCGTAGTTGCTGTTGAGGGGAAAGGTGGGCAGGCAGCGCACACGGATGATGTTCACACCTTTCTCCACAGCCACGGAGTATTCGGCGTAGGGAGCCGAGGCCACGTCGTTCTTGTCGTAGGACGTCAGGATCATCGGCCACACGCAGACGGCCTGCTGTTGCAGCCCCAGTCCGTCGATGGTCTTCACCGAGGCACTGGCTGAGGTGTAGTTGGCGGCAGGGATGGTGATGTTGTTTTCCGCGTCGAGTTCACTCTCTACGGATGCCACGTCGGAGGCGGTGGCCACGCTGGGCATGTTGAATGTCGAGAGGCCGCGAGGACGGCTGCTCATCATACCGTTCCACTTGCCGCCCGCCGTCTCGGTGTTGTAGCGCGTCGTGAGCGTCTGAATCTCGTCGTAGGCGGCGTGTGCCTCGGCGGCTGCCGCAAGTGCCTCGGTGCGCTTGCCGGCGCGGGCATAGAGGAAGCTCTGCTGTGCGCGCAGGTGCTTCACGTTCATCAGGTAAGCGCCGCGCACGGGGTATTCCACCATCTCGAAGAAAGCGTCCTGCAAGCGAGCAGGAATCTGCGACTTCACAGCCTCCACGCGGTCGGCGATGGCCTTGTAGTCGGCCATACGGTTAGCAATCTCCGCCTGTGAGTAGGTCACGAGGCTGATATGCTCGGGCTTGCCTCCGGCGGCCAGACGATAGTACTCGCGCTTGATGGCACCTATCTCGTCGGCCACGTCCTCGCCGAAGGTGCGGGCAGCCCATGCGCGACTGTATTCGGCGGCGCGCTCAGGCTGCCATGCCTCGACATCCCATGCCAGATCCATGCAGAACTCCAGTTCCTCCTCGGCGGGCTTGATGTCGCCCACGTTGATGACCCATAAGCGCTGTACGCCCTGATCGTAGGCACGCGAGAGTTCGTAGCTGATGAGCGAGGGACTGATGGTGGAGAGCCAGAGGTAATCCATCGGCGAACCCCAATAGGAGAGGTGGTAGTAGATGCCGTTGCTGCCGCTGCGCTGCTGCTCGGTCGTGGTGGGCATCTGGCGGATATAGCCGTGATTGTCATCGACCCAACAGAGTGTGATATCTTCGGGCAGGTTCACCTTGCCTGTATTGTAGGCGTCGAGCACCTCTTTGTATGGGCAGAACATCTGCGGCACGGTGGTCGGGTCGCCAATCTTTTCATTGATGAGGCTGCGCTGGTAGGCGATAATCTCGCTCAGCCCAGCCGCGATGTTCTCTGCCCCGCTGTAACCATTGATAGGGCCGTCGTGAACGCCACGCATACCGAGCGTATATATGACGTCCTGGTTTTTCGACTGCTCCACGCGCGTTGCCCAATACTGCTGCACACCCGAGGCGTTGGTCTTGTAGTTCCAGTTGCCCCAGTTGCCGCCCTCGTTGAACCATTCGAAGACGTTGTTCCTGAGCATCGGTTCGCAGTGGCTGCTGCCTAAGACGATGTCGTACTTCTTGGCCACCTCGGGGTTGCCGACGTAGTACCAGAACGCCTTGGTGCAGTCGTGCATGGCGGGCCAGAGGATGTTGGCACGCAGACGCAGCAGCAGTTCGCAAATGCGGGCGTATGTGTTGGGACCCATATCCTTGATGTCGGTGTCCATGTTTTTAGCCGCCCAGGGCTGTATGCCCCAGTCTTCGTCGTTGATGAAGATGCCGCGGAACTTGACGCTCGGCTCGCCGACGGTCAACGTACCCTCGGTGGCATAGAGTGCCGTGCGTGGCTCGGGTGCGACATCTGCCCACCATACCCATGGCGAGACACCCATCAGACGAGATAGCTCAAAGAGACCGTAGGCCGTGCCACGCGGTGTGCTGCCTGCAATGACAAGAGCCGTCTGGATGCCGTCTTGGGGATTGCTGATAACCCGCAAGGAATATGCTTCCCACTTGCCAGAGATGGCAGAGACATCCAGTTTGCCGGCAGAAATGAGACCGTCAATAAGTGCGGAACGCCCAATCGTACCGGCAATCACTGGTGTATTACCTGCATCGCCAAGCGAAGTGACAACGTTGGGCCGCTGTCCAGTGATGATTTCGATGTCGCCGGCCACGGCATTGGCGGCGATGCCTACAACCTCGTGGTCGTTGGCGGCATCATAGACAAAAGTAGTTGTGCCGCCAGGGGTGGCGATGGGGAATGTGGCGGGTGAGTTGACAACCCGCAGCTCGTCAGCGTGGACGAGCGAAGTGGCCAGCAAAGCCACTACCATAAGGAACTGTCTCATATTCATTCTTCGTTTCATGTTTCTTACCAATTATTCTCATCCCAAATCTCGTCCCAATCCCCTTGCCCCGTTCCCTTGACGAACGAGGAAGGGCTGTCATCTTTGTCCCATTCCTGAGAGGTTACTCCGTCGAGACCGTTCGTATTGAGGCCTGTAGAACTGCTGAGCAATGTGGACATCGTATCCACGCTGAATACTTGAATCGCAGGTCGCTGATAGATTTTTTTCATAACGCTATTGAATGATTTATGATTGTATATTTAAGGTCTGCTATTTGACAATGACTTTTTTGCCTTTGAGGATATATATTCCACGGCTCGGATTTGTGACGCTGCGACCACTTAGGTCGAACCATTTTCTATTTACGGATTTACTATTTACCATTTTCTCCACGCCGGTATCCGTGTCACTGAGATTCACAGTCAGTTTCACCTCGGCTGTTGTTTCGAGAGTGAACCATGCGCTGAAGGGCTGTGCTGTAACAGCTCCCGCACAATCGGTATGATGATAGAGGGTGGTGCCGTTGAGGAAGTGGAAGTCTGAGCTGAGGTCTTCACCGTCGTAGGTACCTTGTAGGGTGACAGAGGTCGAGCCGTTGGAAGCAACAACCGTGGAGGGTGCATCTGTGCTGATGTTGACACCCTCTATGTAGTAATTGCTTCCTGTCGTGGGTAGTCTCAGAACGAAAGGCACACCAGCTTCGGTAGCAGTGGCCTCGTCAAAGGCGATGGTGGCTGAGCTGCCGTTCAGCGTGAGGGCAGTGTTCAGGGTGCGTACTTCTGCCTCATCGCCAAAGGCTGCCGAAATCTGTTCGGTAGTCATGTTAAACGGAAACACGACGGCGTTCCAACCAGCCGATAGTGAGCGTGGTAGGCGTACAATGGCGTTCTCGATGTCAGCCGTGGGTGTCGCTGTGAGATCGGCACTGAGGCGCGTGAGGCGGAAGTTGGTGAGGGAGAACCATGTGCCGTTGACAGCGGCCGAGATATCGGCGGGGCCATCCTCCTCCTGTGTGAACACGACGAAGGCATCGTCCCAGGCAGGTGCTGTTCCGAAGGTAGAGAGGTTATGATAGGTGGCTGCTGCGCCGTTGAGTTGCAAGCTACGGATGTCGCCACGGGCAGCGACGGAAAGCAGGTAGCGTCCGGCTGACAGGGCTGGAAGGGTCTGTGTGACGCTGCTGGTGGTGGGACTGGATGTCCATGCTTTGTTGAAACGGGTGGGTATGGTTGTGCCGTCGGCCATGACGTATGCCATGGCATCATTGCTGTTCACATCGAAGCCCGCAATAGTCCATCCTGAAGTGGCTTCTGCATTAGGGTTGAGGAGGGTAGTCTCCGTCGGGGAAACCGACGGACACAGGGCCTTGGCGGTTCCGACGTGTTCTGCTTGGGCATTGCTGGTTACGTAGTCGCGGATGGCCGCCCAGAGGGCAGCAGTAGCATCGGCTGCTGAGGCCGCTGTCGTAGGCCGTGATGCGGCTGCCAGAGTCTGCATGTATGCATATCTTTTGCCGGAGGCGTAGGGATAGTTGGCTTCTTCGTAGCGCGCTGCCTGACTCACTGCGGCATCGTAGGCGGCAAGGGCTTCGGTGAGAGCCGACTCGTTGCTCAACGAGAGGCGAACGCAGGTAGCTTCGCCAAGAGTAATGGACGTTGACGTATAGTTGACTGCACCCTCGCTGACCCATTGGTTGGAGGCATCGAAGTAGCCCTGTTCGACCGCTTCCACTCCGAGCGATGCGGGATAGTCGAAGGTGCCGCCACCCGTGCTCAAGAGCACGACCTCATAGCTGCTGCGATTGATGACGATGGCCTGACTGGTGGCGTTGGCGGGCGTGTAGGCGATGCTGAGAATGCCCGTCTCGGTGGCGGTGCTGTTGCCGGCGTAGTTATAGACGTAGAGACCACTGCCCTGCTTCTTCAGGGCGATGTCCTGCGCATCGGCGTTGATGATCTTGTTGCGCTGGCGCACGAGGTTGATGTGGCTGCGCTCGGTGAGGACGTGGCCGGTATTGGCATAGAGACCATTGCCATCGACGGGGCCCATGTTGTAGTAGTCGAAAGCCTTGTCGCCCGCAAGTGCTGCCATCTGGTAGAGGGGAGCGTTGGAGTCCTTGGCATCGATTTCCATGATCATGCGATAGTTCTTGCCGTTGGTGCCGAGGTACCCGTCCATGTTGCCCTTGACCTTGGGGGCGTTGGTACCATAAATGTCGATGCCCACGAAGTCAATGTTGGTGCCACCATTGTTGCGGCGGCTTTCGTTGGCATTGGTGCGTCCGCTGGTCATCCAGGAGATGCAGTTAAGGCGCGTCCATGTGACGTACTTCGACTGTTTGACGGCAGCACCGACGTGGTGATACCAGTCAATAATCTCAGCATCGGTTGCGGTGTTGCCGCCATGAGTGCAGGCCTCGTTGCCTAACTGCACGCCGACCACAGTGTGTGGCGCGCCGTTGTTGGCATCCCAGAGTGCTACGTGCTCCATCACACGTCCGAGGACGTAGGTCTCGCGATCACGCAGGTTTGTATCGCGCCAGTCGAGGGAGTATTCCCATTCGGTGCGCAGCATGTTATATTCCGATGTACCTTCCATCGAGCAGACATAGTCGGGAGTGCGCAGCTGGCGCTGGCCATTGTAGTTCCAGAGGTATTGCACACGGCCGCCGGAGCTCCATGAGAACCAGAGCAGCTCCATCTTCATGCCATACTTCTTGCACCAACCCAAGTATTCATCGAGGATGCGCCAGTCGAAATGATTCTTCTCAGGTTCCACCTCACTCCAGAACAAAGGCACGCTGACTGTGGAGAAGCCGTCGTCGGCAGCACGCTTGAACACGGCCTCTATCTCCGGCTCGCTCCAGCCCTCATAGCCGCGCAGCTTGTCGGGGCGTAGCTGAATTTCAGTGGCATAGTAGGGACGGCCATCCACACGTAGGACAAACTTCTCTGAACCGTTGAGTGTGAGGTCAACGTAGGAGATGGTCTGCTGGCGGGGAGTAATGGTGAACTGCGAGTTGTAGTAAGCTTCGCGGGCGGCGTTGAGGGCATCCTTCTCTGATTCATATTTCACAATTGCCAATTCATAATTGGTTTGCAGCTGGGCGAGGTATTCGGCTGCTGTGGTGATGGCTTCGTCAAAGGCCACGGCATCGGGGTATTCGTCGGCAGCTCGCTCTGCGCGGGCTGCTTCGACGGCTGCTGCGAAGGCGGCGATGCGGGCGCGTTCGGCTTCGCGCTCGGCCACGTAGGCAGCGTAGTCGTTCATGGCTGCATTGAGTTCTGCAATGGCTGCAATGAGCTCCTCGGCTGTAGCTTCTGTGCCGAGGACTTCTGCGTTGGCCACGGCGGTGTTGAGGGGCGCGGCGTCATAGCCCGCTTCGAGGTGGTCGAGAATGGCTTTTGCCTCGGCGATGCGCTGGTTGAGTACTTCGCGATAGCCATCGGCATCCATGCCGAGGTAGTGAAGCGTGAAGGTGTCGAGATCGACGGTCACGCCACCCGTGGTAGCGAGGTCGAGGCCCAGTTCCAGCGTGCCGTCGGTGACGATACCAGTGGTGACATAGCGCTGGGCGGTGTTAGAGGCGATAGCTGTTTTTCCGTCATTCGCATAGAGGCTGATGACACCACCGAAGCTGGTGGTGACGACCGTAGCCTCCACGTGGTACTTGCCGTTGGGCAGGCCCGTGACCGTCTGATAGGCCTTACCCGTGAGTGCACCGCTTGCCTGCCACAGCTGCCAGTGGTTCTGGTTGTCCGCGATGATGCCACCGCCTTTCTCAACGGTCGATATTTTCGACTGTGTGCTGGCCGTGAGCGTCCAACCCGTCAGGTTGTCGTCGAAATTGGGATTTGCGAGGCGCGAGGTCTGATCGATATAGACGTCGCCCGGGAGCATCATACTGGCAGGAGCGTAGGCACCGGTTGCATAGACAGCACTCGCAGCACCCGTGATGCCTGCTGCCACGGGGCTGATGGCCGTGAGGCTCATATTGTCGAGCCAATCGACCTTGGATTCCGGACGATAGAGCGAGAGGTATAGATCGTCGGGCAGCGTGGCGGGTGTCTGGAATACGGTGGCGAAGCTGTGCTTGGCGTGGTCGGCATTGGTGGGCGTGTGACCTTCGAGGTCAAGCAGGTCGTTGTTGGCCAGGCTTGAGCCGAGCTGTATGTGGTAGGTGATGCCGCCGTTGCCTGTGCCGCTGGATGTCCAGTAGTCGTAGGTGAGGAGGTAGGTGGTGGCGGGAGCGAGTGCATCAGCGGTTAGTTGCTGACTGAGCCATCGGCTGCCCGTGTGCAGGATGATGCTCTTGGTGCCGTCGGAACGGTAGCTGGCGTTCTCGCGCACGTTGACGTAACCCACGTCGCCGCCCCACGTAGGCGTGCCGCCGTTCCATGTTTCCCATTCAGTGGCTTTCCAGCGTCCCGAGGTCAGCTCTTCGCCTACGGTCTCAAAACTGGGGTTGCGCAGCAGTTGCTCGCCCACCTTATTATATATATAGTCTGGTGTAAGTGTTGTGGCGTAGGTGTTGTTTTCGAAGACATAGACCTTGCCGTCCTGCTGCACGAAACGAACTGAACTGTCGGCTGTCGGCGTGTAGCTGATGCTGCCGAAAGCGATAGTGACGGGCGTTGCCGCCGTGGCTTGCACTTCAAGGGTGAAGTTGTTGGTGGTCGGCACGAAGGAGGTGAGGTCGCCTATCGTCTGGCCACCGAAGTCGTTGGCGGTGGCAAACGATGGCAACACGGTCTGCGCCTTTAGCGAAGTAGTCGCGAGGAACAGACAGAGAAGCGTGAGAAATGTGTTAGCTTTCATTGTGTGAGTAAATGAGTTTTGTTTTGTCGTTTTTCGTGTTGCAAAGGTCGTTATTGCGCGTATGGATGTGGAGCAGGATTGTAAAAACAGGGTCAAAAGGTCTCCAAATGCACATTTTTTCACCTCTTTTGTCGGATTCTTTACCTTTTTTACTACCTTTGTACCCAAAACAAGCCATAAAATGGGAAAGAAACATCTATTAGCACTCCTGACGGCATCCGTTTGCCTCACCCTCTTTGCGGCAGGGGGAGGATGGAAGGTGAACATGGCCACACAGACGCGGACGGCCGACGAATTGAGATGTATGATAACAGACAGCCGTGGGCTCTTGTGGGTAGGAACCAGCTCAGGACTTTGTACATTCGACGGCTACACGATGCGTGCGTGGCAGGGTCGAGGCAGCACAGTGGCGGCCGACGTGCGATGTCTCACAGAGGACTCCGTGGGTCATCTCTGGATGGGCACCAACGACGGACTGCTGCGCCTGAACCTAACGGATGGGAGCGAACGTGCTTACCGTCTCCCCAAGGCCAGCCAGCGCATCGTCTATGCCCTCTTCACAGCTACGGACGGCACGCTGTATGTGGGTACCGACGACGGATTCTCCATCTACGACGACAAGAAGGATACTTTTCGTAACTTCAACTGCGATAATACACTTGCCATCTTCCCCGACGGACGGCGAGACACCGTATGGGGGTATTCAGTGAAGACTTTTGAAGAGCTGACAAACGGGGACATCGTCATGGGCACATGGAGCAACGGTCTGTTGCGCTACTCTCCACAGACGGGCGTGTTCCATACCTACGCAGCATTTAATGACATGAATTCAGCCTACACGCTTAGCCTCGACCGACGCGAACGCCTGTGGATAGGTACTTGGGCTGACGGACTCTTCTGCCTCGACCATGCCGATGATTACAAACTCTCTACACTGCGCCATGTGTGGCATTCAAGCACACCCGTACATGATGTCTGCGAGAACCCCGCAGACGGTGACATCTGGATGGCTACTGATGAAGGGGTCGTTGGGGTGTCATCCTTGGTTCACACCATGCGGACGGCACGACGCCTGCAGGTGACGACGGACGGACGTGTGTGGGCACTTGCCCAGACGGGGAGGATTGAATGTCTGACGCGTGACGAGGCCACATTCCGCTTCACGCCGACTGCAGGGCGCGTCTATAGCCTGTACAAAGATGAACAAGGGAATCTCATCAGTCATAGACCGCAGGACCATGCGCCAGCCCACTGCATCATACAACGCTCCAACGGCGACCTGTTTATGGCCCTTGGTGATCAGGGACTTCAAGTCATGCACCCCGACGGGACAGAGGAGACATGGCACTGGAATAACCGCACTTGGTTGCGCGACAACGTGGAAGCACTATGCGAGAGTCGCGATGGTACGCTGTGGATAGGACAGCGCATGGGAATATCCATAGTCACCCCCGACGGGAAAGGCGAGCATCTGGAAATCTGCACCGACAGCGTAGATCTGACAGGCTATTTCATCGTCAGAAACATTACGGAAGACCACGAAGGGAACGTATGGGTGAGCTCGGATAACGACGGCATCGTGCGGATAATGAATAGGACATGTCGCCACTATCTTCCCCGAATGCCCGTTACAGCGTGCTTTGAGGATAGCCGTTACCGTCTGTGGGCTGTCTCGCCAACACAAGGGCTGCTGCGCTATGATGCCCAAAGCGACCGCTTCCATAGCGTAGCACAAAGCTACCACCTGCCTACACGCAACATTTGCTCTATCAACGAGGATGCAGAAGGCGGCCTGTGGCTGGCATCGAACGGCACGTTGATGCGCCTTGTTGTAGGGTCTGACGGAGAAACTGTCGTTAGGACGTTCACCGTCGAAGACGGGCTGCCAGACTGCACTTTCATGCCTCAATCTACGTTCCGCACCACCGACAGCCTCTATTTCGGTATGACCGAAGGATACGTGAGCGTGGCAAACCGGAAGGTAGCTAATAAGAAAGAAGAAAGGATAGCAACCGCCCGCGCGACGCTCATCGTGACAGACCTGTTCATCGACGACACACCCATCGCCGATATGGATTCCAGCAGTGCTGCGCGCATCTGTTCTGCGATACCCCTGGCGGTACGCGACATCACACTTCCCGCATCCGTGCATCGCCTCGCCTTGGAACTCGCCCTGCTCACCTACAACCATACCGCACAGATTTCATATTCCTACCGTCTCAATGATTATGACCGCGACTGGCAGTATGTGGAACCCGGCACACGACGTGTATCTCTGGCCAACCTGCCCGCTGGAACCTACCAGCTGCATCTCCGTGCTACCGACAGCCACGGTCAGACCTTCGAACTTCCATATGCCATCGCCATACGCGTACTTCCTCCGTGGTATCGCACATGGTGGGCATACCTTATTTATATATGTGTACTCGCGTGCATCGCATGGTTCGTATGGCGATATCTGCAAATGCAACACGAAGTGAAAGCCAGCCGACGGTTCACTGCAGTGATGCGATGCGTAGGAACCACATTTGAACCGCAGAAGGAAGAACAAAGCGCCAATGAACTCGAAGCCACACCTGTACAACAAGACACCGAGTCGGCTTTCTTGAAGAAAGCACGTGAATTGGTTATGCAGAACCTTGATGATACCGACTACAATCGCGACCGCATGGCCGCTGACCTGGGCATGAGCGTCAGCTCCCTCTACACACGCCTGCACGATGTCAGCGGTCTGAGCATCCAGAACTTCATCAAGAATATCCGCTTGAATGCCGCCGCCGACATTCTTTGCCGCGACTCTGACTTCCGCATCTCCGAACTAGCATATTCCGTTGGCTTCAACACACCGAAATATTTCTCTCAATGCTTCAAGAAAGAGTTCGGCGTTTTACCAGGGGAATACGCTAAAAAGAATCCTACAGGACACTTGTAAAAATATGATGAGGTAGTACGTTAAGACTACCTCATCATTATGATTACTCAAAGTTCCCCAAGCCCACCGTGCCTTCAACCGCTACTTCAAGCGACAGGTGGGTTTCAGCCCGCTGGAGTATCGGGAGGGGTAAAAACAAATCATCTCACTCATGGACAATTTGTTTCCACCTCTTGGTGACGTGCCCGAGGGAAAGGATAGTCAGCAGTTGTCCAAATATATAATGTAAGTGGCCCATAGTGGAATTGGGGCCGTCGATGGCAACGATGAGTACGATGCCTGTAACGAAGAGGAACAGAAAGGCGATAGTGAGCAGAAAGGTGACTCGACTCTTTTTGCCGAGGCCTTTGCCGAACAGACTCTTATAAGAGTACATAATAGTTCTTTTCAGTAATTGCCTGGTATGCTATTTGATTGATTTTCTTTTGTAAATCGCTTAAATTTCTATTACCTTCCTGGTTAAGCCAGAATTTCCTTGAAAAATCGTTTCTAATAAACGAATCTTCAAAAGTTGAAGCGTATTTGCCATTAGCAATTTCCACATTTTCATCTTTCGCAAAATCGATCAGATCCTGCATGGAAATGTGAAGATTGACTTTTTCGCTGAGGCTCCTCTCGAAATAGTACTTAGGGTTCGCTAAAATAAGCTATCCATCTGATATTTAATAAAATATAGCATTGATTATTCCTCTGTTTCAAGAAAAATGCCTACCTTTGTGTGTTAAAA
>ONCQ01000032.1 GCA_900316355.1 uncultured Prevotellaceae bacterium | reverse complement strand
GATTATGCGTTTGTACCTTCGGTCTCTCGATAGCGAGGCGGCATCCCTGATACGCAATGATGCAGCCATACTTCAATCATCACTTTCCGATTATCGCAAACGCATCATTCATGACATCCAGACCAGACAACTCAACATCGAAGCCATGACCGTTTTCCTGAGTGTTGTCCAAGAGTCCCAAGAACTTCTTAGCGCTCTTCGTCATCTGATGAGGGGGGAGGGCAAGATGGGAGAATGACCGTATAATATCAATCAAAAAGGGCAACGACATCGCCCTCTTTGGCTGCGAGTCGTTGTCTTTTCCGTTTAGCTCGTTCTGGAATTTTCGACAGCAGGCTTGCCTTGAAGTGGCAAACTCCAATCAAACGAAGTGGAGATGGGGTATTAGGCTGCCCACTACTTAAAAAATGTGGCATCGGCAAGCCGATTTTACACGCTTGATATTATCCTCTTGTATCGGCTCCGAAATTCATGGCCTGCCATGTGTGAGAATAGCTTAATGACAGATTCCGTGACCTCTGCTTGCAGATTTATGTGGTCAGTCCACCGCCCGATGAAAATCGGAACGGGTAATGAGCTTCCCGATGCTTGTTTTATGTGGCAAGCATCGGGCAAGCCCTCTACTTCATAGCTACATTGCCTTCATCCACTCCTTGTCCCGCAGATAGACATATAGATAGGAACGTGAACTTAGGTCTGGGGGATGGTGACAGAAATCAGGCCACTGCAGCCTTCGAACGTAGATTCGCCAATCGAGGTCACGCTGTAAATCTTCGAAATTCTGACGCAACTGTGCGAGATCGGCAGCTGTGTTAGTCGGTGGAAGGGTGGCGGCCATTTGACGAATAGCAACGAAGGCTCGCATAATAGCTATATTCATATCTATAGCTATAGTGCTATTTAGGATACCAGAGAGCATTGCGACACCTTGTTCCGTGAAAGCATGAGGTAACTTACGAGTGCCACCCCATCTTGAAATTCCAAAATGGAATATCAAGTTAGCTTTCAACTCTTCAAACTCATCCTTGGTCAGTTGAAACATAAAATCAGGTGGAAAACGTCGGATATTTCTCTTTACGGCCTTATTCAGGTTTCCTGTCGTCACTTGATACAATTCCGCCAAGTCATAATCCAGAATCACGCGTTGGCCGCGAATCTCATGAATCTTCTGCTGTATGATTTGAATATCGTTCATCTATTCTTTATGCATTCTGGGACGGCGAGTGGAAGTGCGGATGTTCGTCATGCGTGTTTGCGGACAAGGGCGAGGAGGTCGGCACCGTACTCGGAGGCGGTCTTGGGGCCGATGCCGGGCAGGGTGAGGAGCTCGTCGATGTCTGTCGGTGCACTCTCGGCGATGGCGAGCAGGGCTTTCAGGGACAGGATGTAATGGGGCGGCAGATGGCGCTCGCGGGCTTGTTGCCGTCGCCAGTCGAGCAGGCTGTGGTAGAGGGGTGAGTCGGAGGCGTCTCCCGATGTCGATGATGTGCGTGTGGCGGTTTTGTCGCCGGCCGTAGCCTTTCTGGTTCGCTTGCGCGTTTTCCCTGCCGTGTCCTCAGTCATGGCCGCATGGGCCTTGGCATCCCAGTAGGCCTTGAGCGAGAAGTCGTTCATGCAGGCGATGTAGATGGCCATCTTCTCGTCGAAGTCGGTGTGCAGGAGGTTATATTCATTATGTATCATATCGTGCACGCGCGCATTGTCAATCTCGGGCAGTTCCTGCTCGAAGATGTCGCCCAGCGTGCGGGCTGTGGCGGCTGCGTAGTAGCCCATGGCCTTGCGGGTGCGCTCTTGCAGCATGGGGTTGTCGCTGTAGCTCTTGGCCAGGGGAATGAGCTGGCGAATCTGCTGCTGGAACTTCACGCCGACGGTGGTGAGCTGTGCATCCACCTGCGTGGCCGTCTCCGCCACCATGCGGGCATACTGCGGGTACAGATGTGACAGGTGCTCCGAGGCGAGCCGTGCGAAGTAGCGCAGGCGCATGGAGATGGCGCTGAAGTCGAAGATGTCGCAGAGGATGTCCTCTATGAAGCTGCGACGGTCGCGCAGGAAGGTCTCTGCTGTGGGGGTGTGCTCGGTGGCGTAGGTGTTGAACTCCACCACGTCGGGGTCGGTGGTGATGAGGTCGTGGGTGATGGGCGTGGCGAGCACCATCCCCTCCAGCGTGCGGCAACGCGAGAGTGCGACATACACCTGTCCGTGGGAGAAGGCGCGTCCGGCGTTGATGATGGCGTGGTCGAAGGTCAGGCCCTGACTCTTGTGAATGGTGATGGCCCATGCCGTGCGCAGGGGGATCTGCGTGAAGGAGCCTACGGTCTCCTCGTGGATGGTGGCGGTGGCGGCATCCGTGACATAGCGCGTGTTGGTCCATTGCAGCGGTCCCACATGGATGAGGTCCTTGCCGCAGAGGACGCTGACGCGCTCGCCTTCGATGGCTGTGATGCGTCCGATGCGTCCGTTGTAGAACGCCTTGGCAGAAGAGGGGTCGTTCTTGCAGAACATCACCTGTGAGCCCACCTTCAGCGTCAGCTGTGCGTCGGTGGGGTAGGAGCTCTCGGGGAAGTCCCCGGTCACCTGTGCCGTGAACGTGGCGGGTGACGTGGGCAGCTCGCTCATGCGGCGGTCGTTGAGTTGTGCCGCCTGGTAGTTATGTGTCGTCAGCGTAATCCAATCCTCGCCATCGGCAGGCCGGAACTGTGGCAGATAGCGCATGTTGAGGGCTTGCATCACGGCAGGCGTGATGTGGTTGTCGCGCACGGCATTGAGGATGTCCACGAAGGTCTGATCCTGCTGGCGATAGACGTGGCGGAGCTCTATGCACACGAAGTCCGTCTGCTGCAGGGCCTGCGAGGAGAAGAAATATGGTGTCTGGTAGAACTCCTGCAGCAACGGCCATTCCTGCTCCGTGGCCACGGGCGCGAGCTGCTGCAGGTCGCCGATGAGCAGCAGCTGTACGCCCCCGAAGGGCTTGTCGCGCCGCTGGTAGCGCCGCAGGACATCGTCGATGGCGTCGAGAAGGTCGGCGCGCACCATGGAAATCTCGTCGATGATGAGCAGGTCGAGTGAGCGCAGGATGTTGATCTTCTGCTTGGAGAAGGAGTAGTGCGACTTGCTGTTGCCGCCCGCCATCATCTTGCCCGGAAGGAACAAGCCCGGTGCCAGCTGGAAGAACGAATGGATGGTGACACCGCCCGCATTGATGGCAGCCACACCCGTGGGGGCCACGACAATCATGCGTTTCCCCTGTTCCTGCTGCAGGCGGCGCAGGAAGGTGGTCTTGCCGGTGCCGGCCTTGCCGGTGAGGAAGATATTGCGGTGTGTGTACAGCGCGTAGTTATGCGCCAGCTCCAGTTCAGCGTTGTTGGGTTCCATGTCGTTTCAGCGATTATGAGCTGCAAAGGTAAGGAAAAGTTCAATGTTTGAGGATTAAAGAGTGAAGTTTTTGTGCGAAAACAATCCTTTTTCTCTTTTTCATGCTTTCAACTCTCAACTTTTCACTATCTTTGCCACGCATTATGAATCTATGATATCATACCTATATGAATAGTTTTGCTGAATTGGTGCGCCTACGCCGTTCGATGCGTAAGTTCACCGACGAACCCCTCACAGAGGAACAGGTGACACAGTTGCTGAAGAGTGCGCTGATGGCACCGTCGAGCAAGGGCAAGCATGCCTGGCATTTCGTGGTGGTGGACGACCGCTCGATGCTGGAGAAACTGGCCTTGTGCAAGGCACAGGGTGCCGACTTCCTTGCGGGCGCTGCGATGGCTGTCGTCGTTGTCGGCAATCCCGAGGAGAGCGATGTGTGGATAGAGGATGCCAGCGTGGCCTCCACCATCTTGCTCTATCAGGCTGAGGACCTCGGCCTCGGTGCCTGCTGGATACAGGTGCGCGAGCGTTACACGGCCGAGGGTGAGCCCGCCGACAATATCGTGCGCTATCTGCTGGAGATTCCTGAACCTCTGCGTGTGGTGTCCATCATCGCCATAGGCCATAAGGGCATGGAGCGCAAGCCGTTCAATGAGGACCGCCTGCTCTGGGAACAGGTGCATGTGGATAAGTTCTGAAGTATAAAGTGAAAAGCCCCCGAGCCCCCTGAAGGGGAGCGTAGGGAGAGAAGAGTGAAAAAAGAAAGATTGGTGCTTTAAGCACTAAACTAAACAACTGGACGTTAAGCGAAAATCATGAAGGTAGCGTTGATAGGTGCTGGCCGAGTGGCCACGAATCTCGCTCCTGCTCTGCAGCGGAGTGGGGTAGAGGTGGTGGAGGTGTGGAGCCGCAGCAAGGCTTCCGCCGAGGCGTTGGCTACGCTCGTGGGCTGTAAGGCCGTGTGGGGTAGCCTTGACGCTGTCACGCGGGATGCCGACCTCTATCTGTTGGCGCTAACGGATGCCGCACTGCCCGATGCTGTGCGACAGTTGCACAGCGGTCGCGAGCAAGCGCTGATGGCACATACGGCCGGTTCGCTGCCGCTGTCGCTCTTCGCCGATGCCGGCCATGAGCGGGGTGGGGTGTTCTACCCGATGCAGACGTTCTCCAAGGAACGGCAGGTGGATTTCAGCACGGTGCACTTCTTCATTGAAGCAGCGCAGGAGTCGGATGCAGAATGTCTCATCATGTTGGCAACGGCGCTGACGGGTAACGCTGAGCGTGTGCATCGTTCCACATCGGCGATGCGCAGACAGTTGCATCTTGCCGCCGTCTTCGCCTGCAACTTCGCCAACCACTGTTTCACCCTCTCTGACAGCATCCTTCAGGCCAACGGTCTCGACTTCTCGGTCATGCTACCCCTCGTGGAGGAAACCGTAGCGAAGCTGCACGACATGCCTCCTGCCAAGGCGCAGACAGGTCCGGCCGTACGGCGCGACCAGAACGTGATGGGCCTGCAGCGTGCCATGCTGACTGAGCGCCCCGATATGCAACGCCTCTATACGCTGCTCTCGGAGAGCATTATGCGGGGACTGGGTGATGTTTAAAGTTTAAAGTTTATAGATTATAGATTAAGGTTTATAGTTTATAGTTGAGTTTAAGAAAAATGATCAACTACGATTTAACCAAGATACGGGCATTGCTGTTCGACATCGACGGTGTGCTGAGCGCTGAGACCATCTCACAGGGCCCTGACGGAGAGCCTGTGCGCACGGTGAACATCAAGGACGGCTACGCCCTGCGTCTGGCACAGATGAGCGGCCTGCATATCGCCATTATCACCGGCGCTCGCCCCGAGGCGATTCGTCGTCGCTACGAACTGCTCGGCATCGAGGACATCTTCCTCTCATGCTCGGTGAAGATGGAGACCTACGAGAAGCTGAAAGCCAAGTACAGTCTGGAGGATGATGAGGTACTCTATATGGGTGACGATATCCCCGACTACGAGATTATGAGCCGTGTGGGCTGTCCCGTATGTCCTGCCGATGCAGCGCCTGAAATCAAAGACATCTCTGTCTATGTCAGTCACCTCAAGGGCGGCTACGGCTGTGGACGTGATGTGGTGGAGCAGGTGCTGAGGGCACAGGGAAAGTGGATGGCAGACAAGAAGGCGTTCGGCTGGTAAGGAGGGCAAAATGTGGCTTGTCCACATTTTAGAAATGACGGAATGTCATTTCGGCCCGACTGGCCGAGTCAGACCTCTTCTGACGAGGGCGGGGAACAGCGGAACGCTGTAAAAAGAATCCCATGGCCCTTGGATAATGAAAAGTGAAAAATTACCCCTTAAACTCTCAACTCTCAATGAAACTGATCCTTGCCAGTAATTCCCCTCGCCGTCGCGAGTTGCTCGCCGGCCTCGGCCTTGATTTCGAGGTGCGTGTGCTGCCGGGTATCGATGAGAGTCACCCTGCAGACCTGCAGGGCGGTGACATCCCGCTGTATATATGTAAGAAGAAGGCTGAGGCATACCGCTCAGCATTGCATCCCGATGAACTGCTCATCACAGCCGACACCATCGTGTGGCTCGACGGCGTAGTGCTGGAGAAGCCCAAGGATGAGGCTGATGCACGTCGCATGCTGCACGCCTTGTCGGGAAAGACACATCAGGTGTTCACTGGTGTCTGTCTCACGACCACCGAGAAGCAGGTGGCGTTCTCGTGCCGCTCGGATGTCACCTTCTGCCAACTCTCCGACGACGAGGTCAACTTCTATGTCGAACACTACCGTCCGCTGGACAAGGCCGGTGCCTACGGCGTGCAGGAGTGGATAGGCTACGTGGGTGTGGAGCGCATCGAAGGTTCCTTCTTCAATGTCGTGGGGCTCCCCGTGCAGAGACTCTATCAGGCCCTAAAAGGATTCCAGTCAAACCCTTGAACCCTTGAACCCTTTGAACTCTTAAACCCTTTGAACTCCAAATAACTACAATATGAAAGCTAAACATTTAATTCTTCTGGCGCTGCCGATGTTGCTTGCAGCGCTGACGATTCTCTCCTGTGCCGAGGAGAAGGACGAATATGCGCGTCCGGAGTTCGGCGACCTGACGCAGCAGCCGAACCCTGCAAAGGCAGGCGAGAATGTCACCCTCACCTTCGGACACAAACGTAAGGGCAATGGCATTGCAGGTGTCACCTACACATGGACCATCCGCAATCTGTGGACGGATGAGGAAACGGGTGACAAGAAGGACAGCGTGCTCAGCGTCCACACCAACTACGACGGCTACGACAAGAAAGATCCCACACTCACCTTCAAGGTGCCAGAGGATGCCACGGCAGGCTCTTATTCCGTGGAGATGACGGCCGACTTCCAATGCTATATAGACAATGTCCTTTTCGACCGCCTGCCGTCGCCGGTGCGCGGTAGGCTCACCATCAAATAACGCAGACGATGAAGAGAACACTGCTTCCACTGCTTGCCCTTCTCATGGCAGCCACCGTCGCTACGGCGCGCGATATATTTTTCGATGAGGTCTTCACCGATTCCACTCTTCGCATCGACTATCTCTTCTCGGGCACCAACACCACGCAGCATATCGCTCTGCAGGCGTTGTCCAAGACCAGCGGCTGGTATGGGCGCCGCCACAACCTCGACCATCTCGAACTGCGTGGCAACGGCCAGCTCTTTGTCCTCGATGCTGCCACGGGCGACACCGTCTATTGCTACTCCTTCTCATCGCTCTTCCAGGAGTGGCAGTCCACGGAGGAAGCCACACGCTTGGAGCGCAGCTTCGACAACAGTTATTTGATTCCTGTGCCTAAGCGCCCCGTCGATGTCATCTGTCAGCTCACTGACACCCACAACCGTGTCACCTCGCAGCTGCGCCACCGCATTGACCCTCATGACATTCTCATTCGCGACCGCTCTATGGAGGTGCAGACGCCGTGGCGCTACTTGTGGAAAGGTGGCGACTCGCGCGAGTGTATCGACATCGCTTTCGTGGCGGAGGGCTTCACAGAGGAGGAGATGCCGGAGTTCATGGCTATGTGCGACAGTAGTATCGTGGCGCTGATGTCACATGAGCCCTACACGTCGCTGATGAGCCGTTTCAACTTTGTGGCTGTGATGCCGCGCTCCAAGCAGAACGGGGTTTCTATACCGCATGACAACCTGTGGCTTGACACACCCCTGCAGTCGCACTACGACACCTTCTACACCGCCCGCTACCTGACGATTCCCAGCGTAGGGCGTCTTTTCGACCTTTGCACGGGCATACCCTTTGAGCATTTCATCATCCTCGCCAATACTCGGCAGTATGGCGGTGGCGGCATCTATAACAGCTACACCATCGCCTCGGCCAGAAGCCCACGCTCGAAGATGGAGGTCATCGTGCACGAGTTCGGCCACAGCTTCGGCGGACTGGGCGACGAGTACTACTACGATGACCAGTATGAGAGCATGTATCCGGCCGATACAGAGCCTTGGGAGCAGAATCTGACGACTCTCGTGGACTTCGACAGCAAGTGGCGTGATATGCTCCCCGAGGGCACCGCTATTCCCACGAAGCCCTCCGGAAAGAATCTCACCACGGAGGTGGGTGTCTATGAGGGTGGTGGCTATCAGAGTAAGGGCGTCTATCGTCCTTCGCAGGAGTGCCGCATGAAGATCAACGAAGTGAAGGAGTTCTGCCCTGTGTGCCAGCGCGCCATACACCGTCTGATTGACTACTACACACGATGAATATCAAGGTTAAAGGTGTCACCCTCGGCAGCATCGCAGCTGCCAGTTACGGCCTGAATCCGCTGTTTGCCCTCCCGTTGTATGCCGATGGGATGACGGCCGACTCCATGCTCTTCTACCGCTATGGCTTTGCTATCCTGATGTTGGGAACGCTGATGCTGTTCCAAGGGAAAAGCTTCCGCCTGCGGCGTCGCGAGCTGCTGTCGCTGGCGTTGATGGGTTTGGTCTTCAGTGCTTCGTCGCTGTTGTTGTTCCTCAGCTATCAGTATATGGATGCCGGCATCGCCTCTACGATTCTTTTTGCTTACCCTTTGCTAGTGGCGCTGATTATGTGGCTCGTCTTCCATGAGCGCGCCAGCATCCTGACGTGGCTGTGCATCGCGATGGCCTCCGTGGGCATCGCCTTGCTCTATCGCGGCAAGCCTGACGCGCCGCTTTCGACCATCGGAGTGGTGCTGGTGCTGCTGTCGTCGCTCAGCTATGCCGTATATATCGTGGGTGTGAACCGTTCCGTACTGAAACAGATGGATTCCTCTACACTCACGTTCTGGGCTCTCGTCTTCGGCTCGCTGCTCTATGTCATCCGCCTCACGGGAATCGACCTCGATAGCGCCTCCTTCACCTTCGCGCTGCAGACGCCACACAATCCGTGGCTGTGGGCTAACCTCGTGTGTCTCGCCTTGTTTCCTACGATCATCTCACTGGTCACTATGAACCTCAGCATCCACTATATAGGCTCCACTTCAGCTGCCATCTTGGGTGCCCTGGAACCCATCACGGCCTTGGTCATCGGTGTCCTCGTCTTTGGCGAGACCCTCACCTTCCGCATTTGTGTTGGTATCGTCCTCATCCTCGGTGCTGTCACACTGCTTGTGGCGGGGAAGAAGCTGATGAGCCTCTTCAGATGATGATTCCAGCTATTGGCTGTTAGCATTAAACTCTTGAACCCTTAAACTCTTCATTCTATATGTCTCGCCTTTCCCTTTTCTCCTTCCTTCTCTTTCTTATTCTCTCTGTAGCACCCGCCTCTGCTCAGCGCCGTATTCCCCCTTACCGCGAAGGTGTGCCAACGGATAGCATCCGTCTCAGTGACCCCTTCATCCTTGCAGACTCCGCTACCCATACCTATTATATGACAGGTACTGGCGGCTTGCTGTGGACCTCCAAGAACCTGCAGACATGGGATGGTCCCCGACATGTCATCGAGGTGGACACCGCATCGTGGATGGGGCCTCATCCTGAGGTATGGGCGGCAGAGCTGCACCACTATCACGGAAAATACTACTACTTTGCCACCTTCACAAACAATGCTATCGCCATAGATACCGTTGCAGGGCGCAGCATCCCTCGTCGTGCTTGTCATATTCTCGTCAGCGACCGTCCGGACGGCCCCTACCGTCCCATGAGAGATCCTGTCTATCTCCCTGCCTTCAAGCCTACACTTGATGCAACGCTGTGGATAGATACCGACGGCCATCCCTACATGGTCTATTGCCATGAGTGGCTGCAAAACGGCGATGGCACCGTGGAGAAGATTCGTCTGACTGATGACCTCAGCGGAACGATAGGGTGGAGCCGCGTGATGTTCCGTGCCAGCGACAGCCCTTGGAACAGTGAGGCTGGCGATGTGGTGCCCAGCTCTCCTCTGCGCCGGCAGCGTGCTGACGGCACATGGCCTAACCGCGTCACCGATGGCCCCTGGCTCTTCCGCACCGAGAGCGGACGACTCGGATGTCTATGGACAAGCTGGAGAGGAGGTGAATATACGATGGGCGTTGCCTATAGCAAGAGCGGCACACTCGACGGCCCTTGGGTGCAGGAACCAAAACCTATCACACCGCCCAACTATGGTCATGGTATGCTGTTTCATGACTGGCGTGGCCGCCTCCTCTTGGTTCTACATAGCCACGAGGAACGCAATGGCCGTTACCACCGAGTTCCTCATTATTTCCTGATGGATGATGAGGGCGACCGTCTCCGTCCTCTCGCCAATTTCATCCCATAACGCAGGGATAGGGAAAATCCTCTTCGGTTTAGGTTTTTTCCTTTTGTGGGCTGTGTAAAAGGCCGTACCTTTGCAGCAGAAAACAAAAAGAAACCCTAAAATTATACAGATATGAAAAAGATGATTCTTTCCCTCGTGATGAGCATTGGCGCTCTCCTTCCCGCGAACGCAATGTCTTATGAGCAGGCCCGCGAAGAGGCTCGCTTCCTCACGGATAAGATGGCCTACGAGCTGAACCTCAACGACCAGCAGTACAACGACGCTTTTGAGATCAACCTCGACTACCTGCTGAGTGTGCGCGACGAGCGCGACCTCTATGGCGACTACTTGCGCTACCGCAATGCAGACCTGCGCCACATCCTCTACGACTGGCAGTACACAATGTTCACTGCAGCCGACTATTTCTTCCGTCCGCTCGCATGGCTGAGTGGCGCGTGGTACTTGCCTGTGTACCGCTACTATCGTGTGGGTTATTACTATTACAATCACCCCGCGGTGTTCTACAGCTATCGTGGCGGTCACGGACGCTTCTATCACAACGCCGGCTTCTATGCCTCGCGTCGCCCGCATTGGAACGGAGGTTTCCGCGGTCATGACCGTGGTCCCATCAGCCACCATGGCAGCATTCATCACTCGGATCGCCCCTCGCATCGTCCCGACATGCATCGCCCTTCTTCTCATCGTGGTGATTCCCGCATGGGCAGTCGCTCCACCTATCAGGACTCTCGCTCCCGTGGTGGCAGTAGTTACGGCCATCCCAGCTCCACACGCTCCACGGTAGGACACAGTGGCTCACGTCCCAGCACTCACAGCAGTCATTCAAGTGGTTTCGGTGGTGCTTCTCACAGCAGTTCACGTGGCGGTAGCGTCAGCGGTGCCTCTCATGGCGCCACGCGCAGCAGCTCCTTCGGTGGCGCTTCTCACAGCGGTTCACGTGGTAGTAGCTTCAGCGGTGCCTCTCATGGCAGTTCGCGTGGCAGCTCACGCGGCAGATAAACAAAGCTGCCAGACGACAGCGTCTGCGAATCCCTCGTCCGTACGAAGCCAGTCATGCAACGGCGTTGATGCCTCGAAGGCAGAATGCGCAAAGAGTTGCATGGCTGGTTCGTTTGTGGTGGCGATGATGGCGTAGATTTGGTGCAGGTGCAGCTGGCGGGCATAGTCGCAGAGGTGTTGTAGGGTGGCGCGTCCGCAGTGCTGACCCTGATATTCGGGCAGGATGAGCAGGCCTATCTCCGCACGCAGGTGGATGGCATCGAAGTTGACGAGGTCGGCAAAGCCGATGGGTGTGATCTCCGTGGTGCCTTCTGTGGTGGCTACTTCTGTGGTGGCTACGCGCTCGATGACCAGTCGCACCTGTCCGTCTGCGAAGATGTCGTTGTGGCTGTTGGCCAGGTACTCGCGCAGGGCATAGCGCGAGTAGGGCACCGTAGTGGTGCCGTGACGCCAGAAACGGGCGTCGTTCTCAATGCGGTACATGAGTTCCAGGTCTTCGGGCTCCAGGGCTCGCAGGCGTATGTCAGCAGTAGATGTCATTGGCCAGAATGAGCGTGCGCGTTTGCAGGTTATAGGTACCGATGCTGCTGTGGATGCCTTGGCGGTGTGCGGCCATCATCTGCCACAGCATGTTCTGATAGGGGTGACCGAAGGTGGTCACCTCAAAGACGGTGTAGAGGTAGTTGGGCGTCAGCGGGTCTGTGGGCACGGCATCGGCGCGCGTGGCGGCCATGCCTTCACGGCTGCAGATGTCCTGCACTTGTGCCCATGCCTCGTCGGAGCCAATGAAGAGAATCGTCTCGGGGCTACTGGGGCGCAGCTGCTGCAGACGGTTGATGCCAGTCATCTTTTTCAGCCAGCGCCAGCCCCGCTTCAGCCATTTGCGGCACATGCTGAGGATGCCCATCGCCAGCACGGCAACTTCCACGAAGAGCCAAGCAAACCAGTAGCGGCGAGAGAAGTTCTTGCGGAAGAAGATGAGCATGGCGTGGTAGAAGTTATAGACATAGCGGAAACTGGTCTGCTGCGTGCTCTCACCCTTGTAGTGGAGCATCAGCTTGGGCGTGTACCAGCATTCCCAGCCGCCGCGGCCGATGCGGTAGCTGAGGTCGATGTCCTCGCCATACATGAAATAGGTCTCATCGAGCAGACCCACCTGTTCCAGTGCCTTGCGGCGCACCATCATGAAGGCGCCGGAGATGGCTTCAATCTGTCCGTCGGCGAACTCTGGCAGATGTCCCATATAGTATTTGGCGAAGCGGGGATGGGTGGGGAAAAGATGCCCGAGACCGCACACCTTGTAGAAGGCGGTGGCGGGCGTGGGCAGGCCGCGGCGCGACTCACGGGCAAAGGAACCGTCGCGGTTTACCATGTGGATGCCCAGGGCTCCTGCACCCTCATGCTGTTCGAAAAACTGGATGCAATGGCTGAGTGTGTCCTCGGCCACGAAGGTGTCGGGGTTGAGTAGTAGCACCAGATCGCCTGTGGACTGGCGGATGGCTTGATTATTAGCGCGGGCGAAGCCCACATTCTCCGTGTTCTCGATATAGTGAACGTCAGGGAAATCCACACGCACGTAGTCGATGGAATGGTCGGTGGAGGCATTATCGACGACCCACACCTCCACGTTGAGCCCTTCGGAGGCACGGCGCACGGAGTCCAGACACTGCCATAGGTAGTGCTTGACGTTATAGTTGACGATGACGATGGAGAGCTTCATTTTATTCTATATCACGCTCATAGCGCATCTTGTCCTTGGAGGGCCATACGAACATGAAGGCTACCACACACATCAGGGCCAGATAGCCGCACGTGGGCTCACAGCCCAGCAGGTAGTAGGCGAGGGTGTTGTAAAGAAGGGGGGTGCCTAAGAGTGCGAGGCGACAGAGAGAATAGCTGTAGTAGTCTTGCAGGCTGTCATGGATGCGGGCCTTCACGCGCTGGAAGGTCATCAGCTTCAGACCCAGCAGAATGCCGCACAGCACCAGCACCACGCCGACCATGTTCATGGCGTAGGTCAGGACATCGTTGCCCACCAGCGATCCCGGCTCCTGCAGCTCTGTCTCGAAGATGCCTACAAGCATCAGCGGTGACAGCAGTTGGGCGGCGTACACCGACCTGAGCGTAAGTATTACTTTTTCTTCGGAAAGCATGGAATATTTATGGGGTGTTAAAGAAGTTAAGAGAGATTAAAGTAGAGGTTTAGGCTATCCTCTGAATGGCTTGCGGTCCAGGATACTACGTCCCAGCGTTACCTCATCGGTATAGTGCAGCTGGTCGTTCTGTGCCACACCGCGTGCGATGGTGGTGATGGTAACCTCATAGTCCGCCAACTTACGGTAGATATAGAAGTCTGTCGTGTCGCCCTCCATGGTGGGGCTGAGAGCCAGAATGACCTCCTTGATGTCACCGGTAGCCACGCGCTCCACTAATGACGTGAGCTCCAGGTCCTGCGGGCCAACACCGTCCATGGGTGAGATGACACCGCCCAGTACGTGATAGACACCATTGTACTGCTGTGTGGCCTCGATGGCTATCACATCCTGGATGCTCTCCACCACGCACACCGTGGCATGGTCACGGCTGGGAGTGGAGCAGATGCCGCAAACGTCGCCGTCGCAGATGTTATGGCACACGCGGCAGTAGTGCACGTTAGCCATTAGTGCCTTGAGGCTGTCGGCGAAGGCGTCCACGTCGGTGCGCTCGCGCTTCAGCAGGTGCAGTACCAGACGCATCGCCGTCTTGCGACCGATGCCCGGCAGCCCCGCAAACTGACTCACGGCGCGCTCCAGATAGAGGGATGGGATTTCCATAACGCCCGCAAAGGTACGTAAAAAGTGAAAAAAGAAAGAATGAAAAGTGAAAAATGAGAACGTGACAGGAGAAAAAAGATACCAAAAACCAAAAAAATCAAGGTGAAATGCAAAAACTTTCAACTTTCAACCTTAAACCTTAAACTTTTTCACTACCTTTGCAGCCGCTTTTCGGGGCGTAGCGCAGTTGGTAGCGCACCTGGTTTGGGACCAGGTGGTCGCCCGTTCGAGTCGGGTCGCCCCGACACAAGGACTCAGCGCCGCACGAAGACCCTCGTGCGGCGTTGTCGTTTCTTAGAAACCACAACGAGTAAAACAAGACACATAACTCTATGATACGAATAGCTGTTCAATCCAAGGGTCGCCTCTTCGAGGACACCATGACTCTGCTTGCTGAAGCAGGCATCAAGATTCCGTCGAGCAAACGCACGTTGCTGGTCGAGTCGCCCAACTTCCCTGTAGAAATCCTGTATCTTCGCGATGATGACATCCCGCAGAGCGTGGCCACTGGCGTGGCCGACCTGGGCATCGTGGGCGAGAATGAGTTTGTGGAGCGTGGCGAGGACGCCGATGTGGTGCGTCGCCTGGGCTTCAGCAAATGTCGCCTGTCGCTGGCCATCCCCAAGGCTATCGACTATCCGGGTGTCGAGTGGTTCGAGGGCAAGAAGATTGCCACGAGTTATCCTGGCATCCTACGCGCGTACCTTAATAATAAGAAGGTGAATGCCGAGGTGCACGTCATCACGGGCTCCGTGGAAATCAGTCCGGGCATCGGCCTGGCCGACGCTATCTTTGATATCGTCTCGTCGGGTAGCACGCTCGTGAGCAACAACCTGCGCGAAGTGGAGGTGGTGATGAAGAGCGAGGCGCTGCTGATTGCTAACAAACAGCTCGATGCTGAGAAGCGCGCCACCCTCAACGACCTGCTCTTCCGCATCGAAGCCGTCAAGGCTGCCGAGGACAAGAAATATGTCCTGATGAATGTCCCCAGCGACCGGCTGCAGGAGGTCATCGCCGTGCTGCCGGGTGCCAAGAGTCCTACGGTCATGCCGCTGGCCACGCCGGGCTGGAACAGTGTCCACACCGTCATCGACGAGAAGCGCTTCTGGGAAGTCATCTCCCAGTTGAAGGCCCTGGGCGCACAGGGCATCCTCGTGATTCCCATTGAGAAAATGATTCTGTAATGAAAATATATAGAAATCCGAGCGAAGTGGAGGTGCGTGAAATCGTCACGCGCCCGACAAAGGATGCCAAGGACCTCACGGCCACCGTGTCCGCTGTCCTCGCACGCATCAAGAGCGAAGGTGATGCCGCCGTGCTCGACTACGAACGTCAGTTCGATAGGGTAGAGCTGCAGGCGCTGGCCGTCACCCCCGAGGAGTTTGCTGCTGCCGAGGCTCTTGTCAGTGAAGAACTCAAAGCCGCCCTGCAGCTGGCCCACGACAACATCGCCCGCTTCCACAGCGCACAGCGCTATGCAGGCATCGAGGTGGAGACGGCTCCCGGCGTGCGCTGCTGGCAGAAGAGCGTACCCATCGAGAAGGTGGGACTCTATATCCCCGGTGGCACAGCTCCCCTGTTCTCTACGGTGCTGATGTTGGCCATCCCTGCCCGCATCGCCGGCTGCAGCGAGATTGTGCTCTGCACGCCGCCCAGCAAGGACGGCAGCGTGCATCCCGCCATCCTCGTGGCTGCCCGCATCGCTGGTGTCTCCAAGGTCTTCAAGGCAGGTGGCGTACAGGCCATCGGCGCTATGGCCTACGGCACACAATCGGTGCCCAAGGTGTCGAAGATCTTCGGCCCGGGCAACCAGTATGTGCAATGCGCCAAGCAGCTCGTGTCGCTGGCTGATGTCGCCATCGACATGCCTGCAGGCCCCAGCGAAGTGGAGGTCATCGCCGACGAGACGGCCAACCCAGCCTTCGTGGCTGCCGACCTGCTCTCGCAGGCCGAGCACGGTGTGGACTCCCAGGTACTCCTTGTGACCACCTCCGAGACGCTGATTGCTGCCGTTGAAGCCGAAGTGGCCCGTCAGCTCGCTCTGTTGCCACGCAAGGACATTGCTACTGCTGCGCTCGAGAACAGCCGCATCGTACTCGTGTCCTCCACGGATGAAGCCCTCGCCATCAGCAACCGCTATGCTCCCGAGCACCTCATCATCGAGACTGCAGATGCCGAAGCGCTGGCTGAGCGTGTGGTGAATGCTGGCAGCGTCTTCATCGGACACCTCACGCCTGAGAGTGCCGGCGACTACGCCTCGGGCACCAACCACACACTGCCCACCAACGGATATGCCACGGCCTATAGCGGCGTGAACCTCGACGCTTTCTGCCGTAAGATCACCTACCAGAAGATTACGCCCGAAGGTCTGCAGAGCATTGGCCGCACCGTGGAGCTCATGGCAGCTGCCGAGCAACTCGATGCTCACAAGAATGCGATGACGGTGAGGATGGGGGGCTGACCCACCCCCGGCAGACCCACCCCCTAACCCCTCCCGTTAGGGAGGGGAGTGCCTGCGGGCAGTCTTTCTTCGCAATAACGTAATAACGTAATAACGCAATGTCGAATAATAATGAATCTACGCGCCAGCCTCTCCCCTCCCTAACGGGAGGGGCCGGGGGTGGGTCTGCTGAGGGTGAGTTTGTGGTGGGTCTTTTAGCCCGCAAGAACATCCTTGCGCTCACACCATACTCTTGTGCGCGCGATGAGTTCAAGGGCCGTGTGGCCAGTGTATTCCTCGATGCCAACGAGAACCCCTATAATGCAGGCTTCAACCGCTATCCCGATCCCTTGCAGGAGGAACTGAAGGCGAAACTGTCGGTGGTGAAGGAGGTTCCTGCCAGCCGCATCTTCCTGGGCAACGGCTCCGATGAGGCCATCGACCTCGTCTATCGCATCTTCTGCGAGCCGCGGCAGGACAACGTGGTGGCCATCTCACCCACCTATGGCATGTATGGCGTCTGTGCCGACATCAACGATGTCGAGTACCGTCCCGTAGAACTCAATGAAGACTTCTCACTCGATGCAGACCGCCTGCTGGCAGCCTGCGATGACCACACCAAGGTCATCTGGCTCTGCTCGCCCAATAACCCCACGGGCAATGCCCTCGACCACAAGGCTATCGAGCGTGTGCTCACGGAGTTTCAGGGCATCGTGGTCGTTGATGAGGCCTACAGCGACTTCAACGACGCACGTCCCTTCCGCCTCGACCTCGACCATTTCCCCAACCTCATCGTGCTGAACACCTTCTCCAAGCTGTGGGCGTCGGCGGCCATCCGTCTGGGCATGGCCTTCGCCTCCGAGGAGATCATAGCGCTGTTCAACAAGGTCAAGTACCCCTATAACGTCAACCAACTCACCCAGCAGCAGGCCATGAAGATGCTGGCTGACATCCAACAGGTGCAGTACTGGCGTGCCACGCTGCTGCGCGAACGTGAACACCTGCTGCCCGCCGTGGCTGAGCTGCCCATCTGCAAGGCCGTGTATCCCACCGATGCTAACTTCTTCCTGGCACGCATGACCGATGCCGACAGCATCTATCGTTATCTCATCGACCGCGGCATCGTGGTCCGCAACCGCTCGCGTGTGCAGCTCTGCGGCAACTGCCTCCGCATCACCATCGGCACACCGCAGGAAAACAATGCGCTGCTTGGGGCGTTAAGACAATATAGATCATGAAAGTATTATTCATCGACCGCGACGGCACCATCCTGCAGGAGCCTGCCGACGAGCAGATAGACTCCTTCGAGAAGTTCCATTTTGTGCACGGTGCCATCAGCGCCCTGCGCTTCTTGCGCCAGCACACCGACTACCGCTTTGTGATGGTGTCTAACCAGGACGGGCTCGGTACACCCTCGTATCCCGAGGAGGATTTCTGGCCCACGCACAACCTGATGCTGGAGATCCTTGCAGGCGAAGGCGTCACCTTCGACGACATCCTCATCGACCGTAGCTTCCCCGAGGACAACCTGCCCACCCGCAAGCCTGGCACAGCGATGCTCACGAAATACATGGACGGCTCCTATGACCTCGCCAACAGCTACGTCATCGGCGACCGCGAGAGCGATGCACAACTGGCCAAGAATTTGGGGTGCAAGGCCATAATTATAAGTCCCACCCCCGACCCCTCTCCTGTTAGGGAGGGGAGTATAATCAGCTCTCAGCTCTCAACTCTCAACTTTCAACTCTCAACTGTTTCTTCTTGGGACAAGGTTGTGGAAATCATCTATGCCGGGGTGCGACAGGCTACCGTCACCCGCACGACGAAGGAGACGGATATCGCCGTCAGCGTGAACCTCGATGGCATCGGCAAGAGCAATATCTCCACCGGCCTCGGCTTCTTCGACCACATGCTGGAGCAGATTGCCAAACATGGCAGCATCGACCTTGACATCCGCGTGAAGGGTGATCTCCATGTGGATGAGCACCACACCATCGAGGACACCGCACTCGCCCTGGGCGAAGCGCTGCTGAAAGCCCTCGGCGACAAGCGCGGCATCGAGCGCTATGGCTTCAGCAAGGACAGCGCCTCGGCGGCTGTCGAATATACCCTGCCCATGGACGACTGCCTCTGCAGCGTAGCCCTCGACTTCGGCGGGCGCCCTTGGCTCGTATGGGATGCCGAATTCCACCGCGAGCGGGTAGGGGAGATGCCCACCGAGATGTTCCTGCATTTCTTCAAGAGCCTCTCGGATGCAGCCCGCATAAACTTGAATATCAAGGCAGAAGGACAAAACGAACACCACAAGATTGAGGGCATCTTCAAAGCCCTCGCCCGTGCCCTCCGCATGGCTGTGCGTCGCGACATCAACCACATGCAACTGCCCTCCAGCAAGGGTGTACTCTAAGTCGCGCGTGAAGGGTCAGGTAAAAGGCTCATGTAAGGGCTGGAACCCTTTTCTATTACCATATATGTGTGCGCTCCTCTGGCTTGAGGTAGAGTTTTTCGCCTGGTTTTACATCGAATAGATTGTACCAGGCATCTGTGTTCATCGCTACACCATGCCACTAACATGGGCCATTGCTGACTCTCGGTTCCACGTGTCGTGGGACTTCCAACCACAGGCTCGCACCACTCGTTAGATGCTCCTTCCTGCACATCCTTATGATAGGTAAGGTGCTGAAACCACGAGTCTTTCTGCGGCAGGCTCCAAACGGTTCATGTCACCCTGTGCCATCAGGCAGGCACATGCTGCCAATCCCTTCTGACGCTCAGTCAGCGTCTGACTGTTTACTGTAGTCATCGTCATTACTGCGATTAAATATAAAACGATTTTTTTCATTGATATTGTTACTGTTCAATTGGAGTCGCTTTGCGGGAAGTGATCCGGGAGGCGGCTAATGAAGATTGAATACATGCTTTCTGCCATCACCAACGAATACCACCGGTTCGTCGTCCTTATACAGAAGAGTCGTCTTGACTCCACGAGGGACGGTCACGCTGTATTCGTAGGTATGATTGCGGGACAGTTTCCATGCTACATCGACTCTGCCATGAGGAGTGTTGGTGCCTCCCTTTGCCCATGACAGCTTGTCACCGAAGTGTGGCATGAGAAGGATTGATTGGAAACCGGGCTCTGCAGGACGAATACCGAGGATGGAGGAGTAGAACCAACCGGCAACGGCACCATAGCTGTAATGATTGAATGAGTTCATGTTCCATTCGTGCTTGTGGAAACCGTCGGCAAGTGTATAGCAGTCCCAACGCTCCCAGATGGTAGTGGCACCCTGATCGATGCTGTACAGCCACGATGGGTTTTCGCGCTGAAGCATAAGCCTGTAAGCAAGGTCCGTCATGCCGTAATCCGTAAGAGTTTCCATCAGAACACCTGTTCCCACAAAGCCTGTCGACAGCTTATAGCCATTCTCCTTAATGTTCTTTCGCAAGGACTTTATGGCAGCTGCTCTTTGCCCGTCTTCCAAGAGATTGAAATGCAGTGCTAAAAGGTAGGCTGTCTGCGTGTCTTTACCGGTATTTATCTCGCCATCCGTGATGTACCTGTGCTGGAATTCATTCTTTATTTTCTCGGCAAGTGTGCGGTAACGCACTGCATCTGCTTCACGTCCGAGAATGTCCGCCATCTTTGCCATGAGAGTGCAGGAATGATAATAGTACACATACGAGACGTAACGCTTCTCAACCTCTTTGTAGGCAAGCCAGTCACCGAATTCCGTAGCAGCTCCCACATGCTTCCATTCGCCTTCGCTGAACGAGGAACAGTGGTGTATCCATCCCTTCATGCTCTCGTAGTTCTCCTTGATGATTGAAATGTCGCCTGTCATCATATATACATTCCATGGCACGATGATGCCGGCATCGCCCCATGCAGCCCCGCCATATCCCCACATGTTGGCAGCAGGAGCCGTACAGCAGTAGGCTCCGTCCTCACGCTGGCTGTTGCGCATGTCGCGCATCCACTTGCGGTAGAACTCCTTGCAGTCACTGTTATAGAGAGCGGTAGTTGAGAAAATCTGCGTGTCGCCGGTCCATCCTAAACGTTCGTCACGCTGAGGACAATCGGTAGGGATGCTGAGGAAGTTGCCTCGCTGACTCCACCACACGTTGCTGTATAGTTGGTTGATATCCGGGTTGCTGCATTCAAACTGACCCCATTCCCTGATGTCGCTGCCGACAACCTGTCCCACAACCTTCCGGATTTCAACGTTCCCGGTTGCCGTTATCTCTGCATAGCGGAAACCGAAAAAGGTGTGACGGGGATGTCCCTTCTCAACCTCACCGCCTCGCAACGTGTAGCGGAATGTGGCCTTGGCTTCGCGCAAGTTGTATGTCCATAGGCTTCCGGCAGGTCCTTTGTCAAGACGACGTGCATCACCATTGTAGTTGAGCATTTCGCCGAAGGTGCAAGTCAGTTCCGTCCCCTTCTGTCCTTTGACCGCAAAGTCAATCCAGCCTACCATGTTCTGACCAAAGTCGATGAGGAGCGTCTGTCCTTTTTTCAACGTAACAGGTGAGGAGAATGATGTGAGGTTCTTCACGACATGGATTTCTCCATAATCCGTATTTGTAGGAGTCGCACCATCGTAGAGGGTGACCCTTTGCGGATGGCGCCACAATGCCTTGTCGCGTATTTTTACTTTAGGGCCGAACGCAGGAATGAGCTTTCCCTTTGCATCGTTGTTTACAACAACCTGATGCCATTCAGACACACTTCGGGTGGCATCGTACGTTTCTCCATTATATATGTCACCCAATAGAAGAGGTCCGTTCGTAGAGCATTTCCACGAAGTATCTGTGATGAACTTCTCCTTCGTCCCGTCCTTATATTCCATATCCACCCAGCAGATGAAGGCATGACGGTTGTCCTTGCCATACACACCACGAGTGATTCCGCCAATCCACCATCCATTGCTCACCTGAGCCGTGATATTCATCGTATCCCCTTTCAGCAGAGACAACGGCAGCACATACGACTGATAGAAAATCTCCTTGCGGTAATCTGTCCAGCCGGGTTTCAGTTCTTCATCATCAACCTCCTTTCCATTGACGGAGAACGTATATACCCCCAACGCGCTTGTGTGGATAGTGGCAGCCTTTACTTTCTTCGTGATTTGAAACGTCTTGGTGAATACCGGCATCCCCCCGTCCTTTCCAAGTGAACTGATCCACTCTTGGGCAGAGATGTTACCAGTCATCAGGGCAGCAAATATACTAAGGAGAAATTTATGTTTCATGCATTTGTTCTTCATTGTTTGCTTTCAGCCCACAAAGTTACGATTTTTTTCAATTATTGTCCGCTTTCCCGTTTAATTTAAGAAAAGCAGGAGAAAATGATTTCTCAAAGAACAGTCTTTCTGCCATTCTTGATATAGATACCTTTAGAAGGATTCATCACTCTACGGCCGCTGAGGTCATAGACGGTGTCATCTTGTTCCTTTTGGCTGGTTACAGCCTCTTGGATTCCTGTTGAATTATCACTTCCCAAGTACTTCAGCTGGAAATTGTCCCAAACGACCCATTGTGCTTTGGCTGTGCCTCGGATGCCCAAGGTGAAGGGACGTTGGCCGTCATAGTAGAACAGGAGGGGTGCGATGGTGTAGCGATTGGCGGTGAACGATGCGGAGGCATCTTCCATGGAATTTTCGCCGTGCGAATTGCTGGTGAGTGGTACGGTGTTGTCGCCGATGAAGAACACAGGCGGCTGCTCGGTCCTGCCCTCGTCCTGACGATAGAAGCCCTGTGCCGTGAGGGCATAAGTACCAGCGGGAGCATCTTGAAGGGCTTGGCTGATGGTGAAGGGCGAGTGGAATGACTCGGCACAGTTGTTGGTGTTGTTGCCGTCGGAGAGGGTGCTGTTGGTGCAATCGCCGCTGATATTCCAAGCCGAGATGCGAGTATCGTTGCGCCCAAAGCCGGGGCACTGGATGAGGAAGCTGCCGTCGGCCGGTGCGTCAGGCGTGGCTTCAGAAAGTTCATCAAGGAGGTCATCGCGCGTCAGCACCTCCCACTGCGCTCCCCTTGCCGAGGCGTTAGTCATGGATGTGCTGACGATAGTGCCGCCCGTGCTGCCCCAGTAATGGGTGCCGTCGGTGGCGAGGGTGACGGACCGATCGTCCAAGTAGTTGATGGTGAATGGCGTAAGGGAGCTGTCGAGGTAGCCGTTGGTGCCGGCATAGTGGTTGAGAGAGCCGTTGCTGATGCGGGTGTCGATGGCATATCGGCCGTTAGGCAGCTCCACAAAACGAAAATCGAGTGGATGGTTTGAGAGAACTGCCTGCGTGCCCCACGACTGCCCTGCATTCAGGAACTTGCCGTCGCGCCGGTTGCGCAGATAGATGCTTGCTTTTCGTTGGGCTTCGTCTATGTCCTCTGCTGTCAGTTCGGTTTCGCCGTAGTAGCTGATGCTGATATTATCGATGCCCATCCAGCGGAAGTTCTTCTTAACAGATACTATGCCGAAACGTAGTTTGCCGTCGGTAACGTGAATCGTCACAGTATAGTTCTGTGGAGTAGTATTGTCAACCAATACCCGCTCATTGTTGGCAAACAGATATACCGCCTTTGCATCCTGCTTGCCGCCGCTGATGAGCTGGCTGCGGAAGGCAGCTGCCGTCAGCTGATAGGTGCCGTTGGGGACCGCCTTTTCCTGATAGATCTCGCCTGTGAAGGAATTGGCATCCCAACTCTCGAAGAAGTTCCCCGTGATGGCTCCTGACTGATTGGTGGCGATGAGTTGGTTTTGTGCGCCTGTCGTACAGGTCCAGCCCTGCTTGCCGTACTCAAACTCGGGGTTATCGACCATGACGCGTGCCGGATTGGCTGCTCCGATATTTACCTTGTATTCCATGACGGTACGCAGACGGTCACCGCTATCGTCCATAATGAAGAGGGTGGGGTGGCGCTCCCAAATCTGGCGCGACTCGTCGATGGTGCGATGGCTGTGGATGGACATGAGCAGCTGTCCCTCGAAGGTGCGGAAGAGCATGCCGTGGCCGTAGTTGTCGGGCGTGATGGGCAGCGGTTCGTGAACCCACGGGCCATTCATTTTGCCAGTTGATGAGTAGGCCACACCTTGGACGTAGCGGTCACCATGCCAGCTGGTCCATATCATTCCCAAGCGTCCTGTCTGAGTACGGAAAAGATAAGGACCATCCGTCACGGGGCTGGTGTTCCATGTCGCATCGTGTGCCCGTGTCATCACCACGCCTTCGCCTACGGTACCCTTCATGTCCGGCTTCAGTTCGATGTACTCGATGGTGCCGTTGCCGTTCTGTATCCACTCGTGGCAATAGATGAGATAGCGCTTGCCGTCGGTGTCCTCGAAATAAGAGGCATCGAGCGTCGTCTTCTCAGCCGGCACGTAGGTGGCGTCACCCCCGCTGATGAGCGTGTATTTGCCCTCGGGCAAGGTGCTGCTCATGATGTGTACGGCACGTCGTGGGTGTCCGTCGCTGTCGATGGTGATGTTGCCGTTGGTCAGGGTCGAGAAGTTGTAGTACTTCCCGTCGATGCAATGTATCTCTGAAGCCCACACCTGCGGACTGGCTCCCATCCATGCCGCCTCGTTGAACTGCAAGGGGAAACCCAGATAGGTCCACACTTCCAGGTCGCTGCTCTTCCACAGCCCGCCGCCTGTACCGGTCATATAGTACTGCTGTGACCTTGCGTCAGCCATGATGAATGGGTCGCTCAGGCCGATGTCGCTGCGCAGCTCCTGGGCAGACGATGGAAGTAAAGAGGTGAAAGTGAATAGAAGAAAGGTAATACGCTTCATGTTGCATTAGTTTTTGATGATGATTTTGCGGCTTGTGTTTCCTTGCCTGACAATATAGAGGCCGGGTGAAAGACCCTTGGTGCTGTTGCCTATGCGACAGCCATTGATGCTGTATATGGTCTTCGGTGTGTTCTTTGCGCTCTGTTCCGTTTCTCCGTGCATTGAACGGATTCCCGTTTCCTTACTACCGACGGGCAACAATAGCGTGGTGATACTCTGCGTGGGCAGGGTGATGGTCATCATTTTGTCGCTGACGGTGAAGTCATAGATGCGCTTCAAGTCTTCAGAGGCTGAGGTGCGGTAGGCCTTGACCTTGGCTTTTGCAGGCACTTCGGCGAAATGAGACAAATCTATGCGATGGATGGCCTTCGTCCCTTCGTTGAGCACGACGAGCACAAGGGTATCTTGGGCGGCATTGATAGCAGCCAGGGACTGGTCGCAGTCGCTGGCGATGATGTCGTAGCCGCTGGGGATGAAGCGCGAGCACTGCTGGCGTACGTAGTAGTTCTTGTTGCGGCTGAAAGTCTGGTCGGCAAAGCTGCCCGTGACGGTACACCATTGGTCGTTGTCCTCTTCCATCACTTGCCAGTCTATCCAAGCCTCGGGTTGAAGGTAGCGTATGTCGTCGAAGAGCTTCTGAGCCAGTGCTAAGTTGCCGCCCAGCCCGCTGCCGCCGGCTCCCACTTCGCTCATCCAAAGAGGTATTCCGGCCTTTTGTGCAAGTTGTGCCAGCCGTTTCCGGTCGGCGTTGGTCACGGAGTAGGTGTGCGTGTTCCACTGGCTGACGAGTGGGAGCACGCCCGCCGACTTGTAGGCATTGAAGTCGGCAACAGACTGCGCCACCTTGGTCTCGTCGCTGGCTGAAATCACGGTGCTGAGCCCCGAAGCCTGCAGGATGGGTGCGAGGACGCGAAGGAAGTTGATTTGCGACTGAACATCGAAGTGGCAACCCTCCTGCGTACCGCTGCATCGCCAGAAGTCGGTCATGGCTTCATTGAAGGGTTCCAGCGTACGAAACTCGATACCGTACTCGTCCTTGTAGTGCTTACATACGTCAACAAGATAGTGGGCAAACTCCTCGTAGTACTCAGGACGCAGGTTGTCTTTGGCAGGGTCGGTGTTGCCCGAGACGCAGCCACTGTAGGTCATATAATAAGGAGCCGAATTGCTGAATGCCTCGAACACCGCATCGGGACGTTTCTCGCGAATCTTCAGCATGATGCGGCGTTGTGCCTCGTCGCGGTCCCAGTGGTATTCGTCACCTGTAAAGTCCTTGAAGCCTGACATCTCGGCACGCAGCCCCATGCCCCGGGCCATGTGGTGCTCCTCACAATGCCTCCATTCAGGGTCGTCGCCTCCGCCGATGTTGTAGCGAAAGAGCGAGTAGTTCAGGCCCGAGGGACTGGCCAACCAGTTTACCAGCGTGTTAATCTTGGCGTCATCCCACTGGCCGCACATATTTGCCCACCAGCAAAGCGATACGCCCCAGCCCTCAAAGTGCTGCCGCACGTCGTCGGGACGTACCGTATATGACAGTGTGTCAACAGGTATGGACTGCTTGGCATTGTCGCTGAAGAACCAATAGTGCAGGGGCGATGCCCCGTCCTTATTGGCAAACACCCATGCTTCGGCGGTGTTGGCATCTGTGCCCAGATACTTGTTGTTTGCCTTGCAGCGCAGTTTCACGAAGAAGTCGTTCTGGCGTTCTATCTTCCATTTGGCATTGTCGCTTGTGGAATCGGTCACGAAATGCGTTTCCCACTCTCCGGACAAGGCCATATACGACCGGCTTGCGTCGGCACGAACCACATAGTAGCCACCGCCAACGGGCACGAATGTCACCTGTTGGGGCTTCGTTGCCGATGCGTCTTCCAGCTTGGCAATGCCGTCTGAGCCTCGCTTTAGGTGGAGGCCGCTGCTGTGCATGAGGTAAGTGCGGGTAGGCTGTGTGAACTGGGACTGCGCAGAGGCCATAAGGCTGATGGCTGTCAGTACGATAAGTGATGTCATTTTCATGCGATATAGTTGATTCATAAGATAATATCCTCTACATCCATAAAGTACAGTGTCCCTGTGAACCCGACTATATTTTTTTTCCTAACTCAAACGCCTCCCGCAGTTTGTCGTTGCCTTCTATCTCGCGGGCATCGTTTACGCCTCCGCAGAAGAGGTGGGCAGCGAGGTGAGACTTAGGAAAGCAGTCTATCCAGCCCGTCAGACCGATTTCTGCGCGCTTGGGTGTCTCGGTTTCGTTTTCGGCAGCCGTCGTCAGCAGATAGATATCGCGGAAGTGATAGTCCTGTTCGTACATGGCATTCATACGGTCGATGAGGGTCTTCATCTGACCGCTCATCTCGTAGTAATAAATAGGTGTTGCCCAGCAAATGACGTCGGCCTGCAGCACCTTTGCCATGATGTCGTTCACGTCGTCGTTGATGACGCAGCGTCCCAGCTTCTGGCACCCCAGGCATCCCTTGCAGAACTGGATGTTCTTGCCGACAAGCGAAATCTTCTCCACTTCGTGTCCGGCAGCCTTGGCACCTTCGGCGAACTGGTCTGCGAGCATATCGCTGTTTGAGCCCTTGCGCAGGCTCGTTGAAATGACAATAACTCTTTTCATATTGCTATCTTTTTACCGTTTCGGATATACAGCCCTTTCGTCGGGTTCTTCACTCTTTGGCCGTTCAGCGAGTAAAGATTCCCATCGCCTTGAGCGTTCCCCTCTCCTTTGATGTTCCTTATGTCTGTCTGGACATCCACAGACAGCGTTACGCTGATGTTGCTCTCGCCTGCCCTCAGGAAGGTGCGCAGCTCGCTCTCCGAGAGTCCGTCAATCTTGCCCAGTCGCGTGTAACTCCATGAGTTAGAGCCGTAGAACAGACAGATATTGCTGCCGTTGTAGAGGATGACGTCGCCGGGTAGTGCCGTCGTCTGTTGGTTGCTGGTAGGCAGCGAGAAGCCTAATGCTCCCCAAATCTCAAAGCCGCCGCTGCTGTTGAGCATCACGGTGACAGTCCCCTGCTTCAGCTTCTCGACCAGCGCCCGTGTGGCGGCATTCTCGACCAGCGTCACGCTCTGCGTCTGCCCGCCGATGGTGATATACATTTTATCCATAGTCGTTTGTCCTTTAGCGAAATTCAATGTCTTGAGCCACGCTTCAATCAGCGAGGCACGATTGGAATGGTTGCTGGCGTTGATCCACAGGGCATCACCCATCCACGTCACGTCGGGCAACAATCTGCGGGCATCGCTGACCACTCCGCTGATACCGCTCGAATGGCTTGACACGATCATCGCCACGTGCTTGCCTGCCATCTCAGAGGCACTTTGGAACAGGTAAGTTTGCATGATGGCTGCCATCTGACTCCACCACAGCGGCGTCACGATGATGATGTTCTCGTAGCCACTGAGCGAGGTCGCTACGGGGTCGATGGCGGGATAGCTGCTGAGGTCGTTGGGATTCGCCTTGATGGCATTCAGCAACTGTGTGCCTAAGGCATAGTTGTTGGCCTCGTATTTCAGCCCCTTCTCAGCGGGCTGAATCTCCAGCACGTCGGCCTGAATCTGACTGGTCAGCGTGTTCACAATCTCGCGGCTGTTACCGGTGTAGCTGTAATACACCACGAGCGTCTTGCCGGTATTACTGTTGTTGCCCGTATTGGCAGGAGTCTCAGCCTTCACTTCGTTGTCTGCAGAACAGCAGCAGAGTAGCATGGCTGCTAAGAATAATAGAATCTGTCTCATCGTTATCTTTGTTTCTTGAATATCAGTTTCATCGTCTCGGGGTCGAGGGGCTTCATGGTGGGCAGCTTCAGGTCCTTCACCATGTGGAGCGTGCCTTGCTTGTACTTCTGGAAGTGGTCGGTCTTCAGGTGTTGCTGATAGGCTTCCTCGGAGGCATATCAGGAGTGATGAGGTGTGAGTGCACATCTATCACGCCCTGAGCGAAACTGTTTGCTGTTATCATAAGACTCAGCAATAATGCTTTAGCTTTTGTTTTCACGTTGCAAAGGTACGCGCATTATTATAAATAGGTGTTACACAAATTAGCTAATTATATACCATTTTCGCAGAAAGTGACTTAAAAAACGTAAAATATATACCATTATTAGACTATTTAAGGTCCTTTTTTATACCTTTGCACACGATAATAATGTCCATCCGGCGATATGCGGAATATTCTGAAGGTTGACAAGCCCAATGACTATGCTCGTTTCGTGGAAGCGCCCGTGTTGCATCCGCTAATCAGCATCATCCACTATGACGAGCTGGCCCCCTTCCGTCATAGCCTGAACAACTATGGCGTGTACGGGCTGTTTATCCAACGTCAGTTTCCCTTCAATCTCTCTTACGGCATGAAGACGCTGCAAGTGAGCGATGGCTCCATCATTGCCGTGGAACCAGGGCAGATAGGCGGACTGGAGGACAATGGCGAGCGCATCTCGTTGTGCGGCTGGGTGCTGCTATGGTCGCCCGAACTGCTGCACGGCAGCGAGCTGGAACGCCAGATAGACCACTACCAGTTCTTCTCTTATTTCTTCGACGGTTCGCTGCGCATGGAACCCGACGAATGGCTTTGTATCACGCAGCTGGTGGCGCAGATGCGACAAGAGCTGCAGACACACGAGGATTCGCCCTCTTTGCGGAAAGTGCTGCTGGCTTATCTGAGCCTGATACTCGAGTACTGCAACCGCATCTACCAGCGCCAGCTGTCGGAAGAGGATAGGGGAGAGGCCGACCTGCTGAAGCGCTTTCACAACTTGCTTCAGACCTATTTCCGCGAGAATCGCCAGCTATCCATGGGGTTGCCTACCGTTGCCTATTGTGCCTCGGAACTTGCCTATTCGCCCCGCTACTTCGGCGACATCGTCCACAAGGCCACGGGCGGCACAGCCATCGGCTACATCCACAACTACATCATCAATCAGGCGAAAAGTCTGTTGATGCAAGGTCATAATATCAGCGAAACCTCCCGCCTCCTCGGCTTCGACTTTCCCCACCATTTCACCCGCCTCTTCAAACGCATCACAGGCCTTACCCCCAGCGAGTTTGTGGGGAAATGATGACAACACATAGTTTTTCTAGGTTCTGCGTCAATTTGGGTGGTAATTAGTCTCTTAGAATGATCGTATAATTATTTGATATTCAACAAATAAACAGCCGTTAAAAGTTGCAGATGTGCGTATTTTTCCGTATCTTTGTGCGTGAAACGAAGAAAG
>ONCQ01000040.1 GCA_900316355.1 uncultured Prevotellaceae bacterium | reverse complement strand
GTAAAGGTACAAAAAAATCTGCACATAGCCAAATAATATACTGACTATGTGCAGACTGTATTGTTAAAAATTACCTAACGGGACTTTTTCAGTGCCCTCCCCAAAGGTGGCCTTCTAATATGAGGGACAGGTGCCTTAATCCTTGATGAGGCAGTGGCCGGTCATGTCGGCGGGCTGCTGGAGACCCATGATGTGGAGGAGGCTGGGTGCGACGTCTGCGAGGATGCCGTTCTCGACCTTGGCGCTCTTGTTCTCCGTGACATAGATGAAGGGCACGGGGTTGAGGCTGTGGGCGGTGTTGGGCGTGCCGTCGGGGTTGATGGCGTTGTCGGCGTTGCCGTGGTCGGCGATGATGATGACCTCGTAGTCACCGGTGGCCTTGGCAGTTTCCACGACCTCCTTGACGCAGGCATCGACAGCTGTGACGGCTTTCTCGATGGCCTCGTAGATGCCGGTGTGGCCGACCATGTCGCCGTTGGCGAAGTTGACGACGATGAAGTCATACTTATCCTCCTTGATGGCTGCCACGAGTTTGTCCTTGACCTCGTAGGCGCTCATCTCGGGCTTCAGGTCGTAGGTGGCCACCTTTGGGCTGGCAACGAGGATACGGTCCTCGCCTTCATAGGGTTGCTCGCGTCCGCCGTTGAAGAAGAAGGTGACGTGTGCGTACTTCTCTGTCTCGGCAGTGTGAAGCTGCTTGAGGCCCTGACGGCTGATGAACTCGCCGAGGGTGTTCTCCACGTTCTCCTTGGGGAAGAGGATGTGCACGCCCTTGAAGCTGGCATCGTAGGGGGTCATGCAGTAGTACTGCAGGCCGGGGATGGTCTTCATACCCTGCTCGGGCATGTCCTGCTGGGTGAGCACGATGGTGAGCTCCTTGGCGCGGTCGTTGCGGTAGTTGAAGAAGATGATGACGTCGCCTTCCTTGATGGTACCGTCGATGTTAGCGTTGTTGATGGGCTTCACGAACTCGTCGGTGACGCCGTCGGCATAGGAGAGTTCCATGGCCTCCACCATATCCTTGGCCTGGAAGCCCTCGCCGCTGATGAGCAGGTCGTAGGCTATCTTCACGCGCTCCCAGCGCTTGTCGCGGTCCATGGCGTAGAAGCGGCCGATGATGCTGGCGATGTGTGCGCCGGTCTCATTGCATTTCTCCTGCAGCTCGCGGATGAAGCCCACGCCGGAGTGCGGGTCGGTGTCGCGGCCGTCCATGAAGCAGTGCACGTAGGTCTCGCGAACCTTATACTCTTTGGAAATCTCGCAGAGTTTGTAGAGGTGGTCGAGGCTGGAGTGCACGCCGCCGTTGCTGGTGAGGCCCATGAAGTGCACAGCCTTGCCCTCGCGCACGGCATACTCGAAGGCGCTCTGCACCTCCTTGTTCTGCATGATGCTGCCGTCCTTGCAGGCGCGGTTGATTTTCACGAGGTCCTGATAGACGATGCGTCCGGCACCGATATTCAGGTGGCCCACCTCAGAGTTACCCATCTGTCCGTCGGGCAGACCCACGTTCTCGCCGCTGGCCTGCAGCTGGCTGTGGGGATAGGTAGCATTGAGATAGTCCATGTAGGGTGTAGGCGTCTGATAGATGACGTCGCCTTTCTGTTTGTTGCCGATGCCCCATCCGTCGAGGATCATCAGCAGAGCTTTCTTTGCCATATTTTGTAGTTTAAAGTTTATAGTTTAATGTTTAATGTTGAAAGGGGTGTTATTTTTGCGGGCGCAAAGGTACGCATTCCTAACGGAATAGTTGAAAGTTTCAGGTTAAAAGTTTCAAGTTGAGTGATTTTTCATTTTTCATTTAGGGGGGCCGGGGGCTTTCTCATTCAACCTCAGCCCTTCGGGCTCGATGGTGATGAGGTGCTGTTTGTAGAGGTCACCTGCGGCTTTCTTGAACACTTTCTTGCTGACGCCGAAGAGGGCGTAGATCTCATCGGCAGGGCTCTTGTCGCCCAAGGGTGTGAAGCCGCCGTTGGCGCGCAGGTGTTCCAGCAGGATGTCGCTGAAGTCATGCACCGCCTTCTGTCCCTTCCGCTGCAGCGAGAGGTCTATCTTGCCGTCGGGGCGCACCTGCTTGACGTATGCTTTCACGCAGTCACCGCTGTGCAACGGGCGGAAGATCTCGTCGTCGAAGAGCAGGCCTTGGAACTTGTTGTCGATGATGACCTTGAAGCCCAAGTCCGTCTTCTGCCACACCAGCGCCTTCACTTCATCGCCGCCGTGGTAGGGCGGGAAGTCGCTGCAGAGGTATCGCTCCACCTTGGCAGAGGCCATGATGCGGTAGGTGTCGGGGTCGATGTGCAGGTGCACGAGATAGCTCTTGCCCTTCTGCATCTTCATCTTCTGCTCGCGGAAGGGCACGAAGAGGTCTTTCATCAGGCCCCAGTCGAGGAATGCTCCGTAGTTGTTGACCCATGCCACTTGCAGCCATGCGAAGTCGCCCACCTGCGCCTTCGGTGTCTCGGTGGTGGCGATGAGGCGCTCCTCATTGTCGAGATACACAAAAACATCGATTTCATCGCCCACCTCAGTGCCTGCTGGCACATAGCGGTTAGGCAGCAGGATATCTTCAGGGCCGCCGCTGAGGTAGAGGCCCTGCTCGGCGCGCCGCGCCACTCTCAAGTGGTTAAAGCGGCCCAGGGAGAGTCTTTCCATCTTTCATCTGTATTGTTCGGTCTGTTGTCCTTGCCAGCTCCTCGTCGTGGGTGACGATGACAAACGTCTGTCCCATCTCGTCGCGCAGGCGGAAGAAGAGGGCGTGGAGCTCTGCCTTGTTGGCACTGTCCAGGCTACCGCTGGGCTCGTCGGCCAGCACCACGGCGGGTTTGTTCATCAGCGCCCTGGCCACGGCCACGCGCTGCTTCTCGCCGCCGCTGAGTTCTGCGGGCTTGTGGGTAGCGCGGTCGGCGAGGCCCATGAAGTCCAGCAGCTCCAGCGCACGCTTGCGCGCCTCGCCCTGACTGCGCCCAGCGATGAGGGCGGGAATCATCACATTCTCCAGCGCTGTGAACTCAGGCAGCAGCTGGTGGAACTGGAACACGAAGCCTATCTGCTGGTTGCGGAAGCGCGCCAGCGCCTTCTGGCTGAGCGTGGAGATGTCGGTGCCGTTGATGACCACGCTGCCGCTGTCGGCGCTGTCCAGCGTGCCGATGATTTGCAGGAGGGTAGTCTTTCCCGCGCCGCTGGGGCCCACGATGCTGACTATCTCGCCCTGTGCGATCTCCAGGTCGATGCCCTTCAGCACCTGCAGCGAGCCGAAGCTCTTGGTGATATTCTTTAACTTAATCATATATTTATTTCCTAATCCTATTCAACCATTGCTCTAACAGCAGCTGGCGCTGCGTGACGCTCTGCCCGTTGGGCGCGAACACAGAGAGCGATTCCTGCGGGTCGCCGTACTGGTCGGGGTAGAGCAGTATGACGTTGGTCTTGGCGAAATGTTGTGCGATGAAATGGGGCAAAGTGTTCAGCGCGGGGGTGTAGGAGATGAAGCCCGCGCGCGCTGTGACGATGACCAGCAGATGGTCAGCGTTCACCTCTGTCGGCAGGCGCATCATCAGGTTGCCGAAGCCGCGCTCGGCGACGACCTCCTGCTGCACGTGCGGGTGGTGTGTGTCGAGATAGTCCTTGACATAGAACCCCGTGTCGCCCATCGTGTGGAACCGCACAGGCTGCCCCGTGAGCTCCGCGATGCGGCAGATGTGCTCCACCCATTTGTAGAAACCTACCTCGTACTCCGCCATCGGCGGCACGGCCACCACGATGCGGCGGATGGTGCCCGGTGGCATCAGCAAGCGCACCAGCAGCACCTCGCGGTGCGTGATGCTGAGCACGCTCTGTGCCGTGACGCCCAGCTTGCCCGACGGCTTGCCCTCGTCGTCTTCGTGGAGTCCCATGATGATTTCGCCGGCGTCCACCTCGCGCATGGTATGTGCGATGGCCACGGCCACGTTGCTGCTGATGCGGCTCATGACAGACATCTTCACGTTGGCGGCAGCAGCGATGGCCTGCGCCTTCTCCAGGTTGCTGACGCCGCGGGCGCGCAGCACATCGTCCTCATCGTCCATTGCCACGGCCAGACCCATCAGGCTGTCCGGGATGAGAGGGTTGCGGATGAGGATGCTCAGCTGCGTCAGCGTGTCCACGGTCTGCGGGTAGGCGTAGGCCGTGAGGCATTTGCCGTGGTAGCTGCCCCGGTTGCGGTCCATCTCATTGCTGCGCAGCGCCATCATGCGTGCGCCCTTCTCGGTGGCCAGCGAGCTGATGATGCATGAGAAGAGAATCAACAGTACGGTGGCATTAAGTATCTCGGGGCTCATCAGATCCAGCTCAGGGCGCGTGCCAATCATCACGATGGCCAAGGCACCCGCAGCATGCGAGTTCGTGAGGCCGAACATGAGCAGGCGGTCCACGCGCTGCAGCCCGTTGAGGCGCTCCATGATGACCGCCGCCAGCCATTTGCCCAAGGTGCCCACGCCGATGAACACGGCGCAGAGCAGCAGCGTCTGGCGGTCGCCGAAGAGGATGCTCAGGTCGATGAACATGCCCACGCCGATGAGGAACCACGGCACGAAGAGCGCGTTACCCACAAACTCGATGCGCCCCATCAGCGGACCGCCGTGGGGCACGATGCGGTTCAGCACCAAGCCCGCCAGGAAGGCACCCAGCAGGCCCTCAAGGCCTACGGAGACGGCCAGGAAGGCGCCGATGAACACCATCGTGAGCACAAAGATATACTGCGTCACGGCATCCTCATTGCGCCGCAGGAACCACCGCCCAATCTTCGGGAACGTGTAGGCCACGGCGATGATATACAGCACGATGCCCACGCCAAAGCGCAGCCAATAGACCGCGTCGCCGCCGCCCATCTTCTTCTGCACCACGATGGCCAGCGTCAGCAGCGCCGTGAACGAGGCGATGGCCGTGGCGATGATGGCATACACCACGCTCGGCTGCTTGCCCAGGCCGTAGCGCCCCACGATGGGGTAGGTGACCAGTGTGTGCGACGAGAGGATGCAGCTCACCAGCACCGCCGTCTGGCGGCTCATGCCCAGCCCATAGCGCGTGGCCACGAAGCCCAGGATGAAGGGCACCACAAATGTCCACGCTCCGAAGGCAGCCCCCTTGGGGCCGTGGCGCCGGAAACTGCCCATGTCCATCTCCAGACCCGCCAGGAACATGATATAGTAGATGCCCACCTGCCCGAACAGCTCAAACGAGGTGTCGCGCGCCAGCACGTTCAAGCCATGCTGCCCCAGCACAGCACCGGCCGCGATAAGACCGATGATATGCGGTATGCGCAGGCGCCGCAAAATGATGGGCACCAGCAACAGCACGATGAGCATGACGAGGAAGATCCACGTCGGGTTGGTAATCAATGGTTCCATTGCGGGTGCAAAGGTAAGGAAAAGTTTAAAGTTTAAGTTTAAAGTGTAAAGTTTTTGCTTCTCCGCCAAAGAAGAAAAACAATTTTTAACAATTTTCATGCGCACACCGCACAGCGCCCCGCCCCCCACGCCCTCGCAACCATAAGACCATGGGCTTCCGCCGCGTCCCACTAATGGGACACAGCAAAAGTCCATGGTCTTATGGCGTGTCCCACAGGTGGGACACGGCGAAAGGACTTGTCCCAGACAAAAATGCTGCATCGTGCGATGCAGCTTGCTGGATGACTCTACGAAATTAAAAATGAAAAGGGAAAAGTGATTTTTTCGGTGTTTCCATCTTTCCATGTTTCAATTTTCCGTACCTTTGCGCCCGCAAAACGATGTTAGCATCAACGTTAACGGTAATATATAACAGATACACGACATGAAAGTAGCAATCGTAGGCGCCAGCGGTGCCGTAGGTCAAGAGTTTCTCCGCGTTCTCGACGAGCGCCATTTCCCCATCGACGAGCTGGTGCTCTTCGGCAGCCAGCGCAGTGCCGGCCGCAAGTACACGTTCCGCGGCAAGGAGTATGAAGTGAAGCTGCTGCAGCACAACGACGACTTCAAGGGCGTAGATATCGCCTTCACATCGGCTGGCGGCGGCACCTCACAGGAGTTTGCGGAGACCATCACCAAGCATGGTGCCGTGATGATTGATAACTCCAGCGCCTTCCGCATGGACGCCGACGTGCCTCTGGTGGTGCCCGAGTGCAACGCCGAGGACGCGCTGAACCGCCCGCGCAACATCATCGCCAACCCGAACTGCACGACCATCATGATGGTCGTCTGCCTGCAGCCTCTGGAGAAGCTCAGCCACATCAAGCGCATACACATCGCCAGCTACCAGGCTGCCAGCGGTGCCGGTGCCGCAGCGATGGCGGAGCTGGAGCAGCAGTACCGCGCCGTGCTCGACGGCAAGGAGCCGCCCGTGGAGAAGTTCGCCTATCAGCTGGCCTACAATGTGATTCCGCAAATCGACGTCTTCACCGACAATGGCTACACGAAGGAGGAGATGAAGATGTTCAACGAGACGCGCAAGATTATGCACACCGATGCCGCCTGTTCGGCGATGTGCGTGCGCGTGCCCTCGCTGCGCAGCCACTCCGAGGCCGTGTGGATAGAGACTGAGAAACCCATCACGCCGGAGCAGGCGCGCGAGGCGTTTGCCAACGCCGAGGGCATCACGCTCATCGATGATCCCGCCAACAAGAAGTACCCGATGCCGCTGTTCACGGCCGGCAAGGACGAGGTCTTCGTGGGCCGCGTGCGTAAGGACTTGGCCAACGAGAACGGCTTGACATTCTGGCTCTGCGGCGATCAGATCAAGAAGGGCGCGGCCCTCAACGCCGTGCAGATTGCCGAGTACCTCATCAAGGTGGGCAACATTAAATAAAGGCGCAACAATCTTTATCACCTAACGCAGCAGGCTGCATCACGCGATGCAGCCTGCTGCATAAATCATTGTGCGGTGTGCGCATGAAAATTGTTAAGAAATCTTTAATTTTCTGTAACCCGAGAACGTCTGCGAGGAACTTGATGTCGAGAGGCTGCGTAGTGTTCGTAGTGTTTTCAGCAAAAGTTCTTTCTAGCCCTAAACGCAAGACACTACTACTCCCTCGCCTTACCCTCTATAGAGACTATGCGCAGACACTGTAGAGGGTAACACAGCAGGCTGCATCGTGTGATGCAGCCTGCTGGATGAATCATTGTGCGGTGTGCGCATGAAATTTGTTAAGAAATCTTTAAATATCTGCCGCCTGCGGAAGGAAGCTACCCCCCCCTCTCCGAAGGGCATCTTTTGAGTGCTACAACTTGATGACCGTTATTTCACCAGCACCTTGCGGGTTGTGCCATCAGCAGAGCGGATGATGTTCACACCGCGTTGCATCCGAGTGGAATTGCGCCCACTCATGTCATAGACTTTGTAAGCTTTTTGTTGTCCATTGTCAATTGCCGTAATGTCAGTCGCCTGAAAATCTCTTGGAACAATGTTTATGACCGCCATTTGTTCCTGGGAATATCCCTCATCTGTTTCTGTTTCATCATAACTACCGTTGTTTGGATACAGAATGGACAATTTGAAATAACCATCATATAAACCTGACCACCCCCAATTAATATGGAAAAATCCTTTGTCGTAACCGTCACAAACAAATGCATGGCCGCTGTCATTGTTACGTCCGCTGTAATAAACCGGATAAGCTTTTTCTAATTCATTATAGATGAGATCCTCCCACGCCTGTGAATCGTAGTCACTTCTATACACTTTCTGAATATTCTCATCATAATCAAAGAAATATTCCATGGCATCGCATACTGGAGTACTGTCTGCCCCCGACCCTTCGGGAGTATAATCCATACTAAGCACACAACCGCTATATAGCATCAATGTAGCCACAGCGTCCTTTGCTGCATTAGGAGATTCATCGTCATACTCATTCAACATATTATTCCAGTCAAACTCTGCAGCAGGTAGTGCCGGCATCAGAATTTTGTGAGTTAAAGTCCGATATTTGTACGTAGCTCTAGAAGAAACTGGGGAGCCATAATAATTCATCACTTGGGCAACTGCTGTTGCCACACATCCCGTCAAACACGGTTTTCCATTTACCAACGGACATTTGCAATTATACGGTGCTGTCTGTCCCCACTTGGTCTTCAACAAAGGGGTGATTGTTTTCTTGATGTTATATTCATTAGCTGATGTCCTTCTTTCAATCTCATGTCCGTTGTCTTTTGCTGACATCCGAGGCAAGGACTCCAATATTTGCATATACCCTTTTAGCCACCAACTCACATTCGTCGGGAGGTTATCAGCATCAAAATATCCAGTGTAGGAATACCCAAGAATTTCCTCCGTCCTTTCATCACCCGACACGAGCACGAATCCACCATTCTTTTTGTCATTGAATACATAATAAGCATTGGGACTTATATCAGAATTACTGCGAACTTTTCGGCTTTTCCAAACTTCAAATTCTTTTTGAGGCATAAGTCGTTGTGCTTTTTTCAACGCAGCCTGCATGGAAACGGGTTGTGCGTTCACCGCACTCAGTACGGCGAACGCAACAATAAAAATGAGAGAATATTTCGACATATCAGAGTTACTTGTTATTTGACCAACATTTTCTTTCCTTTAACTATATATATTCCCCGTGGCAAGCCTGAGAGGTTTGTTGCTTGCTGTTTGACTCTCATTCCGTTAATTGAATAGACTTCGAACGACTTTGTATCATTATCTTGAATATCATTTATGCCTACTGTCGTGGCATCCGCCACGGCGAAATCATTGCAGTTGACCACATATATATCATCGAAATCTTTCCCATTGAAGGGTTTGGCAAGATAGGCAACTATCTTCATATTATCCTTCTCCCATTCTTCATCTAAAACTATTGAATAGTTCTTTTCATACTGGTTGCCATTCCATGTTATAGGGTCTCCCCACACCGCAGAAACATTTGTTCGTAAAACATCTTGATGACTATAATTGTAAATGTATCTCATGTTTATTCCGTCATATTGCGGAGCTATTACATCGTTTTCTGTCAATAAAACGGTTAATTGGGCTTCTTTTTCTAAGCTAAAGAAGTCATCAACACATTCTCCTTTTACCTTAATCAGTAACGTTCTGGTTTCTGAAATATAACTTGCTATAATGTTCACACTTGCTAAAGCCGGAAGTCGCTTAAACAACTCTACGTCCTGCCGCAAACTCCCCCCAGGACCGCTAACAGAAGTCAAGTCCCAATCACCCTTGCGAACATAATGATCAACACTATGCGTTGGAACGATCGGATATAATGCAGAATATACATCACCAGCATCACAGGATAATTGGTCTGAGGAGTGTACACAAACCATTGTCACATCGGTATGCGATTTGGATAGCTTCTCATATTCCGGCAATAATTTAAGAACATTTGGACACCATGTCCCTGTGTTAATTTCCACATAGACCTTTTTACGCTCCATCATATTTTTATAGACTTTAAAGTCAATTGACAACGTATCATCGCTTGTATATAATGGAACTTCTCCATTTATTGATTTGATAAAGAAAGAAAGTTTATGAACACCAACAGAGAGCCCCTTAAATTTAGCCCAAAGCTTCTTTTGCCAATAATCAAGACCTGTTGGGCACAGACGGACAGACTCTACTTCTGAACCGTCTATCATGTATGCTATGTCATAGTACTCAATCTGCTTTTTCCCAAAATTACTAAAATCTATAGTAATTGAATATTCATCATCTGGTTTGAAATACGTCTGAGCATAACCAAGTGTTGCTCGGATATAAGATAGATGAATATCATATTGGGGGACTGATGCTCCCTCAATTAAACATTGCAGGTTCAGTTTGTAGCCATCCCTCTTTCCGACAGCCCTCCATTGAGACTCTCTACGTTCATCATATGGGCCATAGAAATAGAAAAATCCTTCTTCGCTAAAATCACTGTCTGTAAACGTTAGAGGGTATTGCTCTTTATCTTGAGTATATTCTACACCTATAAAAAGGCTATCATCCTGTATTTCAAAAGATTGGGTCAGTTCAACCTCGTTCCATCCTATTTTAAGGTCCGATACATCCTGCAGATATTGAGCATCTTTATATCGCGAAGAACCTATCCATATTTTTGCCGATGATATATTGGCATCGGCCAATGCAAATCTCACGTGAGTAATTCTATTTCCAACATATGGTTTAATTTTAGCTTTGTCGAAACCAATGCATGCTTTATAATGCCCCTTGCTCCCTCCAAATGAACCATTTTCTATTCTACTTGATTTCTGATAAGCCATAATCATTTGATTCTCTTTAAGGTTTTCGAAAGGGCTGTTGACGGTGACGGCATCTGGCATTTCAATCTCCTCTATATGTACGAATTTGTTCCATCCATTACCTTGTCTGTAAGACGAACTACTTCCGATTGGCACATACAATGTAGCCCTCTCATACACTATCTCAGGAAAAACATTAGGATTGATATCGAATGGTGATGATCGTTTTATAGCTATTTTTTCTAATGATTCACAATCTTCAAAGGCCATCTCACCAATAAAGGAAACAGTCCCTGGGATTGTGAAGGAGGTTAGGCCGCTACACCGCCCAAAAGCACAGGAACCAATTTGCGTTACGCTATTTGAAAGATTAATGTCTGTTAAGCTTTTACAACCATAAAAGGCATTTTCGCCAATTTTAGAAATCTTTTCGCCAAAAGTGACAGCGCTCAAACTGCTACATCCAGCAAAAGCATGTGGATCGATTGTTGTTACGCCATCAGGTATGTCAACTTCCACCAAAGATGTGCAATTTGCAAAACCACCAATATAATTTATGCCTGCAGGAAGGATGATAGAACTCAGCGCAGAACAATAATCAAAAGCACTCCCCCCTATGCCTATAATATTATCAGGAATAACCAAGGAAGATATACCGCACCCTTCGAAAGCCTGTACTTCTATATTAGTAATACTCTCTGGAATAACGGTGGATTTACATCCTGCCAGCAATATATTATTTCTTGTCTTAATAATGGCATTGCAATTATCGCGAGAATCATAGTCTTTATTCCCTTCCTCTACCTTGATGGCAGTTAAATTTTCACACCTTATAAAAGGATTAATAAAAATTGTTTTTACGCTTTTGGGAATGACAATAGAAGTCAGACTACGACATCCCCCGAAAGCATAATTTCCGATGACCGATACGCCCTCTGAAATCTTAACAGCCACCAAGTTTAAACAATCCTCGAAAGCAAAATCTCCAATAGTTTCTACATTCCCTGGAATTGTAACAGAAATAATCCCCGACGCTTTAAAAGCATCGTCGCCGATTGTGGTCACGCTGCTGGGAATCGTGATGGAGGTCAGATTGGAACAGCCTGAGAAAGCATGATCTCCGATTTTGGTAACACTCTTGGGAATAGACGTATTGGCACATCCTTGGATAAGTGTGTTCGTTGCTGATTCAATAATTGCATTACAGTTATCTCTTGAATCATATATCTTATTCCCCTTTTCGACACTTAAGGTTTTCAATGCAGTACAGTCATCGAATGCCGAAGTTTTAATAGTAGTTACGCTCTCTGGTATTGTTACCGATGTAAGACCCGAGCAACCAGAGAAGGCTCCACCGTAAATACTTGTCACACCTTCAGAGATTGTAACAGAAGTCAGGTTCGAACAATCACGGAAGGCATTGGAACCGATTCTTGTCACATCATTACCAATAATATATTCCTTAACCTGCTCACCAAAAAGGCTCTTCATTTTATTACGCTCATTAGAAAGAAGCGCATTGGAATTAATGACTACAGATGTTAGTCCTGAGCAACCAGAGAATGCATAACTGTCAATACTGGTCACCCCTTCTGGGATTGTAACAGACTTAAGACCCGAGCAATCATAGAAAGCAAAATTGCCAATGCTTGTCACGCTATTAGGAATAGACGTATTGGCACATCCTTGGATAAGCGTGTTCGTTGCTGATTCAATAATTGCATTACAGTTGTCTCTTGAATCATATATCTTGTTTCCTTTTTTGACACTTATTGTTTTCAACGCTATACACCCCCCGAATGGCGAAGCGCCAATACTTGTAACACTTTCGGAGATTGTAACAGAAGTCAGGTTCGAACAATCACGGAAGGCATTAGAACGAATACTTGTCACGTCATTGCCAATGATATATTCCTTAACCTGATCGCCAAATATATCCATTATGCCAATGTAATATTGTTTGGATAGGATTGTGTTTGAATTTATTTCAACCGATGTGAGAGCGAGACAATCCCAGAAAGCATGATTGCCAATGCTTGTCACGCTATTGGGAATCGTAATAGAAGTCAGACCAGAACAACCAGAGAAGGCCTGATCGCCGATAGTTGTCACGCTATTAGGAATCGTTACAGACGTAAGACCAGAGCAATTTTCAAAAGCCAAATAAACAATAGTAGTTACGCTCTCTGGTATTGTTACCGATGTAAGACCAGAGCAACCAGAAAAGGCCTGACTGCCGATAGTCGTCACACTATTAGGAATCGTTACCGATGTAAGGCCAGAGCAGCCAGAAAAGGCCTGATTGCCAATTGTCGTCACACTATTAGGAATCGTTACTGATGTAAGGCCAGAGCAGCCTTTGAAGGCATAATCAGCAATAGCTGTCACGTCATCACCTATGATATATTCTTTAACCTGATTGCCAAAAATTTCTTTTACTATATGAACATTAGATAAAAGCGTATTTGAATTGATAGTTACCGATGTGAGACCTGAACAACCAGAAAAGACATAATAGCCAATACTGACCATCCCTTTGGGGATTATAACAGACGTAAGGCCCGAGCAATCTTCGAAAGCCGAAGATTCGATAGTAGTTACGCTCTCTGGTAATGTTACCGATGTAAGACCCGAACAGCCAGAAAAAGCACCACCGCCAATGCTTGTCACACCTTCAGAGATTGTAACAGAAGTCAGGTTCGAACAACCGGAGAACGCATAACCACCAATACTTGTCACCCCTTTGGGGATTGTAACAGACGTAAGGCTCGAGCAATCTTCGAAAGCCGAATTATCAATAGTAGTTACGCTTTCTGGTATTGTTACCGATGTAAGACCTGAACAACCAGAAAAAGCTAACGCTCCAATACTGGTCACCCCTTCAGGGATTGTAATAGACGTTAAGCTCGAGCAATCTCTGAAAGCATAATCGGCAATAGTTGTCACATCATCACCTATGATATATTCTTTAACCTGATCGCCAAAAATGCCTTTTAATATACTTTGAGTGTTAAAATAATTAACTTTAGATAAAAGCGTATTTGAATTTATAGTTACCGATGTTAAACCCGAACAACCGGAGAACGCATAATTGCCAATACTGATCACCTCTTTGGGGATTCTAACAGACGTAAGGCTCGAACAATCTCTGAAAGCCGAACTTCCGATGGTCGTCACCCCCTCGGGAATTGTAACAGACATAAGGCACAAGCAGCCTTCGAATACTGAATATTCAATAGTAGTTACGCCTTCAGGAATTGTTACCGATGTGAGAGCGGAACAACCAGAAAAGGCATAATAACCAATACTGGTCACCCCTTTGGGGATTGTAACAGACGTGAGAGCGGAACAACCAGAGAATGCACTTTCGCCGATGGTTGTCACCCCATTGGGAATTGTCACAGACGTAAGGCCAGAGCAGCCTTCGAATGCACTAGCGCCAATACTGGTCACCCCTTTGGGGATTGTAACAGAAGTCAGGTTCGAACAATCTTCGAAGACCGAAGATTCAACACTTGTCACCCCTTTGGGGATTGTCACAGACGTAAGGCTCGAGCATTCTTCGAAGGCCGAACATTCAATACTTGTCACCCCTTCGGGGATTGTAATAGACGTAAGACCAGAACAACCAGAGAAAGCTCCATTGCCAATACTAGTCACCCCTTTGGGGATTGTAACAAACCTAAGATTCGAGCAACCATAAAATGTAAGATTGCCAATTCTTGTCACTTGGTACGTCTTTTTATTATATGTTATCGCTTTGGGTATAATGACGGAACCCGAATAAGAAGATACTTGATTAGCAGATTGATAACATGTCACTTCTACTTCATCTTCTCCAAGGAAATTATACCAAATGCCATCAATTTCTACATCGTAAGACCAACAGCTCAACGAAACCATGAATGCGAAAAAGAAGAACAGTTTTCTCATGTTCAGAATTAGTTTAAATAAATGAATAGGTGATAATAATTTATAATCATAGTTTTACTTTCTTGCCATTCACAATGTACAAGCCTTTTACAGGCTCACTGACACGTTGACCATTCAGATTGAAAGCTTTTTTGCGCCTCGCATGTCGTGAGTTTCCCATACTCTTTATTTCTGTTGCATTAAGCACACTGAGAGTAAAGGTGACTTCGGGTAGCGCCACGCGGTCATCTCCAACGAGAGCTATGTTTGTCAGCGTAACTGTGTAGTTGCCAAAGGATACATCCGAACCAACGATGAACGCTACTGTTCCTAACTTGCGAAGGCCGTCATAGGGTATGGCGGTATTGCTGTATGACAGCACTCCACAACGTGCAAGATTGTTGATGCCTACGCCACCCACATCACCAATCGTGAATGCACCATCCCAGTCTGCGGTAGTTGTTACATCACCCGTAGTTGAAAAACCATTCTGCGGGAACTGAATATCGAACTCCAGCCCTGTATAGCTACCTCCATCTGTGTCAAGAAGAATGGTAAATGATACCTTTTCGCCAGGAAGTGCTTCTATGTCGCTTACTGACAGATGCTGTGCAGACACGCTTTCGTACAAAGCATTGATGAGAACTAAAAAAACAAATAATTTCTTCATCGTTGATAGAGTTTACTGAAGGAGGTGTCTATTGGTGAGGGCTATTCTTTACCCACAAAAATATCAACTACCATTTTGGCATCACTGAGATTTACTTTTCCATCATCGTTCACATCACCTTTTAGAGTCTTCCCTGCTACATGTATCAAGCATCTGCCGAATTTGCCGCTACCATCATCGGCCTTCACATAAATGCTGCAATAGCCATAACCGATGGCAGTGACATTTCCCTCATCATCTACTTGTGCAACATTTTCGTTGCTGCTCAGCCATTGTACAGCAGATGAGCTTGCATTATGTGGATATATCGATGCTGATAACTTTATGCTCTCGCCAACAACCATCTCACATGTTTGCTTATCAAGTACCAGACTTTTAACGAGCAAAGGAGAAGCTGTGACTATGCTTTGTGCTTTAACTCCGTTAGCTGCCGTGCAGGTGATGGTTGTTACGCCAGTGCCAACAACATTAACTATTCCATCTGTATCTATCGTGGCCACAGTCATGTCACTACTTTCCCATGTCAAGGTTGTTGCAGCCTGCTCGTCGGTGATTATAGGATTATGTTTATACTTTGTACCCGTATTTAGACTTAGAGCATGTGGCAGAGATATGTCGAGAACATCCACAACATGAATAACGTACATTTTTAATTCCGTTCTTGTAGAACCTGATTTTTTAGCCACATAAAATGGCATACAACCGGCGACCAGTCCTCTAATAATCCATTCGGCATAATAGTCCGTCAAGTAACCTGTGTATTCAATATTCGCAATATCAAGAAGGTTTGTTTCAGTCGCGCTCCATGAGTTATAGCCATTATTCTTTAAAGTTATCGTTTGGCCTACTTGAACATAAATATGCTCAGTTGTTATTATCTCTCCCCAAAAAGGCAAAGCAGTCATAATAAATAAGGTCAATAAAAAGAGCTTCTTCATTATATTTACCCTAAATATGTGTCGGGCACAACTTCTATAGTTTTTGCAAAGAGAAAGGGATGAACATCACTAATCAAAACGATGTATCACGCATTTCCAGTATAACCATGCGACTCCCACGTAGAGGCTATGGTAAATGATTCTGTTCGCGTACACATACAAAAAAGCGTGGGAGTCCGTACTTGTTGCCCGTCCCACGATCCTAAGGCCTTCGCATTGCCCATCAAGTCTGAACGGTGCAACGCAGAAGCCCACGCGAGAATATATGTTTATACGTATATCTCGCGTGTACCTATTATGTTATGTAAGAAGGTACAATGAGGAATATACGGTAACATACCCCACATTGGACATCTACCGTTGCTTTGCTTTCGACTTGATTTGAAGTTGCGAAGTTCAGGATCGTCAAAGAACAAAGCGCTGAGTAAACGCCTTTTACATTATGTGTGTCCCACCCACCCAGCTTCTGCATTTGTGCTGTTGAGAGCTTATTAGCATTCACTATCGTGGTGATGACGCTGCAAAAGTAAGAATTTATTCAATTCAAGCAAAAGAAAAAGTCATAAATTTCACTTTTGGGCACAAAAAAGCCCTCCCGAGAGTGCGGGAGGGCGGTTCTTCTAAGCGGACGCTTCTGTCTGTATGTCTATCTAATGTGGTTTATTTCATAAACAGTTTAAGGGTTTAAGAGGTTAAAAGATTAAATATCTAATTGTGTGTTCTCCCACTCACTCCAATCGGTGTCTGTGAGATAAGTCTCAAGTTGAGCTTTCAAGGGAAGCAAGTCTTCTATGACAACATTCCAAAGCATTTCCTTTTGGATCTGGGCATAACCATGTACTATATGGTGCCGCATCCCTTCTATCTGACGCCAGGGGGTTGACGGATGTCGCTCCTTGAAATCCTTTGTCAACATATAGGCTGCTTCACCAATAATCATAGTATAGTAAGCGATTGCACCAAATAGAATCGGATCATCATTGAATTCGGCGAAGCTCTTTCCCTTCGCTGCATTCAGAACCTTTTCTATGTGCTCCAGCATATGTTCAAGGCGATTCTTATCTCTCAGCGGTTCTCTCATAGATCAGTTTCTTATCGCGTTCTGCACTATGTTTTGCGAAAGGGAGTAGGGAGTTCTCAGGAATAAGATCTACCTCACGGTTTAAAATATCCTTCAAATCCATATACATCCCACCGAGTGTGAAGAGGCTGAACTTTTGAGACATATCAGGCACAAACAAGATGTCCACATCGCTGTCCGGCCGCTCTTCACCACGTGAATATGAACCAAAGAGCCATGCTTTCAGGACGGGCTGTGTCTTGAAATACTCGGCAATTTTCTGTATCATCACGTCGGTACTCATGGGCTTTATCATAGGTTTCACGCCACAAAAGTAGCGATTAAATGGATTCGCGCAAAAGGAAAAGGGTATGAATTTCACGTTTGGCCACAAAAAAGTCCTCCCGAGAGTACGGGAGGACGATTATTCTTCAGCCTTCAACGTGGCTGCGGCTTAGTTCTTGCAGCAGAGGGGCTTCAGCTGCTTGAAGAAGTCGTTGCCCTTGTCATCGACGAGGATGAAGGCGGGGAAGTCCTCGACCTCGATTTTCCAGATAGCTTCCATGCCGAGCTCGGGATACTCCACGCACTCGATGCTCTTGATGCTGGACTGCGAGAGGACGGCTGCCACGCCGCCGATGCTGCCGAGGTAGAAGCCGCCATGCTTCTGGCAGGCGTCGGTGACCTGCTGTGAACGGTTGCCCTTAGCAATCATCACGAGGCTGGCACCAAGGCTCTGGAACTCATCCACATAGGAATCCATGCGGTTGGCGGTGGTGGGACCCATGGAGCCGCAGGGGTAGCCCTCTGGCGTCTTGGCGGGACCGGCATAGAGGACGGGGTAGTCCTTGAAGTACTGCGGCATGGGTTCGCCGGCGTCGATGCGGGCCTTCAGCTTGGCATGGGCGATGTCGCGCGCCACGATAATTGTGCCACGCAGGTTTACCCTCGTGGAAACAGGATATTTGGTGAGCTCCTTGCGCACGGCGTCGATGCCTTGGTTCAGGTCGATGACGATGGTGTTCTTGCCTTCGCCGGCCTTGGCGTACTGTGCAGGAATCAGCTCTGCAGGGTTGCTGTCCATCTTCTCTAGCCAGATGCCGTCGCGGTTAATCTTGGCCTTGATGTTGCGGTCGGCCGAGCAGCTGACGCCCATGCCGATGGGGCAGCTGGCGCCGTGGCGCGGCAGACGGATGACGCGGATATCGTGGGCCACATACTTGCCGCCGAACTGTGCGCCGAGGCCGATGTTGTGGGCTTCCTTCAGCAGCTTCTTCTCAAGGTCGATGTCGCGGAAGGCGCGGCCGGTCTCATCGCCCGTCGTGGGCAGGCTGTCGTAGTATTTGATGCTGGCGAGCTTCACGGTGAGCAGGTTCTTCTCAGCCGAGGTGCCGCCGATGACGAAGGCGATGTGGTAGGGCGGGCAGGCTGCGGTGCCGAGACTCTTCATCTTCTCCACGAGGAAGGGGATGAGCGTTCCCTCGTTCTGGATGGTGGCCTTGGTCATCGGGTAGAAATAGGTCTTGTTGGCCGAGCCGCCACCCTTGGCGACCATCACGAAGCGGTACTCGGCGCCCTCGGTGGCCTCGATGTCAATCTGTGCGGGCAGGTTGCAGCGGGTGTTGACCTCGTCGTACATGTTCAGCGGGGCATTCTGCGAGTAGCGCAGGTTGTCCTGCGTGAAGGTGTTGAAGACGCCGCGTGAGAGGGCCTCTTCGTCCTCGAAGCCCGTCCACACCTGCTGGCCTTTCTCGCCGTGGATGATGGCGGTGCCGGTGTCCTGGCAGAAGGGCAGGATGCCCTTGGCGGCCACCTCGGCGTTGCGCAGGAACTGCAGCGCCACGTACTTGTCGTTCTCGCTGGCCTCGGGGTCATCGAGGATGGCGGCCACCTGCAGGTTGTGCTCGCGGCGCAGCATGAACTCCACATCGTGGAAGGCCTGCTGTGCCAGCAGTGTCAGGGCTTCAGGGGAGACCTTCACAATCTCCTTGCCCTCGAAAGATGAAGTGGTGACGCCCTCCTTCGTCAGGAGGCGGTACTCAGTCTTGTCTTCGCCCAGCTGAAACATAGGGGCGTACTTGAAATCGGGTTTGTTTGCCATATTATATAAAGTTTAAAGTTTAAAGTTTAAAGTTTAATGTTTAAAGGGTTCAATGGTTCAAAGGTTCAATGGTTCAAAGTTCAGCTTTGCTGACTTTTGTCACGGCTCGGCAATTCAAGCAAGCTTGATTGCTCTCGCTGCTCCAAAAGTTCAAAGTAATTTTTATTCGTCACTCGTCATTCGTCATTAGTAATTTTTATTTTTCACTTTTCCCTCCCTGGGGGCTCGGGGGCTTCTTTCAATAGGCTGACGGAGGTGACAGCCTCGCCGGGCGTGGTGTCAGCCTCGCGCGGGAAATAGACGGGCATATTGTGTTGCAGGGGCAGGATGCGTAGCTCCAGCCTGCGGCAGTCGGCGGGCAGGCGCCAGAGGCCGTAGAGGAAGGGTAGGCCGTTGTAGAAGTTGTCGTCGATGAAATGGGCCTTTTCGGTCTCTCCCTCACCAGTGATAGCATAGAGACGGGCCACGTCGCCGCGGTAGCGGATGCGCAGCAGAGCGTGGCGTGCGGTGCTGTCGGCAGGCAGGTCGATGCGGTAGGCGGCTGCGGCCTCGAAGTCGGCATCTGTGGGTGCCTCGGCCACTTTCTTGGCACCGATGGTGATGGCGCGCAGCGCGGAGGCTTCGCGGATGCGGGTGCAGGGTAGGGGGCTCTCAACGTCCTGTACCGTGCCTGGCACGGGCTGCTCAAGTCCCAGACATCCAGCTGTTTCGCTGTCGATGAGGTAGATATTCTTATACACGGGCGTGTCGGTGCCGCGCACCTTGACATTCTTCAGCACCTTGCCGTCCTGCAGGGCTATCTCGGTGGGGATGCCGGGAATCTGTTCCAGATAGATCTTGCCGTCGCGGTGGGCGATGAGCTGTGCCGTGGCGTAGCGGATGCCATCGACATTCACGGGGAAGATGCAGGCGGTGGCGGCAGGAATGGTGACGGGCTTCGAGGGGAACGTCACGCCGCTGACCGTGAACTGCACGCCGCGCTTGGCGCTGAGGTCGGCGAAGCGCTCGTAGTTGTTGACAAAGACGAAAGCCTCGGGGCCGTCGGCTTGGCGGTAGCTCCAGCGCAGGTGGCTGTCGTCGCGCTGCCGGATGTCCTGCGGACAGGGGAACACCGCCTCCATGGGCGCGAGAAGGGCGCCGTAGTCTTGCATGAAGAGGTGCAGCTTGCGCAGGAGAAAGAAATGGGGATTCACCTGCCCGAACTCGCCGAGGGGCGCCTGGAAGTCATAGGTCAGCGCGGGCATGTCGTTGTAGTTGGTGGACAGACAGCGCTGTGTCTCATTGAGATAGGTGCCTGCCACCTTGCTGTAGGGGTTTGTGCCGCCGTGGTACATGTAGTAGCCCAGCAGGTTGGAGCCACTACCCAGCTTCACCACGGCCATCGCATAGGCATCGATGGGATAAGTGAAGATACGGCGGTGGTAGCTCTGTATCATGCCGCCGCCGAGCTCGCAGGTGAAATAGGGATACTGCTGCTGTGCTGCGGCGTTATCGGTTCCTTCCCGTTGCTGCAGCTGCTCGCTGGCGATGGCTGTGCTGGCGCGCTGAGCGCGGAAGTTGAAAGCTTTGTAGTAGGTGCCGGCACCCTCGCGCGTGCTGCGGTCCCAGAAGCCGTCGGCGTAGTCGCCGTAGAGCGGTATCATCTCGCCGAAGGGCACGGGGGATGCTAGCTCGGGCCAGCCGGTGCGGGTGTAGAAGGGCAGGTCGAAGCCGATGGCCAGGGCGATGCGTTTCAGGGCCAGCAGGTAGGAGCCGTGGCCGCCGTACTCATTGTCGAACTGCGCAGCCACGACGGGGCCGCCATCCTTCCACTGCAGGCCTTGCACCTGTGTGAAGATCTGTCTGTAGAAGCGTTCTGTGTAGGCTAGAAAACGGGCGTCCTCGGAGCGCAGTTTACAGCCCGAGCGCACCACCCAGTCAGGGATGCCGCCGTTGCGCACCTCGCCGTGGCAGAAGGGTCCCATGCGCAGCACCACGGGCATCGCCTCGGCCTTGCAGACCTCTAAGAAGGCGCGCAGATTGCGCTGTCCGCTCCAGTCATACTGCTTCTCCAGCTCCTCGATATGGTTCCAGAAGACGTAGCAGGCCAGCATCGTGATGCCGCCCTCCTTCATCTTATGCACCTCTTGGTGCCATTCGGCGGCAGGGATGCGCGAGTAGTGTACCTCGCCCATCACACCGCAGAGCCGCTGGCCGTTGATGAGCAGGCTGTGGCGGTCCCATGTGACGGGCTGTCCCAGGAGCGAGCCGGAGTTGGGCGTGGCGCTGTGGGCGGTGGTGGCTGCGATGAGCAGAAGGGCGGTGAGAAGGTGATATGGTTTCATACGGGTTATGGCTCTGTTTCGCCTTCGATATAGTTTTCCATCCACAGGCGTTCGCCGTCGAAGACAGCGTAGGTGAAGTGGGTAATCCAGTCGCCGAGAATCATGATGCGCGAGGTGCGCGACAGCATCAGGTCGAGCTCGATGTGGCGGTGTCCGAAGATGAAGTTGTTGACCCCCGGGTGTGTGCGCAGATAATCCTTGGCGAAGAGCACGAGGAACTCTTTGTCCTCGCCCAGATAGCGAGGTTCGTCGGCCTCATGCTTCAGGCGGCTGTGCTTGGCCCAGCTGAGGCCCAGTTCCATGCCCCAGCGCGGGTGTATGGCGGCGAAGAGCATCTGGCAGATGCGGTTGCGGAAGATGAAGCGCAGCAGCTTGAACTTCGGGTCGGGGTCGCCGAGGCCGTCGCCGTGGGCCAGGAGGAAGACCTGGTCGCCGAGTTCCAGTGTCAGCGGTTCGCGGTGCATGATGACGCCGCACTCCTTCTCCAGATAGTCGTAGGCCCAGATGTCGTGGTTGCCGGTGAAGAAGTGCACCTCCACGCCGAGGTCCGTCAGCTCGCTGACTTTGCCCAGGAAGCGCGTGAAGCCCTTCGGCACCACCAGTTTATACTCATGCCAGAAGTCGAACATATCGCCCAGCATATATACAGCGCCTGCTTTGTCCTTGATACTGTCAAGGAAGCGCACGAGGCGGCGCTCCTGCGTGCGACCGTGCTTCACGGCGCGGCTGCCCAGATGGGCATCGGAGATGAAATAAATGGGCTTCATATTAAGTGAAAATTCATTTACAATAGTCCCAGCTCGAGCTTGGCCTCCTCGCTCATCATCTCCTTGTCCCATTCGGGCTCGAAGACGAGGTTGACATTGACGGTGGTGAGCCCATTGATGCTCTCGAGCTTCTGCCGCACGTCCTCGAGGATAAAGTCAGCCATGGGGCAGGAGGGCGCTGTCATGGTCATGTCCACGTCGAGCTGTGTGAGGTCGTCGCTGAGTTCGATGCGGTAGATGAGTCCCAGGTCATAGACATTGACAGGAATCTCAGGGTCATAGACCGTCTTGAGCATCTCAATGACTTTATCGTATATCTCAGTGGCAGAGCCTCCTGCAGAAGACCCACCCTCAATCCCTCCCGCGGGGGAGGGAAGTGGCTGGTGCGAAGTAGTGTTATTGGGCATAAGTTATTTCGTTATTACGTTATTTCGACATCTTTTACACCTTCCCCTGCTCCTTGTAGCTGTAGTATTCTCCGTCGGTGACGATGATATGGTCGAGCAGCTGCACGTTCATCACCTGACAGGCCCGCTGCACGCTCTCTGTGAGGTGGTCGTCCTCGCGGGAGGGGCGTATGCTGCCCGAGGGATGGTTGTGGGCGAGAGCCATGAAGGGCGCGCGCCGCATCAGCGCTTCACGCAGCACGAGGCGCACATCCACGGCAGTGCCTGTGATGCCGCCCTTACTGACGAGATAGGGCTGTCCGTTGAGGCTATGGTCGGCGCGCAGGTAGATGGCGTAGCACTCCTCATGCCCCAGGTCGCGCATTCTGGGCAGCATGATGTGGTAGAGGTCCAAGGCACTGGTGATGGTGCGCTTCTCCTCGGCAGCCTCCATCATACGGCGCCGTCCGAGCTCGCAGGCGGCCATGATGGTCACCGCCTTGGCCGGTCCGAGACCCTTGTAAGCGCGGGTGAGGTCTTGCAGCGACAGGCTGCTCAGCGTCTTCAAACTGCCGTCGCAGTCCTTCAGCAGGCGCTGGCACAACTGCACGGCCGACTCCTCGCTGTTGCCGGAACCTATCAGGATGGCCAACAGCTCTGCCGGCGACAGGGCACCGGGGCCTTGCTCCATCAAGCGCTCGCGCGGGCGCTCATCAACGGGTAGTTCCTTGATATTCATTTGTAGAGCTGTTCATTGCCGTCGAATCCCTCGCCCTTGTGCTTCAGCACCAGACGATGCCAGGCCGCGCTGAGGAAGCCGGAGCCGTAGCCGAGGAGCTGGATGAAGGAGGCAGGCACAGAGAGGATGCCGACCCACAGGCTGCGGTTGCGCACCGATGAGTCGATGAGGATGAGAAGAGAGTAGAGAAGTAGGGGCGACAGCGCCACCAGCATCACCGATGCGCCGAACAGGGCCACCACAAGGTTCATGTTGCACCCTGGCTCGGTGCTGCCTATCAGGCCCAGGACAGCCAGCAACAGCCCGAAGAGGAAGGGGATGGCCAGCAGCGCGCATCCAATAGTGAACAGCGCGGGCAGCGTGTGCACCAGCTTCAGGGACCCTGGGTGCAGCAGGTGCAGATTGATGCGTGCCAGACCGGAGTTGCGCACCTGGCGGAAGAATTTATGGAAATCCGTGCGCCGCTTGTGCCACACCCATGCCTCGGGGAACAGGTGGCAGCGTGCGCCGGCTTTGAAGATGCGTATGCTGAAATCGATGTCCTCGCCGAAGCGCATCTGGCGGAAACCACCTAACTCATTCCACAACGTGCGGCTCACGCCCATGTTGAAGGAGCGCGGATAGAACTTGTCCAAGGCCCCTCCTCGTTTCCCTCCAAGGGGGGAAGAACTGCCGCCGCGGATGCCACCGGTGGTGAAGAACGAAGTCATGGCGTAGCTGATGGCTTTCTGCACGGGCGAGAAGTCTGGGTGGGCGCAGTCAGGACCGCCGAAGGCATCGGCCGGCTCGCGCTGCAGCTCCTCGCTGATGGCCGCGAGATAGCCCGGTGGCACCACGACATCGGAGTCCAGCACGATGAGATAGTCGCCCTCGGCGCGTGCTGCACCATAGTTGCGCGCAGCACCCGGCCCGCCATTCTCCTTCACATAGTAGTGTATGTCCAAGCGGTCGGCATAGCGGTCGCAGACCTCGCGGCAGGGGATGTCGGAACCGTCCTCCACGATGTGGACATCGAAGTCGTGGCAGGTCTGTGTGCACAGACTCGCTAGGAGCTCTTCGACTTCGTCGGGGCGGTTGTAGACCGGTATGATAATGCTGTAGTTCATCTTCGGCATTGCAATTGCGCTGCAAAGATAAGAGAAATTTATAAAACACTTGACCTATTTCAAGAAAAATAAGTGTTCAGAGGCATTTTTTAAGTTTTTCTGCAATGTCGTTTCGCTGATAAAACATACCTTTGTCGGCACAAACAACAATACTCGACAAAAAGATGATTGG
>ONCQ01000031.1 GCA_900316355.1 uncultured Prevotellaceae bacterium | reverse complement strand
AGATTGCAAAACCGCAGCTAACGGATATATGCAATCTGCTTTTAATGAATAATCAAGGTAGCCTCTTTAAATGGAAGACTTTTTCAGTGCCATCCCGATGGCGGGGCTATTTTTATCGTATTTCCACTTTAGTTAGTAAGCACCGGAAGCTCCAGCCACTTCACATAGCAGAAATCCTGGCGGTGAGGCAACAGCTTGTTCTTCGGGTACATACGCACTGCACTCTTGTACTCTCCAGACTGCTTGGGAGACTGCGTAGCTTCAAAGGTATAGAAATTACCCTCACGACCGGTAACATTCAACGGCTCTACGCTGAAGACATGCTCTGTGCCATCCTTGTCAACCAAGATGTTCACTTTCTCCAAGCCGACGGCATCATCAAGACCTTGCTCATTGATGACGAACTTCAGCTGATAGCTTTGCCCAGTCTCACCACCGGTAGATGGGAATGAGTACTCGCTGCTAACGACACAGATATCATCCCAACGCTCAGCAACAGCTTCCTTCCAATGGGCAATCTCCTTAGCCAGACGATAGTTATCCTTGGAGATGTTCTTGAAACGCTTGGCTTCTTTCTCATAGAACTTCGAGTAGTAATCGTCCAACTGACGCTTCATGGTGTAGTGAGGTGCTATCTGCGCAATGGAGTTCTTGATAACAGTAATCCATTCCTTTGAGATGCCTTTCTTGTCCTTCTTATAATAGAGGGGCACAATCTCGTTCTCGAGCAAGTTATAGATATTTGCGGCATCGAGGCGGTCCTGATATTCTTGGTTCTGATAGGTACGCTTTTCGGTCAGTGCCCATCCGGCGCCCTCGCGATAGCCCTCCAGCCACCAGCCATCCTTCACGCTGAGGTTCACAACACCATTCATCTCGGCCTTCTCGCCACTGGTTCCGCTGGCTTCCATCGGGCGTGTCGGTGTATTCATCCAGATATCTACGCCTGCTACGAGGTTGCGAGCAAGCATGAAATCGTAGTCCTCGACAAAAATCACCTTTCCCTGGAACTCTGAACGCTGTGAGATCTCGTAAATCATCTTTATCAACCCCTGACCAGCGCCGTCAGCAGGATGTGCTTTACCGGCAAAGAGGAAGACAACAGGGCATTCCGGATTGTTCACAATCTTTGAGAGACGCTCCAGATCGCTAAACAGCAAATGTGCGCGTTTGTAAGTCGCGAATCGACGGCAGAAGCCAATGACCAACGCATTAGGGTTGAAACGCTCAAGCATCTTTGTTACGCGCGAGGGATCACCTTGGTTCTTCAGCCACGTATCACGGAACTGTATCTGGACATAATCAAAGAGCTTTTTCTTCAGCACCTGGCGTGTGGCCCAAATTTCCTCATCGGGACAGTTGTAGATGCCGTGCCAAATCTCCTCGTTGGACTGGTCGCTCATGAACTTCGGGTCGAAGTACTTGTCATAAATCTTACGCCATTCAGGAGCTGCCCATGTGGGGAAGTGAACGCCATTGGTGACATAGCCCACATGACTCTCCTCGGGGTAGTAGCCAGACCAGATGTTATTGAACATCTTCTTACTGACTTCCCCATGAAGCCAACTAACGCCATTCACTTCCTGACAGGTGTTGCAGGCGAAAGTACTCATACAGAACTTCTCATTATGGTCGTCAGGGTTCGTGCGTCCCATACCTATGAACTCATCCCATGTAATACCAAGCTTTGTAGGATAAGCACCCATGTACTTGCCAAAGAGTCCCTCTTCGAAATAGTCATGGCCGGCAGGAACAGGAGTATGTACGGTGTACAGGCCGCTGGCACGAACCAGCTCCATCGCCTGGTTAAACGTTAAGCCGTCATCAATATAGTCACACAAGCGTTGCAGGTTGCAAAGGGCTGCATGACCCTCGTTGCAATGATAGATATCTTTCTTGATGCCGAGCTTCTTCAACAGTAACATACCACCAATGCCCAAGAGGATTTCCTGCTTCAGACGATTCTCCCAGTCTCCGCCGTAAAGAGCATGAGTGATGGGTTTATCATACTCTGAATTCATCTCATTATCGGTATCTAACAGGTAGAGCTTCACGCGGCCGACATTGACACGCCAAACATAGGCGTGAACCATATAGTTGTTGTACGGCACATCGATGACAAGCGGGTTACCGTCTGCATCGAGTTGGCGCACTATAGGCAGCGACCCAAAATTCTGAGCCTCATAATTGGCAATCTGCTGTCCGTCCATGGCCAAGCTCTGAGTAAAATACCCGAAGCGATAGAGGAAGCCTACGGCACACATGTCAACATTCGAATCACTGGCCTCCTTCACATAGTCACCAGCCAGCATACCAAGGCCACCGCTATAGATTTTCAGAGCCGAATGTATGCCGTATTCCATGCAGAAGTATGCCACCGACGGGCGGGAACTATCAGGCTTCACATCCATGTACTTGCGGAAAGAGGCATAAACATCCTTCACTCGTTTCATCAGCGCCTTGTCCTGCAGAATCTCTTTCTTGCGGTCATAGGTCAGGCGTTCCAAAAGCATCACAGGATTGTGACGCACGTCATGATAAAGTTCGGGAGATAGATCACGGAACAAATCGCGCGCATCGTAGTTCCACACCCACCACATGTTGTGGGCAATCTCATCTAAACACTTCAATTCCTCAGGGAGTGTGGCCTTTACGGTTAAGAGTCTCCACTGCGGAGCATTAGCGTAATCTGCTTTAATCTTCATAAATCCTTAGCTTCTTATTTAATTCAATAATAATATTCTTGATAGAGATAGACAGAAGTGACACCATTCTCTATATTGAAGTTGATTTTATCTTCGCGAGCAAGCCAGCCGATGGCCATGTATAAAGCGTTTATTTCCAAGCCTGTTTCTGACTGCAGACTCTCAATAGAGAGGGCGCCTCTGCTCTCCAATGTGCGCCAGACGATGCCGGCGTTCTCTCCGATTTGTATTTTGTCCATTGTCCTATAAAATCATGTAGAGATTGATTTAACTCCATGTAAAGCAATCTATTATATACTCAACTCGTTCAGCACAGTGATAAGGCGCTTGTCAAAGGGTTTATCCGTGCGAATACACTCCGAGAAGGGCACGTAAGCCACATCATTATAGCGGTAGCCAATCATTACATTGCGCATACCCTGCTTGATGGCATCAATGGCACCAACGCCCATGCAGCTGGCAAGGATTCTATCACGTGCCGACGGACTTCCACCTCTCTGCAGGTGGCCGAGGATGGAAACGCGCACATCGAATCCAGGGAACTCCTTCTTCACACGCTCAGCATAGTACATAGCGCCACATTTTGGACTTTCAGAAACGATAACGATACAAGACTTCTTTGACTTACGAATCCCACGATGCATAAATTCTGCCAGTTGGTCGGCATCCGTCATATCCTCTGGGATGATGGCAGCCTCAGCGCCACATGCGATGGCACAATTCTGCGCCAAATAACCTGCCTCACGGCCCATCACCTCGACAAAGAAGATGCGCTCATGGGAGTTGGCCGTATCACGGATACGATCTACACACTCCATGATTGTATTCATTGATGTGTCGTAACCGATGGTAGCATCCGTACCATATAAGTCATTGTCGATAGTACCTGGCAATCCGATAACTTGAAAGTCGTGTTCTTCAGCAAACGCCTGAGCGCCTGTTAAGGAACCATTTCCTCCGATAACAACAAGAGCATCGATGCCTTCGCGCATACAGGTTTCATAAGCTCTTTTCCGCCCCTCTGGCTTCATAAAATCCTGACTTCTGGCAGTCTTCAATATGGTTCCACCACGCATAATGATGCCACTAACATCTTCCGTAGTAAACGTCTTTACCTCATCTCTCATCAACCCTTCGTAACCACGATAAACACCTTTGATGGTGTATCCGTTATAGATTCCGGCACGGGTTACCGCACGGATAGCCGCATTCATACCAGGAGCATCACCGCCTGATGTCAGAATGCCAATAGTCTTTATCTTCCCCATTATCAGTCTTTATGCTTTTATGATGTTTAAATTTTAGATTATGCTTTAATGAATTGTTCTCTGATTACCACATTTAATAAACAACCCCGCCGAGAGTCGGTGGGGTTGTTTATTTGTTCTCAACTATACCACATGACTCCGTTACTACAGGTCTGATAGTACAGGTCCTCATCGTTCAGGTAGTTATCCAATTCGTACTCTTCCTGATCATGCATTTTCTTTTTTGGTTTCATAGCAAGTCCTCCTTAGTTTAGGGTTAGTGAATCAGAGATTACTCATTCTCAGGATATGCTCCTCGTTATTTGCCTGCAAATATATAGTTTTATTTTCACCCTTCCTACACTTTGAGAGATGAAATTGCAACATTTTAACGTGATTTAAGCGTTTATAGGTGTTCACATTACACCACCGCCAAATTGGCAGATTTACATGCACTTTTGTCCGAAGACCCGATATACATCAAGAAGTTCAGAACAAGCCGTTTTTCTTGATAGAGGTCAACGAAACGGCTATTTCTATGCTTTTTAGCATGTTTTTTCGGTCTTTTAAACGCAAAAAGGCAGTACCTTTGCATTGTCAAAAGAAAAACACAGGACCTAGCGAGGTCCACATAAAGAAAAGCACAAATAGGATAACAAAAGTAGAATTTAAAGGTAAAAGGATTATGACTTCAGTAACAACTTCTATTGCTTTCGCAATTGTAGCAATTGCAGCAATCGTTAGTAATGCTTCAGTTTTTAACAGTCATCTTGACTAAACAACTGACACTAAAAAAGTAACAAACAATTTATTCATTAATAGCCGGGCCCGTTAGGAAGTGATTCCTGACGGGCTTTTACTTTGCCTGCTTGTCAATATCCATCTTTCGCAGGAAGAACTTCACCTTGGCGCAGAGCTCATCATAGCGCTGGTCCATGGCCATCACGAGGCGCTGCTGCTCATAGTAAGCATCGTTAGTATGACCGTCCACACGAGGTTGCATCTGCTGGAAACGCTCGCGTTCAGCCTGCAACGTCTGCTCATAAGCCACTACGCTATCACGTGCCGCAAGAAGTTCTACGCTATCCAACGTGAGGATAGCGGCTCGGCGCACATCCAAAGCCTGTGGATATCGCTGACGCATACTCAGGATGGTATCACGAGCAGCCGAGAACTCTTTTTTCTCCATCAACGTGCGGGCCTCCTCAAGCATCTCAGCAGCGGGGGCATCGGAAACTTCATTCTTTGCTGTGCATGAAAACATGGCAGCAACAGTTAAAAGAAGATATAAAAGTCTTATCTTTTTCATAGCAGTTGCAAAAGTAGGCTTTTTCTTCAAAAAAACACTCATTCAAGCCCTCCGGCTCAACCTTTTTTATTACTTTTGCCGCAGTTTTAACAACCTTCAACTCTCGAAACTTCATTTTTCAGCGCTCATGAGACATCTCGACCGCCAACAACTCGCCACGATCCTCGACCGTCCCATCTTCCACATCATCGGTCAAAGCGCCGATGAGATGGGTGTGGAATGCTATGTCGTCGGCGGCTTCGTACGCGACCTGTTTTTAGAGCGTCCGTCAAAGGATATTGATGTCGTATGTGTGGGAAGCGGCATTGAGTTGGCAAAGGTTGTTGCAAAGCGCTTAGGAAAGGGGGCTCATGTGAGTGTCTTCAAGAACTTCGGCACAGCACAGGTTAAGGCCCGTGAGCTGGAGGTGGAGTTTGTAGGTGCCCGCCGCGAGAGTTATAGCCACGATTCCCGCAAGCCCATCGTGGAGGATGGCTCATTGGAAGACGACCAGCAAAGACGCGACTTCACCATCAATGCCATGGCCATCTGTCTGAATGCGCCACGATTCGGCGAGTTGGTAGATCCCTTTGACGGCGTGTGGGATTTGGAGGACCGCATCATCGCGACACCCCTGGACCCAGATATCACATTCTCCGATGACCCGCTACGCATGATGCGTTGCATCCGTTTTGCCACACAACTTAATTTTGAGATTGAGCCCGAGACCTTTGAGGCATTGGAACGCAACCGTGAACGCATCAAGATTATCTCAGGTGAGCGCATCATCGACGAACTGCAGAAAATCATGGCCTCCGAGAGTCCCGCTCGTGGGTTCGAGCTTCTGTTTCAATGTGGTTTGATGGAGCTTATCTTTCCCGAACTCTATGCACTTCACGGAGTGGAAACAATCAACGGCCGTGCGCATAAAGATAACCTTTGGCACACATTGGAGGTGCTGACGAATGTTGTCCGTACTCTCCGTTCAGACAGTACCGAGAGAGTGGACGATGGCCTTTGGCTACGCTGGGCGGCCCTGCTCCATGATATCGGCAAACCCAAATCCAAGCGTTGGGATGCACAGCTGGGGTGGACGTTCCACAACCATAATTATATAGGTGAGAAGATGGTGCCTCAAATTTTCCGGCGCCTGAAGTTGCCATTGGACGACCGCATGAAGTATGTACAGAAACTGGTATCACTGCACATGCGCCCCATCGTCATCGCTGACAACGAAGTGACAGACAGTGCCGTGCGCCGCTTACTCTTTGAGGCAGGCGATGATATTGACGACCTGATGCTGCTGTGTGAGGCTGACATCACCAGCAAGAACGAGCAGCGTAAGCAACGCTTTCTCGATAACTTCAAGCTCGTGCGTCAGAAACTTGTGGATCTGGAGGAGCGTGACCGCATCCGCAATTTCCAACCGCCCGTTAGCGGTGAAGAAATTATGGAATATTTCCATCTGCCTCCTTGCCGCGAAGTCGGTATTCTTAAGACCGCTGTAAAAGATGCCATCCTCGATGGTATCATCCCCAACGAACATGCCGCCGCCCTTACTTTCGTTATCGAGAAGGCCAAAAAAATGGGGCTGACGCCATCCTCACCGGGTGATTCAACAGATAATATATTTTAGCTCCATAATCATATTCTCACGATGACGAAAGAGATTGCATTGGTATTGTCGAGCGGTGGTGCAAGGGGATTAGCCCACATTGGCGCCATTGAGGAGCTTGAGGCGCAAGGATTCCGTATCACCTCAATAGCGGGGTGTTCCATGGGAGCACTTATCGGAGGTGTCTATGCAGCTGGTAAGCTGGAGGATTTCCGCGAATGGATGAAGACCATCGACAGGAAGAAGATGCTGGAGTTGACAGATTTCTCCCTGTCACTGAACCATCTGGTGAAAGGTACGCGTATCATCGAAGCTATTATGGAGTTCGTGCCCGATGTACCCATCGAAGAGTTGCGCATACCCTATTGTGCTGTAGCCACCGACTGGAAGAAAGGCCACGAGGTAGTCTTCCGCGAGGGCAGTCTCTTTCAGGCTATCCGCGCTTCCATCTCGCTTCCCGCGTTCTATGAGCCCGTAAAACGCGACGGTATGATACTGATTGACGGCGGCGTGACCAACCCTATCCCGCTGAACCGCGTGGTGCGCCATGACGGGGACCTCTTAGTCGGTATCGACGTGAGCGGGCACGACTACGAGGCTCAATCTATCTCCCACTTCAATCATTATACGATGCTCTCACGCGTCAGCTCTCTGATGATCCGACAGAACTCCATTCTAATGGCCCAACTGATGAAGCCGGACATTCTCGTTGATATCCAGATGAGCCGCTATGGCGGCTTTGACTACGACAAGTCGGAGAAGCTGATAGCCATCGGTCGTCAGAAGACCCAGCAGGCCATCAAAAAATACCTGTCGGAATAGGTTCCCATCTGAGAGGTCTCCCCCATCACTCTTATTTAGAACGGATAGCCAACAGCAATGTGGAACCCGAGGCTATCCCAGAAGCGGCGCATATTGTAGTAGCCGCTACGACCTGTGTCATAAGGCGCATGGATGCCTACGCCTATATCGAAGCGCAGAACCAGAAAATCAAGGTCATATCGGAGGCCCACCCCTGTGCCTAAGGCGATATCTTTGCCAAAACGTTTGGCATCAATGTCTCCACCAGGCCGGGCTTCATCAGCCTTCATCAGCCACACATTGCCGGCATCCACGAATATGGCACCGCCCAAACCGCCCAGCAGTGGGAAGCGGTATTCCACATTAGCCTCAATCTTCAAGTTACCCACCTGATCCACATAGCTCCATTTCGAGTTGGCTGGATGGTAGCTGCCAGGACCGATACTGCGAACAGCAAAGGCGCGAATGCTATTGGCACCGCCTACGCTGAAGAGGTCTGCATAGGGAGCCATCGTGCTGTTATGATAGCTCCACACAGCTCCGACAAAAGCGCGCGCAGCAATACAGCTCCTCGATGTCAGGGGGAAGGTCTCGCGCCACTCACCCGTCAGCTTCAGGAACTGCGCGAAGGGCACACCAAGTAAGTGTTTGTCACGCTCCTTGATGGCACGACCTGCCAGCGCGTAAATACCATTGACGAGATGCCCGGCCTCTTTGGCTCCGAGGAGAATCGTACGCTGATGTCCGCTACGCCAACGACGATTATACGTGACGTTGTAGCCTATCGAAGGCACCAGCTGATTGCGCATACTCACATATAATGCCTGATTGGCATTCATGATGGAGTCGAAGCGCGCAGACTTGTGAGAGAGCATCGTGTAGTCCAGTCGCAACGGTGTCAGCTCATGCTTCCAGCGTCGCACACGTTGATAGGTGTAGGTCATGCGTGCGCCAAGGTTAATCATGCGGAAGTAGCTGGCACGGTTCATCCAGGTCACATCGACTTTGTAATTGGTGGAGGCCTCGGCACGACGATTGAGCTTACGGGTGAGGCCGAAGAACTTCAGGCGCGGATAGGTCAGCGTCAGCGAGGCACCTAACTCATAGGAGTTCAAAAGGCTGCGGTCCTCGGCAGCATCCACCACCGTGGCACCCGTCTGCCATTCATAGCTTCCATAAATTTTGAAGTTGACGGTCTCGGCACCGCGGAAGGCATTGCGTTTGGTCATACCCCATGCCACGCCCGGTCCCAACAGACCATTGCTCTTATTGGTTACTTTTGCCTCGAATTCGCTGTCCCAAGGTTTGTCCAGAATAGCAAAGATATTCACATCAAGCGTGTCACACGTGGCGCTGGTGTCGCGCGGCGTATAGCTCATCTGTATATTGGAGAACACGCCCATTCCCGCAAGCTTCCCCTGAATCATCTCGTGCAGACGCTGACGGTAGATGGAGCCTGTTTCATAATATAAGTTGTGCACGATGGCTCCGAGTCGGATGGGTGGTTTCTTCGTACCTGGTTCGCTGCCCCAACGGTAGGAGAAGTGGCGCCGACGGATGCTGTCCGTGAGCTCACGAACGCCATAGGGCAACACGATGACATTCGTACGTCCCATGAAGAAACGGTTCTTGGCCTGTGCCGGCATGTCGGCACGCGGACGCACCTGAAGATGCACTGTATAAGGTGTCATCAGCGTGTCGGCCCGGAAGGTGATATACTCCGGACGGTAGTAGTAAAATCCATTATTGCGAAACAGCTCGCTAAGGCGCGTACGCTCAGCATCCAGGGCTGCCGCACTAAAGGCATCACCCGTATGGAGATTTGAACTCTTCATGGTGCGTTGCACGATGCTGTCTGTGAGACCTGTAAAGCGCTGGTATTCGATGTTTCCCAACGTGAACAATGGACCGGGATACACCGAATAAGCTATCTTGGCCTTCAGCGAGTCACGCAACGAAGTTTGCACCTCATAATCTGCCGAGCCGTGGAAGAAACCATAGTTGCGCAACGTCTGGCGCGCCACCTGCACACGCACTTGCGGATTAGCCATGCTGATGGTGCGAGGCTGCGAACCTATGGTATTCTGCATCCAACGCCCGAAGCGACTCTCGGATTTGGCATAGCGATTATACACCCACAGACCTATGGGCAGCGGCCATCGCACCTTGGAACTGCCGAAGATGGCATTGTTAGGGGCATAAGCCAGTGCCGCATTCAACTCCTCCTTGATGGTGGCTGTGGCTGCTTCAAACACTTGTGAGGCCTGCTGTAGTGAGTCGCGCTGCTCTGGACTCAGACCTTTGGTCTCCTTGAGCGCGGACTGCAAGTCTTGAGTGTGCACATTGCCACGCAGTAGATCTGACACCGTCTCGTATGCCTTGCCCACAGCCGTAATCACGCCCGTGCTGTCAGTCCTCGCTCCCATTTTTGTTCCGGCTTTATGTCCGTAGGCAATCTCTGAAATGCCAGTGTATAACTGCTCTCCTTCAGGGAGTTGGGAAGTGGTGGAGCAAGAATGAATGAATAATGCAAGAATGAAAAGTGAAAAATACAAGGCACACCTCCTCACGCCCCTTTGGAGGGGGAGAGTGCTCACCTTTGCCATGAGCGATAAGATCTGATGGTAACTCTTATTTTTCATTCTATCATTCTATCATTTTTCACTCTTTCTCTTAAACAGGAACAACTCCCCGAGTCGTTGGGTCTTACGGCGCAGCACCAGACCGGCACCCATCTCCGTGACCACGCCATCGAGCATCGATTCGTAGTTTTTGTTGTAGAACACATTCACATAGCGTGTAGCGCCCTCGTCCAGGCGATACTCGATACTGACATTATCGATGATACTCTCGCCGGTGTTCACCGCATTCTCACCCGTGCTCACCTTGCCGCCCACGATGACGCTGATGCGATTTCCCCAGAAGCGTTTGGCGAATCGGAAGCTGTAATCCGTCGTGGTACCTCCCGTGGCACTCGTGCCCTGCTCCACGCCCATGCTCAGGTCGATACTCTTCAGGGCCTTGCTCGTGATGTTGGAGATCTGGCTCTGCAGGAAGGCATTGAGGGCGTTCTGACCTGTCACACCACTATTGGTTGTCGCCCCGGCATCGTTCACATACATTCCTGTTGCCAGCATCGTCACCGCCAGACGTCCGCGTTGTTCAGGGCTCATCGTGGCCAGGTCATGCTGAATCGTCATGTCTTCAGGGGCTTCAAGGGTGAACTCCAAGCCCAGATTTTGCAGCGTCTGGGTGATATTCAGTCCGACCTCGAAATTCACGCTGCGAGGCTGGTTGTTCTCCGTCACAGTCGTGCGCACGCGCTCTGTGGCAGCAAGGTTCAGCGTCGGATTCGTCAGCGGCCCTCGGAACTCGGCATAGCTGCCGCTCTTGATGTTGAACTCCTTCAGCGGGATGACCATCATCGTGTATTTTAGCGTGCCGCTGTTGATGGTATAGCGCCCGTTCATCTGCAGATCCTTCTCGGGCGAGTACGTCATCATGAGCGTGCCGCCACCCTCGAGGTCCACATAGCTGGAGGCATCGGGGCTGAGCAGGCAGTGCACCTGTGTAATCTCGTCAATATCGATGCTCAAGGTCACATTGATATGCTGGGGCTTACGTTCTTCCACCTTTTCCACGTGCGTCGTGTCCGTGAAGTCCACGAACTCCACGAGGTCGGCCAGCTGGTCATTGGCTGTCAGGGGGGAGTCGGTAAGCATATATGTCACATCCGTCTTTCCCAGCACCTTCAGTTGCCCGAAGATACGCAGGTTATCCAGCGTGCCCCTGACAAAGGAGTTGAAATTGACATACACCTTGCCATAAGCTCTCGACAGCGGAGTTCTCTTGGCATTGATGAGCTCGAAGTCGGTAGCGTTCATACTGGCATCCAACGTGATCTTATCCAAGTCGGCAAAATTGATGGTACCGTCCATGGAGAAGGGATTCTTACCCGTGGAATAGATGTTGATGCGGTCCAAGTTCAGCTGACTGCCATTCACGACGAGCGTGTCATCTGCCACACGCAGCTTCAGGTTATAGGGATCAGAGAGAATCTGGAGTCCGGAGGTCACGAGACTACCGTCCACAAGGGGCTTTAAGGTGCTTCCTCCCACGTGGATATCGCCCAGGGCCACACCATCGAGTCGTGCCACGCCATCGGGGATGAAGCCGTTAGCCAGCGAGAAAGGCAGGCGGTCCAGAGACACGTCAATATCCAATCGGTCTGTCGTCGCCACGCCCCCTGCATCCGCGCCTCCAGCTTTCACCGTGGGAGAGTAGGTACCCGTGAATGCCGCCACCGGCATCCCCATGTGCAGCAAGCTGCCATCCACAAAATGGCTGCCGTCGTCGTTCGGCAGATAGACAGCCTGCAGTCCCACAGCGCCCAGCGACACACCTTCATAATGCAAGTCATCGACCTCCATGTCCGTAGAGACATTCAGATGCTCATCCACAATCAGGTGCGCATCGCCATGCAGGAAGCCCCCCAGTCTGGGCAGATAGGGCATCACGCTCGACAGTTCGCCGAGATTCAGGTGGTTGATGCTCACAGACAAATCCTGCAGAGCGCTGGCATTCGGTGTGGAGTATATCTTCAGTCCTGTGCCATCATCGGCAATGAGATCCACATCGGCATCGACGTGGTTTCTCTTGGTGAGCATGATATAGTTGTTGGGATTGAGATGGAAACTGCGGTAGGCTATGATGGGATTGAGCGGGTCGAGATGCACCTTGAGTGTGTCCTCTTTGATGAGTGCTTTCAGGCCCATGTCAACGCCCTTATTTCCGCGAGCGTCGAAATACTGGAGCTGCACTCCTGCCACGCCGTCGCGCGCGAGCTGCGCATTCAGACGGGCATCGAAGGTGACCTGCGGGTTCTGACGGTTGTTGCGGATGCGGGCATCCATGCGCACGCTGGTGCTGTCCTGATAGATGTGAGCACGGATGGTGTCCAGCACCACGGCGCCTGTGTTGAGGCTGTAGATATGTCCGCCGCCGTTGATGCCGATGAGCGGGTCCAGGTTGATACCGAAGCGCAGGTCCGAGAAGTCGTAGCCCGTGGCCGCCATGATGTCATGGAAGGGGTTGTGCTGCCCCGACGACAGGCGCAGGTCCACCTGCGGCAAGCGGTGTGCCAGCGCCTCCTCGTCGATGCTTCGTGCCTCCAGCTGGCGCTGCAGTTCCTGCACGAAATGGTCGAGTTGTCCCAGCAAGCGGTCGTAGCCCGTATGTCCACGCATACGCAGACTCAAGTCGCCGCTGCTCACGAAGGCGTAGGTGGTGTCCGGCTCCAGCAGCGCCTCCAGCGTCACATCCTCGGGGCGGAACAGCGTGTCCTTCGGCATGAGGATGATGTCGTTGATGCTCCCGCTCAAGCGATGGTGACGCGCCAGGTCTGTGGTGCCGTCGATATGCGCACACATCGCCAGTTTGAACGGATGATCCACGATGCCCATCGCCTGCAAGTCTGCGCGGCTGAGGTCCAGGGAGAAGGTCATGTCCGTACGCTTTGCCAGCAACGCATCCACGTCGGCCTGCATCGTCAGCATACTGTTGTCTGCCGAGAGGCGTGCCTGCCCGCGTCCGCGAGCCACCTGTGCCTTCAGCGTCACCCCGCTCAAATCATATTTGTCATAGGAGAAGCGCGTCACATCTGACGTTGCTGTCAGCTGCGCGCCCGTCTTCATGAAGTCTGTACCATGTCCCTTCGCCATCACCTTGGCGGTGAGGGGCCCTGCGGGCAGTCGTGGCATGAAATGACGCAGCTGTAGCCCCAGCGTCTGTATCTCCGCCTGGTAGCTCATGTCGCCACGCACATCCACATCGCCTTTCAGTAGCGCCCGACCCGCGCCTTCCAACAGCTGGGCATCCAACCAATAGCGGGAACCCTCAGCCTGCGCTTTTCCGTTGAGCTGCATGGGTGGCAGCAGGATGCCATCCAGCGCTCCGCCAGCCATGCCGCGCACCCAGTTGAGGTCTTCCGTCTTTATATTGAAATCCACCACTCCCGCCAGCGCTCCGCTGTCTAAGAGGTGTGCCATATCGCCCCGTGCATCGGCATAGAGGCTACCTGGGAGAATGGCCTCCACGCGTGTCAATGCCAGATGGTCGATGTTTCCTGATGCGTGCAGCCTCACATGTAGCGGGCTATTGGGATAAGCCCTGTCGAAACCCGCAGGCAGCATGTCACCCGCCAGACGCAGAATATCAGCCTTCGTAAGAATGGTGGCGATGCCGCCCTCGAAATGCCCATTGCGACCAGGGGTGAACGCGTTGAAGTCCATATCCGCCCACGCATCGAGCTTGGAATGAGCGGTCTGCAGGCGGGCACGCGGCACGCGGAGATGTTCCTTTCCCAAGTCGAGATGCAGGCTGTCTGCCTGCAGGCCGAGAGAATCCATGTCCAAGAGCACAGCCATCGCCGCTACGCTGTCGCGATGCTCCTGCAACAGCCGCACACGGGCATCGCTGATGGTGGCTCGCGCCACGGCGAAAGTCCATTCCAGGGGCTTGCTCTCGGTGGTGTCTATCACCGTGGTATCACGCAGCGCCACCTCCACATCCACGCCACACGCCGACAAATCCTCCACAGCCACATGGTGCGATAGCAGCGAGATATCATCTGTCAGCGTGAGGCGCTGCAGCCGGCCACGCACCAAGGTGGAAGTAATCATATCCTTCGTGTCCAGCTGTACCTCATCCAGACTCAAGCCGTTGACGCCGATGCGACGGTCCAGGATATCAGAAAGATTCAGATCTACGACGACACGCTGTGCAGCCACCAGCGTATCCCCGATGCTGTCTGCCACGCTCACCCCACGCACATCTAAATCCAGGAGGGGTGTTAGCCGCAGCCGCTCCACAGAAATCCGTATCCCCGTCTGCTCTGACGCATACGCCGCCACCTTCCGCACGGCATAATCCTGCACAGGCGGAAGGTACACGAGCACAACCAGCAGCGCCACCACCACAAACGGCAATGCCACCGCCACGCCCAGCCACTTGAAGAATCGCTTCATCCTATGAGCTTATACGATTTCCGAGTGCAAAGGTAGTAATAAAATGAGGAATGCAAGAACGAAAGATTGAAAAAATGAGCATCTGCGTGAAAACAGGGAAGCCGAGAAGGGGCTCAGCGTGCCGGAAGGCGTCAGCGGATGAAGTTCGTGGCCACGCGAGGCTCCTGCTCCGGACGGCCCTTCAACTGCTTCATCATCCATGACATATTGCGCGCCAGGGTGCGCATCGTCTGCATGCCCTCTTCGTCCTGAGCCGCCTGTCCGGGTGTCTGGCCATACACCATATTCCAATACTGGGAACTGACGACAGGCATGTTCAGGATGGTGAAGTACTTGTTCAGGCGGTCGAAGGCGGCAGAGGCTCCGCCACGACGACACACCACGACGCAGGCTGCGGGCTTATACTGAAGTTCCGGTCCCAGCGAGTAGAAGACGCGGTCGAGCAAGGCGCAGAGCGAACCGTTGGGGCCGCCATAATAGACGGGTGAGCCGATGATGAGCCCGTCGATGCCATCGCGCACGGCACGCATCACCTGGAAGTAGAGGTCATCGTGGAACGTGCAGCGCCCCGTTCGCCCACACATTCCGCAGGCGATGCATCCCTGCACGGCTTTCTTGCCGATGTGGATAATCTCGGTATCGACGCCCTCGTCGTTCAGGGTCTTGGCCACCTCGCTAAGTGCCGTAAAGGTGTTCCCGTTCTCGCGGGGGCTTCCATTGATGAGTAGTACTTTCATAGACGTATGTTTTTTAAGTTTATTAAGGAGTTCCAGGACAAAGGTAGCACAAATTCAGTAAATTCTTTAAGTTTTTTAGCATTTTGTTTGGTTCGTAAACATGTTTTCACTATCTTTGCCCCGAATTTTAACAAAGATAAAGATTCATGCAGCGTCATTTACCTCTTTTCGTCCTGTTTATCCTGCTCTGTGCCATCGGCGTGTGGAGTTGGACAGCGCAGCCGTGGAAAGACTGGAAGAAAAGGGCTGGCGACGAGAACACGGTGGTCGTGGACCGCTATGACCGCGTGCTGGATGAATATGTGTCGCTCGGCAGCTACACGGCGCTCCATCGCATGAACACGCAGTACCCGATGCAGACGAAGCTGCTGATAGAGGATGTGCTGAAGTTGGGAGTCGTGAACGAACCCAATGTGGAGCAGCGCCTGCGCTACTACTATCTGGATTCCACCGTACAGGTGCTCCTCGACGAGGTACACCGCCAGTACAATGACATCAGCGATATCGAAGCCGACCTCAACCGCGCCTTCGAGGAGTTGAAGAAGCAAGACCCGAACTTCAAGATGCCGCATATCTACACGCAGGTGTCCTGTCTCAACCAGAGCATCATCGTCAGCGACACCCTCATCGGCATCAGCTTGGACAAGTACCTCGGTGCCGATTTCCCGCTGTATGCCGAATACTACACCGCCGAACAACGGGCGCAGATGACACGCGAGGCCATTGTCCAAGATGCCATCAACGCCTATCAGCAATATTCCCGATGAGTCCCTCTCTCTTTCTCATCCCCGTGGAGTTGGGCGACACGCCACAGGAGCGTGTGTTGCCGCCTTATAACCGCGAGGTGATTCTCGGCATCCGCCATTTTATCGTCGAGGAAGTGCGTTCCGCACGTCGCTTTCTCAAGCGCGTGGATCGCGATATCGATATCGACGCCCTCACCTTCTACCCCATGGGCAAGCATGCCGATGCGGCGTTGTTTACCAAGTACCTCAAGCCTCTGGAGGCGGGCGAGAGCGTGGGTGTCATCTCCGAGGCGGGCTGCCCTGCCGTGGCCGACCCTGGGGCCGATGTGGTGGCCATCGCCCAGCGCAAAGGCTTCCGCGTGGTACCCCTCGTAGGCCCTTCCTCCATGATCATGGCGGTGATGGCATCCGGTCTCAACGGACAGAGCTTCGCCTTCCACGGCTACCTGCCCATCGACCCCGCCGACCGCATGAGACGCCTGAAGCAGCTGGAGGAACGCGCCGTGCGCGAGCATCAGACACAGCTCTTCATCGAGACGCCCTATCGCAACCAGAAACTCTTCGATACCCTCTGCCAGACCCTGCGTCCGCAGACCCGCCTCTGCATCGCAGCCGGCATCACCACCGACAGCGAGTGGATTCACACACGCACCATTGCCGACTGGCGCCGCACCACCCTCCCCGACCTCTCCAAGACGCCCGCCATCTTCCTCTTCGGCTGAATATGGAAATTACCCTCAGCCCTTTTCACTCTTTCACCTCTCATTTTTCACTCTTCACTCTTTCACTTTTCATTATTTTATTCGTCATTCGTCATTCATAATTCATAATTTTCACTCATCCCTCTTCCCTCCCCACGCTCCCCTTTAGGGGACTCGGGGGCTTTTTTCAAAAACCATGCCCATCCTCCCTCTCACCTCCCTCTCCCACCCCGGCGTGGCCGTCTTCGCCTCGCTCACCGAGGCTCAGCTGCGCAATCGGCTGGAGCCCGAGAAGGGCGTGTTCATCGTCGAAAGTCCCAAGGTGATACGTGTGGCATTGGACGCGGGCTACGAGCCGCTGGCACTCCTCTGCGAGCAACGCCATATCGAGGGGGATGCCAAAGACATCGTCGCACGCATGGGCGACATTCCTATTTATACAGGAGCGCGCGAGTTGTTGGCTGAGCTGACAGGCTACACGCTGACGCGCGGCGTGCTCTGCGCCATGCGACGTCCCCAGCCACGTCCCCTGAAAGAGGTCTGCCGCGGTGCCCGCCGCATCGTGGTCATCGACGGCGTGGTAGATACCACCAACATCGGTGCCATCTTCCGCTCGGCAGCAGCCCTCGGCATCGATGCCGTGCTGCTGACTACCAATTCCTGCGACCCCCTGAACCGTCGCGCCGTGAGGGTGTCTATGGGAAGTGTCTTCCTGGTGCCTTGGGGATGGATAGAGGAGAACGATGCCGACGCTGCCACCCTTCAGGAGCAGCTGCATGCCCTGGGCTTCAAGTCCGCCGCCATGGCGCTGACGGACAACTCCGTGAGCCTCGATGACCCGCGCCTGGCCGCCGAAGAGCGTCTGGCACTCATCATGGGCACCGAGGGCGACGGCCTCCCCCACGCCACGATCACGGCCGCCGACTATGTCGTCCGCATCCCCATGGCTCACGGCGTGGACAGCCTCAACGTGGCTGCCGCCTCCGCCGTCGCGTTCTGGGAGCTGCGCGTGCGATGATAGCGGCCGCGAAATAATTTTTTCCGCGAAAAAGAGCTGCATTTCATTTCTTTTTCGTACCTTTGTCAGCAAATAATCAATTTCGCCATGGAAATAATCATTGGAATTGCCATTGGCGCCGTCGTGGGCGCCCTCGTTGCGTGGTATCTCATGCGTAACCGTCTGCAGATGGCTGAGGCGATGTCCCAGCTGAAAGAAGAGGCCGTGCGCCAGCAGCTGACCGAAGCCGAGAAGCACCACCAGGAGACGCAGGCAGCACAAGAACAGCGCCACGCAGAAGCCCTCAACGCACAGCAGGCCCGCTTCGACGAGACCATCGCCAAGGTGACCGCACAGCTGCGCGACGCCACGAATGTCATGCTGCGTGAGCGCCAGAAGGAGTTTCAGGAGGCATCGGCAGGCAGCATCGGCCAGATTGTCACGCCCCTGCGCGAGACCATCGACAAGATGCAGAAGGCGATGTCCGAGACCCAAGTCAAGCAGAGCGCCGACAGCGGAGCCCTGAAGACCATCATCGAACAGATGATGCAACAGAGCGAAGCCACCCGCAAGAGCACCGACGAGCTGACGCGCGTCTTCCGTCACAGCAACACCGTGCAGGGCAACTGGGGCGAGGCTGTCCTCGACGAGCTGCTCGAGGCACAAGGCCTGACACGCGGCGTGCACTACGACACACAAGCCACTATCCGCGATGCCTCCGGCACGGCCGTCGTGAGCGACGACGGTGCGCGCCTGCGCCCCGATGTCATCCTGCATCTCGACCAGCGCCGCGAGGTCATCATCGACGCCAAGGTGTCGCTGGCAGCCTACATGGACTATGTCAACGCCGACACAGAAACCGACCGCCAGCGCTATCTCGCAGCCCACGTGGCCAGCCTCAAGGAGCAGGTAAACCGCCTGGCGCACAAGGACTACAGCGCCTACATACAGCCGCCGAAGGTGAAGATGGGCTATGTCATCATGTTCGTGCCCAACACCGGCGCCCTATGGACAGCCCTCAACGCCCAGCCCGACCTGTGGCGCCGCTCCATGGAACGCGGCGTATATATCGCCGACGAGCAGACGCTCTTCGCCGCCCTCCGCATCATCAGCCTCACCTGGACACAGATCGCGCAGGCACAGAACCACGAGAAAGTCTATGCCCTCGCCAGCGAGATGATGGACCGCGTGGGGCAGTTCATGAAGAAATACCAGGCCATCGGCGCCTCCCTGCAGAAAGCCCAGCAAGCCTACGAGGATGGCGAGCGCAAGCTCCAGCCCACCGGCCAGAGCATCCTTCAGACCTGCGGCAAGCTCCAGAAACTCGGCGCCAAGCAAAGCGACAAGAACCCCCTCCCCCAACTCACCGACCTCGACGACATCCCCGCCATCGGCGATGCTCCTGAGAACCAAGAATAAAAAGACGCCCCGAGAGCTTTCTTACTTTCGGGGCGTACTTCATTCCTAATCAATGACACTACTAGTCCCTCGCCTTACCCTCTATAGTGTCTGCGCGCAGACACTGCAGTGGGTCGGACAGGCCTCCGTCGTTTTACAAGCGCAAAGGTACTCTCTCGCGCGCGCCTGCGCCCGCGCAGGTTGTTGTTGCTGTTAAAGCCTCAACAACAACAACCTTCTTTCTCTCTTTTCTTTCTTTGCTTCTTTCTTTCATTTCTGTCTTTCTTTTTTGTTACGACGCCGCAAAGGTACAGAAAAGAAAAAGTATCCCATTGCCCTGCAACGGAATACCAACGCCCTGCCAACGCAAAGCAAAAGACATTCTATTCATTCTCATCAATTCATAAGACAGCGTATTGCATATTGAGAAAAATTCTCCAATTCTCTAATTCTTGATAGAAATAATCATTTTAGCTTTCATTCATGAAGGGCAGACTCGCCGCCTGGGCCATCACCATGTCAGCGATGGCGTTGTTGCTGTCGCGCTCCCCGTTCAGGGTGTCGAAGATGGCTTTGACGCCGAAGCGGCCACGGCCCTGCTTGAGGGCACAGACGACACAGAGGTTCTGCAGCCCCACGCTCTCGGCGATGATATCGAGATCGGTGAAGGCGAGGTTGGAGAGTGCCAGCTGGTAGGCGGCCTCTGAGTTCTCGTCGATGAAGTTCTTCACATCGCCGAGTGTCTCCAGCTTCAGGTCCAGGAGTATGGGCAGGAAGGGCATCAGGGGCGCGGGGAACACCTCGGCCTGGTTGGCGGCGGCAATCCTGCTGTTGAGGGCTTCGAAGGGCTTCGTCTCCAGATACTGGCGGAAGGTGTCGGTGGTCAGGGGCACCTCGTCGAGCTTGCCCGACGCCACCAGCGACTGCATCTGCCGGCGGTACTCCGTCATGGTGTTGCGCATGCGGCTGAACTCGTCGTCGATGAGCTCCAGCATCCCTGACAGGCGGCTGAACTGCCTGCGGTGCTCGGGCGGGATCTGCACGGCACCCTTGTAGCCGATATCATGCTCTATCGTGGACCACACATGCTGCAGGGCCGTGCGCATCTGTATCTCAAAGCGGAAGGTGTTGAGCTGCGGCATCGTGGGGTCGTCCACGAGGCTCTTGGGGATGCGGCAGATGTAGTGGAGCGAGTTATATCCGAAGCTGGTGAGCTGGTGCAGCTTACGCTTGTCCACGGAGTTTTTCCAGTCCACCTCGAAGATGCCCTTCACGATGGCTGCCACCTTGTCCACGTCGTCGTTGTAGAAGGTGATGATGCGCATGCCGAAGAGATCCGTGATGTCCGCTATGGAGCTGTACTTGCCGCCCTTGCGTTCCAACTTTCCTGCCAGCGACTGCTCCGTCTTGATGCGGTGCTCGAGGGTGGTGACATAGATGCCCTGCTCCTTCAGCGTCTCGCTCACCTTCTGATAGACGATTTGTTCGATGCGCTGCAGGACGGGCAGGTTCTGCCGGTACTCTTGCAAGAGTTCCTCGCCATGAGGGTCCAGTTGATAGGTCATAGATCTTGTCTCTTTTTTCTTTGTGTTCGTTCTTATCGGTTTCCCACCGCCACCTTGTGGCCCTTATGCACATAGATGCCGGGCGTCGTAGGTACGCCCTCGGTGCGGAAGCCCTGCAGCGAGTGCCATTCGGAGCCGGCAGGCGTTGCCGCGCGTGGTGCCGCCACGGCATCGTCGTCCCTGTTCAGAAACGCTTTCAGGCCGAGGAGCGCGGGTAGTGCGCGATGGTTGTTGTTGTTCCAGAGTCCTCGGTTGAGCCACATCCACATCACGCTCTTGTCCTCGTTGGGACCTGTGCCGTTCTCCTCGGGGCACCACCAGTAGAGTCCTGTGACGCTCTTGTGCTGCTTCAGCTCGGCGATGAGGTCGGCGAGGAAGCTCACCTGCCCCTCTGCGCTGTAGGGCCATGTCTCGGAGAAGTCGTAGGTGATGTCGCCTGTGGGGGGGACATAGTTGTAGGCTGTCTCCACAATCTGTATCTCCTTGGTCTTCGTGTTGGCGTTGGCCTCAAGGGCGTTGAGGGCTGCGCGCAGCGCGGCGATGTCGCCGTGCCAGAAGGGATAGTAGCTGAGGCCTATGATGTCGTAGTCCACACCTCGGCTGACGAGGGTGCTGAAGTTCTGTGTGATGTAGGAAGCGTTCTGCAGGTGCTCCATGTGTATGACCACCTTGGCATCGGGGCACACCTCGCGGCAGGCTCTGACGCCGGCCTTCAGGAAGTTCACGAAGGAGGCGATATTGTTCTTGCCGCCCGAGTTGATGCGCCCGTAGTCCCACAGCATGCCGCAGGTCACCTCGTTGCCCACCTGTATGTAGTCGGGTGTGGCGCCTGCTGCCACGAGGGCTTCGAGGGCGGCTTTGGTGTAGTCATAGACTTGCGTGGTCAGCTGTGTGGCGTTGAGTCCCTCCCATGCCTTCGGCACGGTCTGGTGTGCAGGGTCTGCCCAGGTGTCGCTGTAGTGGAAGTCGAGCATGAAGGCCATGCCCTCGTCCTTGATGCGCTTGCCGAAGGCCGTGACATAGTCGAGGTTCTGGCACACCGAGGGGTCGCCGTCTGCCGCGGGATTCACGAAGAGGCGGCATCGCACGGCATTCCAGCCCACGGCATCGGTCTTGACATACTTCAGCACGTCGGCGATGCTGAGTCCGTTTTGGCGCAGGAACCTGACGCCGCGCTCCTCATACTTGGGCAGCAACGACATGTCGCCGCCGACGACGAGCGTCTGCGCCGTGACCTGCGCCGCTGCCATGAGCAGCGTGCAGGTCAGCGCGAGACGTCGGATAGGTTTCAGCGTACCCATACTTTCTTTCCGTTGACGATGTTCAATCCCTTCTGCAGGCGGCTCAGGCGCTGTCCTGCGAGGTTGTAGATGGGAGCCTGGCGGGCGGCTTCGGCAGCGTTGCCCTGCACCTCGCGGATGCCCACGGCGTAGTTGGCGAGGGCGTTGCCTGATGCCTCGCGCGTGCTGTTGGCGCCGTAGCTGAAGAGGGTGAAGTTATCTGCCGTGCACCAGAAGCCGCTGGAGCCCTCGGGCTTCTCCTGGTCGGCGCAATAGACGATGACGCCGAGCTTCAGGCGGCCGTCGGTGACCTTCGTGATGACGTGCTGGTACTGTCCGTCCATGTCGGTGGTTGACGACAGGAACTCCACGTTGTCGTCGTTGGCGAAGAGGAAGAAGCAGGCGGGCACCTTCGTGAAGCCTGCGGCGCAGATGTCATAGGTGCCGTTGGGCAGGTTCTCCACGGTCTGCGAGATGACATACATCTTGGATTCCTGCGCATCGCCTGCCCACAGGTTCAGGTAGGCGCTGCCGGAGAACTTATCGCCGTCGAGGCCCCATGTGCCGGCTTCGAAGGTGGCGATGCTGTTCTCGTTGCTCCATCCTGCGACACCCTCCTCGAAGGCGGGGTTCACGAGGGCGTAGGTGTAGTCCACAGGGTCTTCATCCGTACCCTCCTTGACGGGAATGCGCAGGGCCTTGATGGCCTCCTCCATCTTGCGCATCCATTCGCGCAGCTCCTCGTTGTCCTGCACGTTGCCCTCGGTGATGTAGGCGAGGACGTCGGCGTTGAGCTGCTGAGCGTTGGCGAGCGCCTCGGCGGAGCAGGAGGAGCCGTACTTCTCGATGCCGGCCTCCAGGAAGGAGCGCATCTCGCTCATCTGGATGTAGATGCTGTAGGTCTGCTTACCCTCGTTGACGAGGTTCGAGAGGGCGTCAATCACCGCTTGCACCTCGGCGTCACCCATCGAGTGCTGGTCGAGAGCGGGTTGTGCTGTTTTGCTCATATAGTCCTCCACCTTCGGGGCATAGGTCTCGAAGATGCCGTCTTCCTTCTCGTCGCGCGTGTCCAGCTCATCCTGTGCCCAGTAGATGGTCTGCTCCAGCTGGGCATATTTGGCGATGTTGGCCTTCACGGCAGCCATGCTGCTGAGGTACTGCTGCACGATGGGCATCAGCTTCTCGCCGTCGTCGAGGTCGGCATCCTTGAGGTCCTGCAGGGCGCCGTTGTAGGCCGTCACGAGTGCGGGCTGGCACACGGCGTCGCTGAAGTCCTCAGCCTGCTCGATGCTCTTCTCGACCCACTCTGCATAGGCTTCCTCGCCGGTGCCGTAGTACATTAGGCGTGCGTTGTCCATGACGCTCCAGAAGCCGGCTGCCTGCTCGGCCCAGTAGCCGAACTGCAGGCTGTTGTCGGTGACGAGCGTCAGCACGGTGTAGTCCTGGGCATAGGACTGCGGGCTCTCGATGGCGATCCCCGTCTTCACGGGTGTCTTGAAGTTGCCGGCATAGACATAGGCGCCGTCCTGCTTCGCATACATCGCGAGCGTGAAGGCATAGACGCCGTTGGGGATATTGTTGATGGTCTGGCTGGCCACGGAGCCGCTGACGGCGCTGGCGCTCCACACCTCCAGGGCGTTCTCGCCGCTGAGGTAGGTGCCGTCGAAGAAGCCCTCCCACTTCGAGGTGTTGTAGAGTCCGAAGGTGTTGGCGCCGCTGTCGTTGCTCCATCCCTCGCTGCTCGTCTCGAAGTCGGCATTCTCAATATACTTGCCCATATCCACGGGCTCGTTGGGGCTGACGTTCTCCTCGTAGTACTTACTGAGACTCTCCTTCAGTTTATCAAATGCAGCTTGAAGTTGCTCTAATGTAAGGCTTAAATTTTCGTATGCCGTCTTAGCCTCATCTGTATTAAGACCAAAGTCTTCAGCCTCTGCTATTAGTTGTGCCAACCGATCGCCCAATTCAACACATGCGTAATAATCTTTCCACTGATCCATGTATTTCTCGTACTCATCGGCATAGACGACTGCCCACCAGTTCTGCGGCAGCGCCGTGGCGTCGGCATACACGATGCCGGTGCCCGTCTGGTTGCCGTCCTTGTCGGTGTAGTCGGGGTCGAGGGTCACGAAGTAGTTGGCCAGCTCGCCGGAGTGGTGGCACACCTCGTTGGCGTTGGAGCCGAAGAGGCGGAAGGTGCGGCCGTCCTCATCGTCTTCCTCGATGCAGAAGTAGATGTCGGGCTGTGCGCGGTTATCGGTGTACATGTGGTAGGTCTGTGTCTCCTCGACCTCTTCCAGCTGCAGGAAGGCGTACTTCCAGTCGGCGTGCTTGGGCACGTAGTTCTTGAGCTGATAGACGACGAGGCCGTCGCCGTTGTCCATGTCCGTGGCCTCGAAGACCACGGGGATGCCCTGCTCGGCAGACAGCGAGGCATGGGTGTCGTAATCGTTGCCGGCGCAGTAGAACTGATTCGTGGCAACATGCAGCAAGTACATGGCCTCGCCCGTCAAAAAGGTGCCGGTCTTGCCGCTGAAGGTTGGGCGAACACGCTCGCCCATGGCGGACATGCTCATGAGTGTTGCGACCGCCAAAAACAGGATGTTTTTCTTCATCTCAAATGGTTTTTTATTTCTTTGAATGGTAGTTATTTCTTATGCTGTATATAGGTGATCTTACAGCTCATATTCCATCATCACGAAGCTGTAGGGCTGCAGCTCCACGCTGAACTTCTTCTGTGCCTGCACGCTGCTGCGCTGCGGCGCTATGGGCTGTGCCTCGTAGTTATTCTCGGCCTCGGGCTCTCCCGTCAGCACGGTCTTCGTGGCCGTCTTCTTCAGGCCCTTGAAGCGGCTGAGGTCCACGTGTGCCGTCTTCGCCTCGCTGCCCGCGTTGCAGAGCTTCACAAAGAGGCGGCGCGACTGTGTGTTCAGGATGACCGACTGCCCGTAGCGGCTCTTCTCCACGGGCTGCACGACGCCCTCCGCGTCGCCTTCGAAGCGCACGCAGTCGCCGTAGTAGTACTGCCCTGCCGACTGTCCGAAGAGCTGCTGCACGTAGTAGCTGCACGTCAGGTACGGCCGTTCGTTGTCAAAGTAGATTAGGTCGGGGTTCCAGTTCGTGGCCCCCTTGCGGGCGAAGAGCGGCGCATAGCTCGTCATGCACACCACATCGCCGTTGCGCTCGACATGCAGCAGATAGAGGCCCTCCGCCAGCGCGTCGATGAGCTTCTTGTCCTTGGCGGCATACTCGCCCAGATAGACCTTCGTCTGGCGGTTGCGGGGGTATTTGTCATACTGCCGCGAGTTCAGGAAGTAGTCATGGCGCTCGTAGTAGTGCTCGTCGATGATGGGCATCCCCAGCTCCTCGGCCAGCTTCCAGCCGTTCTCGAAGTCGCCGTTTCCCGGGTGCGAGCCGGGGCCTGCCGTGCCCACGATGATAATCTCGGGATGTGCCTGGTGCACCTTGTTATACATATATTTGAAGCGCTCCGCGAACTCCGGCGAGATGCGCTCCTCGTTGCCGATGCCCAGGTATTTCAGGCCAAACGGCTCGGGATGTCCCGCCTCGGCACGCATCCGCGCCCACACGCTCGTCGCCGCGTCGCCGTTGGCCCATTCGATGAGGTCCAGGGCATCCTGCACCCACTCGTCCATCGCCTCCATCGGCACCACGTCCTGTGCCTGGTCACGCATGCTCCAGCCACCACCGGCACCCTGGCAGCTAACGCCGCACGGCAGGATGGGCAGGGGCGCCATCTGCAGGTCCTCGCAGAGTTGGAAATACTCGTAGTAGCCAAGGCCCATCGACTGATGGTAGCCCCAGGTGTTCTTCTGCGCGCGGCGCTGCTCGCGCGGCCCTATGGTCTGCTTCCAGCGGTAGGTGTTCCAGAAGCCGTCACCGCCGCCATGCACGATGCATCCGCCGGGGAAGCGCAGGAACTGAGGATGCAGGTCGGCCAGCGCCTGCGTCAGGTCCTTGCGCAGCCCGTGGCCCATATACGTGTCCGCCGGCATCAGCGACACGAAGTCGATGTCCAGCGCCCCGGGCGTCATCACGAGCACCTGCAGCGTCGCCCGTGTGCAGTCCTCCGAGGGTGTCAGCGCGGCAGCATACCTCTGCCAGCACGCCTTGCCGTCGGCGCCCATCAGCGCGCCCACCGTCAGCGTAGCCTCCGCCAGCAGCTTGGGCGACTTGCCCCAGCCCTGCGGCTCCACAAGCGCCACGCGCACCTCGGTGGCTATCTCCTCCGCCGATGTCGCCAGGGGGTTCCTCATGAAAGCCGAGAAGTCATAGCGCTCGCCAGCCTTCACGCAGATGCCCTCGAAGCCGCGGTTCTCCAGGCCCACGCCCGTCCAGCCGTCGAAGTCGTAGTAGCGCCCCACGCGCTCCGTGCAGATGCGCATATATGTCGGGTTGTTCGGGTGCAGCGGCGCATCCATGCGCGCCTCCACATAACCCAGCGAATGGCCTGGGCGCAGCAGATGCCACGCCGTGCCGGGCCCCCACCCGTCGTGCTCCGTCATGTTATACTCGAAGGAGCCGTTCTGCACCAGCTCCGCATACAGGCCGCCGTCGGCCGACGAGCTGATATCCTCGAAGAAGATACCTATCAGCTCATCGCTGATGGCCTTGCCGCCTGCCGGCGCCGCCATCGCCTTCACAGCCTTCGCCGCCTTTGATGCCTTACCCTTCACAGCCGTCTGTGCCTTAGCCTCAGCCGTCTGCGCCTCAGCCATCCCAGCTGCTCCCATCATCTCCTGCATAGGAGTTGCCGCCGCAGCCGCCGCCAGCATCAGCGCCAGCGTCGCGCGTTTCATTCCGCCTTCATGTTTCATGTGTAGTATCTGTTTTATGGATGCATGCATAACATCCGTTTTGATTGTTTTTCCGCGCAAAGATACAAACATTTCGCGAAACGCAAGCAAAAGAACGGAAATTTTAACCCTGCCCCATCCTATATTCCCTCCACCCCCATCAAAAAACAGCACACGGGCCGCCCTATACGTTTGGGTGAGCATTCAAAGATTCGCAAATCTCCGCTGCCATCGCATTCAACTGCACGCACTCCGCGCGGCTGATGTGCCGCTTTTGGGCATCGTATGGCCACGGACTCAGTATCAGCACACGCCCCGCCGCACAAGCATCAAAGAGCACATCCGACGGCTTATAATACTCCCTGAAGCCATTGTCCGCCAGAAAGATGAAAGGGCGTTGCTCACGAAGCAGGACATCCATCACCTGCTTCTCATGAGGCGAGATGAAAGGAGAAACCATGACAACACCCTTTCGGGCCTTCAGCACACAGGAATTCATGTAATTCCTCAGCCTTTCCGTTGCGCCATGTTGCGCCTCTTCCACCATCATGCGACGCACATGCACGGTGTCAAAACAGTCAGCCGTCAGTATCGTCATATTCCCCACGCCGTCATACACCCTTCCGCCAATCCCAATCTCCTTCTGCACACGGAAATAGCCCGGCCTCAAGCGCTTGGTAGCCAACCGTTGCGGGTTCATCCTGACATACTGAATCATTGTATGCAGCTGCCCACGGCGGGACAACGGCCGAATAAACGGGCGCTCCGTAAACACCGGAAAAGCATAGCCCCCTTCGTTCATTCCCCCCGCATTTCCCTCGATTGCGTTCGTTGTCCCCGCATTTCCCTCGATTGCGTTCCCCTTCCCTTCGTTTGTTGTCTCCGAATCGCGGCCCCCTTCGTTCGTTGTCTCCGCTCCGAATCGCGGCCCCCTTCGTCCGTTGTGTCCGAATTCCCGTTCCCTTCGTTCGTTGTCTCCGAATCGCGGCCCCCTTCGTCCGTTGTGTCCGAATTTAATTCGGCAGCAAGAGCCAAAGAATAAGCCCTGCCATGTTTCTTCACCCCCTGCCAATATCCGCGTATCACGCTGCGGATGCTCGTTTCCATCACCCGTGTCACCTGGATAACAGCATGCAGATGGTCAGGCATCAGGCTGAACTGCAGGATGCGGATGGCCGGATAATGCCTGCACATCACGTACAACTCTCCGACCACAGCCTCTCCCAAGGCAGTCCGCTCTATCCGCGCCTTTGAGGGATCGCGATCCGGAATCACCAATGTCCCAAGCAACGGCTCGCGCGACGGCACCGTCAGCGTGACATGGTACACCCCGACGCCCCGCCATGCCGTCCCCGGCTCCTGCCATTGCCATTTATCTTGTCCAACCATTTTCTTAGCCTATCTGCTCACAGGGAGCACCCAAAGCGCTGCAAAGGTAGCGATTATTCCTGACCTGCAAGCAAAAGAGCGAAAAAAAGAAATGAGAGAGGTGAAAAAGCAGCACACGGGCCAAGTGGAAGGCTCGTGTGCTGAGGGGGTATGGATGGTTTAGTATTCCGATTCGAGTTTCACGTTATCAATCCATAGGGTACTGCCGGGGGCACCGACAAACTCTGCTCCGCGGATACTCGAGGTAAAAACGATAGCGGTGCTGTACAGGTTGTTCTTAACGTCACTTTTGTCAACAGGAACCACGTACACTATGGGAATGTTGAAGCCAACCCATTGGTTGCTAAAGTCGATTTCGTCTCTCTTTATGCGGCCTATTCCTACTATAGCGGGACTGGTAAAAATGTTAGAGCCATCTAATTGTATGCGGTTCCCATTGGCATCAATGTTTTTATAGACAACGCAATAGATATCAGGAGCGTCTCTTTCACCTACGATTTCGCGTCCATTCTTGTCTTGCATTTTTTCTCCTGCCTGATACTTATAAAAGCCCGATATTCTGATAGGCTTATGTGCAAATGGCATACCCATTTGGGTAGCAGCAAGAGTGTTGCCAAGGGCTTCTCGAGCATCGAAATGACCTGTGAAAAGGTTCCCCGCAGCAACGCGCATTCCAACCATTGCTCCCAAAGGCCCTGTGTCACGCGTCGTCAGTTTGAGGCAGTAGCCTCCATCCACTCCACCGTTGTCCGGGCATGAAGGATATTCCAAGGGTTGAGCCTTTAAACCAGTATATCGGTATCCTGCATTACCGCTGGCCCACCATTCCTGGCCACTTTCTGTCCAAACATAAAATGGGTATGGATCACCATCCTTTATAGTTTCCAAATGAAACTCTTCAAAGTCAAAGTAAGGATTTGCTAAGTCGCCATATTTGACCGTAAAGATATATACATCATTTGCGGAATATTCTACGCCCTCGATTTTAACATAAGCATAGTAATAGTACTTCGTTCCTTCCTTAATGTTGGATATGGAAGCGCTAAACCTACGATTGTCAGTTCCTCTGTCAAATGCACTTACTGTGACCCGGTTAGCATCTCGGAAGTCCTCATAGGTGCTGTACACAAAGCCCATTTCCGATGGTCTGACATCATTCACGTACCCGTATAATAACATTCCCATCTTGCCTTCTTCAATCACCTTGCATCCGCCGGTCACTACCAAATCCTTCAGATTATCTGCACCTGTGTTCTCATCGGGGTTCTCGGGGATGCCACCTTGCTCTTCTTCAGACGGCACCTCTTTCACCGGCCTGTTATCTGAGTCTTTGCTACACGCTGCAAAAATCATCAATGTCATCACACCTATCAAGGTGTAACCATACAAATTATGGGCATTTGCTTTCATAATGAACTATAGAAAAAATTGTAATTATTTGCACAAAGGTACACATTATTTCTGACGTGCAATCAGAAAGAGGGGAAAAAGTTGGGAGTTTGGGAGAAAATGGAATGATGAAACTGATGAATACATTTTTAATTATGACAGCCTCCGCGTGGCTCGCCGCTACAAGTTCAAGGTGGTACCTGACTTTCCCCAGCATTCCGACATCCGGCACATGGCGAAGATGGCTGAGGACTATGTGAAGCGCGAGATGGACTACGTGGTGTGTGTCGTGGATATGGACCGCCTGCTCAGCCGGCCGAAAGAGATGGCGGCTTTTCAGAAGATGAAGAAGAGGAGCCCGCGCAACGTCATTTGGATTGAAACCAACCCTTGTACCGAGTTCTGGTTCCTGCTTCACTTCCTGCCTCAGCTTTCCACCAAGCACTATGAGACCTACGAGGATTTGCTGCCCGACTTGCAACGCTATATGCCAGGCTACGAAAAGACGGCACGCTACTTTAGGAAGAACAATCTCTATGAGTATCTGACGGAGAGCGGCGACATGCAACGGGCCATCGGACTTAAGCCCTCAAGAACCCGCGACTATCTGAAACAACTCGTGGACGAAGGCATCCTTGAAATAGAGGGTGAGTATAAGAATAGGAAGTATAAAAGAAAGAAGTAAGATAATAATAAATAATTCAAGTTTCGGATGTAAACAACTTGTTGTCTGTCAAGTATTTTATTTCTATCAAGAATTAGAGAATTGGAGAATTTTTCTCAATATACAATACGCTGTCTTATGAATTGATGAGAATGAATAGAATGTCTTTTGCTTTGCAAAAGCTAGAAAATTCTCTAATTCTTGATCAATAAAAAACACTTCCGAAAGTTCAGGATGATTATTCGCGCAAAAAAAGATGTGCCTCATAATGAAGCACATCCGAGATTTTTGCCGCCTTGTTTCGATTGCGGCGGCTTTTTTCGTTATTCCGTTTTCCGAATGGGCCGCCCCGCCATCTGTCCTTACAGCGCCACAATGGTGCCAAACTCACTCCAAGGACTTCTCGCCTTGTATGCGTCAAGTGACTCGGCTGGCACATGGAACGTGGCAGAGGATATGGGGGCGTCGTAAAACACGGTGCTCACTGTCGAGGGCGGATTCACAGCGTGGCAATAAAAATGCTGCAGGCCGCTGCAATTAGCGAACGCATAACTTCCAATGCCCGTTACACCGCTACCAATAATCACAGAGGTCAAGCTGCGGCATTGATAGAACGCATACTGTCCAATGCTCGTCACGCTGTTAGGAATGGTCACTGAGATCAGGCTGCTACAGACAGCGAACGCCCTATTTCCTATGCTTGTCACGCTGCTGGGAATGGTCACAGAAATCAGGCCGCCGCAACCAAAGAAAGCATCGTCCCCAACGCTTGTCACGCTGTTGCCAATGGTCAAAGAGATTAGGCCGCTGCAACCAGAGAACGCGGAACTACCAATGCTCGTTACACTGCCCGGAATGGTCACAGAGGTCAGACCGCTGCAAAAATAGAATGCCTCATTATCAATGCACGTCACGCTGTTCGGAATAGTCACAGAGGTCAGACCGCTGCAACCAGAGAATGCAGAAGTTTCAATGCTCGTCACACCGTTTGGAATGATTACAGTTTTCAGGCCGCTGCAACCAGAGAACGCGGAACTACCAATGCTCGTCACACTACTGGGAATAGTCACAGATGTCAGACCATTGCAATCATGAAATGCCCCCTCCCCAATGCTCATCAAACCGATGGGAATAACCACTGATTTCAGGCCACGGCAATGCTCAAATGCTTTCTCTCCAATACTCGTCACGCTGCTGGGAATGGTCACAGAGGACAGGCTGGTACAACCGTCAAATGCCTCATTGCCAATGCGCGAAACTTTATTTCCTATGACGCATGAGGTTATCATTGTGCAATTCTTGAATGCAACGTCCTTAACGCGTGTCACATTCATCGTGCGCCCCTGATACTTCAAGGTCGAGATGATGACGGCTGCGCCCTTGAAATAGGCTTCATTGTAGCCAGTAACCATTAAATCCCCTTGTGAAGCGGTGTATTTGATATCATCAATGTAGAAACTGGTCTCGTCGATTTTCTGAAAGTGGTGACCGCCATTGGCTTGGCCGCTGTCATCCACAGTGACCACGACATCGGGGACTACCACGGGCTTAAAATCTTCTTTCCCGCCTTGCTCTGTCTCTGTCGGGGCAGCAGTCCCATTCTCCTCATCCTTACTGCATGAGGTAAGGTTTAACATCATGAAGCCCAGCAACAAAGCCGAGACTGCCATCCATGAATAATGTTTCATAGTTAAGTGTATAATAGATTTCTGAGTGCAAAGATACAATTCTTTTTTCGAAACGCCCGCTATTCAACCTCAATTTTACACATTATTTAATACAACCCCATACCATTATCATTGACAAACAGGGGGGCGTGAACTTATGCAAATAGAGGCATAAGAGTTCATGACAGCTGCATCAGCAATCATTGCCCGCTAAGATAAAGTGTCAACCTTTTCCGTATGGATAGGAAAATGTTAAAAAACAAGGCCTAAAGGAGTCAAATATATTTAGGAAAAGGCAGACATCTCGGCCATTGTCGTTGTCATCATTGTCATTGTCATGATTGTCATTAAGGGTTTCTAAAGGGGAAAACAACCCACAATTAGTATATAATAAAATATATATTTTATTATATACTAATTGTGACCATTCTTTTGGGTTCTGAATCTCTTAATGACAATTGACAATGATGACAATCATGACAATCATGACAACCACATAAAATTTTTAAAAAAGTTCCCCAAACATTCGAAAACCGCAATGGAAATGTCGTACCTTTGCAGCATCAAAAAAACAACGCACCATGCATCGAAGCGCGATGCAGTAAGGTGCAAACGCCAACGCAGCAAGGTGTAGCCACCGAGCCCCCTAAAGGGGAACGTAAGGCTTGAAGCTAGCAGGAGCTGAGGACGGGAGTCCTCGGCTCTTTTTCATTCAGATACTCCGCAAAGATGCGGGCGGCGCTTTCGACCTTGGCGGCACAGGGACGGGTGCGGTAGTACTCGGCGGTGCGGGGCGAGGCGACATAGGAGCAGGGGGCTTTGTCGTGGCCCTGGATGCCGAGGATCTCGGCGCAGATGAGGCTACCGTTCTGCTCCTTGGACTTGGCGAGGAGCTCCTGCACCACCTTGTAGCAGGCCGACTTGCCCTCGCGGTCGTCGCCCTCGGTCTGCCCGCAGTCCAGACCCACGAGCATGACGATGGCTGAGACGGCGCCGCACATCATGCGCATGCGCCCTACCCCACCGCCGAAGCCGGCAGCGAGGCGCTTGGCCATCACCTCGTCGAGACCGTAAAGGTCGGCAAAGGCGGCCACGACACTTTGGCAGCAACCGTAGCCCGACATGAAATTCTCGACAGCCAAAGCCACTCTTCGGTCCAATTCTTGCGTTGACATAACGTCTTTTTATCAGTTTCCGCCTGCAAAGGTATAAACAATTCCGAAAAAGTGTGAAAGAAATGCAGATTATTCTCATTTTTTTTCTTATCTCGCATTTATTAAGTTACCTTTGTAGCCGAAAAAACGTAAAAGATTCCACATTTACTACCATTTTTAATTTTTTAAAAGCATGATTTACTCAACTGAAGTTAAAAACATGTGCAGCGTATGCAAAGGTGCATACCATGGGCCTGCTCCCATCCCCGAGGAGGGTAAATGGATTCAGGCCAAGGAAATCAAGGACATCTCCGGCTATACCCACGGCATCGGCTGGTGCGCTCCCCAGCAGGGCGCCTGCAAGCTCAGCCTCAACGTGAAGGACGGTGTCATCCAGGAGGCCCTCGTGGAGACCATCGGTTGCACGGGCATGACCCACTCCGCCGCTATGGCCAGCGAGATTCTCCCCGGCAAGACCATCCTCGAAGCCCTGAACACCGACCTCGTGTGCGACGCTATCAACACCGCCATGCGTGAGCTCTTCCTGCAGATTGTCTATGGCCGCACACAGAGCGCCTTCTCCGAGGGCGGTCTCGCCATCGGCGCAGGTCTCGAAGACCTCGGCAAGGGCCTTCGCTCACAGACCGGTACGCTCTACGGCACCGTGGCTAAGGGCACACGCTATCTGGAGCTCACCGAGGGCTACATCACCAAGCAGTATCTCGACGAGAACAACGAGGTTTGCGGCTACGAGTACGTACACCTCGGCAAGATGATGGAAGCCATCAAGGGCGGCATGGACGCCAACGAGGCTATGAAGAAGTTCACCGGTTCCTACGGCCGCACGACCGAGGAGCAGGGTGCTGTGAAAGCTATTGACCCGCGCAAGGAATAGTTTAATTTGACAATTGGACAATTGAACAATTTGACAATTGAAAAAGAAGACTGAAACATCAGAATCGCGAAATTGTAAAATCGAAAAATCGAAAATTAAACTATGATACGCAAAGTATATTTCGAGAGCCAGGAGCGCCGCATCGCACAGGTGCTGGCAGCTCTGAAAGAGAATGGCATCAACAGCATTGAAGAGGCCAACGAGATTTGTGAGAAGGCAGGCGTAGATCCCTACCAGATGTGTGAGGACACACAGCGCATCTGCTTCGAGAACGCCAAGTGGGCATACGTCTGCGGCGCCGCCATCGCCATCAAGAAGGGCGTGAAGAACGCTGCCGACGCTGCCGAGGCTATCGGCATCGGCCTGCAGAGCTTCTGCATCCCCGGTTCTGTGGCTGACGACCGCAAGGTAGGTCTGGGCCACGGCAACCTCGCCGCCCGTCTGCTGCGCGAGGAGACCGAGTGCTTCGCCTTCCTCGCCGGCCACGAGAGCTTCGCCGCTGCCGAAGGCGCCATCAAGATTGCCGAGATGGCCAACAAGGTGCGCCAGAAGCCCCTCCGCGTCATCCTCAACGGTCTGGGCAAGGATGCCGCACAGATCATCAGCCGCATCAACGGCTTCACCTACGTGCAGACGCAGTTCGACTACTACACCTCCGAGCTGAAGATTGTGAAGGAAGTGCCCTACGGCAACAACCCCAGCCGCCTGAAAGTGCGCTGCTATGGCGCTGACGACGTGCGCGAGGGCGTGGCTATCCTGTGGAAGGAGAACGTCGATGTCTCCATCACCGGTAACTCCACCAACCCCACCCGCTTCCAGCACCCCGTGGCCGGTACCTATAAGAAGGAGCGCGTGCTCGCCGGCAAGCCCTACTTCAGCGTAGCTTCCGGCGGTGGCACAGGCCGCACCCTGCACCCCGACAACATGGCAGCAGGTCCCGCCTCCTACGGTATGACCGACACCATGGGCCGCATGCACAGCGACGCTCAGTTCGCAGGCTCCAGCTCCGTGCCCGCACACGTGGAGATGATGGGCTTCCTCGGCATCGGTAACAACCCCATGGTGGGCGCTACCGTGGCTATCGCCGTGGCCATCGACCTCGCTCTGAACCGCAAGTAAATTGCATCTTCGCACATCATGATAAAGGGTTGCTCCCTCTGGGGGCAGCCCTTTTTCGTTTTATGCAAAAGGCCAAAAATCACTCGCGCGCGTATCATTTTATCTTTACGAGAGTGATTATTTCGCAGAAACTCCGTACCTTTGCGTCCCGAAACCGACTGAATTACAGAAATCAAACATAGCAAAAATGAAAGCAACAAGACACATCTATTGGCTGTTGCCCCTGCTGATGACGGCCTGCGGCCAGAAGGCAGAGCAACGGGAGAAACAACCCATACGCGTGCAGACGGAGGTCGTGCAGAGCAATGCCCAGACGGCTGAGGGCCGCACGTATGTCGGCGTCGTCGAGGAGAACCAGGCGACCGTCGTCAGCTACACCACCATGGGCACGCTGAAGCGCGTGGCCGTGAGCGAAGGACAGGCCGTAGGCCGCGGACAGCTCATCGCCGAACTCGATGACACACAGGCCCGCAACATGCTCGCTGCCGCCGAGGCACAGAACCGGCAGGCCGAGGACGCCCTGACGCGCTACAAGCTCCTCCACGACGAGGGCTCGATGACCGAGGCGCAATGGGTGGAGGTGCAGAGCAAGGTCGATCAGGCCCGCTCCGAGCTCGCCATCGCCCGCCGCAACGTGGCCGACAGCCGCCTGGAAGCTCCCGTGAGCGGCATCGTAGGCAAGCGCTTCATGCAGGCCGGCGAGACAGCGCTGCCCTCGCAGCCCGTCGTCAGCATCCTCGACATCAGCAGCGTCAAGGTGAAGATTGCCGTGCCCGAGCGCGAGATGGCAGCCTTCAGCAGCCACACACCCACAGCCGTACACGTCGAAGCCATCGGCCGCACCTTCCAAGGCGGCACCGTTGAGAAAGGCGTGCAGGCCGATGCCATGACGCACACCTATGACGTCCGCATCCGCGTCAGCAACCCCCATCGCGAACTGCTGCCAGGTATGGTGGCCAAAGTGGAAGTGAAGGATGCCGGAGAGAGCACCGAGGCCGTCAGCAGCCACGTGCTCGTGCCCCTGACAGCCGTGCAGCGCCGCGCCGACGGCACCCTCTTCGTGTGGACGGTGAGCAAGGACAACACCGCCCACCGCGCCACCGTCAGCACAGGCAACACCGCCGGCAACCGCATCGAGATCCTCTCCGGGCTGAGCGATGGACAGCGCGTGGTCACAGAAGGCTACCAGAAGCTGAGCGAAGGGACGAAGGTCGCTCTATAAGAGTCCTTCGTGACGACGATATAACGTTATTCCGATATAACGACTAAGAAATTCGATTATGACCATGAATCCAAAAACATCTTGGTACGTCTGGCCGCTGGAGCACTACCGCATCTCGCTGCTCATCATAGGGATACTGTTTTTCATTGGCATCTATGGCATGTATGTCATGCCGAAGGATGAGTTCCCACAAGTCACCGTGCGGCAAGGCGTCGTCATAGCCGTCTATCCCGGAGCCTCCACAGAGGAGGTGGAGCTGCAGGTGGCACGCCCCCTGGAGCGCTATCTCTTCACCTACAACGAGGTGAACCGCAAGAAAACTACCACCACCTCGCAGAACGGACTCTGCATCACGATGGTGGAACTCAACGGCTCCGTACGCAACAAAGACGAGGTATGGAGCAAGCTGAAACTGGGACTGCAGCAGTTCAAGCAGTCGCTGCCGCAGGGCGTCGTGGCACTCGTGACCAACGATGACTTCGGCAACACCTCGGCCCTGCTCATCGCCATCGAAAGCGGCGAGCGCAGCTACCGCGAGCTGAGGCAGTACAGCGACCAGCTCGGCGACCGCCTGCGGCGCATACCCTCGGTGACCAACGTGAAGCTCTTCGGCGAACAGCGCCAGCAGATTAGCCTCTACATCGACCGCCAACGCCTGCAGGCCTACGGCATCGGACAGCAGATGCTCCTCAGCACCCTGCAGGGCGAGGGCCTGACGACTCTCAGCGGCAGCCTCGACGATGCCGACCAGCAGATACCGCTGCACATCGCGCCTACAGGCCACGATGAGCAGGAGATAGCCTCGCTCATCATCTACAGCGATGCCGCCAGCGGCAAGACGGTACGCGTGGGCGACGTGGCCCGCGTGGTGCGCGAATATGACCCGCATGCCAGCCGCATCGAGCACAACGGACACCCCTGCGTGCTCCTCTCCATGGAGATGGTGCCCGGCAACAATGTCGTGAACTACGGGCGACTCGTGAACCGCGTCCTCGACGACTTCCGCACCGACGTGCTGCCCGACGACGTCACCCTCACGCGCATCGCCGACAAGCCCAAGGTGGTGGAACTGAGCATCCATGACTTCCTGCGCGACCTGCTGCTGTCGATGGTCATCATCATCGTCGTGATGATGCTGCTCTTCCCCCTGCGCTCCGCCATCGTGGCGGCCATCACCATCCCGCTGAGCACCTTCGTGTCGGTGGCCTTCATGTACTTCGCCGGCATCGAGCTGAACATCGTGACGCTGGCGGCACTCATCATCGTGCTGGGCATGATCGTGGATAACTCCATCGTCATCATCGACGGCTATCTGGAATATGTGGGCAAGGGCATGAAGCCCAAGGATGCCGCCATCACCTCCGCCAAGCAGTACTTCATGCCGATGCTGCTGGCCACGGTGTGCATCACCGTCATCTTCTTCCCCCTGCTCTACACCCTCAAGGGCGCCTTCCTGGATGCCCTGCTGGACTTCCCCTGGACCGTGGGCATCAACCTGCTGGTGTCGCTGCTGCTGGCCGTGGGCGTGATACCCTTCCTGTGTGTGAAGATTATCGGTGTCCCCGATACCGAGAAGCAGGGAAAACGCTTCACAGACCGCGTGCAGGAGCTCTACACCCACGTCCTCAACTGGAACTTCCGCCATCCCTGGGCCACCATCGCCCTCGGCGCGGCCGCGATAGGCGCCTCGCTGCTCATCGTGCCCACGCTGAAGATGCGCCAGTTCCCCTTCGCCGACCGCGACCAGTTTGCCGTGGAAATCTTCCTGCCCGAGGGCAAGGGACTTGCTGAGACGAACATGGTGGCGGATTCCGTGAGACACATCCTTGAGAAGGACGAGCACATCACAGCCATCACCACCTTCCTCGGCTGCTCATCGCCACGCTTCATGGACACCTACGCCCCGCAGATGGCGGGCAAGAACTATGCACAGTTCATCGTGGGCACCACCTCCAACGAGGCCACCCTCGAACTGCTGGCCCACTACCAGCCCCTGCTGGCAGAGGCCTTCCCCAACGCTTACGTGCGCTTCAAGCGTCTCGATATGCTTTACACCCCCGAACTGGAGTACCGCTTCTACGGCGAGGACATCGACTCGCTGCACGCCGTGGCCGAACGCATGATGGAACGCATGCGCGAGATGCCCGAGCTGGAATGGGTGCACACCGACTACCTGCAGCCCTCGCCCATCGTGAACGTAGAACTCGACCCCGTGAAGGCCGCACAGATGGGCATCACACGCGCCTCGGCTGCACTCTCACTCAGCGCCGCCTCCGGTTCGCTGCGCGTGGGACAGCTGTGGGAAGGCGACTACGAGGTGCCCATCGTGGTCATGGATGAGACCAACGGCACCTTCGCCGATGTCGAGAACTGGTCGGTGGCCACACCGCTGACCATGCTCGCCGGAGGACTCGGAGGCGCCAACAGCACCATAGCCCTGCGACAGGTGGCTGCCGTGAAACCCCTGTGGAGCGAGAGCCGCATCGTACACCGAGGCGGAGAGCGCTGCATCACCGTCACGGCAGAGATGGTCAAAGGCGTCTATGCCGAACCCATCGAACGCCGCCTCGCTGACATCATGAACAACGAGATAGAGTTGCCCCAGGGCGTGCGCACAGAGGTGGGCGGCGAACTGGAAGTCAATGCCGAGGCCATGCCGCAGATATTTAACGGCGTGCTCATCGCCCTCGTCATCATTTTCTTCTTCCTGCTGTTCAACTTCAAGCGCTTCGGCATCACCTTCCTCTGCATGGGAGCCCTGGCGCTGATGATTCCTGGCGCTCTCGTGGGACTGGGCATCATGAACCGCACGCTGGGCCTGACCTCCGTGATGGGCGTCATCACACTCATGGGCATCATCATGCGCAACGAGATTCTCATCTTCGAACATGCCGACAATCTGATGAAGCGCTTCCACGCCGAACATCCGGCACCGGAGCATCCCACACCCGAGGAGCACACCGCCTATCGTCAGCGCTATAACTACGCCATCGAGGAAGCAGCCTACGATGCCGGCCGCCGACGCATGGTGCCCATCTTCCTCACAACAGCCACCACGGCCGTGGGCGTGATTCCCATGATCATCGCGGGCTCCTCGTTCTGGATGCCCGTGGGCGTCACCATCTTCGCAGGCGGTATCGGCACCCTCATCCTCGTGGTCACCGTGCTGCCCGTATTGTATTGGAAACTAAGTGTAAAGAAATAGAGGACTCTCCCCCACCCTCCCGGGCCTCACCCCTAACCCCTCTCCAAAGGGCGAGGGGAACTTATGGGAGGGAGCAAATAGTTTTGAGAATTTGAATACATTATACTATGAAACTTAAGCGTTTATTAGTCAGCATATCCATCGTAATCATCTCTACCTGCTTCTCAATGGCGCAGGTAACCGCTCCCTCCCTTATAGGGAGGGCGGGGGGAGAGTCCTTTTCATTGGAACAATTGAAGGATTCTGCCCTGCAGCACAACATCGCCATGCGCAAGGGACGCCTGAAGATTGCTGCCGCCAAGGAACAGCGCAAGGAAGCCTTCACCAAATACTTCCCCAACATCAGCGCCGTGGGAATGACCTTCCGTGCCAACAGGGAGATGGCCGAGATGACCATCGACCCGCAGGAGATGCTCTCACCCGAGACAAAGGCCGCGCTGGCGGAGTTGGCACCCATGATGGCACAGATCCTGCCTCCTGAAGTGTTAGCAGGGCTTGGTAACCCGGTGACGATGTCCATGATGAAGAAGGGTACTATTGCCGGTGTGAATGCTATCCAGCCTGTCTTCACCGGTGGTCAGATTATCCTCGGCAACAAGCTGGCACGCATAGGCGAAGAGGTCAGTCATCTGCAGCTGCAACTCTCTGAAAAAGATGTCGAGGCGCAGGTGGAACAGTACTACTGGCAGCTCCTCTCGATGCACGAGAAGATGCGCACGCTGGATGCCGTGGAAGCGATGCTCGGCAACATCGAGCACGACGTGCAGACCGCCGTGCGCGCCGGAGTGGCGCTGAACAACGACCTGCTACAGGTGCAGCTGCGACAGAACGACATCAAGAGCCAGCGCCTGAAACTCAACAACGGACAGGCACTCGTGGAGATGCTGCTCGCGCAATTCTGCGGACTCAGCCTCACCCCTAACGCCTCTCCCGCGGGCGAGGGAAACCACCATCTGTTGGATATTCAGATGCCCGACATGCAGCAAGACATGCTCCCCACCTCCCTCACAGGGGATATTTCGGGGGAGAGTACGGCTTCTTCCCTCTCCAATCTTCCCGAATACCAGCTCCTGGAGAAGAACGTGGAGGCCGCCAAGCTGCAACGCAAGATGGAGATTGCCAAGAACATGCCTAATATCGCCGTCGGCGCTGGCTATAACTACCACAACCTGCTCGACAACGACCGCCACTTCGGCATGATCTTCGCCAGCGTCAACGTGCCCATCAGCGGCTGGTGGGGAGGCGCACATGCCATCCGCAAGAAGAAATTCGAGGAACAGGAAGCGCGCGAACAGCTCACCGACAACGCCCAGCAGCTGCAGATACGCATCCAGAAAGCCGCCAACGATATCAGCGAGGCTCAGAGCCAGCTCGCCTTGGCGCAGCAGAGCGTGGAGCAAGCCACCGAGAACCTGCGCATACAGCGCAACACGTACCGCGCCGGCACCTCCACCATGTCCGACCTGCTGCAGGCACAACTGCTGCTACAGCAGGCACAGGACAAGCGCACCGATGCCTTCATCGACCTGCAGAACGCACAGACGGCCTATCGACATGCCACAGGGTTGTAAACGCCGGCATGAGTGGACTCTGCAAAGACAACGAAAAAGGGAAGAACGGACAGAATATGCGGGAAAAGAAGACATTTTTTAAGAAAAATTTGCGCGGAATACACTCTTTTGCTACTTTTGTCCTCGCAAAACCTTGAACAAACCCATCTTTAACCTATAAACCATTAACTCTAAACCCTAAACTCTAAACTTTAAACTCTAAACTCTAAGCCATAATCAACTTACCTATGAACTTACCATTAGCTTTCTGGCTCGTACCCGTGGCCTCTGTCGTGGCACTCGGCATGGCCTTCTATTTCTTCCGCTCGATGATGACGGCGGACGAGGGCACGCCTCGCATGCGTGAGATTGCCAGCTACGTGCGTAGCGGCGCTATGTCCTATTTGAAACAGCAGTACAAGGTGGTCACCATCGTCTTTGTGGTGCTCGCCATCCTCTTCGCTTTCATGGCCTACGTGCTGAAATGGCAGAACCCGTGGGTCCCCTTCGCCTTCATCACGGGTGGTTTCTTCTCGGGTCTCGCTGGCTTCTTCGGCATGAAGACCGCCACCTACGCCAGTGCCCGCACCGCCAACGCCGCCCGCAAGAGCCTGGACGGCGGTCTGAAGATCGCCTTCCGCAGCGGTGCCGTCATGGGTCTCACCGTCGTGGGACTCGGCCTCCTGGACATCGCCATCTGGTTCCTCATTCTCAACTCATTCTACGAGGGTGACAGCTTCGCCCTCATCACCATCACCACCACGATGCTGACCTTCGGCATGGGTGCCTCCACGCAGGCGCTGTTTGCCCGTGTGGGCGGCGGTATCTACACGAAAGCTGCCGACGTAGGTGCTGATATTGTGGGTAAGGTGGAAGCCGATATCCCCGAGGATGATCCCCGCAACCCCGCCACCATCGCCGATAATGTGGGCGATAACGTGGGCGATGTGGCCGGCATGGGTGCCGACCTCTACGAGAGCTACTGCGGTAGTATCCTCTCCACCGCAGCCCTCGGCGCTACGGCCTTTGCCATGAGCGGCGAGATGCAGATGAAGGCTGTCATCGCGCCGATGCTGATTGCCGCTGTGGGCGTCTTCCTCAGCATCTTCGGCATTTATCTCGTCCGCACGAAGGAGGGAGCCACGATGCGTGACCTGTTGCGCTCGCTGGCCGTAGGCACGAACATCTCAGCCCTGCTCATCGCGGGTGCCACCTTCGCCATCCTCTACCTTCTCGGCATCGAGAACTGGTTGGGTCTCTCGTTCTCCGTCATCACGGGTCTCGCAGCCGGTGTCATCATCGGTCAGGCCACGGAATACTACACCAGCCACTCCTACAAACCCACGCAGAAGATCTCTGAGGCCGGACTGACCGGCTCTGCCACCGTGATTATTAAAGGTATCGGCACGGGCATGATCTCCACCTGCATCCCCGTCGTCACCATCGGCATCGCCATCATGCTCAGCTACCTCTGCGCCAACGGCTTCGATATGGCCATGAATGCCGAAGCCCTGTCCAAAGGCCTCTACGGCATCGGCATCGCCGCCGTAGGTATGCTCTCCACACTGGGCATCACCCTGGCCACCGACGCCTACGGCCCCATCGCCGATAATGCCGGCGGCAACGCTGAGATGAGCGAGCTGGGCGAGGAGGTGCGCCATCGCACCGACGCCCTCGACGCCCTCGGCAACACCACCGCCGCCACAGGCAAGGGCTTCGCCATCGGCTCTGCCGCCCTGACCGCGCTGGCCCTGTTGGCTTCGTACATCGAAGAGGTAAAAATCGCGATGGAACGGGCAGAAATTACACTTACGAACCTCAAGGGCGAGGTCATCACCGCCGCCCAAGCCACCATCCCCGACTTCATGAACTACTTCCAGGTGAACCTGATGAACCCGCGCGTCCTCGTGGGCGCTTTCATCGGTGCCATGGCAGCCTTCCTGTTCTGCGGCCTCACCATGGAGGCGGTAGGCCGCGCTGCCCAGAAGATGGTGGAAGAGGTACGCCGTCAGTTCCGTGAAATCAAGGGTATCCTCGAGGGTAAGGCTACGCCCGACTACGGTTCCTGCGTAGAGATTTCCACGCGTGCAGCCCAGCATGAGATGATATTCCCGTCGCTCCTGGCTATCGCCATCCCCATCGTGGTGGGCTTGGTACTCGGCGTGGCAGGCGTCCTCGGGCTCTTAGTAGGCGGTCTGGCCGGCGGCTTCACGCTGGCGGTGTTCATGGCGAATGCCGGCGGCGCATGGGACAACGCCAAGAAGATGGTGGAGGAAGGCAACTTCGGCGGCAAGGGAAGCTTTGCTCATAAGGCTACCATCGTGGGTGACACCGTAGGCGATCCGTTCAAGGACACCAGCGGCCCCTCGCTCAACATCCTCATCAAGCTCATGTCGATGGTCTCCATCGTCATGGCCGGTCTGACCGTTGCTTTCTCATAAAAAAAACAAGCATTCGTTTCCGTTCTAAAGCCTTCCCGAGACTTTCGGGAAGGTTTTATGTGCTTTATTGCCATTTTTTCCCTCTTTCCTCATCATTTAACATTTTTTTGCGCGCAGGCCTGAGCATACAGCCCACGCTGAAGGGCCCCGTGGCCGAGGGAGAATACACGCTCAGCGCCATGGGAGTCATGGCCTACGACTGGCTCGATGAGCATGGTCTTCAGCGCTGAAGACCATGCTCTTCTCGATTCTTAGACATCATCCAAGTTGTGCGAAGGTCTTCCTGCCTTTCAAGTGATAGGCAACAAGGATGCTGGAGATGTGCTGCTCCGGAATCGGATCAAGGACGGTGGCGGCGAGGTTGGCACGTCGGTCGGCAGCGAAGTCTGACTTGATGCGACGGAACTCGCGGCGCGCCTGCCAGACGGCCTTGAAGCTGCGGCCCTCACCTTTCATGAGGAAAACGACGGAGGCGAGGGCATCCAGCCAGAAGCGAATGAAGAGCACGCGACGCAGGCGATACTCAGGGAGGTTCTTGTAGAGAAGGAGCAGGTTGTTGCGGAAGTTCAGGAAAGTCTTGCGGGGATTCTCCTTGGGCAGCGTGCCGCCGCCAACATGATAGACGACGGACTGCGGCACACAGACGATGCGATGTCCACGGGCACGCAGGCGCCAGCAGAGGTCTATCTCCTCCTGATGTGCAAAAAAACGCCCATCGAGCCCGCCAACGCGCCAAAAGGTCGTAGCACGAATCATCAGCGCGGCACCCGTAGCCCAAAAGACATCAGCCACAGTGTCATACTGCCCGCAGTCTTCCTCCACGGTCTCAAAAACACGGCCACGGCAGTAGGGATAACCCAGGCCGTCGAGGTAACCGCCTGCCGCTCCGGCATACTCGAAATGAGTGCGGGTGTGTTCGGCGCGCAGCTTGGGCTGGCAGGCGGCGACCTCTGGATGGGCCTCCATATATTCGTGCAAGGGTTGCAGCCAGCCTTCGGGTGTCTCCACATCGGAGTTGAGAAGGAGATAATAGTCATAGCCCTCCCCCACCCTGCGCAGCGCCTGGTTGTAGCCCTCGGCAAAGCCGTAGTTGCGGTCGAGGACTATCGTTGCCACCTGCGGGAACTCCGCAGCGAGAACAGCCAGGGAGTCGTCGGTGGAGCCGTTGTCGGCAACGATGACGGATGCCAGCGACGAGGGGGTATTGGCGAGGACAGAGGGTAAGAAGCGGCGTAGCATGTGAGCGCCGTTCCAGTTTAAGATGACAATAGCAGACTCTCCCCCCTGCCCCTCCCTATAAGGGAGGGGAGTAGAATGTCTTTGAGTTGACTGATTATTTACTGTATTTTGACTTTCTTCCATATTGTCTATTCTTGAAAGGTAATTACTCCCCTCCATACAAGGGAGAGGCAGGGGGGAGGGTCCGCAATGCTGTGTGTTCTTCATTCCACCCGCATAGCTTCAGCGATAGGATTTGGTTATCGATTCCCTCTCCCCGATATTCCACCTTGATGTAGTTGTCGGTGAAGCCGCTGTAGAGGCCAGCGGTGCGTGAGTGCTCGAGCAGGACAGGGCGCGTGGTGCCGGCATACTGGTTGTAGAATGCAGTGAGCTTCTCACCGCTGATAGCCAGAAGACGCTGGCTGCGCTCATGCTTCTCCTCGGGACGCACGACATGGGGGATGCGCAGGGCGGCAGTTCCAGGACGCTCGCTGTAGCTGAAGACATGCAGCTGCGACACTGGCAACGACTGTATGAAGCGCTCGGCCTCATCAAACAGCTCTGCGGTCTCACCGCGCGTGCCCACGATGACATCAACACCAATGAAGGCATCGGGCATTATCGCGCGCACGCGCGACACCTTATTATAAAAGAAGGCGGTGTCGTAGCGACGGTGCATCAGCTTCAACACGGCATCGCTGCCGGACTGCAGGGGGATATGGAAATGCGGCATGAAAGCGCGGCTGTCAGCACAGAACTGCAGGACTTCGTCGGTCAGCAGGTTGGGTTCGATGCTGGAGATGCGATAGCGCTCGATGCCTTCCACCTGATCCAGGGCGCGCAGGAGATCGAGGAAGGACTCGCCTGTCGTACGCCCGAAGTCGCCGATATTGACTCCTGTAATGACAATCTCCTTGCCACCGTCGGTTGCTGCCTGCCGCGCCTGAGCCACCAGAGAGTCGATGCTGCCATTGCGACTGCGTCCGCGAGCAAAGGGAATGGTGCAGTAGGTGCAGAAGTAATTGCAGCCATCCTGCACCTTCAGAAAGTAGCGCGTGCGATCACCGCAGGAACAGGAGGGGACAAAGGGGGGTGAGGGTTGAGGGGTGAGGGTTGAGGGGGCTGGCGCAGATGAGCACTTCGTCAAATATTCCACAATCTTTCCTTTTTCACTTTGGCTAAGGACAAGGGTGACACCCTCGATAGCGGCCACCTCCACAGGCTTGAGTTGGGCATAGCAGCCGGTGACAACAACGACAGCACCAGGATGCTGACGGACAAGTTTATGGATGGCCTGACGGCACTTGTGGTCAGCAACCTCCGTGACGCTACAGGTGTTGACAATGCAGATGTCAGCCACCTCACCTTTTCGCACCTTCCTCACGCCGACCTCCTCCAGCTGACGGGCGATGGTGGAAGTCTCGGCGAAATTGAGTTTGCAGCCCAAGGTGAAATAGACCGCTTTTTTTCCTTGAAGCAAGCTTTCGTGATTCATGCTTATTTTTTGTTTTCGAGTGCAAAGGTACGGATTTTCTGCCTTACGGCCTTGAACAAGCGAAAATTTAACATTTCAATACATATTTGATTATGAGCCTCTTGCATGCTTTTGCAAAAAAAAGTTCAAAAAAAGTTGAAAAAAAGTTGATAAAAAAAGAACAACGTATTCAAAAAGTCCGTACCTTTGCACCGTTTTAAGAAGCAATTGATTGTTTTACAGATTTAAAAAGCAAAAAAGAAAATGAAAAAGGTTGCATTTATGTTCGTAGCCGCTATGGCTCTCTCTTTCGCTGCTTGCGGCGGTCAGACTAAGGCTTCTGAGGAGGCTTGCGACAGCGCTGCTTGCTGCGACAGCGCAGTAGTAGAAGAGGTTGTTGACACTCTCGCTGAGGTTGTTGACAGCGCTGCTGCTGAGGTTGAGGCTGTTGTTGCTGAGTAATCAGACACTGCAGTTCGCACAACGAACAGTACAAGCTAAAGGTCTCACGGGAGTGAGGCCTTTATTTTTGTGGTTACATGAAGTTGCACTAGTTCAGCTTCATTGGAAGTTAAGAAGTTAAGAAGTTAAGAAGTTAAGAAGAAGCCGCAGCACCCGAAAGAGTGCTGCGGCTTCGCATGTAATGGATAAGAAGGATGCTTATGCCTCCTCTACTTCCTCGTCCTCAATCTCTTCTGCTGCGGGAGCCTCCTCCACAACGGGAGCAGCCTCAACGACAGGAGCGGGCTGAGCAATAGGAGCATCAGGCACCACAGTGACGGGGATGACAACGCTCACCTCCTTGTGGAGACGGACGGTAGCCTTGTGCTCGCCAATGGTCTTCACATCCTTGATGGTGATGAGCTTGCGGTCGATATCAAAACCGAGCTTGCTGAGCTCCTCTGCAATCTGGACATTGTTGACGCTGCCATAGATAGTGCCCTGAGCACTGACCTTGGCCTCGATGGTGAGCGCTACGCCTTCGAGCTTGTCGGCGATAGCCTGTGCATCGTTCTTAATCTTCTCGAGCTTCTTAGCCTTCTGCTTGAGTTCCTCAGCGAGAGCCTTCTTGGCAGAATCAGAAGCGATGACACCTTTGCCCTGGGGAATAAGGTAGTTACGGCCATAGCCGGACTTCACATTTACGATGTCGTGCTTGTAACCCAAGCCGATAACATCTTCTTTCAGAATGATTTCCATAGTGCTTATTCCTCCTTATTATTATTTCATCATATCGGTTACGAAGGGCAGGAGTGCGAGGTGACGGGCACGCTTCACGGCCTGAGCCACACGACGCTGGAACTTCAGAGAAGTGCCTGTGATGCGACGGGGAAGAATCTTACCCTGCTCATTGAGGAACTTCTTGAGGAACTCGGGATCCTTGTAATCAATATACTTAATGCCACTCTTCTTGAAACGGCAATACTTTTTCTTTTTGACATCAACGGTAGGCGGAGTCAAATAACGGATTTCTGTCTGTGCCATGGCTTAGTCCTCCTTGTTAGCGTTAGCTTTTTTGTTTCTTCTCTTCTCTGCATACTCTGCGGCATACTTCTCGTTCTTAACGGTGATGTAGCGCAGCACTCTCTCGTCGCGACGATAGTTGACTTCCAGCTTAGCGATAAGCGTGGGCTCAGCCTTGAACTCAAGCATCGCATAGAAGCCCGTCGATTTCTTCTCGATGGGATATGCAAGCTTCTTCAAGCCCCACAGTTCCTCGTTCAGGATTTCTGCACCACCATCGGTGAGCAGCTTCTTGAACTTTTCGACCGCTTCCTTCATCTGTTCGTCAGACAAAACGGGAGTTAAAATGAAAACGGTTTCGTACTGATTCATAATACGTTAAATGATTAATAATGGTTGTTTTTGCAAAAATGCTCGGCAAAGGTAGTACATTTTTCTCACATGGCAAGGCTTTACCCCCTATTTTTCGTCGCAGAAGGACAAAAAAGGCCTTTTAATGCACTTTTTCTGCAAAAAGTTTCGCCCCTTCATAATTTTTGGCTTAATTTGTGCACGAAAAGCGGGCGTATGCCCCTACACGGCTGGTAAATCGACAAATAAAATACTCAAAACAATGAAACTCTATTACGGCATCCTCACCGCTATCATCGGTGCACTTCTGCTCATCCTCAGCTACTTCGCAGGATGGGTTGACTTTAATTTCGTACAAGGTTTAGGCATCCTGCTGATCATCGCCGGCATCGGAATGCATATCTACTTTAATTACAAGAAACCTAAATACGAGGAATAAACAAATACGAAGAGAGCCGCGCTGGAGCGCGGCTCTCTTCTTTTTCAATCCTCTTCGAGGTGGGCTATCAGGCGATAACCTTTACCGTGAACGTTGTTGATTTCAATGTCGGGGTCGTCCTTGAGATGCTTACGCAGCTTAGTGATGTAAACATCCATTGAACGGGCGTTGAAATAGTTGTCATCTATCCAGATGGTCTTCAGCGCCAGCTCGCGCTGCAGCACCTCGTTGGCATGGGCGCAGAGCAGGATGAGCAGCTCGCTCTCCTTGGTGGTCAGCTTGGTCTGACGGCCATCGAGGCTGAGGATTTGCCGCTTGGTGTCGAAGTCAAACTTGCCAATGTGGTAGATGGACACGTTCTTCTGCTGCTTGCCATGGACGCGGCGCAGGATGGCTTCCATACGCAGTACGAGTTCTTCCATGGAGAAGGGCTTTGTGATATAGTCATCAGCACCAATCTTGAAGCCTTCGAAGATGTCTTCCTTGAGGTTCTTGGCGGTCAGGAAGATGATGGGCACATCCTGATTCACCTGGCGGATTTCCTGTGCCAGCGCGAAGCCGTCCATCTTCGGCATCATCACATCCAGCACACACATGTCATAGGCCGTCTTCAGGAAGGCCTTGTACCCGGCTTCGCCATCAGGGCAGAGGTCTGCCTCATAGCCTTTCGCCTGGAGATACTCGCGCAGCAACATGCCGAGGCTCTCGTCGTCCTCGCACAGCAGGATTTTCAGTTTGGATTCTTCTTGTGTCATAGTTGTAAGGAGCCCCCTCTAACTCCCCAAGGGGGAGGACTCATAACTATTGGGGCATCGGAGTCTGAATGATTATTTATTTTTTATCTTTTTATATACAGGCCTATCCTACTCTTTCCCTGAGGGCGGAGAGGCGTTAATCTATTAATGGTAGCGTGATGATGAACTTGGTACCGCGTCCTACCTCACTCTCGGCTTTGATAGTGCCTTGCATTAGATCCACCATGCCCTTGACGTAGGCCAAGCCGAGGCCGAAGCCCTTCACATCATGTTTGTTACCCGTATGGACGCGGTAGAAGCGGTCGAAGATGCGGCGCAGGTCATCGTGTTTGATGCCGATGCCATTGTCCTCCACGATGATGACGAGATGGTTGTTGGCGGTTGCCGTGCTTACCGAGAGTTGCAGGGGTGCATCTTCGCGACGATACTTGACAGCATTGTCCATCAGGTTGAAGATGACATTGGTGAAATGCATCTCATCGACATAGATGGCTGCATCCTCTGCATCAAGTTTCGCCGTCAGCGTGCCTCCGCTCTGCTGCACCTTCAGCTGGAAGGTCTTCACCACATCGTCGATGACAACGTTGGCATCTATCTCCTTCTCATTAAATCGAATATTATTGCGCTCATAGAGCGACATCTGCAGCACCTTCTCCACCTGATAGCGCAGGCGCTTCGTCTCGTTGACGATGACACGGGAGAGGTTCTCTATCATCGGCTCCGTCTTCTTGATGCTGGTGTCGCCCAGCATCTGGGCGGCGAGGGAGATGCTGGAGATAGGCGTCTTGAACTCGTGCGTCATGTTGTTGATGAAGTCGTTCTTCATCTCTGTATCACGTTTCTGGCGCACGATGAGCCAGACGGTGAAACAGAAGGTGAGGAACAGGACTACGGTGAAGACCACGGAGGGCATCATCATGCGCGCTACCCCCAAGATGTACTTATCCATGTCCGGGAAGTGCACACGCAGGACGCCCATCTTCTGTGAGGGATCGTTGCGGAACAGGGTCTGCGTGTAGGAGTAGTCGGAGCCCTTGTCAGAGTAGTCTGCACAACGGAACACCTCCTCGCCATTGGAGTCATAGACGCTGAAGTGGTAGGGCAGTTGGATGCCGGCAGCCTCCAGCTCTGTACGCAGATTGGAATCCAAGAGGCGGAAGTCGATACGCTCCCTGAAATCCTTCTCGCTGGCATTATACAGGATGGTGTAGATGACCTCGTCCAACACGCCTTTCTGATAGAGGTAGGCGTTCTTAACGAATTCCTGAAAGCGCAGGCTGGCAGCATCCAACGAGGAGTTAGGGCGCAGGGTCAGCGCCTTCGGTGTCTGCGAAGGGCTGCGCTGGAGTGTCTGCAATTTGAAGGGCGTCTCTGTCGTGTCGCCTAATGCCAGCGAGGCGGCCACGCGCTGCTGCGCCTGTGCCAACAGGTTCTCTGCCTCATAGTCGGAGCTCACGGCCACCGTCTCCAGATAACGGAAGGTCTCGTTGCGTTCCATGTCACGGCTGGTCTGATCCAGCGCACGGAACACCGTCTCGTCGAACTCCGCCTTACGCATCTTAGCCATGGCATCCACAATCCGCGCCTGCAGAAACAGCAGACCGAAGAAAGAGACGCCGATAATCAGGCTGATGATGGTGATAGTGGTGCGTTTCATGCCTGCAAAGGTAGAGGCTATTGCCGAGATGGCCAAATCAAGGGTGCCTATATCATTTGTATTTTTAACATCCTTAACATAATCAAGGGTATTTATGCTTCATATTTGCACATTGTGTACAACCAACACACTTATTCAAGGAGAAAACACGCGCTTTTCACGTATGGAAGGGCAAAATGTTTTGGCAGTTCAAATATTAGTTGTAACTTTGCCGAGCATTGCAAAAGAACACCTCACTAACTTACACATAACGACAACCTCATCATGAAACGCTTCATTTCCGCCATCGTGTGCTTGCTGGCCGCATTCGCCTGCACGGCACAAACCAAGACGGCACCGCAGGTGTTGTTCAAAACCTACGATGCTTATCAAGTACCCTACCGCATCCCCGCTATCGTGACCACGAAGAAAGGGCACCTGCTTGCCATCGCTGACCGCAGATACTGCGGCTTTGACATCGGCTTTGGCAAGATAGACATGGTAGCCCGCACGAGCAAGAATAACGGCCGCACCTGGTCTGCCGACACCGTCATCCAGCGTGGTTCGGGCATTGACGGTGCCGCCGACTGCGGATACGGCGATGCGGCTGTGGTGGCCGACCGCTGCAGCAATCGCATCCTGTGCATGTCCGTGACTGGCTGCACCCCATATTTTAAAGGTACGCGCGCGAACCCCAACCGCATCGCCCGATGGTACAGCCCAGATGGCGGCAAGTCATGGACAAAGGCGGAAGATGTCACGGACGCTTTCTACACGATGCTCCCCCACACGCGCACCATGTTCATCGGATCCGGGCGTATCATGCAGAGCCGCGTCGTGAAGAAGGACAAGTACTACCGCCTATACTGCTCTGTGCTGACGCGCACACAGATGGACGACAAGGATGTAGCCTGCAATTACATCATCTATAGCGACGACTTCGGGCAGCATTGGACAGTGCTGGGCGGCACGACGCTGGACGGCCACGACAGCCCCTGCATCGACGGCGACGAGCCGAAGGCCGAGGAGTTGCCCAACGGCGATGTCATCCTCTCCTCGCGCAAGTGGTACGGCCGTTTCTTCAACGTCTTCCATTTCAAGGACATCCGCAACAACCAAGAAGAAGGCACCTGGGGCACCTGCGTAGCCTCCCACGATGTCCCGGGTGGCATCAAGGTTGGAGCCAACTCCTGCAACGGCGAAATCATGCTGGTAGATGCTGTCGAGGCATCCAGCAAACGCCCCGTGAAACTGATGCTGCAATCCCTGCCCTGCGGTGAGAAACGCTGCGACGTGGGCATCTGGTTCAAAGAGATTGTCCCCAACGGCATCTACTCGCCGCGCGCCTTCGCCCACAACTGGACCAAAGGCCTGCAGGTGTCAACAACCACTTCCGCCTACTCCACCATGACCTTGCAGAAGGACGGCCGCATCGGTTTCTTCTATGAAGAAAGCGAGAACGGCAACGGCTACGATATGGTGTATGTGCCACTGACGATTGCGGAGATTACCCTTGGACAATACAAGTAAGTAAAATAGCAGAGGAGCCCGGCGGTGCCGGGCTCCTCTGCTATTTTACTTACTTGCGGTTGTCGATATTGTCACCCTCCGTAGGTGCCATCTTCGAGAAATCGTCGAGACCGGCAGCAATGAGGATGTTGTACCATTGCAAGAGCTTCTTCACATCGGAAGGGTGCACGCGGTCGCGGTCGAAGCTGGGCAGCACCTCGGCAAAGTAGTCGAAGAGTTGGTCCTTGGAGGCTTTCTTGTAGTCGAGGCTGCACACAGCGCCCTTTTCCTTCTTCTTCAGGTTGGTCAGGACATCAGCCAAGGGAATCTCCTCCTCGTCAGTGTACATGGCGATGTCAGCGAGAGAAATCACACGGTCGGTCTGGAACGCCGGGAAACGTTGGTGTTTGTCGTCGATGCTCTCGACAATCAGGCTGCGGTTGCCACGGGACACGAGCTTGTAAAGTCCGGGCTTGCCTGCAATAGCTAAAATGGTTTCTAACATAATCTGATATTATTGTAAGTTGTTGAAGTTCATAAACGGGATGTCCACCAGTTGAGGGGCGAGATCTCGACCATCATTGACAACGATGAAGTCGGCCTGTTGGAGCAGGATTGCGGGGTCGGCCTGCTGGCGGATACGGGCCTCCACCTGCTGGCGGCTGGCACCATCGCGCTGCATCGCTCTCTCGATGCGCAGTTCCAGCGGCGCGTCCACCACCACGAGGTAGTCCACGACATCGCGGAATCCGGCCTCCACAAGGATGGCGCTCTCCATGAGCACATCAGCAGCCTGCCGCTCTGCCCACGCCAGGAAGTCCGCCTTCACCGCAGGATGCACGATGGCATTGACCTTGGCCGCGTGCTCTGCATCAGCAAAGAGATAGCGACTCATGACAGCCTTGTCCAGATGCCCGCCGGCATCATAGACCTCCTCTCCCACCAGCGCCTGCAACTGCCGGCGCAGCGATGCGGAGGCTTGCATCAGCCGTTTTGCCTCGCTGTCGCAGTCATAGAGAGGCATCCCCGACAGCGTCTGTAAGAGGTGGCAGACATACGACTTGCCACAGCCGATTCCACCTGTGACCCCGATTCTCATTCGTTCTCAGTCTGTTCTATCAGGTACTGCACCTGATTGGGAGTGATGGTCACATGCGAGACGCCCTCAGGGATGGAGCGCAACTGCAGGTGTAACATGGAGTCGGGCTGTGAGAGGAGTTCCTCATAGGTGGCCGTCAGCACGAAGTTCGCCTCGGTGATGCTCCGGTAGGCTTTGCTGCCAACGCGGAAGGAGACGACCGCCGACGAGGGGAAGGTTCGCAGCAGGTAGCCGGCGGGGAAGTTGGTGCCCACGATGGGCACGCGCACACGCTTCTCCACCGCAATGTCCACATCAGCGTGCAGGGTTACCTCCTCCGGCATCACCTTCATGCCGCGCTCCACAGCGACAGGCACCACCTGATCCAGGTTGGAAGAGAGATTAGTGAGGTTCGTGGTCGCCGTGGATACCGATGTCAGAGAATCCAGCAACGCTTCACTCCCCCACACCGTCACGGAGTCCGGCGTGAGTGTCACCTTCTCGAGGTAGTAGTTGGATGTAGTTTCCAGATGGCCGCGGAAGGTGACGGGCAGCCGGCGCTGCACGCCGCGCGTGTAGTAGTAATCCAACGTGTCTGGGTGGACACCGAGGATACGCGTAGTCATCTCCATGAGCGGCTGCAGATGCTTCTGCACCTCGGCATGCGATATCACGACATGCCCGAAGTCGTTGCCTACATCGTGGCGCTCGAAGTCGAACTCCACGGTCTCGAAGGTGTCGAAATAGTACTGCATCAGCGTGGAGCCGCGGTCTTTCAGCTTCACGATAATCTTGTCCGGCAGCTCCTGTGTGATGACTGTTCCTTCCGGCACATTCACCAGCGCCACAGGCACCGCCACCTCCATCTCATAGTCATCGCGCAGGGTCTGCAGCAACCAGAAGACGGTCGATATGGCCAGAAAGAAGGTGAACACCAACGCCTCCCTACCCAACTTACGAGTCAGAGACGATTGGACATTCTCCCACAGGTTCTGCAGCCGCTCGCGATCCATACGCCGGAGGACGTTTTACTTGGAATAGTTCTCCGTAGCCTGAGCTGTGGCAAAGACCGAATTGCGGTCAACGCGCAGCCGCACGCCACTGGCCACTTCCACGATGAGGACATTGTTGACATCGTCAATCTCGCGGACGACGCCGTAGATGCCGCCAGCGGTGACAATCTCCTGTCCCTTCTCGATGCTCTTGCGGAAGTTCTGGAGTTCTTTCTGCTTCTTCTGCTGCGGGCGGATCATGAAGAAATACATGATGGCAAACATCGCCACGAGCATCAGAATCATGCCCATACCGCCGTCGCCCTGTGCCTGTAATAATACTGTAAGCGTTCGCATGGTTGTGTTGTTATGTTTTTAGTGAATAATTACGCTTCATTGTCGGCCGTCGTCTCGCCCTCGGCTCCGGTTCCCGACTCAACCTCATTCTTCCCCTCTACCTCAGCTTTCCCCTTCCGGCGTCCCTCGGGGAGCTCCTTCTTCAGCTTGCCCTCCTCGATGAGGCGGCGCGCCATCGCATCCAGCATGCCGTTGATGTAGCCGCCGCTGCGAGGCGTGGAGTAGTATTTGGAGATATCGACATACTCGTTGATGGTCACGGTGAGCGGGATGTTCGGGAAGGTGAGCATCTCGGCCAGCGCCGTCTGCATCACCAGCAAGTCCATCAGCGCCAGACGATCCAACTCCCAGTTGTGCAGCGACTGCTGAATCAGCATCCTGTAGTTGTCAGCACCCAGCATGGAGGCGCGGAACAGGCGGCGCGCGAACTCACGGTCCTCCTCGTCGCGGTATTCCGGCAGCAGCTCCTGATGCGCGCCGTTCTTCTTCTCAAAGCGCTTGATGGTCTTCAGCACGAAGGTGTCCACGATATGGCGGTCATCGTTCCAGAAGATGCTTTTCTCCTCCAGCGTCTGATCCAAGTCCTCATCATCTATCAGCACCGACTTGTAGAGACGACGCCACAGCTCGCGGTCCTCGTCATAGGTGGGCGCATCCGTGCGCTCCATCCACTCCTTATAGTCCTCACTCTCGGTGATTAGCTTGTAGGTGCGACGCACGAAGTCCTCATCGTTGGCCCATGTTTTCTTCTGGTTCTCGGTGAAATCCAGCAATTGGTGGTTCACGCGCAGTTGGGCGATGAACTGATTATTGACGAAACGCGGATTCGGCATCTCCTTCTCCCCTAGGCGTTCGGCACGCTGCACACCCGCCAGATACATACGCTCGGCGATGCGCGTCACCTCCACCATCAGCGACAACATATAAAGGTATAGGTCGTACGCCTTGGACAGGCTGGTGAACAAATCATTTTCGGCCGCATCCAACTTGTGGCTGCCATTCTGGTAATAGGCGTATGAAAGTTGGACCACTTTCAGTCGAATCAGTTCTCTATTAATCATAATATGTTCTTACTTTCTTTGTTTTGACGTGCAAAAATACACATTCTCGGGCAAAATACAGCCGACTGTAGCACTTTTTTCATCATTTTTTGTGTTGTTTGGCAATTTATCTCTAATTTTGGCACACAAAAACGCAAGAAAAAGCAAAAAACACCATCAAACATGAAAGAAAACAACTCATTTGGCCACGGCGAGAAGGAGATTCTTTTCTCGCGCTCCATCAAAGCAGGAAAGAGAATCTACTATGTTGACGTGAAGCAGAACAGCCGTGGCGACATGTACCTGTCACTCACAGAGAGCAAGAAAATCGTCAGCGGCGATCCCGACATGCCGCAGTTCAACTACGAGAAGCACAAGATTTTCATCTATCCCGAAGACTTCGAGAAGTTCACCAACGGACTGGCAGACGCCATCAAGTTCATCTACGACCAGAACGGCCCCGTAGAGCAGCGCCCCGACGAGCCCCGCAACGACATACAGCTCGACGGACTGGAGTTCTAAGCCGATACGGCCAACCCCTACAAAGATAAGACTGCACTCTTACGCCGATAAGAGTGCAGTCTTATTGCTTTTGCCACACATGGCAAATGCTTTTGCCATCAGTGGCAAATGGTTTTGCCATTTATGGCAAATTCCATCACACCCTACCGCATCTCAAACAAGCGCCCCACTCTCAGGCGAGAGCGGGGCGCTTGTATTAAATAGGCGAAAAGAGTTTGCTTACTTAAGCTCGCGCATGCAAATCTTGAGTTTCACTGCATATTCTTTATCGTCTTTTGTGCTCTTAATGGTTGAGTTCAGGTTGAGCCAGCACTCAGGAGTGTTATCAACCGTCTTGAACTCCACCTGCGCATCACCGGTCTCATAGGAGTTACCCATATCTTTGTCGGCCCATGTGTAGTGAAGGGTGCCAGCTGCTTGATCACGCCATGACCAAGCACCGACGTAGGGCTTAGCATCGGGGTTCTTGGCCTGATTGAAGCCGATGGTAAAGCCACCTGCATTGTCGAAGCTGATGCGCTCAAGCTCATAGCCATTGCCAAAGTCATCGTCAACTTCGCAGCCTTCTTCCTCTACTTTCTTCTTGACATCTTCGAAGTCGGGGGTTGCCTTCTTGCCAATCCATGAGGTTGCACCGGGACGAAGCACTTCGATGCGGATTTCATAGGCCTTCCATGTGCGGCAGAGATTGTCAGTTGTCTCGCCGGAAGCTACTGGAGCTGTCTTGGTGGCCTCAGCAACGATGGGCTCAGCATCCTTAGGAGCGATTTCTATTTGATACTTGCCTTCACCAGCAGGAGTGATGGTCACACTACCCCATACCGAACCGCCAACTGTGATGGTGTAGGTGTCGCCGCTCTTTGTGTAGGAACCAACGACATACTCATACTCTACATCACCATCTGCACGAGTGAAAGCCTTGACCAGTCCCTGCTTTTTGGGAATGGCCAGCGTGATGGTGTTACTGGCATTGACGTTCACCCTGGGACCATTTTGGACAACATATTGTCCTTCAACACTCTTGTTCACAGGTGTGCTAAGCTGTACGGTTCCGCTATCTGCACCACCTTCTTCATCATCGCTGCTACATGCAGTAAAGCCAAAAGGCAGCACAGCCACCATCAAGGCCCAAAAGATTTTCTGAATTTTCATGATTAATAATGTTTAACTGTTTAACAAAAGTCATATTAGAAGATACGGCCAGTAATACGAATGTTAATGACAGGCCATACTATAAACTTATCCTTGTACTTATAGACGTCATCAATGGTGGAGCCTTTCTCATCCAGAAGGCTCTTGATATCGCCAGCCGTGACATCTAAGTACTTTTTACCTTCCCATGAATAGGCCTGAAGGCTGGGTTTTCCATGGAATTGTACACCTATGTCGCAGCTGACGCCCACACGCTTATTGGGTTTCGGAACCATACGGCCAAAACCGATGCCCACATATGGCTTCACCACATTGTATTTCACCCGCGCCTTGATGCTCTTATTGCTTGCACTAGAGGGGCCAGCTTCAACAACATAATTATTAGGGTTGTTCGATTCAGGAATAACATAACCATCGAAAGGTGCTTCAGAGTCTTCCCAAACCTGAGCTGTAGCAAGATCATTGTTACCAATGAAGAGACCAGCTGTGACGTGGAAAGAGTACTTATTGCCAAAAGGATAGGCATCAAACAAGAGCTTGCCGTCTATTTTCTTGAAAGCAGCATCTACCTTACCCTTACCATCAATTCCTTTTCTTGTATAATCGAAATTGATGTTCTTGATGTTAATCTTGGGGATAAAGCTGATACCCGCGCGGATACCTAAATAAGGGGTACAGGGAGCGGCGACTTCGACGCCGATACCGTCCAGACCGAGAGAGAGGCCGGCACCGAGATGCGTGAAGATGTAGTTGTCATCTTCGTCCTGTGCTTTAGCAACGTTTGCAACCAGCATGAATGCGGCCACAAAAAAGAGAATCTTTTTGTTCATAAGGAATAAAGAGATTTAATGAATAAATGAATTGTTGGGGGAATAAATGAATTGTTGGGGCAAATGTAAGCTTTATTGACATACTTATTGACATACGCGACAACTTTTTTGATAGTTTTTTGCAGTTTTGATGCGTAAAAAGCTTGTATTGGTTGTTAATCATGACCTAATCACTCTGATTTACTCACAGTTCCGTTTCTTAGGCCACATTGGAATTCCTTCAGTCCTACACCCTTGTATAGCTTAAAGTTGCGATAAAACGAGGTGTTGTTGGTGAAGCCCGACTGTTCTGAGACCTCGGTCAGATGCATGCCAGGGTGTTGAGCGATGAGCGAAGCGGCATAGTCGATGCTTTCGGTTAATGTATTTCTTTGCATAATAAGTGTATATATCGACCTCTGCGAAAAGGAATTTTGTCTTTTTTGATTATTTTTTGTAATAAATGTTCCGTATGCTAAAAATAATACATACCTTTGTGCCATACATAATCACATTCCCTAATCATATCTTCTTGTTCCTTATGAAAAAACGACTTCTCAGAACTATGCTCATGGCTCTCTGCGGAGGTGCTGTAGCACTCACGGCTTGTGTTGACAAGGACTATGACTTGACCAATCTCGACACGACAATGAAAGTAGGTAACGGAACTTTCATGCTACCCACGAGTAGCACTGAAGACATCCAGCTTAACAATTTGTTCTCTTTGACAGACGATGGCGCTGTGATGGAGTCCGCCGATGGTTTCTATTACTTGCACAAAGGTGGCTCCTCCACGGAGCAGACGATTCACATCGGTGAAATCAAGTTTGAATCGCCAAACATTAAGGGCTTTGAAAATGTAACCCTTTATGGTCAGGATGTCCCTGCTTCGACGAAGGCATACGCTCCTAGCCCCGTATCAGATCCAGCTCCTGCTGTTATTCTGTGGGAATATCCTTTTGAAGAAAAGACAGAGATTAAGTTTAATGAAAAAAGCTCAACTCAGATTAATGCTGACGTGCTGGATATCAAGGAAATCGCTTTGGGGAACGACCAGACGGTAACTTTCAAACTTACCGTAAAAGATTATGGCACAAAGCTCAAGAGTCTGCGCTTTGGAACACTAAGGATTGAGCTCCCCCTTGGCTTTGACATCGAAAAAGCTATCTATAACGACAATCATCCAGACTATAAAGATAAAGATCCGAAAGACTCGGAGAACCACGTCGTAGAAACCACTCCCCAACTGGAAACTAACAAGCAGGTATTACTCTTCCCCACAGCACCTTTGGAACTGGCCAAGACCAATAAGGCAAACATCGTGTTGAAACTCAAAGGTGCATATATGGGCAACAACGGTTGTTTCTCTTTCGAGCCCGGTGCTACTCCTATGAAGGACATGGGTAAGGTGAACATGCTGGAGAGCGAGGTCAAGATTCTTGGTGACCTGCATGTTGCAGACGTGGACATCAACTATGATGCGCTGTCCGCGGCTGATTTAGTACAGATTGCTATGGGCAACTATGGTGCGGTACTTCCCACATCCATAAAATTTGATGGCAAAGGCGAGTTCAAGAATAGCGTCTCTCTCTCAGATAATAACTTATATGTCAGTAAGTTCACCGGCTCTATTCACCACGCCATTGACAAGATCGATGACATTCAGTTGAATAACCTCCCCGACTTCCTCACCGAGGACGATGTCTGCTTAGACCTCTCTGCTCCCCAGCTTTTCCTGAAGGTGAACACCAACCTGCCCGCAGCAGCTACGGTTCGCGATTTGGTGATGACCTCTTATCCCAAGAACGGCGCAGCTCCGTGTGATGTTGTCATTGCCAAGCAAGGCGTAACGCCGAGCATCTCATTCCTGAGCAAAGAGAATGGATACGTCGTACCTTTGGTGAAGCAACTTGAAAACATCGAATATCCCAGCGAATATGCAAACAGCACTTTTGGTGCTCCCGTTCAGGTGAGCAATCTGGAACAGCTGCTGGTTAAGGTGCCTGATCATCTTTCCATCATGGGCGGTGGCAACAATGGCCGCCTGGTGGTTGAGCTGAACAACTGTGTCGATCTTCCCGTCAACTCAGACTACAAAGTTCAGTTTGACTATATGGCCCACTGTAAGCTGACATTCGGCCCCAACTTCAAGTTGGTGTATCGTTCTGATGAGACTGGCATCGACCTCGGTTCAGGTCTCGACAAGATTTCCTTTGATGCTCTTATCATCGAGGCTCAGATGAAGACCACAATACCTCTCGAGACTCTCTTGGAGGCTACCCCCATCGATAAGGATGGTAATGTCATCAATGGCATGGAGATTTCCAAGCAGGTTCGTTCGGGCGGCTCTTACAAGGTTGTCAATCCGTTGACGATTCGTGCCAATGCCGACGGCAGTCAGGAGGCTGATAACATCCGTCTGGTCTTAAAGGCCAAGCAGGGCAGCATTAATGATTATCTGAAGGAGTCTGCGCATCAGTTTGATGGCATCAAATTGAAGGCTACACTCCAGAACACCCATAACATTGATGCATCTCTCCGAGCAACTTCTTATATCAAACTGACCAATGTCCGCATTGGCGTGGACGGCGGTGTCACCATTATAGATAAGTAATAGTAATGGATAGCTCCAGTTAAATGTTGAACGAAATTGAAATATCTACGAATATGAAAACAACTATAAAACTGACATTGGCCGCTTTCTCTTTCATGCTGACTGCTCCGGCCTTTGCACAACAATTCAGTAGCAGCTATTTCATGGAGGGTTCTCTCTACCGTCATGAACTGAACCCTGCTTTCGAAGCACCCCAGAACTACTTCTCATTCCCGCTTTTAGGCAATGTTAACATGAGCGTGAAGGGGAATCTCGGCGTTAGCGATGTTCTCTTCAACAGGAATGGCAAGACAGTCACCTTCCTGCACCCCGACGTTTCACCATCCGAGGCTCTGAATAATATCAACGACAACAACAAACTCATCGATGAATTCCGTTTGCCTGTTATTGCCATTGGTTTTTCCGCATGGAATGGTTTTAATACTATCGGAATCAACCTACGCACTATGGGAGGCATTCACTTTGGCAAAGACCTGTTCGACCTGACCAAGAACCTACAGAACCAGAACTATAACATTGGCGATGCTGGCATCAACGAGCAAGCTTTCCTTGAGGTGGCTCTCGGCCATAGCCACAAGATTGACGAGCACTGGACTGTAGGCGGTAAGCTGAAACTCCTCTTTGGTGGAGCACGTGTAAATACTGAGTTGGAAGACCTACAGCTGAATATGGAAGACCCGCACCGATGGACAGCCACCGCTCATGCTTCTGCAGAGGTGAATATCAAAGGTATTGAATTTACTGAAAAACATGCCAACTACAAGGACGATAGCAGAAACACACGCATTGACCCTGCGACAGGCGAGCGCTACGGCTACAACACTGTCGATGAAATCAAGTTTAACAGCCCCGGCCTCGGCGGCTTTGGTGCAGCCTTGGACCTCGGTGCCGTATATGATTTCAAGGAACTTGTTCCAGGTCTGAAAGCCAGCATTGGCGTCCTCGACCTCGGCTTCATTCATTGGAATGAATCACACGTCATAGAAAACAATGGCGACAAATTCGAATTTGAAGGTTTCCAAAACATCCGAGTCAAAGAAGGCGACAATAACAACAAGACGCTCAACGACCAAATCGAAGACCTCGGCGATCGCATCGAGGATTTATACCGTTTGGAGAATAAGGGCAATGAGGGCGGTAAGACCTACGGCATCGGTATCACCTTGAACGTCGGCGTAGAGTATGCCCTCCCCGTATATGACAAGGTGCGGTTCGGATTGCTCTCCACGACACGCTTCCAAGGTGACTACACATGGAACGAAGAACGCTTAAGCGTCAACTACGCTCCTTGCAACTGGTTTGACATGAACGTCAATGGTGGTATCGGCACGCTCGGCCCTTGCTTCGGCTGGATGCTGAACCTCCATCCCATCGGGTTCAACTTCTTTATCGGCATGGACCACACTTTCTTCAAAGTTGCCAAGCCCTTCGTACCACTCCGCAGCAATGCAGACCTGACCATCGGTATCAACTTCCCGCTGACCAAAGCGCCCAAGAAGTCAAAGGAAAGCTAACCCATACATGATGCCATCAGCTCGGGGAACAGAGATTAAATTATTGACATACGCGACAACTTTTTTGATAGTTTTTTGCAGTTTTGATGCGTAAAAAGCTTGTATTGGTTGTTAATCATGACCTAATCACTCTGATTTATTCACCGTTCCGTTTCTTAGGCCACATTGGAATTCCTTCGGTCCTACACCCTTGTATAGCTTAAAGTTGCGATAGAACGAGGTGTTATTGGAAAAGCCCGATTGCTCTGCGACCTCACTCAAATACATCTCGGGGTGCTGAGCGATGAGCAAAGCGGCATAGTTGATGCGCTTTTGGTTGATATATTCGCAGAAGGAGATGCCCATCTCGCGATTGATGGCCTGGTAGATGTAGTTGCGGTTGGTGTTCAGAAGACTGACCAAGTCAGCAATCTTGATGTTGGGTCGGCGGAACAATTCCTCCTCTTCCATGAGTTGTTCTATGCGGCTGTGCAGCTTGGAGATATTAGGCGAATCCGGCAGGCTCTGATCGGCCAGTTGCTCATCCTGCTCAATATCGCCGATGCTGAACTCCTGCTTGTAACCTATGTAGCCAATCATGAAGAGCACAATGGAAAAGAGTGTAGAGGGTATCGCCAGAAGCCAACTCGATGAAGCGAACTGATGGCGACCTATGATATTGGCCGCGAACGACAGCGCAGAAATGATGATGAAGGCACTGAGCATCTGGTGGATGATGGCCAACGTCTTGTTGTCATCGTCGGCATAGGCATTCTTCACCTGTTGGTCGTACTCCTTGATATGAATACGTCCATAAACGAGCACGGGAATGATGAGGAGGGCAAACACCACCTTGCAAATATCGTGGACATAGGCTTGCAATGCGACCAATCCAACGAGCTTCTCACGGTTGCCACAATACAAATACTGATTGACAAAATGCCCGATTTCATCGGGAGACATCAGCACATAAAGCGTCCCTATCGCAACACCTCCACACAGCGCAGGCAACAAGATGAACCACTGTCTGCGGAAGCTGTACTGACGAACGCTTAGCGAGCATATATAAAGGTAGTACAAGGGGTAAACGGCCAGATTGGCCACACAATACAAAGTGTCGGTTACAGGCATGAGAGCGGTATCGCGGTTAAAGAACACAAAATGACCGAAGTAGAGTACCGTGGCCGTGAGCATGAATACAAACAAGTGCAGCCGGGGCCGGTTACGTCCGTCTGTACGCAGTTCGAATGCCAGCAGTATAGACCAGAACAAGCAAACGAACATGGGCATAGCTGTAAAGAAGAGAGCTTCCACATGTGCAAAGGTAGCAGTTTTGAATCACATTTCGCCCTATTCTATCGGGATTTTGTGATTTTGCACATGTTTTGTGAGAATATGAAAGCTTCTTGTGTGAATATGAAATGTCGTTCTTGTAATTTGTAAAGGATTATTCCGAGTTTATGCCATATCTTTGCAAAGCGAAAACAAATAAACCTATCAACAAAAATTAATTCACAAAAGAAAGCTATTATGAAAAAGGTATTTCGATTAACGAGTATGTTGCTAGCAATGCTGGCCTGCTCGGCCACGTTTGTAGCGTGTGGTAATGGTGATGATAAAGACGACACCACCAATAACGCTGGAAATCCGGAAACCCCAAAAGTCCCTGAGAGCATCTCGACAGCCGACCTGATTGGCCAATGGACTATTTCTATGCAGGGCAACGAGAGCACCACCTACACATTCACACAAGACAAGCTGACTATTTCCTATGGTCAGCAGGTGGAGTATGAAGGAGCCTATTCTCTCAATGGCGACGAAATCAGCTATAAGACAAAACGCTGGGAATATGATTCTCATACGGGGCAACAAGTGGAGAAAGAGGTCACGGAGACAGTGAAACTTGTGTTGCTCTATAACAAGAGTGTGATGGTGTGGAATACCAAGTATCAGAATGAAGAAAAGACCACCTATGTAATGGAAAGTCTCATGTTCAAGAAGGGAGCTACCATCAATGCCACGGCAAATGACATTAAGGGCGCTTGGTACTGGTATGAACCAGGCGATGAAAAGGTTATCAGTGCTGCGTTGACCATCGAAGGTAATAAGTTCGACTTAATCATCACTCATTGGGGGCAGCGCTACACAGGCACCTTCACCTACCAGGGTGGTTATATGACACTCAACGTTGAGAATGGATACACGTCACGAGAAGAACATACTGGCTATGGCGGTGGCCCAGAAAGACTCAATCCCGAGACTTTGGAAGTTGACGGTGGCTGGAAAACACTTGACAACGAACATTGGAATTGGATGTGGGACGAGATGCCCTTCATCGCTAATGGTTCTGAGGCCTATGGACTTCTTGCTGGCAGGCCTGTGACGTTCGTAAAGAAATAAGCCAAAAAGAGTCAAGAGATACGATTCATCAGATTTCAGGAAGCAGAGATTTTCAAAAAAACTCTGCTTCCTGTTTTTCTTTATGTAGTTTCTTTTGGTTTTCCGATTCCTTTACTGTACCTTTGCACGCAGAAACAACATCTTACACTATACTCATGGCCATCTATTTCTTCCGAACCAAGGAACAGTCCATCATCGCCACACAGGCGAACCATCAGTTAACTCCCGAAGAAATCCAAAAATTATGCTGGCTCTACGGCGATGCCACGCTCATCGAAGCCTCTACCCTCGACGGCACCTTCGTAGGTCCCCGCCGCGAGATGATAACACCGTGGAGCACCAACGCAGTGGAGATCACGCAGAACATGGCCATTCAGGGCATTCAGCGCATCGAGGAGTACTATCCGATTGGACAATTGGACAATTTACAATTGGACAATGCAGATAGCAACTTACAGCAATCCTCGAAGCCTCAATCGTCAAATTGTAAATCGTCAAATTGTCAAATTGACCCGATGCTCCAACGTCTCTACAAAGGCCTCGATCAGGACATCTTCACAGTCAACATCCAGCCCGCTCCCATCCAGCACATCGAGAACTTGGAGGAGTACAACGAGCAGGAAGGCTTAGCCTTGTCGCCCGAGGAGATTGAATACCTACATACGGTGGAAGGACAGCTGGGCCGCAAGCTCACGGACTCCGAGGTCTTCGGCTTCGCACAGATCAATAGCGAACACTGCCGCCACAAGATCTTCGGCGGCACCTTCATCATCGACGGCAAGGAGATGCCCAGCAGCCTCTTTGCGATGATCAAGCGCACGACACAGGAGAACCCGCACAAGATCATCTCCGCATATAAAGATAATGTGGCCTTCGCCGAAGGACCCGTCGTGGAGCAGTTCGCACCCGCCGACCACTCCACCAGCGACTGGTTCCGCGTGAAGCCCATCGAGAGCGTCATCAGCATCAAGGCCGAGACGCATAACTTCCCCACGACCGTAGAGCCGTTCAACGGTGCCTCAACAGGCACGGGCGGTGAGATTCGCGACCGCATGGGCGGCGGCGTGGGCTCTTGGCCGATAGCGGGTACGGCGGTGTATATGACTTCGTATCCGAAGTCGGATGAGGGTTTAGGGTTTATAGATGAGGGAAAAGAACCCTCAACCCTCAACCCTCACCCCTCAACCATGAAGCCACGCAAATGGCTCTACCAAACACCTGAGCAGATCCTCATCAAGGCTTCAAATGGTGCCAGTGATTTCGGCAACAAGTTCGGCCAACCGCTCATCACGGGTTCTGTGCTCACCTTCGAGCACGAGGAGAACGGTGAGCAGTATGGCTACGACAAGGTCATCATGCTGGCCGGCGGCGTGGGCTACGGCACAAAGCGCGACTGTCTGAAGGGCACGCCCGAGAAGGGCAACAAGATTGTCGTCGTGGGCGGCGACAACTACCGCATCGGTCTCGGCGGCGGCTCCGTCAGCAGTGTAGATACAGGCCGCTACAACAGCGGCATCGAGCTGAATGCTGTGCAGCGTGCCAACCCTGAGATGCAGAAACGCGCTTACAACCTCGTGCGTTCGCTCTGCGAAGAAGATGTCAACCCCGTCGTCAGCATCCATGACCACGGCTCGGCAGGTCATGTGAACTGCTTGAGCGAACTCGTGGAGGAGTGCGGCGGTCTCATTGATATGACCAAGCTGCCCGTCGGCGACCCGACGCTCTCCAGCAAGGAAATCATCGCCAACGAAAGTCAGGAGCGCATGGGCTTGCTGATTCAAGAGGAACACATCGATCACGTCCGCAAGATTGCCGAGCGCGAGCGTGCTCCGCTGTATGTCGTAGGTGAGACCACGGGCGATGCACACTTCGCCTTCGAGCAGGGCGACGGTGTCCGCCCCTTCGACCTCGACGTAGCCCAGATGTTCGGACATTCTCCGAAGACGGTGATGGTGGATGAGACGGTGGAAAGGCGCTACGAAAACGTAACGACTACGAATGACGAGTTACGAATGACAAATGACGAATGCAAGTTACACGCTCAAGCAGAAGGTAAATCCTATTCGTCATTCGTCACTTGTCATTCGTCATTAGGAACAGCTTTAGAAAGAGTTCTCTCGCTGGAAGCCGTGGCTTGCAAGGACTGGTTGACAAACAAAGTCGATCGTTCTGTGACGGGTAAGGTGGCGCGCCAGCAATGTCAGGGCGAGCTGCAGCTGCCGCTCTCGGACTGCGGTGTCGTAGCCCTCGACTACAAAGGAGAGAAAGGTATTGCTACAGCCCTCGGTCATGCGCCGCAAGCCGGTCTTGCCGACCCCGCCGCAGGCTCCGTCCTCTCTGTGGCTGAGAGCCTGACGAACATCGTGTGGGCGCCGCTGGCCGAAGGTCTCGACAGCGTCAGCCTCAGCGCCAACTGGATGTGGCCTTGCCGCTCGCAGAAAGGCGAGGATGCCCGTCTGTACAAGGCCGTGGAAGCCCTCTCGGAGTTCTGCTGTGCACTGGAAATCAATGTGCCGACAGGTAAGGACAGCCTCTCCATGACGCAGAAATATCCCGATGGCACGAAGGTCATCGCGCCGGGCACCGTCATCGTCACTTCCGGCGGTGAGGTCAGCGACATCCGCAAGGTCGTGAGCCCCGTGCTGGCCGATGAACCTAAAAGCGCCCTCTACCATATCGACTTCTCATTCGATGAGCTCCGTCTCGGCGGCAGCGCCTATGCCCAGAGCAAGGGAAAGGTGGGCTCCGATGTTCCCACATGCACGAATCCCGAATATTTCCGTGATGCCTTCGATGCTGTGCAGGACTGCGTGAAGAAGGGTTTGCTGCTGGCAGGTCATGACATCAGCGCCGGCGGTCTCATCACCACCCTCTTGGAGATGTGCTTCGCCAACACGAAGGGCGGCCTGAAGGTCAACCTCAACAACTTCGCCTGCGAAGACCTCACGAAGATCCTCTTCGCCGAGAACCCGGGTGTGGTCGTGCAGGTGAGCACGAAACACGAGGAGGAGTTCAAGAAGCTGATGGACGAAGCCGGCGTAGGCTATATATATATAGGTGTACCTGCCAAGGAGCGTTCGCTGCGCATCCGCAAGGGGGACTTCGAGGAGACGCTCGACATCGACGCCCTGCGCGATGTCTGGTACCATCCGTCCTACCTGCTCGACACGAAGCAGAGCATGAACGGCTGTGCCGCAGAGCGCTTCAAGAATTATAAGGTGCAGCCGTTGGAGTGGAAGATGAACAGACCCACCCCCCTGCCCCTCCCTTGTAGGGAGGGGAGTAGTCACCTTTCTGCAATGAGTAAGGCTGCGAGTCAAACACATCTTACTCCCCTCCCTGCAATGGAGGGGCAGGGGGGTGGATCTCCTAAGGCCGCTATCATCCGCGAGAAAGGAACCAATGGTGAGCGTGAGATGGCCTACAGCCTCTATCTCGCTGGCTTCGACGTGAAGGATGTGATGATGACCGACCTCATCACGGGCCGCGAGACGCTGGACGACATCCAGATGATTGTCTTCTGCGGCGGCTTCTCGAACTCCGACGTCCTCGGCTCTGCCAAGGGCTGGGCCGGTGCCTTCCTTTACAATCCTAAGGCCAAGGCTGCCCTCGACCGCTTCTATGCCCGTCCCGACACCCTCTCGCTGGGCATCTGCAACGGTTGCCAGCTGATGGTGGAGTTGGGCCTTCTTGAAGTGGCCCCCCTGTCGTCCCCCGAGGGGGACACGGATGGAAAGTCCTCTAATAGCAAAACAATAGAAGCCCCCTCGGGGGCCGTAAGGGGGGCAGCTATGCTCCACAATACCTCGCACAAGTTTGAGTCCGCCTTCCTCGGGCTCACTATCCCTGAGAACAACAGTGTGATGCTGGGCTCTCTCGCTGGCAGCAAGCTGGGCATCTGGGTGGCTCACGGCGAGGGCAAGTTCCATCTGCCGCAGCCCGAGAGCGAATATCATGTGGTGGCCAAGTACAGCTACGACCAGTACCCCGGTAACCCCAATGGCTCCGACTACAGCGTCGCCGGCCTCTGCTCCGCCGACGGCCGTCATTTGGCCATGATGCCTCACCTCGAGCGCGCCATCTTCCCCTGGCAGTGCGCCTACTATCCCGCTGACCGCCGCAAGGACGAGGTGACACCGTGGCTTGAGGCGTTCGTGAATGCAAGGAAGTGGTGCGAAAAGAAGACCCCCTCCCCGCTCCCCCTTGTAGGGGGAGAGTGATTACTTTTGAGTAATTGACTTCTAAATGAAAGATTTGCAAGATAACCAGCAGTTTGAGGTGACTACTCCCCTCCCTACAAGGGAGGGGCTGGGGGGTGGGTCTTTATTTAAGACCTTCTTCCGTATCGGCCTCTTCACCATTGGTGGCGGCTACGCCATGATTCCGCTGATTGAGGCAAAGGTGGTGGATGAGAGGCAGTGGATCAGTCGCGAGGAACTCTTGGACCTGATGGCCGTGGCGCAGTCGTGCCCCGGCATCTTCGCCGTAAACATCGCCATCTTCATCGGCTACAAGATTCGTGGTACGTGGGGAGCACTGATGGCCACCCTGGGCTGCATCCTGCCATCCTTCCTCATCATTCTTGCCATCGCCCTCTTCTTCCGTCAGTTTCAGGATAATGTGTGGGTAGCACGTGCCTTCCGTGGCATCCGTCCCTGCGTCGTCGCCCTTATCGCGGCGCCTACGTTCAAGATGGCGAGGACGGCACAAATCAATCGCTACAACATCTGGATTCCCGTCCTTGGTGCCTTCCTCATCTGGATGTTCGGTGTCTCGCCCATCTGGGTGATTGTTGCCGCCGGACTGGGCGGGTACCTGTATGGCAAATTGTTAGACCAAGACTCTTCCCCCGCCCTCCCTATAAGGGAGGGAGCGAATACCCATCAAGAAGAGATTTCAGAATCCATAGAATCCACTAATGCAGACAATCCTTCAGAACATTCTACTCCCTCCCTTATAGGGAGGGCGGGGGGAGAGTCTATCCCTTAAATCATGATCTTCTTCCAACTCTTCTATACCTTCTTCCTCATCGGCCTCTTCGGCTTCGGCGGTGGTTATGCAATGATCTCCATGATTCAGGGCGAGGTCGTCACCAACCACCATTGGATGACGATGGGCGAGTTTACGGATATCGTGGCCGTGTCGCAGATGACACCCGGCCCCATTGGTATCAACTCAGCAACATATGTCGGCTACACCGCTGTCGTCAATGCGGGAGGCTCTGAGTGGATGGGCATTCTCGGCTCTGCCACCGCCACCTTTGCTGTGGTACTCCCCTCGTTCATTCTGATGCTGCTGATTTCCAAGTTCCTGATGCAGTACAAGCACCATCCCTCTGTGGAGCATGTCTTCACAGGATTGCGCCCTGCCGTCGTGGGCCTCTTAGCTGCTGCCTGCCTACTGCTGATGACGCCTGAGAACTTCTCCACGCCGTCTGAGTCACCTTGGCAGTTTTGGATTAGCGTCGCCATCTTCGTGCTGACGCTGGTCGCCTGTCAGGTGTATAAACTCAGCCCCATCCGCACGCTCCTCTTCTGTGCCCTCGTCGGAATCCTGCTGTTCTGACAACAGGTTCCTTTATTCTTCACTTTTCATTCTTTCATTTTTCACTTGCGTTTCAAGCCTGACGCGCAAAGCGCCTTGTGCTGCCACATCATAGCAGTGCCAACCCACACGCGCAGCTTCTTTGGCCAAGGCCTCCCGCTGCCACTTGGCCAGACTCGCATCCAGCACCAGCACACGCGGAGAGTAGTTCACTGGCAAGTCACCCAACGTCCCGCCACGAAAACCACGCACAAGCCAAAGCATATCAATGTCAACAGCTTTTGCCCCTCTTGAACTCCTTGAACCCTTTGAACCCCTTGAACTCTTTGAACCCCTTGCCCCCCTTGAACCCCTTGAACCCTTTGAACCCCTTGAACCTTTTGTACTCCCCCCATCCTTTAGCATCACCACTTTGAACCCATTGCTGAGCGCCACACCCTGTGCGTCCAGCACCACAGGCTCTGCTGTGAGCCTCCGCAGCCAGAAATCTCTGCGGATGTAATACATCCCCGTCTCCAGCGAGTCACGCTGAGGCACCAGCAACCAGCTCTGCGAGGGCGAGGCGATGAGGTGCAGCGCAGGACAGCGCCGGTTATGATAGACCACCACCTGCGGCGATGCCTTACGGCTCCAGAAATCGGGAATCACAGCCCCGGGCCATTGCGCGACATGGCTCATAATCCACAACTGAAAGGCCACCAGCCATGAGACGCCTACAGAGAGCCACGATGCAGCCAACGGCCACAGCCATGACAAGACAATCAGCAGCAACGAAGCCATGAGGAACAGGGTCGTCAGCGGTATCAGGACAATGCTGAGCAGCGTGCCATAAGTGGGGATCTGATGAAAGTAATAGGCCACAAGGGGCAACGTCAGCACCTGAGCGCAGAGTGACACGGCCAACGTCGTGAAGGGCCACAGCAGATAGTAGCGTTCCATCCAGAAGATCTGATAGCGCCAACGGTCAAAGAACCACATATACAGTGGCCGATAGAACAGCAAGATGCCTGCCACGGCCAAGAACGACAGCTGTGCACCGACATCGAAGACGACCGTAGGGCGCCACAGCATCATCACAATAGCTGCTAATAGCAGGTGTTGCAACGGCGAGCCATAGCGTTGCATGAGACTTGCCAGGACAAAGATGGAGGTCATCAGAGCGGCGCGCAACAAGGAGGTGGGCATACCTGCCACAAAGGTATAGGTCCATATAAACAGCAGGACCATCATGCCCACGGGCCATCGCCATCGCGACAGGAGCAGACGACCGTTCATCCATGTGAGGAAGAGTCCCACGATGATGCCGAGGTGCAAACCGGAGAGAGCCAACAGGTGGCTGGCACCCACGCGTGAATAAAGGTCGCGCGTGTCACGCCGCAGCAGGGTGCGGTCGCCCAACGCCGTAGCTGCCACGAGGGCCATCGTCTGTTCTTCCATACCTAAAGAAGCGAGACGTTCCAACAATCGTGTTCTCACCTGCAAGCCGGAAGGAGTAGGAGCTGTAGGCTGATACTGGGGATTGCGCCCCGTCACCCAGCACCAACGCGCGAAATCGAATTCGTCCGGGTTACCGTGCATCACAGGCTTTCCGACGGCTGCCCACTGCTGCTGTTGCCGCTCGGCAACGGCAGCATAACGGCTGAAGGCCACCACCATGAAGAACAACACGGTAATGACGGGAAAGGCAGAATAACGCAGCAGCGCCCCTACCCTCGCCTCACGCCTATAGAAAATGGCAGCCACCAGCGTGAGCACAAAACAAAATCCCCATGCAGCCGGTTGAAGCCACATGGGAACAGGTTCACATTGATAAAAGAGGATGTCCGCAGCAATAATCCCCACCATCATGGCAAAAGCCATCAGGACTATCGGGCGGGACATAAGAGCTGTTTAAGCGCATGTACCTCAGCAACCGGATCGGGCTTGCCATAAAGGGCACTGCCGGCGACATAGACATCGACGCCAGCCTCAGCCAGCAGAGGAGCCGTCGTGCGGTTCACACCGCCATCCACCTCGATGAGGGCATGTGAGCCCGTGCGGGCAATCATCTCGCGCAGACGCCTCACTTTGTCAAGGCTATGAGGAATGAACTTCTGTGCGCCGAAGCCGGGGTTGACAGTCATCAGCATCACCACATCCAAATCCTGAATGATATCCTCAAGGGTGGAGATGGGTGTTGAGGGATTCAGCGTCACAGCCGCCTTCATACCAGCCTCATGGATCTGCTGCACAGTGCGATGCAGGTGCAGGCAGGCCTCCTGATGCACATTCATGACGGCCGCGCCGAGGTCGCGCACCTGAGAGATGAACTTCTGCGGCTCAACAATCATCAGATGTACGTCGAGCGGTTTCTCTGTCATGCGTGCCACATGCTCCAGAACTGGGAAGCCAAAGGAGATATTGGGCACAAAGACACCGTCCATCACATCCAGATGCAGCCAATCAGCCTCCGAACGGTTGAACCAGTCCATCTCACGCTCCAAGTGACCGAAGTCGGCCGCCAACAAAGAAGGTGCTATCAGATTCATGCGGGTCGATACATACGTGCGAACTTCCGTAGATGTTGCAGGGTAGATGTTCGCGGTTCCACCCCAGGAATGGTAAAGATGCTGATGTCTTGCGTGAAGTCTATCAATTCCAACTTCACAGGAATGCGTAGAGTGTGCTCCATAGGCAGTACGTGTTATGACGTTCTATACCTATAACGTGCACACTCTACGCATTATTGTGCAAACGGTCGATTTTTATCGGAGAATTTTTGTTGCCTTGTCACCCTTACGTACGATGACAACGCCACGACCCGGCACATCCTTAACGTTGAAGGATGCAGCAGGAGCGGTGTAGATGGCGCGTCCCTGCAAGTCATAGACACGGGTGAGGCCATCCTCCTTCTGCACCTTCATGCTCTTGACGCCATCGCCAGGGAAGCGTCCCTCGAACAGATAGGGGCCATCGAAGGTACCCACGCCATTTTCATTCACACTGACAGTGTAATACAGCTGACCGTAGAACGAGCGCATAGGAATATAGTCAACCTCCTTCTTGTCACGTACCACAAAATAGATACGATAGTTGTGGTTATTCTCCAACAGGAGGTCCTGTTCCATCGGCTGCTCTGGGATATAATACCCTGACTGAAGGAAGAAGTCATTGGTGAACGGGAATCGGGAATATTGAGTTTCCTGCCCATCCTCTTCTACTGCAAGATAAATGTCACCGTTGAAGTCCGCAGGCTGATCATTGGCGATGTTTTCAGCAAGAACAGTGAAATGGGGTTGCTTGTTGCGATTGTAGGAGAAGGCCTCTGCAGCCAGACCATCCATGTACATTTCCGATACGAAGTGCTCACCGGGAAGCGGCTCCTTGCGGATACCTGCTACCATGATATGATTGTAGCGATAGTCCTCCAAGACGGTTGGGTCATCGGATCCGGGAACTACCTCGTCACCATAGAGAATCATGTCATCAACGTGGTAGTAGCCGTTATACAGACCTGCCCATCCCCAATTCACATGCATATACCCTTCCGGGGTGATGCCATAAACGATGAAGACGTGCGCATTCGAGTATTCGTAGTCAGAACCGCCATAAAGCACGGGACATCCGTTACGCAACTCGTTGACAAGGATGGAACGCCACTCCTTATCTGTGAAATAATAGCGGTCATGATAGTGGATGGCCTGATCAGAGTAGCCGAAGTAGTTGGAGAAGGCATAAGCCGCGTCTCTTGCATCGGCTCCTGCATAGCCCGAGTTATCCTTACCCGGGGCATACTGCACATTCACGGCCGCACCGCAGTCTCGCAGCAAGCGTGCCACAGGGACAATCTCCTCATCAGTGGTTTCTACCTTATGGTATTCGCCCTCCTCATCCACATAAAGTTTGTAAGCATCCTTCAGCGGCCACGTATAGCTGGAGTTGACGAGCACATTATCCACCTGATGCCAGATTGCTTTATGGTTACCATCCAAAACGGGTTTGCCCTCCTCATCAACCTCCATATACATATATGACCCTGAGAACTTAGCGCTCATCGGCCACTGATGATAGTTCATCACCTGTCCCATGGCGAGGGGCACACATCCCGTCGGCGTGTCAGCCACGGGCAGCGATGAGTTGTAAGGGTCGGCCTGTGCCCATTTCGTCGTCATGGGCACCTCAATGGCCTCAGGACCAATGATAGGATCGAAGGACGGCCCTTCTCTATAGTCAGCATTTCCCGGAGCCTTCTGCAGACGCTGATAGGCCTTATCCACCTCGCCCAGCCACCATTTCATATTGCAGGGCATTGTGGCAACATCAAACGTAGCGTCAGAATAACCCAGCACCGGCTGCATGCGGTCGTCACGGCTGACGATGACGAAGCCCTCCTCGCTGGCAGGGCTATACACGGCATACGCCTTATCATTATGAACGCGCTTCAGCGTTGCCGAAGGCTTGGCTTTCATGCCTTTCAGTTTACCGCTCATCAGTTGCTGACGGGCGATACTTTCCATTTCAGCATCGCTGCGCTGTTGAGCCATCAGCGGCATAAAAGCCACTAAAAGCATCACAAAGAATACAAGTCTTTTCATAAGCATATGTGTTACGTGTTATCGACATTTATGCGACAAAGGTAGTATAAAGGATTGATACATACAAAGAAAATACAGAAAAACAGACTTTTGACACGAAAAAAGTACGGGCACCAGTGCATTCTTACACTCATGCACCGGTGCCCGTTTACTGAAAGGCTACAGTCTTACGAACCGAAGACCATGGTCTTATGGACAGAAGAGCTAAGTCTTATTTTCTGATGTACTTCTTACCGTTTTCGATAACGATGCCCTTGAAGTTCTTATCTACACGCTGACCAGCCAGGTTGTAGCGGACATTGCTCTGTGGCAAGCGACTCTTGACAGCGGTAACAGCATCGATAACCTCTTCGTAGTTAATGGTGACGGTGACATCGCAATAATTCCATGCCGTATATGAAGGCTCCTCGTCATTCTCGTTCTTCCAATAATATGCCAAGTCACAATAAGCGGTGGCGTCTGTACTCTTCAGCGTGGAGGTTCCATCGATATTATCCACCATTTTAAAATAAGAGGGATACGCATATCCGTTTTCTGTCTGGACAGCATTATAGTTCCATTTGCCTTCCACAGAATCATAGATCAAGCCCACTGATGTCAGCAAATATTCCTGATTGTCTTTGCCATAATAGGAACCCATATAGATGTCGCTGGAGAGCACGAATTTCGAAGGATCGTCCTCATCAGCCACTAATTTAGCCCATGCATTCGGGTTCTCGCCTAAACCTTTTACATACATGTAATCGAGGGACTCATCCTCTTCATTATAGCCGAGATAGGCGATGGCATCCTCATGCGTGTAATCATAATTGTCCTCTTCATCGGTATAATAGCTGACAGCCTCTACCTTAGCGGTGGACATACTTTCCCTATACAGTTCCTGAGGCACCAGATCCAAAGCTCTGGCAACAAAGATATCTGTAAAGATGTCTGTTTTTGACTCATCTTCTTCGAAGAGGGCCAAGGTAACCGAACTCGGGATATAAAATTCAGGAATGTCTGCAAAGTAGTAAGCGGAGAATGTCTTCTTAGAGCCACGCACGGGGACGAAATCTACCACATCCGCAGGGAGCAAATAAAGGTTCTGTTCTGTTTCTTCCTCATCAAGATAACTGGCAAACGGTTCAGAGCAATCAAATGTGATGACGACACCTCCGTCTTCGGAATATGGGTTCTCGGCCTCTTCATCCACGGTGCCGACAAGCACGCCGTTGATGTCAGCAAAAGGCTTCAGATACACCTTTCCATCTTCTGTAGCCAGGAAACCTGCGCCATCAAACATCATCTGGGGCATAAAACCACCAACCATCGGGCTGTAGTGATATGTCCACTCTGAGAAGCAAGGAGTAATGGTGAGCTTCTCATCCGCCTTCTTCACGGCCTTGATGTTCTTTCTGATTGTCTGGAACTTGGCAGCCTGCTGTTGAGCCTTCTGCATTTCCTGTACTGTGGCGGGAACTGTCTTCAGGTTGAGAGACATCTTATCCTCTCGCTGGAAAGAAGCCTTCTTCACCGGCTTCCATGCTGATGCGTTAACGGTTGCCAACGCCACGATTGCAACGAGTAAAAATTTTTTCATAATGTTCGTGTGTTAAGGGTTAATTAATGTTTATTCTATCTATCTGTCTATACCTTCTCGTCGAGGCTGTTCTAATCTTTGATGACAGCGAGTTGTAGCACCACATCGTTGCCACCAGCCTTGGGCTTAAGCGTCACCGAGGTGGGGCGGAAATAATCGTTGGGCACCATTTGGTAGGTGCCATAGAGCGATGCGACAAACTGCTGGCAAAGTGACTTCAAGTTGGTGCCGTCGAACATCGTCATGTAGGTGTTAGAGCGATCCACTGAGGACTGGCCGAAGCGGATGATGCCGAACTCAGGCTTATCGATGTTCATATTCACATAAGGATAGTACTGCGGCGTGCGTCCCATTTTCTTAGGGCCATGCACACATGCGATGAGCCCCGGCATGAAGACATTGCTGCCGTCATCCTGCGTCTCCGAAATACGTCCCACGGTGAGGCTGTCCAGCTCATAGCTGACATTCACCTTCTTCACTTCGGCCTGCATCTGGGTGTACAGAGATGCCTGCTCTGGTGTGAAACTGGCTTCGTCGATACGATACAGCGACTTGGTTGACTCAGCGATATACTTATCCCACATGGCGATAATCTGGATCTTACCATCGTCACTCAACAGTCGTGTCTTATCAGGTGAAACGGTGAAGTTCTTGAAGGATATGCCGCCGAATGGCACCGCACGATTGAGGCGCATGCCGTCGGTGCTGAAGACACAGGACAGCTTCGTAGCCTGCAAAGGATCCACCAGACGGTCCTCATAGACAAAGACACCGTTGTTGAGTCCATCAATATACATCGTGTCCTTGCCATCAGTCACATAGTACTGGTTGAGCGTAGAACTGGTAATGCTTTTCTTGGCATCTGCCACATCGGCAAGATATTGTTGCCAGGGACGGTCGCATGGGATGAAGCGGACCTCTGCCGAATGGCGCTCTCCACGGAACAGGATGTGATCGCCGTCATAGCCCGTGAATACCAGGTTCTGGTCGCCATTCATACCTTCGCCATCGCTGACCACATTGCCGGGTGCAGCGCTCGGATCCATTGGATCTGCAAAAACGGTCAGGACATCATTCCAGGTGTTAAAAGCAAGGACAGGTCCCTCTTCCCTCAGCATCTGATAGTAGCTGACCGCCTCCGTATATTTCCCGGCATTGCCATTGCGCAGGTAGCGATGGTTGCTGGCCAGCGTCACCTTGCCCGATTTCTCGAAGCTGCCCAGGAGGACGAAGCCCTCGAAGTCGGCGACATCCGTGCCGGCGACAAAGTATTGTATAATCCATCCGTGGTTGCCATTCGAGCTTTGTGCCACCAACCGCTCAGCCAGATTATCATTGAAATGAACGATACGCTGTGCCGCGCCCTCATCGAAGAGGTCTTCCTGCTCGAATGAGCACGCGCCGAGGAGTACCCCTGAGAACAGGGCCATCACCAATAGGATATGCTTTCTCATATTTCTCATAACGTCATCCATGATTTACTGATAGTCAAAAAAGGTAACATTATCCTGCGTCCAGATGTTGAGATTCTGCTGCCGCTGGCCTACTTCACGGCGGAGTGCGAAGAGATAGAGTCCCCACTTTCCGGTGTACCATTTGGTGGCAATGTCCAGCTTCTTCAAGATAGCGTTCATTCCCTTCGGAGCTGCGCCGTTATCCACCTTCACCCAATTATCAAGGTAATCGCGGAAGGAGGTAAAGGTCTTTTCATCGACATACGTGACCTTGTCCTCATTGTCATTACTCTCGCGCTCCTCCTGGGCATCCGCCACATGGAAGTCAGGCACGAAGCGCTCAGTGGTCTCGCCGGTTTCCTTGCTCACCACCGTTTCCTTCTTGATGGTGAACTTGTTCCACGGCTTCGTGGGAACATCGAGGCCCTGAATCTCCAAGGAGTCGATGAGCGTGTAGATGCGCTCTTTGTCACCTTCCTTCACGCCGCCGTTGGCGCAGGCATCGATGATGGTGTACATCCATCGGCAGTCGGTATCGGTGATGGTACAGGAGAGCGTCTCCACAAAGTCCTCGTAGGATGCCGAAGAGCCATAGTGCGTGATGAAGCCCAGGCCGTGAGCCTTCACCGAGTCACGCTTCTGCCAGTCGCGGCCGTCATAGTCGCTGGGGGTCACCTGTCCGAACTCCACGGGATAGGACTTCGTCTGGTGCAGGATATGCGAGAACTCATGGTGCATGGTGTGGAACTGGTCCTTGTTCAACAGCTCGATGTCAGCTGCTGAGAAGCCGCTGCCGGGAGACCACATCTTCATCTTGTTGACGTTAATCAGTGTGATCTTCACGCCGCCAGAGGCGTAACCCAGTGTCTCAGTACCCGTGGTTGGGGAGAAAGCCGGTGCGCCAATGAAATGGATGATGCGCGGGCCGTATTGCTTCATGAATTCCTCACCGGCATACTTCGTATATACATCATAGAAGAGGTACTTGATGTAATATGCCAGCTGCTGCGACCGTTTGTATTCCGCTGGTGTCAGCTGATACCTCAGCTGAGAGGCAGGGAAGTTGAACTTATACTGAATCTCCGTGTTATAGGGCACCACGAAGTTGTCGTAGAGCCACTGGTCGAAGGGAGCCGTGGAGGCATTCGGATCGACCGTTGGGACGGAGGTGTCGAAGATGGAGGCGTCGAGGTCATCGTCGTTTCCACAGGCGCTGAACGCCACGACAGCCATCATCAGGCTTGCTGCTAAATATATCTTCTTTTTCATGTCGTTGCGGTGTCTTTATTGCTGATAGGGTTGCGGTGTTGTGCGCTGCAAGGCCACAGAGACCATTCCCGGTCCTGCATAGCCACCTGCAGCACTGTTCGTGCGGTTGCTGGGATAGCCTGACTCGATGACATTCCTGGGCAACTCCAGCACGCGACGCGGATCATCCCATGTCAGACTATCGGTATGGATATCGTCCTCGTTAGGTCCACGGTAGTGGTGGTAGATTTGGATGCCATAGCGTTTGATGTCGAACCATCGGTGTCCCTCATGCACTGTCTCCACACGGCGGAAGTGCAGGATGCAGTCCAGTATGCTCAGGTCATCGCCCGTGAGCACCTTTTCGAAGCCCATCTCAGCGGGATGCAGGTCGCTAACGTAGTCATTGTCCTTGGTGGAACGGTTATATCTCTTCCTGATATCCGCCAACTCTAGCGTCTTCTCCACGAGGTGTGAGCTGGTCCACTTGTCCAAGTCCTGAATGGCACCGGCGCGATCGCCGAGATACAGCTTAGCCTCGGCACGGCAAAGGATGGTCTCGTCAGCATTAAACGGCTGGTAGAGCTGATGGATGTGACCGATGCCTGCAATCTTATCGGTGAATTCAAAGTACTCATAGAGGCGGAACAGCCAAGCGCCAAACTGCTGGCCTTCCATGTTGATATACACCAGACCGCTGTACGCGGGAAGGGGGCCAGACCAGTTCGGGCCGGACCCGAAGCAGGTGACAGCCAACGTGGAGGGTACGTGCCAAGTCTTGCCGTCGGCCTTGAAGGTGGTGCCTTCGTTGATGGCGAAACGGGCATTAGTATCCAGCATACGCCACTGGTAGGAGTAGGTCGATTGAATGAGGAAGTTCCACGACTGTATCTCGCTGTTATAGTCATTGACGGAAGATCGTATCGTATTCTGATTGATGGCCCTCCAGTTGCGCAGCACGGGGGTTGTACCCAGAGCGGCATCGGCATATTTCAGGCACTTCTCATAGTCGCGCTTGAAGAGATAGAAGCGTGCGGCAAAGGCATTGGCAGCGTTGCGGTTGAAGTGGTAGGCCGGCACCTTGTACTTGGCATCGTCGATGAGGTCAATGCCCTCCAGAAGGTCTTTTTCTATCAGGTCGTAGGTGGTCTTGACACTGTGCAAGTATTCCGAGGTGCTGTAATCCACATGCACTGTTGTCTCGGGTGTTGTCACATAGGGAATACCCTTGTCGGCCGAACTGCGGGCCTCATCCTTGTAGGCCTCGGCAAACATGCTCACGAGGACAAAATGGAGATAGGCGCGAAGCACATGAGCCTCGCCCCATGAGTGTGCCAGTGAGGTATCGTGAGCGGGATCTGCACTCATCTCCTGCATGGCTGCGATGGCATGGTTGCACACAGCGATGCCCTGATAGTAAGCCTCCCATATCTGATAAGGCGTATCTGGCACATTAGTGGAATAGTCTTCAATATTCTTCCACTGGTAAGCTTCCTCATGGAAGCGGCTCATTGCGGCGTTGTGCGTAGCCGTAACCACCACATTGTCATCGAGGAGGTTGTCGCCTGACAGCTCACAGATAACAGCAGGGCTGGTGGTAGGATAGGCCGATGTCAACAGCGATTGCACGCGGTCAGGACTGGTTATCTCAGTACGATTATCCGGAGCCTCGTCCAGGGCATCACAGGAGGAAAGGAAGGGGAGGCAGAGAGTGCAGAGCAACGTCAGCACATCGCCTACTTTTATATGGATATTCATTGCTTTCATTTTTCTTCGTTCAATCACTTAAAAACCTAAGCGCAGGGTGGCAGTGAACTGTTTGGAGATAGGTGTGGCCACACCGCCGGAATTAATGAACTCCGGATCCTGTCCGTTCAGTTTCTTGTCGGCGTACAGCAGGCAGATGTTGGTCGCTGCGACCTTCAGGGAGGCATTGTTGATGAATGTCTTCTTGAGCCACTTGTCAGGCAGCATATAGGTGAGGGCTATCTCCTTCAGGCGGATGAAGTCGCCCTTGGCGATGCGTTCCGTGGAATAGTTGTAAACGTTATAGGCCGTAGAAAGGTTGGTGGAGCCGTAGCGGTACACCTGGTTCAGGGAGGCGATGGCCGGAATAGAGGTGACTTTCTCGTCGCCGGGAACCATCCAGCGGTTCTTGAAGTCACGGGGCAGGGCCGAGAGATCGCTGTAGGCCGCTGAGAAGACGGGATCCAGACGCACAACATTGCCACCAGCGTAGGTGATGAAGACATCGAGCGAGAGGGTTCCCCAGTTCTTGCTCTTATAGTTGAGGGTGTTGTTGAAAGAACCATAGTACGTGGGATCAGACGGACCCTCATAGATTAAGAAATCCTTCAGATTTTCCGTCTCCTGAAGATTCACGTCACCGATGGTTTTCTCCCCCACCTCATTATATACCATCGGCAGGCCCTCTTCGTTGAGGCCGGCAAAGCGGTAACTGAAGATTGAACGCACGGGATAGCCCTCGATGGCGTAGCCGAGACCTGTCACAAGATCGACAGCACGTGTGCCGCCAACCGCAAGAGAGGTAATCTCATTCGTAGCCTTTGAGAAAATCAAGTCGGAAGTCCATCTGAAGCCGGCCTTGTCAATATTGATGGTCGAGAGACCCACCTCTATGCCCTTTGACTTCATATCGGCCACATTGGCATATTTGGACAATTCACCGCCGGCACCTTGGGTGTAGGTGATACCTATCAGGTCGTAATTATTGCGGCCATAGATATCAAAAGTCACAGCGATGCGGTCTCTGAGGAAGGAGAGATCCACGCCGAAATTCCACTCGTGCTTCTTCTCATACGTCAGCTCGGAGTTGGCCACCTGATAGAGGTAAATGGCCGATTCGGACGCCGATGTCGTGGGACGCCAGATATTCTCTGTCCGATAGATGCTGGTGGCATTGGTCACCCATCCGGGGCCTGTGTCGGCTGTCAGGGAGTAGCTGGCGCGCAACTTCAGCTGCGACAGCCACTTCTGGGTCTTCGCCATGAACTTTTCATTGGAGACATCCCAAGCTGCAGACACGTTCCATGTGGGCAGCCAGCGGCTCTGGCGGCTCTTGCCGAGACGGTTGGTGCCCTCGTAGCGGAGCGTACCGTTCAGCGTGTAGCGCTGGTCGAAGTTATAGTTGAACTGTCCGTAATAGGCCAGCGTGTTCGTCAGCGTGTATGACTCACCGAAATACTCGGTTTTCTCTTCGTTCATCTGCTTCAGCCACAGGTAAGGGGTGTAAGTGATGCCGCCGTTGTCAAACTGGTAACCCCAACCCGTCCACGTCGTTGCCGTGCGGCGCACCGAAGAGTACTCCGTACCCACCAAACCGTTGAGAGTGTGCTTGTCTTTGAACACATTATTATAATTGGCCATGAAGCGGAAGTTGTTCGAGCGCATGTTGTCGTCGTACTGGTATTTGATACCGCCGAGCGGGAGGATAGACTCCGGGAGAGCCAGGTCGTTGTCGGGATCGGTATAGAGCAGGCTGTTGTTGTCGCGGATGGTGGAGTTGTCATCCTGCGCATCGACACCAGCACGGTAGGCATTGGCCTGGTTGGCATTGTCCATGACATTATGCTGGCGCTTTGTGTGGGACAGGCGAGAGGAGATGAGTCCACTCAAACGCACTGATTTGATGGGTCTGTATTCCAGCTCGCCACGGAACATCACCTCGGTCACTTGGATATCATTGTAGTTGTTTTCCAGTTCATCGAAGATATTGAAGCCCGTGTAGAAGCGAGTGTAGTTGATGTTGGGATCCAGACAGCGGCTGGTATTCATGGCGTAGCTGAAGGGGTTGATGTCGAAGTCGCGCTTCACCTCTCCCGTCACCACATCCGTGCTGCGGTTCAGCGAGCCCGGAGCCTCCTGCTTGCGGAAGCTGCCCTGAGCCGCCAGTTTGACAGTGAGCAGCTCGGCACCCTTCTTGTCTTTCAGGATGTCATAGGAGGTGTTACCATTAAAGGTGTAACGGCTCACGCTGCTGCGATTGACGAACTGTCCCGGATCGGAAAGTACCGACATCGAGAAGTAGTTCTGCATACGGTCTGTGCCGCCGGAGATGCTGACAGAATGGTTCTGCTGCACCTTGTTGGTGAACAGCAAGTCAAACCAGTCGGTATTACGGAACTCAGCCGCCTGAAGATAGGCGTTGCGGGCAGCATCGGTGTTCTGCAGTCCAAACTGCCCTGTCGTCGAGTCGTAGGAGCGCAACTGGCGGAACATATAGCCATAGACACCCATATTCTCGGCATTGACCATGTTCTCGAGCTGCAGCCAGCCCTTGTCGTACATCTCCCTATAAACGCCCATCATCTCCTGCGAGTTCATGATGTTGTAGTCGCGATAGCTCGGCTTCAGGCGGGTGGTGAACTCGCCCGTGTAGTTAACACTGGCACGCCCCTTGGCACCGCGTTTGGTGGTGACGACAATCACACCACCCATGGCGCGAGCACCATAGATAGATGTAGCAGAACCGTCCTTCAGAACGGTAAACGACTCAATATCGTCGGAGTTCAAACCAGCCACAGCCGATGAAATCAGCGTCTTGGCATCACCGGAGGCCAGGTCGTCAGCATCGACATCAACATTATCCTCGTAGATGACACCATCAACGACCCACAAGGGCTTGGAATTACCATAGATGGAGGTTGCACCGCGCACTCGGATTTTAGGCGATGCACCAAAGGTGCCGGAGACATTCGTCACCTGCACACCCGCTACACGGCCCTCCAGCGAACGGCTGACATCAGCAGCACCGGACAACTTGATCTTGTCGGCATCCACCTTGGTGGCAGCACCCGTGAACAGGCGTTTATCGATCTGCTGCTGGCCGGTCACCACCACCTCCGTCATTTGCACATCCTCACTTGACAACACGATGCGCATACCATTCTTGGCCTTTACCTTCTCGGTGCGCATACCTATCATGGACACCACCAGTACGGCGTTTTGCTTCACGTCCGGCAGAGTGAACTTACCGTTGAAGTCGGTGATGGTTCTGTTCTTCGTTCCTTCCACCAAGATGCTTACACCCATCAAAGGTTCATTGTCATCGGCTGAAAAAACAGTTCCCGAAATACCTGTCTGTGCCAACAGCGTTCCTACGCATAGGAAGAGCATCATCACGACAAGCTTCAATCTTCTACATGGATACATTTCTTGCTTTTTCTTATGATCTTTTTCTACATTCAATTGATACGAGCACGCACGTCCGTGTGCAAATCGGCTGCAAAGTTATATACTTTTTAGCAAACCGCCATAAAATATGTAAAGAAAAAGACTTTTTACGACAAAATAATGCCAAAATGCACCTAAAAAAGTACATTTTGGCAAGAAAAACGGGGCTGCGATGTGCAAAATGATTATTCGCAGTCCACCAGAGTCAGGTCTTTGTTCGCAGACATCTTACGCAGGTTGATGACGGCATAGCGCATACGTCCCAGAGCGGTGTTGATGCTGCAGTTGGTCTTCTCGGCTATTTCCTTGAAGGAGAGGTGCTCATACATACGCAGCTGCACCACCTCGCGCTGGGCCTCGGGCAGGCTGGCCACCATGTCGGTCAGCGTGCGATAGGTCTGCTCATTGTGCCATTCCATCTCTTTGTTACCCGTCAGTGGCAGGGCCTTACTCATGGCACGCTCCTTCTCAGCCTCATCCGGGATGTCCACCATCACGCGACGCTGGCGGGTGCTGTCAATAATCAGGTTATGGGCAATGCGTATCACCCACGACGAGAACTTGCCGTTCTCCGTGTAGTGATGGTTACGAATCTGCATGACGACCCGCATGAAGGTGTCCTGGAAGACATCATTCGCCACATCGCTGTCATGGACGACAGAGAAGATATAGCCGAAAACAGCAGATTGATAGCGTTCCAATAATACATCGAACGCATTATCATTACCTTCTTCATAGAGTTTGACCAATGTTGCGTCAGACTCTTGTCTTAATTGTTGCATTACTGTCCAAAAGGATGGTTAGGAGTAATGATCTAGTCGATAGGCAATGATGATTTAGTGGATAATTAACAGATGACTATTGACGTTTTTGTCGCAAATCGGGGGCAAAGGTGAAACAATTTCTTGAAACCGCCAAACATTTTCTTAAAAAATTTCACATTTCAGGCAATAAAGCCTACAAAAAGAGCGGTATCGCCTCCTCATTGCCGCTCTCCACGAGCACCGCGCCATCCAGATGGGCGCCGCGCAGGAAGTCGGCAGCCGGCATACGCTTCTTGCCTGCTAACTGTATGTCCGTCAGGCGTAGGAGGCCATCGCAGAGGGGCACGCTGAGGGATGAGGGTTTAAGGTTGAGGGTTGAGGGTTTAAGGTTGAGGGTTGAGGGTTTAAGGTTGAGGGTTGAGGGGTCTTTTTCAGCAAAAAACACCTTGAGCACTGTCTCCTTGCCATCAGCCGTGCGCAATGTTGTCCACGCTGCGGGATAGGGAGAGAGTCCGCGAATGAAGTCGTAGGCGGACTTCACGGTATGCTGACTCCAGCGTATCTCTGTATTCTCCTTGAAGAGTTTGGGAGCGGGTTTTAACTCAGCGGAAGAGTCGCCGAGCACGGCACTTTGCTCCACGGGGGCTATGCGGTTGTTCTCGATGTCATCCACGGTCTTCACGACAAGGTCAGCTCCTAGCATCATCAGCCGGTCATAGACATCGCCCACGGTGTCGCGGTCGGCGATGGGAGCCGGCACACGATGGATGATGCGACCGGTGTCGATGTCGTGGTCGAGGAAGAAAGTCGTCACGCCCGTCTCAGTCTCACCATTGATGACGGCCCAGTTGATGGGAGCGGCACCGCGATACTGAGGTAACAGCGCGGCATGAAGATTGAAGGTGCCCATGGGCGGCATCGCCCACACCACTTCGGGCAGCATCCTGAACGCCACCACAATCTGCAAGTCGGCCTTGTAGCTGCGCAGTGCCTCCAGGAAAGCCTCATCCTTCAGCCGTTCGGGCTGCAGCACAGGTATCCCCTGCTCCACCGCATACTGCTTGACAGGCGACGCCTGCAGCGTGTCATGGTGGCGCCCCACAGGCTTGTCGGGCATCGTGACCACCGCCACGACATCATAGTTGTTTTCCACTAACTTACGCAGGGACTCGACAGCGAAGTCGGGAGTGCCCATAAACACGATACGCATATTATTCTTCACTTAAATCATGCAACATGGTTCTGTACATCGCAAACACGTGGCTGCGACGGATGAAGCCCACAAAGATTCCTTCGTTATCCACCACGGGCAGCGTCCATGCCTTCGTACGGTCAAAGGCCGCCATGACAACCTCCATCGGGTCGTTGGTGGAGAGGCGCACACTGCAGGGAGTCATCAGCTCACGCACATGCAGGCGGTGGTACAGCTCCGTGCGGAACATCACATGGCGCACGCTGTCCAACATTAGCACGCCCAATAGTTTGCCGGCATCATCCACGACGGGGAAGACATCCCGCTCTGACGATGAGATCTGCCGCACGATATCCACCAGCTCGTCGTCCGGGTGCAGCTGCTCCTCGTAGCGCTCGATGACGCTATCCATGGACATGAGCGTCAGGATGGCGTGGTCCTTGTTATGGGTGACCAGCTCACCTTTGCGTGCCAGACGCATCGTGTAGATGCTGTGGGGTTCAAAGAGGATGATGGTCAGGTACGAGGCCACCGCCACAATCATCAGCGGCAGGAACAGGCCGTAGCCGCCTGTGAGTTCAGCAATCAGGAAGATACCCGTCAGCGGCGCGTGCATCACACCGCTCATCAAGCCCGCCATACCGAGGAGTGAGAAATTATTCTCCGGCACGGGAGCCAGGAAGCTAAGCGTTGAGGGTTGAGAGTTGAGGGTAGCCGGAATCATATTCCAGAGCGAGGCAAAGAGGAAGCCCGACACACAACCCATGAACAGACTCGGAGCAAAGGTACCGCCACAGCCGCCACCGCTGTTGGTGGCTGTCGTGGCAAAGACCTTGAACACAATGATGCCTGCCAGATAGAGGAGTAGCAGATGGGGGGTGTGGTAGAAGAAAGAGCCCTCCAGCACCTGGTTCCAATCGGCTTGGCTCTGGCCATTGAGCAACAGACGGATCATGCCGTAGCCCTCGCCGTAGAGCGACGGGAACAGGAAGATGAGGATGCTGAGGATAGGTCCTGCTATCAGGAGTCGCTGCCAGGGCTTGCGGATGCGCCGGAACTGATCCTCAAGCCAGTTCATGACGCGCGTGAAGTACAAGGACAGCAGCCCGCAGAACACACCTAATAAAAGGTACGCGGGCACGCGCGAGATGGAGAAGGCGTGGGTGAGGTGAAACTCAAACAGGTTACCTGTACCCAACAGTGCAAAGGTGACGGCAGCGGCCGTCACGCACGACACCAGCAGCGGCAACAGGCTACCCAGCGTGAAGTCTATCATCAACACTTCCAGCGTGAATACCAAGCCTGCGATGGGGGCCTTGAAGATACCGCTGACAGCACCCGCAGCGCCACAGCCCACGAGGAGCATCATCTTCTTGGAATCCAAGTGGAACAGCTGTCCGAGGTTCGAACCGATGGCACTGCCCGTCAGCACGATAGGGGCCTCAGCACCCACCGAGCCGCCAAAGCCGATGGTGATGCTGGACGCGACGACACTCGACCACATGTTATGCGCCTTGATATAGCTTTTCTTACGAGCTATGGCATACAGGATTTTCGTGATGCCATGGCCGATGTCATCGCGCACAACATAGCGGACAAAGAGACCCGTGATGAAGATACCCACGACGGGATATACCAGATACGGCCAGTTGGCACCCGTGATGGAGAAATGGTTCGTCAGCAGATGTTCTATCTGCCCGATTAGCCACTTCAGCAACACACCCGCCAACGCCGTGAGCACACCAATCAGCAAGGCCAGCAGCAGCATGAACTGCCGGTCCTTGATGTGTGCCGTGCGCCACAAGACGATTTTATTCCATCGTTCTTCCATTGTCGGCGGCAAAGGTACAACATTTTTTCTAATGTTTTTTACTTCACCACAACTTTTTTACCATTGTGGATATAGGATGATCTGTCAACCCCCAGGTTTGGGAACCAATGGCGGGAGATTCGGCGGTACCGTAGGTCTCCACATTACCGCCGTGGAAGTAGAGTCTGCAGCCGGTGGTGATTTTCATTTGATGACGTGAACTTTTAAGCACAAATCATGCGAAAAAAGTTCAGTTCCCCAGCTCCGGCCAGCCGTCGGCCGTCCAGCTGATGGGGCGTTGGATGAGCATTGCAGCACCGTTCCGGGTGGCGCTGTAGCCGTGGCAGATGAAGACATCCTCGCCGTCGAAGGTGTAGGCGGCGCAGTGCCCTGCGGCCTCCCATTCCTTCTTGTCACCCTCTAAGAACAGCGTGCCGCCGCCCATGAGCATGTCCTTGCCGCTGCGGTCGAGGTACGGGCCGCTGACGCTCTTGCTGCGCCCCACGGCCACGCGGTAGTTGCTCTTGGCACCGCGGCAGCAGTAGTCCCACGATACAAACAGGTAGTAGTAACCGCCGTGCTTGAAGATGAATGGCGCCTCGATGGCGTTGCGCCCGGCAAAGCGCGAGGTGGGGTTCTCCGCTGCCGCAGGGTCGCCCGGACGGTGGCGGCGGGCGATGGTACGCGGACTGCCGGCCATGTGCATCGTCGTGTCGAGCGGTGCCAGCTGGATGCCGTCCCAGAAGGAACCCCACACCAGCCAGGGGCGGTCATCGTCGTCGATGACGAAGTTCGGGTCTATGGCGTTCCAGTTGTCACCCGTCATCTGCCCGTCGCTGCCCTTCTTCCAGTCGTGCGAGCAGACGATGCAGCCCTCATCCTTCCAGATATCCGACCGCAGCGAGCGCGTGCTCAGCAGACCTATGGCCGAGCCGTTCTTGCCGAAGGTGGAGCAGCTGTAGGCCAGCCACCAGCGGCCGTGCCACTGAATGACATCGGGCGCCCACACATGGCTGCCGAAGCCCGGCACAGAGTCCGTCGTCCAGCCCGGGATGACGGTCATCACCGGCTGTGGCAGCACCGTCCACGTCTTCCGGTCCTTCGAGGTCATCTGCTGGATGCCCATGCCTGTGGCATAGAGGTAGTAGGTGTCGCCCTCCTTGGCCATCACGGGGTCGTGGGCCATCGGTGTCTCTGTCTGAAAAGCTTCGCGCTGGAAGCGGGGGCGGCGCGGCCCCTGAGCCTGTGCAGCCATGCAGCAGGCTGCCACTGCCAATGTGAAGAAGAGTTTGTGCTTCATTGTCATAAAACAATTCGTTTGCTTGTGTTGCGTGCAAAGATACTCATCATCTTCCATCCAGCCAAAGAGATTCCCCACTTTTCGATGATTGGGAGGTCATTTTAGCTTGATTCAAGTTTCGGATGTAAACAACTTGTTGTCTGTCAAGTAATTTATTTCTATCAAGAATTAGAGAATTGGAGAATTCAATACGCTGTCTTATGAATTGATGAGAATAAATAGAATGTCTTTTGCTTTGCAAAAGCTAGTAAATTCTCTAATTCTCTAATTCTTGATCAATAAAAACACATCCGAAAGTTCAGTTAGCTTGACTTCTTAACTACTGACCTCTTAACTACCTCATGAATTATAACTTAGTAATTTTTTCCAAAAAAACTGCAAAACTGCCACCCATGTAGCGTAAGGGATTGGCACTCATACACTAACAAGGGTGGCAGTTTGGGTGGCAGATATCTGAAAAGGTGTAGGTTTCAGCGATTTTTATGTGGATTTCACATAAAACTCGCTGCCTTTCTTGCTGCGGCGGCGCAGGATGTCAGGGTTGCCGCAGAGGGCACGGCCAAAGGCGTTGACGGGCGGCACCTGGAAGGCAGCGCCGGCGTGCTTCTTGATAATCTGCAGGATCTCGCTGGTCATCATCCACTGTCCCTCCTCCGCCTCGCTCGCGGGGATGCTGAAATACTGGTGGAAGAACATCTCGGCGCTGCTCTGCTGCTGGAACTGGCGGTTGTGCTCCATGATGGCGGCCGTCTCGGCATCGTCGAACCAGTAGCGGGCGCCCTCGTGCAGCTCGGTCTGCGCCTGCGCATAGAGCTGCTCGTAGTTGGGTGTCTGGCTGACGTCGATGCTGCCCGTGACCTGCACGCCGAGGAAGCGGCGCGAGCCGGAGGGGTCGGTGAGCACGTCGGCCATGTTCGTGGTGGCGATGAACGAGGCCAGACGCGGCACCTCCTCGGTATGGCGGCCGTAGGGGCGCTTCACCTTCACCGTAGGCAGCTGCAGGATATTCTTCAGGAAGCCCTGCTGCTTCTGCGGCGAGATGCGGTTGAACTCGTCGAGGTTGATGAGCAGCATCTGCGCCATCGCCAGGTGGACGGGGCGCTCCTCGGCAAGCGATAGGTTGTCCGTATAGCCCCACACCCGCAGCTCAGGCGGCAGAAGCTGGCGGCAGAAGGAACTCTTGTGCTGCCCCTGCTCGGAGATGAGCAGCGGCACGATGGCGTTGCCGTAGCGGCGGTCGCGCCCCTGCCACTGCGCCACCATCGCCAGGAACCATGTGTGGAACCAGTCTGCCCACTGCCCGGGGTTGTCCGTGGGCACGGTGGCGGCGAGGGCGCGGATGTAGTCGTGCTTCTTGTCCCAACGGCCGCTGACCTTGCAGAGGTAGTCATCGGCGGGGTCGTAGTTGCGGATGCGCGTGGAGTTGATATAGCGCTTCACGTCGCGGTCCCACACGCCCAGGCCCGAGAGCTGCAGGTCGGTGGTGAAGGTGTTGACGACCTCCTCCGTAACGGGTGCCCAGGGCGTCGCCCACGTGTGGTTGGGGCGGTACTCGGTGTAGCCCATGACGGTGTTGCGACGAAACACATAGCGGTTCTCCATGCGGCGTATGATGCTCTGCATGAGGGGCTCGCTCACGGCCAACGGCGGCTGTCGCTTGCGGGCGGCAAGTTCCTCGTCATAGACGGGCTCCACGATGCGCCGCACGAAATCCTCCGTCAGGCCGTCGGCATCCTTGAATTTCAGGTGGTTCCAGAGATGGCACACGGTCTCCTCCTGCCCCCACCCCATGCCGAAGAGCGTGGTGGCCATGCCCGTCACGTACTGCTGGAACCACGCGGCCGTGCCGTATTTCACGCCGCGCATCAGCGCCTCCACCTGCTGCACGGCCTCGTCGTAGGCCCGTTCGTAGTTCAGGTAGGCCGTCATGTCCACCTCCTCCGTCGTGCGCTGCTCAGGCAGTGCCAGCAGATGCTGGTCGGCATCGTCGCCGGCGGCCACGGGCTCGCTGCCCGTGATGCGCAGCGGCACAGCATGCTCGCTGACGAGGGGCTGCGTGTCCAGCGGCAGCAGGAACGTATGGCGTAGCGACGGCGTCATGCGCGTCACATGCACAGGCAGCACGGCATCGTAGATATGTGCCACGCGCTGGTAGGCCTGGGCATAGAACAGCTCCGCCTCCGGCTCCGTGGCCGGCAGCGTGCCGCCGCCCTGCGCCACGCTCACGAGGATGATGACCTCGGTGCCTGTGGCGCCCGTGAATGTCGCCAGCGTCGAGGGCATCGTCATCGCGGCGCGCTTCGTCTCATCGCACGCCTTCGCGCTCATCAGCTGCCGCACCTCTAAGACCACGAGGCCGTTGAAGGCCGCCATGCCGTAGGCGCCGTTCGTCTGCTTGCACAGCTCCACGGCTGCATAGACAAGCGGAATCTCCTTGTAGCGACGATAGCGCTGCGGCTGTTCCGCCGGTGCCTCATCGCGCAGGAAACCGATGAGGAAGTTATTGGCATCCGTCTTGATGCGCTCGTAGAATTGTGTGGCCTCCCACCGCTTCAGGTGCTGGCCTTGTTTGTCTGTCTTGAGGGTTGTGAAGTACATGGTGGTTTCAAGTTTCAGGGTTCAAGAGTTCAAAGGGTTCAAGGTTCAAGTTTCAAGTTTCAAGTTTTAGGGTTCAAGGGTTCAAAGGGTTCAAAGGTTCAAAGAGTTCAAAGAGTTCAAGGTTCAGGGTTCAAGGTTCAGGGTTCAAGGTTCAGGGTTCAAGTTTCAGGGGTCAAATTCCAAGTTCTCGTAATTCGTAATTCGTAATTCGTCATATTTCAAGACGTGAAGACGTGTCCCATTAATGGGATTCGCGTGTCCCACTAATGGGACGCGGGAGTCCCACTAGTGGGACGCGACGATACTACGGCTTGGGGAAGTAATAGGTTGTGGTGTAATGGTCGAACGGCTCATCACCTTTGAAGCCGAAGCGGCGCAGGTAGGCGATGACGCGTTCCTGCTGCTCGGGCGTGATGTCATAGTCCCCATTGCGGTAGCGGTAGTAATGCGTGCGGCTGCCAAAGAGGCTGAAGAGCCCATGGCGGACGACAGAGTCCTGGCCCGTGCTGCCGGGGGCCAGCAGACGCGTCATGCCGCGTGCGATGCGCACGGGTTCTTTGGTGGCAAAGAGGGAGCAGTGGTCGCCCTGGCGGGCGGCGGGCAAGACGGTGGCGTGATGGGTGAGGTCGGCGGGTGCCAGCTGTGCCACAGCATAGCGGAGGCACGTGTCCTTCATGGGGCAGTCGCCCTGAAAACAGATGGCCCAGTTGTGGGGCGCAAGGGAGTAAGTAAGTGTCATGGTTGAATAGTTTAAAAGTTCAAAAGTTCAAAAAGTTCAAAAAGTTCAAAAGTTCAAAAAGTTCAAACGGTAAACGGTAAACGGTAAACAGTAAACGGTAAACCATAAACCATGAACCGTGAACCATAAACCATGAACCAATTTTTTGTCGCTGCAAAGATAATACATTTTTGTCGGATTTCCAAGAGAAAATGCCATTTTTCTTCCAAAAACCTACACCTTTTTAACCATCTGCCACCAAAACTGCCACCCATGTTAATATAAGCAAATCATGTGCTTATACCACACGGGTGGCAGTTTTGCAGTTTTTCCGAGGAAAAATTCCTAAGAAAGAAATAAAGAGCGGTGGTATCGCTGTGCCTCAATTAGGCTTCTTATTATCCTGGGAGCCGAGGCAGCGCTGCAACACATCCAATGAGCTCTCGTGGTTCTGCTCCGCACATTTCGGTATATATAACCTTCAACTGTATTCTACTCCTAATGCTCTTTCCAGTGGCGCAAGCACATCTTGCCGTTTATTACGGATGGCACTCATATCAAGGGCATTGATGAGTTCCTTGGTCTCATACCCCTTCTTATAGGTTTTACGAGCCTTATTATACAAATCCAGCAATTTCTGATACCCGTTTATCCCCTTCAACGATGAAGGAACTTGCTTCAATCGAAGGAAGTTGCAAATGCCATGCATGTCATCGAGAATCCAGTCCTCAATGGAACTCTTGACACCTACACGTATAAATTCATCAATACCCATACGCTTAATGCTTTTGCCGATGGCATCCCATTTTACTATTTGCGGTTGCTTGACCTCGAAGACATCAGTATCATACGAACAACAGACCGTCTTTATTTTGTAACTACCCGTCTTGGCTGTAGGCAAGTATTCGTTTTTCAACTTTGCCAATAGTTTGCTGGCATATCTTGTTACCCCCTTTAGGTTACATACATCATAAGGCAGCAACTTATTGCTGCTGACGGATGCATAATAATCTATGAGGGCTTTGAAGAACACCTCATCGGTATCTCCTTCTACAAATATCAACACATGCGAAGGATTCATCAGTTTCTTTTTCGCCATCGCCATGTTTTACTTGAAGAAAGATGTTAGCTTCTCGCTGTCATTCTCCATGTCGAGCATGAAGTCAAACATGAACTCTCCAAAGGTCAGTTCCATGTCGCCAGCATATTTGTACAGATATTTCAGTTTAGATGGATTAACCTTCGAAAAATGAGCCAGTCCGTCATGCATGGGAAGACCGAAATACATTTGCTCTGGCTGCATATAGCGCATCAGATAGGGCGAGTGGCTCGTCATCAGTATTTTGGTATTTGATGCATATGCCTGTATGGTAAGAAGAAGATTCTCCATCAGCTTTGGATGGACGGAGTTTTCTGGTTCCTCGACCATAATCATTGGTATGTCCTGCTTCTGAGCCGCCATACACAATGTGAATAAGAAAATCATACGCTTACTACCGCTTGACAACAGCCGAATACTGGTGGGCTGTGAATTAAATTCCTCCTGTATTCTTATATCATAGACTTTGCTACGTCCGTCACTCAATGTTATTTCATCTGGTTCGAATGACACCACGCCGGAAATCAGTTGCCTAATACCATCTGACAAGATGCTGAAACTATCAGCATCCGTCTCCTTCATCCGGTAGATATATTCGCTTAGAGTCATGCCACCGAGCATGGCGATTCCGTTGCCCCCGTCTATGGAGAAGTATGATTCGGGGTTATCCAAGGTCTGCAGGTTCGGGATGCTTATGCTACATATTTCCTTGGCTAAGTCCGACAGGAACAATCCACCGTTGGCTATCATTGGCAAGGATAGTTGTTTAGGGGTGGCGGCAAAAGGTTTGTTACAGCGCCCCATAGCCGACGGAACAATCATAGAGTAGTAGCCGTTCTGTCTCTTTATCATTTGTCGATAGCGTTGCTCACCCTCTGTCTTAATCTTTAACCACTCCGAAAGCACATAGCCAGGAATCGCGCCCTCTGCCCATTGGCATTCATAGCCATACTGCACAAGTTCTGTACGTCCATCACGCTGTAATCTGCCAAGGATCTCAAAGTGGAACTTCTTTTCCTTGATGGAGACATTAATGGGGAGAAAGCGGCTTCGAAGCATCTGACCTTTTGTTTCTTCATTAGCATTCAGATACATCAAACCAAAACCGATGGCACTGAGAACGTTACTCTTGCCATAACCGTTAGGGGCGATGAGGGCGTTTATCTCTCCAACGTCCAAACGTATATGCTCAATGTTGGAAAATCCCTCAATGATAAAACTGTCTATAATCATAACTCATGCAAAAATATTTGCGGCAGTATCTATTAAATCTGCTGCAAACATACAAAACAACAGTAACTCGTGCAAATATTTTTGCGTAAGTTGGGCAAATTTTAATTATTTTTACCGCTATATACCCTCAAGCAGAGCAACATGTGACGATTTTCAGACTCATTATGAATCACCCTAAGCATCTGCTCCATGTCAGCAACATCGGTCAATCGCATCTTTCCGTCTGCTGCCTTCATCTTCAAAGCGTGACATTGTCACGGTTTCATTTCCTTCCAGACATCAGACTTTTTATGCCTTTCAAGATGCCCGCCCCAATCTTTCGTTCGAGTCCAGCCTTGGAGGTTGGTATGCCCGTCTTGTGGGCAATCTGTTGTTTTACCTTTGTAATGATGTTATTTTGGGTGCGGCCCATAAACTTTCTTCTTATTTTTGCTCCCACAAGCAAAACTTTCACTATCTTTGTCCCCGAAAAGGCACAGAGGCGGGCTTTATGACCGCCGAAAACCTCAGCGGAGGGTGCCGGATCAAATCTTATCGTAAAAAAAGAAAGCATTCGCTATTATTTCGCGTTCAGCCAAAAGCGTAGGAAACTTATTGGGAATAACAACGCAACGAGATAATACGTGTTGGGATAGCCGTATAGGAATCTCTTTCACCATCTAAATAGATAGGAATGCATACACACATGGTGTGGTGCATACTTGTTAGATGGTTGAGGTTCCCTTCCTACGCTACCTCAAAGCTGAACGCAAATAAGGTGCATCACATCTTTTTTGCGTTTTGGCGTGATTGATAGTTGAGTGCGTTATGACAATTATCAATCACTAACATGGAAAAGAAAAAAGCAGAGAGGAATCGTACTTTATCAGTCTCTCCAGAAGAAGTAGAGTTACTTGACTCCTTGATCAAAAATCCCGAAGACATCAAGAGTTCATTCGAGAAAGACACTATTGTGAATGGTGACTTGTTCGCTTGTATTGATGATATTCCTGATGGAGTCTTTGATTTGATAATCATTGATCCGCCATACAATCTCGATAAGGATTTTCATGGCAGACATTTCTCTTCGATGAGTAGCGAACAATATGAAGATTATCTTCGTAGCTGGTTTTATAAGGTGTGTGACAAACTCAAGGATGATGGCTCGCTATATATGTGCGGCGATTGGAAATGCTCATCATCTATGCAACGTGTCATAGAAGAGAAGTTGATAATAATCAATCGGATAACCTGGCAAAGAGAAAAAGGGCGTGGTGCTCTGTCCAATTGGAAGAACGGTATGGAAGACATTTGGTTTGCTGTAAAAAATCGTAGCAAATACTTCTTTGATGTCAAGTCCGTAATGATGAAACGTAAGGTGATTGCGCCCTATAGAGATAACGGGAAGCCAAAAGGTTGGGAAGAAAGCAGTCTTGGCAATTATAGAATAACATATCCTTCAAATTTCTGGGATGACATTAGTATTCCATTTTGGTCAATGCCAGAGAACACCAATCATCCTACGCAAAAGCCCGAGAAACTGTATGCCAAATTGGTGTTAGCATCTTCGAGAAAAGAGGGATTTATTTTTGATCCTTTCATGGGGAGCGGTACTTCTGCAGTTGTCGCAAATAAACTTGGAAGGCACTACTTTGGCATAGAGATTAATCGTGAGTATTGTCAATGGGCTTGTAAGCGATTGTTGAATGCCAAGAAAAATAGGACAATTCAGGGGTATGCTGATGGCGTCTTTTGGGAAAGGAACACATTGAATGAACAACAAAAGAAGCATCAAGATAAAAAAGAAATTTCAGAATCCTTGGAATTAAACTTTGAATGACATGAATAACATATGTAAGGAGTTCGTACGCTACATCACTCATGAGGCTCCAAAGTATAATAAGGCAAATGTCGAAGATGCCGCATCCAGCGCATTTCATTTTATTAAAGACAGAAAGGTCTTTCATAATCAATATTTTGCAGTAAGGTTCAACTATTCGAAATCTGACTCTGATTCCTTTTCAAATACCGTATTATCGTTGTCAGCTTTGGAGAAGTATGATAAAATCCCTTTCTTTGTCGTTTTAGTCCGTAAATCTGCGGATAACATGATACTGCTTGCTAACACTACATTCTTGAAGAAAATCAGTCACAGCTCGCATGAATTAAGTATGACAAATATCAAGGGGAGCTTCAACGGGTCAGACATCATGAGGAGCTACGGAGGAACTACTAATACACCAAACAATTTTGATTACCTTTTTGCAATACATCAAGGTCTCGAATGGGAGGATAATCTTATGCGTCTTGTTGATGCAACTTCAAATGTCAAGCCAGCTATCCAGAAGTTTGAACCAAGGCCCAAAGAACTAGACAACATATTTGACTCCGTTCGGAGGTCCAAAGAATTCATATCGTCTAAATATTATAAAGTACTAAATGACGATTTGAACGAGAGATGCAATAACTGTAGAAACGAAATCCTAATAGCATCTCATATTGAAAATACAAATATCAGAGGCAGATTAATAGAAAGTCTAATCACTTCAAGTGACGAAGAGCGGAAAAGAATAAAAGAGATGCTCAAAGACCTTGAAAATGCGCTACCCGTTTATGATACAAAAAACGGATTAGGCGATTACCATGTTGAATATGAGAATGCAGATACATACACCGACATTAAGACTAAAGTCATTTATCTGAATTCTAATCCTAAAGCCTATAATGTGGATAAATTCCTGAGGCAAATGGCGGATTGTAGAAGCGTTTTTATGTTTTTCTTTATAGGTGTTGATGAGAATGATATTTTTAACACACTATTATGTTCTGTCTATCACAATAAATTAATAGATAACACCATATTACAATTTCATTGGGCTGGACGTTCTACCCGGGGTGCGGCCCAGTTCAATGGTTCTGCCATTGATGAGATGTTGAATGATAAACACTTTATAAATATTATAGAGGAGAAACAATCTCAAATGTTCTTGAAGAAATTACTGGAAAGATAATACAACAAGATGACTGACAGCCTACAAGAACATACTACGCATAGGCAACGACAAGTCAGGCATTGTGTATCGAGTGTAGTCCATATATCATCCATTCCTCGTCGATGTACAATCCCGCCACTTTGTATGAAATGGCGGGATTGTTGTATGAAATGCGGGATGGAGCAGATGCTACATCGACTCGGCCATCAGATCCTTACGGCCGATGAGGCTGAAGATGGTGATGGTGTTGTCCTCATTAAGGATGCGGAGGGTGCGGAGGATTTCATTGAGGGTGGAGCCGCTGGTGGTGACGTCGTCTATGACGAGAACGTTCTGCTGGCGAATGGTGGCACAGAGCTGCTCGTCTGCAGGCGTAGAGAATCGCAGGAAATGGGTCATGTACGGACGAAAACGACTCTTCTTCACGTCCTTGGCGATGGTGAAATAGTCCTTACGATGGATGAGGTCGAGCATTTGGCGGATGGACTTCCTCACCTCTTCCTTCTGGGCCTCCGTATAACGGGGACGCCCATTCTCAAGGATGTCATTGAGGTATTGCTTCTCGTAAGCCTGCATATCAAAGGAGATACTGGCGGGCAAGGCTTTGACCAACTCAAGTTCCTGTAGCATCGGCTGGGCGAAACGATAGATATAGCGCAGCATGTATTGATTGACACGGCTGGAGGATTCGGGCATGACAACGAGGTCGTAGTCATAGAGGTTGATGTGATGACTGAGGTCATCGATAGCCTTCTTGATGAACTGCGTCAGGGCTGGCTGTTGCTGGAGGTCCTGTGTGAATTTGACGTACTTGATGAAGGCGGAGCGGACGGCGCCGTCCACCTGTTCTGAGAACTCGTAGCCATAGTAGAAGCATTTGCCAAAAGCTTCTACCTGATAGCCATGACCCGTCAGATGGACAATATCTTCTTTGCCATCATGTTCAAAGTCAAGACTGAATGTCTGCTGCTCAGCATCAAACTTTACGCCCTTCATTCTTTTGAAAATCTAGTACTCCAGGGGCAAAGATAGAGATGTTTCTTGGACTGACCAATAAAAATGGCCAGAAAATATAGGGATGGAGTGGAATTATTAACTAAGTAATAACTATAACAATGATTCTTTTCGTATTTTTGTGCCGACATTCAAAGGTTATAGATATGAAAAAGGTATTGACAGTGATAGTGGGTGCGGCTATGAGCCTGTGCTCAGGGAGTGTGGCAGCACAGGAGGCGATGACACGGTTCATCGACGAACTAATGGGGCGCATGACGCTGGAAGAGAAGCTGGGACAACTGAACCAGCAGCCCTCGGACGAGATCTCGACGGGCCATGTGGTGGGCTCCAACGCGAGCCGGCTGGCTGCCGAGGGCAAGCTGGGCTCCATCTTCAACATCCGGGATGTGGAGAAGATTCATGCCTTGCAGAAGGTGGCGGTGGAGCAGAGCCGTCTGGGCATCCCCATCCTCTTCGGCATGGATGTGATCCACGGCTATCAGACCATCTTCCCGCTGCCGCTGGGCATCGCCAGTACCTGGGACATGGAGGCTGTCAGGGAAGCGGCGCACATAGCCGCCGTAGAGGCCTCAGCCAACGGCGTGGCATGGACCTTCAGTCCGATGGTGGATATCGCGCTCGATGCCCGCTGGGGACGACAAGCCGAGGGCGCAGGCGAGGATCCGTACCTGGGCAGTCAGGTGGCTGCGGCAATGGTGAAGGGCTACCAGGGCGACGTGTTCAGTCCGCAAGGTACGGGCACAGGCATCATGGCCTGCGTGAAGCACTTCGCGCTCTACGGTGCAGCAGAGGCGGGGCTCGACTACAACACAGTGGATATGAGCCGTCTGCGCATGTACAATCAGTACTTTCCTCCCTATAAGGCAGCCGTGGAGGCAGGTGCAGGCAGCGTGATGTCATCGTTCAACATCGTAGATGGCATTCCGGCCACCGCCAACCGATGGCTGCTGACGGATGTGCTGCGCCGCCAGTGGGGATTCAAGGGTTTGGTGGTCACAGACTATGCCTCCATCCACGAGATGACGAGTCACGGGCTGGGAAGCCTCAAGGACAACGCCGCAAGGGCGCTACTGGCTGGAACGGATATGGACATGTGCGCTAACGGCTTCATCGGCACGTTACGGCAGTCGCTCGAAGAGGGCAAGGTGACGATGGACGCCATCGACCGCGCCTGTCGTCACGTGCTGGAGGCGAAATACCGTCTGGGACTCTTCCGCGACCCCTACCGCTTCGGCAGCAAGGCACAGGCCGCGAAGGTGACCTATTGCGAGGAACACCGCCAAGCAGCCCGGCGCATCACCGCCGAGAGCTTCGTGCTGCTGAAGAACGGCACAGAGGCCAGCCCTCTCCTACCCCTGCGACCCAAAGGAACCATCGCTCTCATAGGACCCCTCATCGACACCCGCACGGACATCACCGGCTCGTGGTCGATGGCGCAGGATGCCTCGAAATACACGACGCTGCGCGAGGGCTTCCAGCGGGCATTGGCGGGTAAGGCCACGCTGCTGTGCGCGCAGGGCTGCAACCTAATAGACAATGCTCGCACGCAGGAAGCGGTGGCACGCGGCCATGCCTGCGAACCGATTCCCTTCGTAGATAGCAACGCAGCCCTCGCCGAGGCGCTCAGCATTGCCCAGAAGGCAGATGTAATCATCTGTGCCATGGGAGAGTGTGCATGGATGAACGGCGAGGGCACCAGCCGCAGCAACCTGGAGCTGTACCCGCCTCAGCGTCGCCTGCTGACAGCACTCGCGGAAACGGGCAAGCCTGTCGTGTTGCTCAACTTCGCCGGACGCGCCACGGTGCTGACATGGGAAAGCCAGCATGTGGATGCTATCATGAATGTGTGGTATGGCAGTGAGTGCGCCGATGCGCTGTGCGATGTGCTCTTCGGACGGGTATCGCCCTCGGGTCGCCTCACCGTGTCGATGCCGCATGCCACCGGACAGGAACCGCTCTATTACAACCGACTGCCTACTGGGCGTCCTGTTCCCGATGGAACCGCCGATTATCGCGTGTGGAGCCCCAACTATCTGGATGCTGTGCAGGGACCGCTCTATCCCTTCGGCTACGGCCTCACCTACAGCCGCTTCAGCTACTCTGACATCCGCCTGAGCAGCACCGCGATGTCTGCCGACGGCAGCATCACCGCCGCCATCACGCTGACGAATACGAGTGAGCGCGAAGCCACAGAGGTGGTGCAACTCTATATCCACGACAAGGTCGCCAGCATCAGCCGCCCCGTGAAGGAGCTGAAGGACTTCCAGCGCGTCACGCTGCAGGCAGGAGAAAGCCGCGACGTGGAGTTCCACATCACGGCTGACAAACTGAAATTCTATAACTATGACCTTGACTATGTCCTGGAGCCCGGTGACTTCGAGGTGATGATCGGGCCCAACTCACGCGATGTGAAGAAAGCAGGCTTCAGCGTGGAGTGAAGCACACTACCATGCATCCCAATCTATCTGGGATTCTCTTTTTACATTGATTTCCACACCTTGAGTATCCTCCAGGGCATCCTTCCATGAGACGGGGGAAGAATCAGGGACGATGGACGATGATAGCAGGGATACAAAGGGCCGGATGCCAACTGACATGATTCTTGGAGAGAGGTATTTTCTTTTCATAGAGGATATGCTGTTATTTGACCATAATCTTCCTCGTTTCATTTTTGTCAGAGCCCTGAGTGACCACATAAATTCCCTTTTTCAGGTGTGAAGACTCCCGGAAAGCCGGTGATGAGGAGAGCTGGCGGCCAGCGAGGTCGAAGTATGTATGACTTGACAGTTTGCTATTTTCCCTCTCTCTGGTGGCTTCAATGCGCGTAGGCGTTCCGTCCACCGTAAGGCCGAAGTCAGCTTTCACCAGTGCCTCATCCACTTCGAAGAAAGCGCGGAAACTGCGCATCGTGGTCTTCTCGGTACTGCGCATCATGTGATCATTATACACGAAGTAGCAGCCGGCACCTACTGCGCGCAGACCGTCGTAGTTGCCCCGGAAACTGATGCCAGATAACTCCTGAAGGGGTTCGCCCTGCACGACATCCACGCCATTGAAGAGGTAGTCCGTCTGCTCCGTAGAGGTACGCAGGAGTACGGGGGTGTTGGCCTCGATGCCGTCTGTGGTGGTGGAGAAAGCTACGCCGTCGGCATCTGCAGCTGTCATCTTGGCGACTTGCGCATCGGTGCCGAAGGTGGCAAGGACCTGCGGCTGCGTCATGGAAAAGGGCAGCACGAGGGTGTTCCACTGATTGGGCAGGAAGGTGCGATGAAGGCTGACGCGCACACCCTGCTCGCTGGCATCGATGTCGGCAGCCTTGTCCTCGTCGAGGGCGAGCACGGCGGTGCGGGTGAGTCGGAAGTTGTCAATCTTGAACCATGTCTCGGCGGGAGCGCCCTCCGTGCTGACACCGATACGTAAGGAAGCATCGGGCTCCGTCACATCAAAACTGACGGAGAAAGTCTGCATGGGGTAGGCATCGCCCACGCCTGCCGTGCTGACGGCATCTTTGAAGTAACTCTTGGCCTCGCCCGCGAAGACATACTGCTTGCCTAAGCGCACGGTGGCGGCGGAGCGGTTGCTGGCCTGCATATCGACGCTCAGCGTGTAGTGGCCTACGGGCAGGCCGCTGAGGGTCTGATAGATGGCGGGCTGCATCGTGGCAGAGCCGTCCCAGACACCGAAGACGTACTGTCCGTCGGTGGCCTGCGGGTCATTACCGCCGGCACCTACATTGACTCCCCACCACGTCGTAGCGCTCTCGACGGTCCATCCCTGCGGAGCCTGCTTGGTGAGCGTGCGGCCGTCGGCCTCGAAGCTGGGGTTCTGAATCAGCGAGGTGCAGTCGTAGGTGGTCACCTCGGCAGAGAGTGTGCCCAAGAGCGCGACGCTCACTTCGCTGCCGTCGTAGCTGACGGTCTGGTCGATGCGAGCGGCAGGCTGGTCACCAAAGCCGTTTTCGGTGGAGACCTTGACGATGCGGAACTGGCGCTGCTGCAACATGCCGGGGAAGCTGCCTGTGCGAGCGCCTATGGTGAGAGTCTGTGTCTGCTCGTTCCAGGTGAAAGGAATCTCGCTCGAAGCTCCGTTCTTGTAGCCGTAGCCGTCCAGCTCATCTTCGTAGAGGGTGAAGCTGCCGTCGGCACCGGCATAGACGCGGATCTCGAGGTCATCCCACGCCTTCTCGGAGCTGTACTGCACCTCGGGGCCGAAAGGCAGGATGGTGCCTGCGGGGATGTAGAGTGGCATGATGTCCTGCGGCGTGGAGCGGAATACGCTCTTGCCGCCGTTGAAGGCTTCACCTGTCCAGAAATCATACCATGTGAGGCTTTGGGGCAGATAGACATTGCGTCCAGCCACGCGGTCCTGCACGACGGGCGCGACAAGGATGTTGCGGCCGAACATGTACTGATCCGTGATGGGGCGGCAGGCGGCATCGTCCTCGAAGGCCAAGGGCATGGCCGTCATGAAGGTGGCATCGTTCTTCACCACGTCGTGTGCGGTGCTATATATATAAGGAAGCAGGCGATAGCGCAGGCGGATGTAGCGCAGGATGTTGTTGTAGTCGCCCTGAGCGTCGTCCTTGGCGCCGAACTGCCAGATTTCGCGCGGCGTCTGGTCGCCATGGAAGCGCATCATGGGGCAGAAGCATGAGAACTGCGTCCAACGCGTGTAGAGTCGTCGCCAGTCGGGGTTGGTGACGCCGCCATTGTAACCTCCGATGAAGAAGGCGCCCGTATCGCTGTTCCAATAGGGCAGACCCGAGACGCTGAAGTTGCAGGCGGCAGGGATCTGCGCGGCCAGGCACTCCCACGACGAGGTGATGTCGGCGCTCCACACGAAGGCTCCCGTGCGCTGCATGCCGGCGAAGGCGGAGCGCGTGAGGATGCTCACACGTTTGCTGTTGAGCGACGGCTCGGCCAGATGGTGGTCATAGACACCCTCGACATGAGCCAAGGGGAAGGCATTGCGCACGGAGCGGAAGGTGCGGCCGTCGAGACCCGTCACGTAGTCGTAGTCGGAACCCTTGTTGCTGAAGTCATCCGGTTCGGCACTATCGAGCCAGAGGGCATCGATGCCCTTGCTCATCAGTCCCGTGTAGAGATACTGCCAGTAGCGGTCGCGCGTCTGGGCATCGTAGCAGTCATAGGGTCGCGTGGCCACGTTCGTGGGATAGCTCTGGATGGGGATGAGGCGTCCGGCAGTCCCGAACTCGGCATACTGCTGGGTCTGCGGTCCGAAGTCGGGCCATACGGAAATCATCAGCTTGGCGTTCATGCCGTGCACCTCGTCGATCATGCGCTGGTAGTCGGTGTAGTTCGGGTTCAGGAACTCCATGGCGTTCCAGTGATTGTCGTCGCCCCAGTACTGCCAGTCCTGCACGACGCAGTCGAGGGGTACCTGGTCGGCGCGGTACCTGCTGACGATGTCGATGACCTCCTGTGCGCTCATGTAGCGCTGCTTGCTCTGATAGAGGCCGAAGTTCCACAGCGGCGGCAGCTGTGTGCCGCCCGTCAGGTGGCGCCACTGGCGTAGCACATCCTCGGAGTCCTCGCCTACAATCACATAGTAGTCGATGGCCTGTCCCGTGGAGGCAAAGGTGGTAGCTTCGGGACTGTCGGTGAACGAAGTCGGCGAATAGTTGTCCCAATAGAGGGCATAACGCTTCGTGGAGTAGAAGTAGGGAATGTAAATGCTGCGGTTGTCCTGAATCATATTCATCGACACGCCGCGCATGGACAGGCGTCCGTTCTGCAGCTGTCCGAAGCCGTAGATGTCCTCGTCGGCATCCAGGCGGAAGCGCTGCTTGAGGCGGAAGGAGGCGTTGGGACCATCGGTGGTGGGGCGTAGCGTAGCGTCGGATTCGCTGATGAGCGTCTCGCCCGTGGCACGCAGCACGCTGACGCTGGCTTCGCTGAGGTCGTAGAGGACTTTGGCTTTTGCCGTGGTGAGGGTCACCACACCGCCAGCCTCGCTGACTTCGAAATCATTCAATGGTAAATCATTCAATGCTTGAATGACCAGGCTTTTCTCCACCTTTGCCTCGTCGCCCAGGAACTTGGTGACGCGCACGTTGCCGTCGCTGAGCAGACGGATGCGCACATTGAGGTCGTCACGATGGGCCAGAAGACCGTCGGCGGTGCGCTCGTAGCTCACCACGGGGTTGGGGTTCTGCGCCAGCGCCAGCGGCTCCACCGTGGCGGGATAGGCGGCTGCCAGCGTGGCATCGCTGTAGTAGTTGACATCAGTGATGGTGCCCGCAGAGCCCGTGGCTGTCAATCCCATGGCAAGGATGAACTGGCGCCCTCCGCTGTTGAGTACGATCTGACTGGCCGAGGCGTTGAACCACGAGAACAAAGCGTTGCCACCTTCGGCATCCCAGATGAAGAGCTGACGGTCGCCATCCGTGATGATGTAGTCGGGCGCAACCTGAGAGTTGTGGTTCACACCGTTGGACCACCACAGATAGGCATCCGCGGCACCGGTCTTCACACCCGTGGCGGCCACTACGAACCAATGGTCCTGACCCGTGATATAGTATTTGTTGTCGCACGCCGACCCCATCATGAACGCCACGTTGTTCTGCCCCGAAGCCGTGATGGTGAACGAGGCATCTGCATACGAGAAGGCCGACTGCGGGGCGCGCGCGGCATCCGTGGAGGTATAATCTTGAGGATTAAACACATAACGCACTTGTGCCTGTAAGGTAACGGCTGTCAGCAAGCATGTCAGCGCCGTCGTGAAACGTTCTCTGTAGTTGGTCATAGGAATAATGATTTGATGTTGTAAACGCCCGAAGCGTTATGTCCGTCGACTTTGCCCGTACGGGTCCAGCCGTCGAGGTTCCCCTTATCGAAACCGGGGTTCGTGATGTAGGTGGCGGTGACGTCCGTGCCGTCTGCCCAAGCTACACTTGTTGTAAGGAGTAGCGATAATAGCAAAAGTTTGCTTAAAGTGTTTTGTTTCATGAATGTGAAGTTATGAGATTTAGTTTGTGTTTTAATGCAGATTACTAAGTGCAAATATACAAATTAAATATGATAACACATTCATCTGAGTTGTTATTTTAAGAATAATTAAGTTATAAATTATGCAAAATACCATTTTGGGGAGTATTGCGGATAATCATCTTACTTTTATTAAAGATTTGCCGTCGTGACCGTCGTGTGCGACACTCGCTCGAGGGTGTAGCGACCCACGGGATGCTCGGGCATGCCCTCAACACGGCTGGGGAGGACACACGAGTCGGGGACATCGGGGGAGATAGTGAAATCCACAAAAGCGATGCTGTCGATGCAGCAGCCCGGGGCGCGGTTGTACTTCTCGGACTGGAAGATGCGGAGGTCGAAGGGCCGGCAGCGGCGCAGACCTTCGGCACGGATGCGCTCGAAGCGGATATCGCGGATATGGTTGTTGTCGCCGCAGTTGATGGCCAGCAGTCCGAGGCCTGCTGCATCATCACCGATGATGTCGCAGTCGTGAATGCGGACATGGCGGAGCGTCTCGCCATCAGGGTTACGGTCGTCGCCATGGGAGCCGACATTGACGGGGTGCGCCACGTCGGGCCATAGGATGCAGCGGCTCACCTCGATGTCTTCGGAGCCGCCCCAGTACCACCAACGGTGGTTGTAGAGTGCGATGCAGTCGTCGCTGGTGCGCAGGAAACAGTTGTCGATACGGACGCGGCGACAGCACATGAGGTCGATGCCGTCGCTCCAGGGACGGGCTGAGAAGCTCTTGATGTTGCGGATGGTGATGTCCTCGCTCTGTCCTCCAAAGATGGTGTAG
>ONCQ01000062.1 GCA_900316355.1 uncultured Prevotellaceae bacterium | reverse complement strand
TGATGTTGTGCTGTTGCTTTTTACTGAAAGCTGCTACTAACGACTCATAAATCTACCCTTAATCGTGTATTGGATGATAGTTGCGGATTTTAGGATAAAATAAAAACTATGACGATATTTCCAGAGAAATTGTAATAATCAGTAAAAAGAAGAAAGTGCAAGGCATAGCAGCATGTGTACAAGTTTACGTTTAACCATGTATATATACATGCACCTCTAAACTTAAAGATTAAACCTACAATCATCTGCTTCAGGTTTACTATACCTTTTATATATATAAGAGCATCTAAACTTAAACCTAAACTTACATCGTAAGAATCCATCCGTTTTTTCTTTTAATCGAAACAAGAAATTGGTAGTTTCCCAAATGTTTCCCAGATTCGCCGTAATGTGCTGATAATCAGTTCCCGTTAACTGCCGTGCAGGCAGCAGTTGAGAAGTAATCATCACTCTGATATAATGAAAGGGACCTGTCCGCTTGGGCAGGTCCCTTTTTAGTATCTTCAAGTTTCTACTAAAACAATGTACATATCGGAATAAAGCATGATAATGTTGTGCATCTTATCGGAATTCAACAAAAATAATACTGCATTTTATCGGAGTTTGAATAGTTATTCGTATCTTTGCGGCGAGTTCATCATCAATCATAAGAAATGGATACGCTGAAAAACATTCTCATTGGTGCCCTCGTCTGTCTGGTATGTACCTCTTCGGCTTTGTCTCAGGCCACCGTCCGTGATTGGGAGAACCCACAGGTGGTGGGAATCAACAAGCTGCCCTATCATGCGACGTTGCAGCTGCCTTCTCGCGAATCTGAATGCAAGGAAATCATCTCACTCAATGGGCAGTGGCGCTTCTATTGGTCCGCTAATCCGGACGAGCGGCCCGCAGACTTCTATCGAACTGATTTCGATGTCAGCCAGTGGAATCACATCATCGTGCCGGGAAACTGGCAGATGCAGAACTTCGGTAAGCCCATCTATACCAACTTTAAGTTTCCCTTTCAACCGAATCCTCCCAGCGTGACCAGCGAACCGCCCAAAGAGTGGTATGCATACAACCACCGCAATCCCGTGGGTTCCTACGTCACCTTTTTTAATCTCTCGCGCAAGGAGCTGACACAGAATATCATTCTCCACTTCGGCGGCGTGAAATCGGCCTTCTATGTGTGGGTAAACGGACAACAGGTGGGTTACAGTCAGAACTCCATGTCGCCCGCTGAGTTCGACATCACACGCTACGCCCGAGAAGGACAGAACCGCCTTGCAGTGGAAGTGTATCGCTGGAGTGATGGAGCCTATTTGGAGGACATCGACATGTGGCGTCTGAGTGGCATCTTCCGCCCTGTGCAGCTCTGGGTGAGGCCGCCCGTGCATATCAGCGATTACTATGTTACGGCTATCCCCAACACAGATTTCAGCATCGCAGAGGTCAAGGCCGATGTGGAACTGTGCAACACCAGCCGCAAAAGCGTGAAGGACCTGAACGTGGCCTTCCTCATTGAAGGGAAGGAAATCAAGGGTAGCGTGCATCGCCTTGCGGCCAAAGACACGATGCACGTGCAACTTCGTTGTGAGCTTCGGCATCCGCGTCTCTGGTCGGCAGAGAAACCACACCTCTATCCCTTTGCTGTTGAACTGCGTGACAGCAAGGGGACGACCATAGAACATTTTGACTATCACATCGGCGTAAAACGTATAGACATCGTGGGTGAGGTCTTCAAAATCAATGGACAGAACGTGAAACTGCGTGGCGTCAACCGTCATGACCACCATCCTCGCATGGGCCGCTACGTCGATGATGCCACTTGCGAACTGGACATCAGACTGATGAAGCAGGCCAATATCAATTTCCTGCGTACCACGGTCTATCCCCACACAGCGCTCATTTATGAGTTGGCAGACCGTTATGGTCTCTACGTCATGGACGAAGCTTGCAATGAGAGCCACGGCTTCGGCATCGGAAACAAGGATATGGGCGACAATCCTACGTGGCTAAAGGCACATGTAGATCGTGCTTCCTCGTTGGTACTGCGTGACCGCAACCATCCTAGCATCATTCTTTGGAGTCTGGGCAACGAGGCAGGAGCTGGAGCAAACGCAAAAGCCATGCGCGATACCATTGTTGCCTTGGATCCAACACGTCCACCTTTCTACGACAGCGACCATCGCTACTCTGCCATCTACGACGACAGCTACCTCTACCCCGAAGAAATGCGACAGGTGGCAGAACGCGTCAGCGACCGTCCGTTCATGATGCGAGAGTATGTTCATTCAATGGGTAACTCCACTGGCAATATGCAGGAATACTGGGATATTATCTATATCGACGGTGGCCCCCTGCGTTTCTCCGCCGATCTGCCCTTGCAGTCCGACGAGTTCTGGGCCTACGGCGGCGACTTCGGCGACCAGCCCAATGACGGACGATTCCTCATCAACGGCATTGTAGGCCCCGACCGCACGCCTCATCCGGCATACTATGAGGTGCAGCACGTCTATGCTCCTGTGCAGTTTGAGCGAGAGGGCAATGGCAACGTGAAGGTCATCAACCGCGACTGCTTCACCGACCTCAGCGAATACGACTACACCTACGACACGTTGCGCTACGGCAGTGAGACCGTGCTGAACGTCTATGCCCGCCTGCGGTGCGACATGCCGTGGGCAGACAAGGGCTTTGCCGTGGCTCGCGAGCAGTTTGTGCTGGAGCCATACACCTTCCCTGCCAAGACCGACATCACGAAGTGTGCGAGGGCGGAGGGCAAGGCGAAGGGCGTCACCGTCTGCGGCAATGCCCTCACCTCGTGGATCGTAGGCGGGCGCGAGCTGCTCCAGGCTCCTCTCGAACCCTGTTTCTGGAAACCTGAGAACGACAACCAGAGTGCCGCCGGCTTTGCTCGCCGCACGGCGATGTGGAAGGAGGTGAGGGACGTGAAGGTGCGCTACACCGTACTCGACGACCACAGCATCCTCGTAGAGATGGACTACCGTCCCACGTCCCACGACCGCCCCGTGATGCCCAGATTTGGTATGCAGATGCGCCTGCCTGCCAACTTCACGCAGGTTCGTTACTATGGCCGCGGCCCGTGGGAGAACTATCCCGACCGCAAACGGTCGGCCTTCCTCGGCGAGTACGTGATGCCGCTCGGTGACTTCCAGACCGAGTACATCCACCCGCAGGACAACGGCTACCGCTGCGACGTGCGGTGGATAGAATTCTCACAGCCCGGACGCACCGTCCGCATCGAAGGCCTTCAGCCGCTCTGCGTCAGCGCCTGGGACTACGGCGACGAGGACCTCGGACCGCTTCACCCGCATGAGGTGCCGCGAGGACGATTCGTCTGTGTCAACATCGACCTCAACGTCCATGGTGTGGG
>ONCQ01000046.1 GCA_900316355.1 uncultured Prevotellaceae bacterium | reverse complement strand
ATTGGACTGTCCCATACCTTTCAGACGAATGGAGAAACGAAAACTTGTATGATTTTGAATATGGCGTTATGAAGGGTTCAATAATCCTTGATTCTACAATAGATTCCGAATACAAAATTTGTTTCATCGACGATATAGATGAAATAGACTTGTCAAGTACATTAAATCTACAGGACATGTATAAATCGCTTCTATTGACAGGTCTAACTTATAGACTCGCCATTAGATACAAGTTGAATGATTGGGTTTCTGTTTTTAAGGAAGATTTTGAAGAACAGAAATCGCTCATAAAAAGAATCAATTCATCAAACAGACCTATTGTTTGGTCAAATATGGAAGGCTCTTTTCTTGAAGATTATTATAACGGAATGAATGGCGTGGGGTGGTAAATGTCGAAAGTAAGTGTAATTTCAAACTTGATAGGCGACCAAAACAAAGCCAAATTCCCTTCTACAATGGGTTCTGCATTGTCTATAAACATGTATCAAGAATCAAACGGTGCGGTGGTCTATCAAAAGTCAGTTCCACGGTATCAAATGGATTAAGCAACTTGAAAGCACAAAAGAAGGATGCCACGGTTCTTTCGTATCTTCTACGGGTTTAGACGCCAACAACAACGCCCCAGACGCTTTTTTCGTTATCCATTCAAAATTATATAGGGTCGATTACAAATGGTCTGTGGAGTGCCTTGGAAGCGTAGATACGGGGTCATACCCAACATTTGCAGAAACGGGTGGTGAAAGACCTTTTCTTTTAATTGCCGATGGTTCAAATCTTTTCTATTACAACTTGAAAGAAGGTGGTTCTCTTCATTACATAAACCTGCCCGATAGAATAAATGAACAGGGAATGAAGATAAAGCCCACACATGTTCAAGTCGTTTCAGGTTCGATTATCGTAAACGATAGCGGTAGCGGTTACGCCTATTACTCCATTCCATACCCACTTTCACAAGAAACACGACAAGTCTATAAAATCGTGAACGGTGAAGTCCAATATAAATCCGACCACATAACACCCGAAACAGAAACCGTTCAAAGTGACCAATATGTTTTCTTTGATGATTATGGAACGCCCCTTTACAAGAACGGTGAATCAAACAGCGATGCCATAAACGCACTTTACGCCATTGGTTCAAACTTAATTGTATTCGGCCCAAAATCCATTGAGTTCTGGCAAAGGGGCGATGCAGAACAATATCAAACTTGGGTTAGAACTTCATACACATTCAATAGAGAAATTGGTTTGGATTCGCCCAAATCCGTTTCAAGTGTGAACAATAGCGTTTGTTTTGTGTCTAATGGAATGAATGCTGGCAGGGCTGTTTTTGCCATTGTTGGAACAGAATTTCAAAAGATTTCAGAAACATGGCTTGATGAAATCTTGGATAATTCGGACACGGACAACGCCATTGGATTTGCTTATAGCCGTTCAAATCATGCTTTCTACGGTCTATACATTCCTAATGCACAAAATAAAAGAAGCCGAACTTTCGTCTATGATTTTTCTACAAAGCAATGGGCTGAAAGGTCTTCAAGAAATTTCAAGACGGGGCGTGATTCTGCTTGGAACTTGATTTATCCAATCTGCGATTTACCTTTGTCACAGGAATGAATCGAGGCGGTGTAAGAAGACCTGCGGTAGTTTGAGGAACAGATTTCGCTTTCACGAGCATACCCGCCCCCTCCTTCGCGGAAGCGAACCAGGCAAACGGGCTTGATAGAGGAATGTGCTCGTAAAAGGACACAAAACAAAGCGGATGAGAAAAAGAAATCGGCTGTCCCCACCTGCGATACTGAATGCCCTCGCGGTTTCCAGTTTGCAAATGGGGACAGCCGTTTTCGCTCGTCCGCAGACAGTCGGGCGTGTCTTATGGCCTTATCAGTGAAACTTCACCGACAAGGCTATAAGACTTGTCCGACGAAATACATCCCTTTTACGACGATTGGATGTGCTTTTCAAAATTAGATGACGGTTGGTGGTGCCTTCCCATACGAATATGGTTTTATGGGCTAATGGTTGAAGTAGAAGTGATTTGGCATTCGATTCCCCAATATGTTCGGGCTTCCCAAGTCCAAGTATAATTGCGAAAGCCTACCTACAGAAATAGGGAACAACCACAATGAAGTGTGCATCGTCGGCTGAAGCGGACGTGTCCGATCAGGCGGTGGCACTCTTCATTGCGGTTATTTCCCAGATAGTCCGAACGTGTCATCTGCTCGTCTGATGACTTCTTCGGGCGGCAACACTCGCTTTCGCAACCAGACTTTGGTAATCCAAGCCACTTCGTATCAATGGGCATCTCCAAGCCAACAGCAAACTTTCGTGCTTTCTAAGCCATTCTCAGGAAAGTCCACATCTTCGGGAACGTGTCGGCTGTCTTCCTGCAAACACCGTCCCAATCTCAGATTGCGACAGTGCTTGCAGGAAGATGGCAGACTCATTCCCTCCAGCCGTGACAGCAGGATGTAGCCGTCTTTTGCATAGCGACAACCTCGCCATCCAAAAGACGGCTTCATCATGCGATATAAATCACTTTCCTGACTAAGCCAACATGCTTTCCAAATCAACGGTAGTCGTACCCTTACGCTTTCGTTCCCAAGTATTGCGAAAGCCTACCTACAGAAAAAGGGGGACAACCACAATGAAGTGTGCATCGTCGGCTGAAGCGGACGTGTTCGGTCAGGCGGTGGCACTCTGCATTGCGGTTATTCCCAATCAGTCCGAAGATGTGACCTGCTTGTCTGGTTACTGCTTCGGACGGCAATAATCGCTTTCGCAACTTGATTTTTGGTTTCTGCGAACCAGTATAGAGTTAAAAAGAACTATATAAAATCGTTTTATTGGTATAAGTGTCTTTTAATTGAAATTGTTTTTGTACCTTTGTACCCGCAAATGAGGTCGATAGAGAGCTATCAGAGTCCTAAGCAAATCGTGGAGAATTTCGGACTTCTGTATGTAACTAATTCGTAACCTCTCCTCTGTACTGGCTTGAGAGATAATTGATAGTCAGTGAGTTATAAAAAACTTAGAGATTTGCGGCGCAAAACAAAAAGGAGACAACGATGAAGGTAGTGATTCTCGACGGCTACACCGTCACACAGCAGGATCTATCATGGAAAGAGCTGGAAAAAGCCTTGGAAACGGCAGGTGCTGAGCTCATCACTTATGACCGCACCAGCGCTGAAGAAACCGCCGCCCGATGCCACGATGCCGAGGCTGTGCTCACGAACAAAGTGATGATGACGGCCGACATCATCGCGGCCCTGCCACATCTCCGGTATATCGGCGTGCTGGCCACGGGCTACAACGTCGTGGACATCGAAGCGGCACGCCGCAGGGGCATCATCGTGACTAACATCCCCGCCTACAGCACTGCATCCGTGGCGCAGCTGGTCTTCGCCCACCTGCTCAACGTCACCAACAGCGTCGCACACTACGCCGACGAAAATCCCTACCGATGGCCGCTGTCGCCCGACTTCCTGTGGATGGACACTCCGCTTACGGAGCTGGCCGGCAAGACCTTCGGCATCTATGGCCTGGGGAATATCGGCACAGCCGTAGCGCGCATAGCACAGGCTTTCGGCATGAAAGTCATCGCCGTGACAAGCCAGCAGCAGGAAGCGCTGCCCATGGGCATTGAGAAGGTCACATGGGAGACAGCACTGCGCGAGGCTGATGTGCTTTCGCTTCACTGTCCGCTGACACCCGAGACACGCGCAATGATCAACACCGCAACCCTGGCGATGATGAAGCCTACCGCCATTCTCATCAACACGGGGCGCGGGCCCCTCATCAGTGAACAGGACGTAGCCCATGCCCTTCATGACAACCGTCTCGCGGCCTACTGCGCCGACGTACTTTCAACAGAACCCCCTGCCGCCGACAACCCGTTGCTCTCGGCTCCCCGCTGCTACCTCACGCCCCATATCGCCTGGGCCACGCACGAGGCACGCGAGCGGCTAATAGCCACCGCCACTGCCAACCTAAAGGCCTTCATCGACGGGCAACCCGTCAATGTGGTAAATGGTTAAGCGTTCCTGTTAAAGCCCCGAGAAATATTTGTACAAGGCTGCCAGCATCGAGGCCTGCATAAACTCACCGCGGAGAAGCATTGCCTTCACCTCATCGGGCGTGAAAGTGTAGATTTCAATGTCCTCGCAGGCATCCAAATGCTGCACATCTGTCTGCTCCACACCCACGGCAATATAGCTGTGGGTAATGTTGTTCATGGCACTGGCATTACAGGTGAACTGCATGGCCTCATGCCATTCGCCGCCCGTATAGCCCGTTTCCTCCTGCAGCTCGCGCTTGGCAGCCATCAGCGGGTCCTCACCCTCTTCCACGCAGCCCGCCACAATCTCAAAGCAAGTGCGCCCGAGGCCATGGCGATACTGACGGATGATAACCATTTTACCTTCCTTGGTGATGGCTACCACATGCACCCATGTGGGGTACTCCAGCACATAATACTCATCGTTGATGCGGCCATCGGGCAGTTCACACACATCACGCCGTGCTGTGAGCCACGGTCTGCGGAAGAGATACTCGCTCTTCAGCGTCTTCCAATCTAAGTTCCTCATCTTTCCTACCGCTGAATGGATGATGATTTGGGCTGATACTCCTTCAGCTCTATACTCCGTGCGATGATGGCTCGCATCTCAGCGAGCGTGCTGACGTCTCCTGCGGCACGCACCTGCACGAGGATATTCCCCAGTGCCGTGCCCTCCTGGGGACCTGCGATGACAGGCATCTGAAGAGCGTCGGCAGCAAACTGCATCAAGAATTCATTCCGCGACCCGCCGCCGATGACATGCAGGCGCCGGATATCTACGGACGTGAGTCTCCGCAAGATGTCCACCACCTCGCGATAGCGTGCCGCCAGCGAACGGAAGATGATGCGCACATAGTCAGCGGGCGTTTGAGGCAGTGTCTGTCCCGTCTCCGTGAGGTACTCGCAGATGGCGGCCGTCATAGACACTGGGTGAGCGAAGCGCGGGTCATCTGGGTTAATCAGGCTGGCGCAGTCAGACTGCAGACACAGCGCATTCAGCGCATTGACATCCGCGGGCACATCTTTAAACTTTGAACTATCATCTTTAAACTGTTTACGGCATTGCTCATATATCCATAGACCAGTGATATTCTTCAGGAAACGTATGGTTCCATCAAGACCTCCTTCATTCGTAAAGTTCTCCTGGAAACTCTCATCCGTGATGATGGGCTTCTGCGATTCCACGCCCAACAGGCTCCATGTGCCACAGCTCAAATAGGCGAAGTCTGCGTCCGCTGCGGGCACGGCGGCAACGGCGGAGGCGGTGTCGTGGCTACCCACGGCCACGATGGGAATCGCACCGAGTCCCGTGGCGTCCTGCACCTGCGGTGTCAATACCCCCACACGCTCGCCAGGCTGCACCAGACGGCCGAAGCGGTCGCGCGTGAGGCCGACAGCCTTCAGCAGGGCCTCGTCCAGGTCACCCGTAACAGGGTTCAGCATCTGCGAGGTCGAGGCCACGGTCGTCTCCATGACAGTTTCCCCCGTGAGCATATAGATAAGTGCATCTGGAATGAACAATATCTTGTCGGCATAAGCCAGTGCCTCACAGCCATTGCGGCGCAAGGTATAGAGCTGGAAGAGCGTATTGAAGGGCATAAACTGAATGCCTGTGCGAGCATAGACATCGGTCTGCGGCATACACTCGCCGAAGAAGCGCTCCATAGATCCGTCAGTGTGCGGGTCGCGATAGCAGTAAGGCAAACCCAGCAGCTGGCCGTCGCGCCCGAAGAAGGCAAAGTCGCAGCCCCAGGTATCTATGCCAATGCTCTGTAGCTCAATGCCCTCGGCCTTCACCTGGCGCAGGGCACGCAGCACCTCATTATACAAATGTGGGAGGTCCCAGTAAATGTGGCCGCCAAGCGGCAACTGGGGATTCTCAAAGCGCGTGAACTCACGCATCTCTACACGTTGGCCATCGAACGAGGCCAGCACGGTGCGACCACTGGTAGCACCTAAGTCAACAGCAAGATACTGTGTCATATCTTTCGTTTTCATTATAGGATAATCATTATTTCTTCATCTTATAGCCTGCGGCCCCAGCCACCTCTGCGGGAGAGGCCCCCAGTCGTGCCGCCTCGCGCACATCCTCACGTGCCAGGCGTTTCCGCTTCGTTTTCGTATAGAAACTCGCACGCGCCAGACGGTAGCTGGCATTGTTGGGGTCGAGCTCGATAGCCATGCTATAGTCCATCTCGGCAAGCTCATAGAGTTTGCGCTCAAACTCCATCCCGGCGCGCAGGGCATAGCCAGCGGCGTGGGTCGGATAGAGGTCGATGGCACGGTTGATGTTCTCCATGGCTTCCTGCGGACGACGGGCCTGGTCGTTCACGAGGGCCAGCCCCAGGAGCGCCTGCTCGTGGGTGGGCAGCAGGCGCAACAGATGTTCATAATCCTCACGTGCGTCCTTCAACAACCGCTGTTGCTGCTTGATGAACGCGCGCATCAGCAAAGCCTCCTGATGGTCCGGTTGTTGCTGGAGCACCTCATTATAGTCAGCCAGCGCGCTTCCCTCATTGCCCATCTTCAGATACAACGATGCCCTGCTGAGCAGAATCCCCATCGTCCCGGGAGCAATGGTCAGTGCCATCCGATAGTCCTCCAGCGCCTCTTGTTCGCGTCCCGTACGCTCTGCGATACTGGCGAGATGGCTCCACAGGATAGCATTGGTCTGTGCCGACGGCGCCTCCTTCAGTGCCTGTCTGAAGAACAGCTCTGCGTGCCGCAGGCTGTCATCCTCCATAGCCGTAATGCCTTGGCGCACAAGCCTGGCGTAAGCAGTGGACTCTCCAGACTCTCTACTCACGGGCACTCCCCCTTGTCCCTCCTTTGTAGGGAGGGGAGTAGATACCTGCGCTGCCAATGGGGACAAAGCGAGCAAACACAGGGAAATAATAATAAGGAATAGGGTTTTATTACTCATCCGTCAATTCCTGAAGCTAATTACGCCCCTCCCTTATAGGGAGGGGTTGGGGGTGAGTCTTTTCACAATCCACGCTCCCACTTCCTTCGTGCCGTATTTCGCGCCGCCTTCAACCTGAATCTCTGGCGTGCAGACATGTGCATCGAGGCTCGCGCGGACCGCTTCGCGGATGACACGGCCCTCTTCCATCAGCCCGAAATGCTCAAAGAGCATAGCTACGCTCAAGATCTGCGCCAGCGGGTTGGCGATGTTCTGGCCTGCAGCTTGCGGCCAGGAGCCGTGAACGGGCTCGAAGACGGGTGTATGTTCACCTGTGCTGGCCGACGGCAACAGCCCCATGGAGCCTGTGATGCATGATGCCTCGTCGGTGAGGATATCGCCGAAGGTGTTCTCCGTCACGATGACATCGAAGAACTTAGGCTCCTGAATCATGCGCATCGAAGCATTATCGACGTACATATAATCCGTCTGCACATCGGGATACTGCGGTGCCATCTCCTGAGCTATCTGCCGCCACAGACGGCTCGATGCCAGGATGTTGGCCTTATCGACCACCGTCAGATGATGGTGGCGGCGACGGGCATACTCGAAGCCCACTCGCAGGATGCGTTCTATCTCGCCGCGCGTATAGACATTGGTGTCGAAGGCACGGTCGTTGTCCTGGTATTTCTCGCCGAAGTACATACCGCCAGTGAGTTCGCGAATGCACACGAAGTCCGCGCCCTTCACCAACTCATCTTTCAGCGGTGACTTATGCACAAGGCAGTCGAAGGTCTCGATGGGGCGGATATTAGCGTAGAGGCCTAATCCCTTTCGCATCGCCAGCAGCCCCTGCTCGGGGCGCACCTTCGCCGTGGGGGCGTTGTCGTAGCGCGGGTCGCCGACAGCCGAGAACAGCACGGCATCTGCACGCAGACACGTCTGGAACGTCTCTTCCGGGAACGGGTCGCCCACCTTGTCGATGGCGTCAGCCCCGCAGAGAGCATATTCATAACTCACCGTATGACCAAAGCGCTCACATACAGCGCTCATCACGGCTACACCCTGTTCACTAATCTCCGGCCCGATACCGTCGCCGGGCAACACTGCAATCTTAAAATCCATTGTCGTTTATTGGTTTGTTTCTTGATTCGTTGATAATGAAGGAATACTCCGCAACAAGGTTGCCACACGCTTGCGTGTAGCCTCGTCGGCCTCCAAGAGTGCTGCCAGCGCGCTGAGGAAGGCGCCTTCAACGCTGTCGACAGCAGGAGCTGCAGGTACAGGCTCAGCAAAGGTCAGCTCCGTCTGCACGGGCTCGCTCTCGTGCGGTGCCTCTTCCATATAGTCCTGCAGACCGTTGAGGAGACCGTCGAACTGGTTGTCCGACAGGAATACCGCATCCTCGCCGCCGTCCAGCACGCCCTCGAAAAGCGAGGTCTTGAAGCGCAGGCGCGACAGCATATCCTCCTCGATGGTGCCGGCAGCTATCAGGTTGATGACCTCCACGCCGCGCTGCTGCCCGATGCGGTGCAGGCGCCCAATGCGCTGTTCCAGCACAGCAGGATTCCATGGAAGGTCCAGGTTGATGACCACATTAGCCACTTGCAGGTTCAGCCCTGAGGAGCCGGCATCCGTAGCCAGGAAGACAGTCACAGAGGGATCGTTCTGGAAGGTGTCCACGCGTTCTTGACGCTCTCGTGACGGCACGCTGCCATGCAGATAGACATACTCTACCCCACTCTGCTCCAGCTCCTGTGCCACGAGGCGCGTCATCCGCTCCCACTGACTGAAGATGACCACTTTCGCACCATCACCGCATTCATTCAGGATGTTCATCGTCTCCTCCACCTTCGTGTCAAAGCGGCTATGTTCATCCAGCACGAACAGGCTGTCACACGCCATGCGCATCTGCTGCAACAGCAGCAACAGCTGGCGGCGGTCCATCTCCGAGAGGAAATGCTGGCGGTGCCATTTCGCCACCAGACGTGCAGCCTGATGTTTCATGTCATGGTGTGCCTCCATCTGCTGCGCCGTCATCGGCACGAACAGGTTCTTATCGATGCGCGGCGGCAGCTGCAATGCCACATCGGCCTTGCGCCTGCGCAGCATCACGTGGGCCATGCGCTGACCTATCTCTGAGAGGTTGCGATAGCCCGTCGTGCGACCGTCCAAGTCGGTGATGATATAGCGGTCACGGAACAGATAATAAGGCGAGAGCAGGAACTGGTCCACCAGTTCCACGATGCTGTAGAGTTCCTCCAGCCGGTTCTCCATCGGTGTGCCGCTGAGGATGAGAGCATAGCGCGTGGTTATGCGACGCACCGCCTTGGCCACCTGCGTGTTCCAGTTCTTCAAGCGCTGCACCTCATCCAGAATGAGCATATCCACCGACTTCACGCCGCCAGCCTCCACCATATTCATCATGCTGTTATAGGAGGCTATCTTGAAGAACGCATCGCCCTCCAGCTGTTCGCTGCGTTGTTCTGGAGAGCCGTCGAGCACCATCACCGAAGTCTCCGTGAAGCGCTCTATCTCTCGTTTCCACTGGTATTTCAGTGTCGCGGGGCACAGGATGAGTACATTACTCACGAAGCCCTCCCGCCGCAGCAGTTCGGCCGTAGCGATGGCCTGCACCGTCTTGCCCAGCCCCATCTCGTCGGCCAGGATGGCACGCCCTGCCGCAGCGGCGAAGCGCACGCCCTCCTTCTGGTACGGGTAGAGCGTTGTGCGCAGCAGGCCGTCCAGCGCGGCATCGTCGTAGCGCTCCTGCACCACCTTGCGCCGCGCGATGGCCTCGCGCTGTTCCAGCACAAAGTCCAAAGCATCTTGGTAGCAACGGAAGCCCTCGTCGATGGCACGCGCCGCCGCAAGAAACTCCCCGAAATGCTCATAAGCACGGGGGCGCAGAGTGTCCAGTTCATCGAAATAGTGGGCGGCCAGCGTGCGGAACTCAGCTTCGTGCTGCGCACCGATGCGAATCTTCACCTTACGCTCATTGGCGCGGTAGCTGAGATAGACACTCGTGTAGGTCGGCAGGTCCCAATGTATGCGCTTATGGTGGTCCGCTATCCACTGTCGCACTGCCTCGATATGTTTGCAGGTTCCCAACTGCGATGTCTTGAAATCCATACAGTCGCAGTAGTTCCAGGGACTCTTGGCACCACGGAACACGACCTTATAGACGCCACCCGACTTAGGGCTCTGCACGCGGTACTCGCCAGGGTTGTAGCGCTCGCTGACACATTCCACCTGCAAGTCCTCGCGCTGGGCCTGCTGCATCCGCAGCATCACCTGCCACTCCTCCAGCGTCTTTCCCGCCGGCTTCACCAGATGGCTCAGCCGCTGTTTGGGTAAATCTGCGTATTTCATTTGTTCTCGATATCTGCGCTGCAAAGATACAACGAAATCACTTATCCGAGGAAAGAATTGAAGATAAAATAACAAAGGATTGCCCCTTTTAGTGCTCATTAAGAATTCACACCCGTCTCTATGCCGTTGCACCACCCTGTCAAAGAAGAAGGAACAGAGAAAGAAAAAGCCCAGAGAATCGCATTTGATTCTCGGGGCTTCCTTCTGTTAAAATGACCCTCGGGCTACAGCGTAATGAAGAGGACATTATAGGTGTCCATGCGCAGACACTACTAGTCCCTCGCCTTACCCTCTACAGTGTCTGCGCGCAGACACTGCAGTGGGTCGAACAGGCCTCCGTACTTTTGTGAGTGCAAAGGTACTCCATTTCTACCTTACACAAAGTCACCTTCAGCGGAGATTTATCTCACTCTCATTCCCTGTGCATTGTAAACAGCGCCATCGGGACGGATGATATACAGCACGCCGTCAACGAGAACCTTCTGCGGCTTGGCGGCATCTGCGCGGACACTCTTGACGCCATCTGGCTGGTTGTACATCGCCACGATGTAGCTGTCGAGTGTCACGGCGCTGAAGTCTTCGCTCCAGCCGAGGAAGGTACGTCCCTCGCGTACTGGGTCTGCCGGTGCCTTGGCGGCCTGACCGTAATGAACCTGTTGCTCGCTGAGGAGCGTGCCGTCCCAGTCATAGAAACGGACTGTATAGGTCTCATCGTAATAAGTAGCAGTGATCGTGAGGTCGGAAACCACCCAGGTGTAGTCCTGGCTGTCCCAACCCTTGAACGTATAGCCCTCGCGTACGGGATCTGCCGGTGGCGTGACTACCATACCCGGACGGGTGGTTGTCTGCTGGAGGATCGTGCCGTTCCAATCCACGAAGGTCACCGTGCACTCTGCCGGGGCGTCTGCCGGAGTGAGCCAGCTGGAGATGGAGAATTTCTTCCAATACGTGTCAGCGCGGTAAGCAGTCTCTACGGCAGCGTCATTCACCACATTCAGCGTTGCCACACATTGCGAGCCGTTCTGTATCCGGCTCCAGTTGAACACGTTGGCACCCTTCATCACCGGCGGGTTCAGCGCGTAGCAGTCCACTATCAGATCGCAGTCCCACACGTTGTTATAGAGCGCGTAGTCGCCCAACTCCAACAAGCCGGAGCCAAGCACGATCGCTCTCGGTCCGTTTTCTTTGACCCAACCGAAGGGCAAGCGATACGGTGTGCCCGCAGGCAGGCTTGACACCTCATTGCCGATACGGATCTCGCCGATGATATACGGAGCGTACGGCTCTACGTAGTCGCGGAAGTTGTCAACGAGCGCACCCATCGCATTGATGGTCAGGTTACCGCTCTCATCTACTGTTCCGAAACCGTTGTCACCGATAGCGAAATGGATCGGGAAATCGAGTTCGGCATAGTCCTCGTCTTCATAGGTGAACATCTCCTCCCAAACGGGTGCACTCGAGTACGGACTTTCGAAAGCGTCCGGTACTATTACCTTGATAGATGACAGGGTGATTCCGCTGAACGCGTTGGCAGCCGCCTCCGGAGGTGTCGGACATTGTACGTAGATCGAGTCAATGGAGGTATTGGCGAACGCTTCGCTGAGGATATCCTTCAGCGAGCCGCCGAGGTTGATCTTATGCAATGCCGTACAGCCTTTGAAGATCTCCGCAGGCATACGTGTGCCGCTATAAGTCATCTCCTCCAGTGCCGTACAGCCCTGGAAAGCTTGCAGCGCACCGTTCAGTTTGGCGTTGCCAAGCGCAATACGTTTCAGAGAGGTACAGCCGGAGAAAGCTTCCATGCCAACCTCTGCCTCGCCGCCTAAAGCGACCTTCGTCAGACCCGTACAGCCCTTGAAGCAGTTGTCGCCGATTTCCAGCACATTGGGGACGTTCACTTCCTGCAACGCCACGCAGCCACCGAAGCAAGGAATGACTTTGTTGCCCTGCTGATGCGATTTGAGGTATTGTACATTCTCCAAGTTGATGGTCTTCAGTTTCGGGCAGTTGTTAAACGTACCGTTGAGCGAGTTGATGCCGCCGCTCAGCACGACCTCTTCGAGGTTCGGGCAGTCGTTGAACTGGTGGCCGAGTTTGGTCAGCAGACCTTGTATCTCCACGCGTTTCACTTTCGACTTGGCATTGCTGCTGATGGTAAAGCCGGTGTTGATGTTCTGCGGGTCTGTCGGAGCAGAAGCACTGATGATCATCGTTCCGTCCGAGTAGAGCACATACAGACCGTCGTAAGCTTGGTCGCTCTCTACGATACCACCGTGCTCGCCGATATATTCGAAGGTAAAGAGGTTCCAATACTGCGCAGCAAGGTATTTGGAGATATGCTCATCCGGCACTTCCAGCGAAACGGATTTCTGTCCGGTAGCCGATGTAGCTCTGCGGGCTGCATATTTGGCTTTCACTTTTGCCGGAGCGTTGGCAGACATACGTCCGAGACCTTCAAAAGTCCGTGCAGTAATAGCCGGAGGCGTAGCCGATTTCACAGCCATCACATCCACCAGACCGCAGTTGTTGAACACTTTCTCGCCCATGCTGCTGACCTCCTTGCCGAACTTGACTTTCTCTAACGACGAGCAATTTTCAAAAGCCTGACTTCCGATATTCTTCACGCCCTCTGCCTGCACTTCCTCAATCTGGTCATTGTTCTTGAAAGCGTTTTCACCGATGGTCTCAACCGTTTCAGGAATAGCTACTTTGGTCACTTTGGACTCACCTTCATTCTCAGATGCAAACGTATTCTTACCTATATACGCGCAGTTTTCTGTTACTTTGACCTCATAAATATATTTCTGGTATATATGCCACGGCACATCAGCCGTGCTGTTGTAGTTTGGAGTACCGCCATCAATAGTAAGTACACCGTATTTGTCTATAGACCATGTACCATAACCACCGACTATGGTTCCGCTAACCGGGAATAATGTACTATGACTTATTGCGAACTGACTCCAAGTGTTATCTGTCAAGTAAGAAGCAGCGTACTCACTGGGGACATTCAAATATGTTCTTGCTGCATAAGTACCACTAAATGCATCATTTGCAGTAGTCGGAGCATTTTCGTGCATATAGATTTCATGCTGAAAATGACTGCCTTTGATTGTACTTTGCTGTAAAGTGTTTGCAAAAGCCTCACTACCAATATTCTCTATAAACACTCCTAGTGAAATTTCACCTATCGCGGTGCAGCCTTTGAATGCCTTTTCTTCAATAGTAGTAACGCGAGGTAACCCGATACTTTTCATCGAAGTACAGTTTGCGAAAGCCTCTTTGCCAACTACCTTGACATTGGAGAAATCAATTCTTTTATAATATATATCTTCTCCACCTAATACCGTGCATCCCTTAAATGCTCCTTCGTGAACCTCTTTTATCTTGTTACTATTGTATATTGTTGTAAGTTTCGTAAAATTAGCAAAAGCATTTTTTCCAATTATTGGGGTTCCTCCCGCCAATGTTACATCCGTTATCTGGTCGCGGTAAGAATACCATGGTGCATCCGCAGGAGAAGCAAAATCAGGAATTCCGTATTCATAATTAACATATAAATGACGACCATCTACATACCACCAAACAAGCGTTGCAGTTCCTGTTTCTGATCCGTAGCCATTATTGCTCTTGTCGGCATTGTAGGTTCTTTCTAAATACCCCGGATAAATACGACCCTTAGGGTGTACATTATCTCTACTATCCCATATTTGAGAAGGGTATTGATTTATAGTGCTTGTAGGAACAACAATGCTTATAAACTTACCTGCATCTCCTGTATTAGTGTTTAAATCGATATAAGTGTGATCCATCACATTGCTTATCACCGGCTTACTAGGAGTAGTGATATACATTCCCGGAACATTACCAAATAACCCGTGGCACAGATCGAACGCGTTGTCATCTATTTTTGTAACAGCTGGTAATGTAATATTATTTAATGAATAACAATTCTTAAATGCAGTTTTTCCTATCTCAGTAATATAACTAAAATCGAAAAATGCCAAACATCTGCAATTATCAAATGCTCCATCCTTTATAATTACATTTCCGGATGACTTTTTGTCAAATTCTACATACTTTAAACCGTCAATATGTAATTGCGTCTCGGCATCTCTCCAATATTGATACATATTCCTGAATGCATTTTTACCGATGGTCGTGATTTTCGATGAGAAATGCAGCGTCTTTACATATCTCGAATATGCCTCCCATGGACCATAGTCTGGGTAATCCGGCACTGTCACTGCGTCAATATACAACTCCCCTTGGTCAGTGATTTTCCAAGAACCTCCGTTCTTAAATGTTCCGGAGTCAATGTCCTTCGCATTCACCGTCCATATAGCCAACAGGCTACAGACGACTAAAGTTAATAATCTTTTCATTACTTTAATAATTTAAGGGTTGACATTATTCATTATTATCTTCAGCCTTCCAACTATATTTGGAATCTTTTATACGCTTCTCTACCATAGAACCCGGAGCAACGGAGAAAGAACCGTTGCGATAGAACCAACATTGTTTGAGCCCTTCATATCCCGCTAATGTCTCCATGGTCGCCTTGCTAAGACTTAATTTGTTTTCGTGGATATTTAACAACGTTAAATCCTTTAAATTAGACAGCATGCTAATATTACCTTCAAGGCGGTTATGATCAAGTGCAAGATAGGTCAACTTCGTTAAATTCTTTATCGTCGTAGGAATCTTTCCATGCAGTTGGTTGAACTCTAATTTAAGTATCTCCAGATTCTTTAAATTACCAATCTGAGAAGGAATATCTCCTCTAAGAAAATTGAAACACAAGTCCAATTTGGTAAGGTACTTCAAATTTCCGATAGATGCCGGAATAGAACCTCGTCGGTCATTTACAGGATGCTCCAAATCAAAATGAGGAGCCAAATACAGACGATTGAGGTCTAATCGTGTAATATGACGGATTAGAATCATCAACTTACTCGACTTGTATACCGTTTGGAACTCTGCGGTTATACCACCTTTCCATGCGGAGAAGTCCTTCCCTGTGAACCATTTGCTTGTTCTTGATTTGTCCCAAATGCTTGTTTGAGCACTTTGTTGCAAATCTAAGAAGAATTGCCTCTCAGCCTGAACCTCGTTAAGATGGTTTTTGACGGCTTTAGTTACGGTTAGTCTTTCTCGCAAAGGTACACCATACTTTTCGAGAGCGTCCTTTACTTCTTTTTCTATCTCCAAATAATTGGGTTTCCCGTTTTTGAAGATGTTTTCAAGTCGTAATGTTGCCATAACATTAAAATTTTTGATGGTTAATAAATTATTGTCATTGATTGTTTTATTTATTCTATGTGTCCGAAAAGAACGGACGCGAAAAAAGACGGCATACACAATAAGTGTACACCGCCTTTAGCGTTGCAAATAATTAAACCGCCTCTATTTACGATATTTTCGCAGCGGGTGGGGGGGTGATAAACATTTGATTTATAATCAGATGCATAGAGTTACACAATTGGTTTACGATTTATTTTTCAGAAATGAGCCGTTTCAGATCTTCCATATCAGGTAAAGCTCTGCGGAGGTTTTCGGGCATGTCCGCCGCAGTCTTGTATGTCGCAACTCCCATTGGACTGTCATATCGTTGAATAACATACTCTACATACGACTTGTTGACATCTTGGCACAAAATAATTCCTATAGACGGGTTCTCGTTCGGTTTGCGAACGTCATCGTCCAATACTTGCAAATAGGTTTGTAGTTGTGCGAGATATATCGGTTTGAACTTACCTAATTTCAATTCTACAGCAACCAGACAAGTCAATTCACGGTTATAGAAAAGCAAATCGATGAAATGATTTTCACCCAATTTTTCCATGTGATATTGATTGCCTACAAAAGTAAAGTCCCGTCCAAATGTCATAATAAAGTTTTTTACATTCTGAACGATGGTATTTTCAACGACTTTCTCATCCACTTCAGCTTCGTCTCGCACTCCCAGTTCTTCCACATTGATGTAATCCAACAAGTATTCATCCTTGAACATCTCAATCGCCTTCAACGCCTGAACGCGTTTGGGCATAGTAGTGAGGAAATTATTCGGCATCAATGATTGATGGTGATACAAGTCTTGCTTCAGCAAATCTCTCAGACGATATTTATCCCATTTATATTTAGCCGCCTGTTTGATATAGAACAAACGTTCTTCAATGGAATCAGTCTTGTTAATAATCTCCATGTGATGTGTGAAACTGATTGAGAGAAAGTCATGAGCAGTTTCCACATCAAAAGTATTTGAGAGGGATTTGGTTTTCAAAAGCGGTAATCGGGTAGCCGACGGCGACCTGTTTTCCGAAGCCCTCAATTGGGTAGCCGACGGCGACTCCATTATATAAGGAAACCAAGTTTCATAGAATTGCCTCATCTTCTTGAGGTTTTCATATCCAAATCCCCGCAATCCGGGCATGTCACGTTGCAATTTCTCATTGATCGTACGGATAATTCCACTGCCCCATTGTTGCTGTGTGGACTGCAAAGATATAAAACCCCCGACAGCATAATTAAGCGCCAATACATCGGTGTTGGCATTCTTGATTGTTCGCTCCTGACTTTGTAAGATGGCAGTTTTAATAACTTCTACCGCCTGAGCAATCTGAGTCAGAGATTGATTATCCATAATCGTAATTATTTAAGCTTTGCAACTTTCTTAGCAGCAATAAAGTATTTCGGTTCTGCTGATCCCCCTACAAGGGAACCTCGCGCATCACCCTTCTGTTTCCTGTGCAATTTGTGCACGGGTTGCATTTTCGTCCAGTTCGAGCGTTTTGTATATGTCATGGATATGCCTTAAGATAGATATTCTGTCCGTGTCAAATAATTCAGCCATCTGCTGCTGTGTCAACCATACAGTCTCATCTTGTAGCCGCACCTCTAATTGGATGGTTGCATCGGGTTGGTATAGTACAATCTCGGCCTTCATTTTGTAATCTTCATTCCGTAAGTTTTTCAGATACGCGGCGTAAAGTTACGACTTTTTTACTGACAAGTGCAACCTTTTCTTCATTTTCTGTCAATTTTACCTCATTTTTTCCTTTTTCACTCCCAAAGAAGGTCTCCTCTGCGTCTATTCATTGCACGACGGCGGCTATCTATATAAAAGGAAAGCCCCGAACACATCGCTGTGCTCGGGGCTTCTCGTAAAAGTGGCGGCTACCTATTGCCCTCCGTCGCCAGAAGAGGTCTGGCTCCCCTCATCGGGCCGCAGTGACATTCAGTCACTGCTCTAAAGCCCCTCTTCGCCCACGGACCCGTGGGAGAGTAGGAGCCTGCTTTTACGAAGAGAGCCCCGACTCACGTAGTGTGAATCGGGGCTTCTCGTAAAAGTGGCGGCTACCTACTCTCCCACGGGTGTGCAGTACCATCGGCGCAAGCGGGCTTAACTTCTCTGTTCGGGATGGGAAGAG
>ONCQ01000054.1 GCA_900316355.1 uncultured Prevotellaceae bacterium | reverse complement strand
TGGAACAATCAGGTCTATCGCCAGCTGACCTTTGTGCCGGACAGCGACGAGGCCAGCTTCACCCTCGAAGACGTCACCATCGGCAAGAACTTCCATTGGGAACGCAACGAGGCGCAGACCTTCCGTGGCACGCTCAAGCTGATGGTGGAAGAGGACCAGATTCTCTGCATCAACGAGTTGCCCGTGGAGCAGTATCTCTGCAGCGTCATCAGCAGCGAGATGAGCCCCAACTGCTCACTGGAGTTCCTGAAGGCTTCTGCCGTCATCAGCCGCAGCTGGCTCTACGCACAGATGCAGCGCCGCAAGGAAAGAGCGCAGGGGAGCCATGACTTCTTCGCCTTCACCAAGACCGACAACGAACTCATCCGCTGGACTGACCGCGAGGCACACACGACCTACGATGTCTGCGCCGATGACCACTGCCAGCGTTATCAGGGCATCACGCGACAGACCAGTCCACAGGTGGAGGCAGCCGTGAAAGCTACCAGAGGACAGGTGCTCGTCAGCAACGGCGAGGTGTGCGATGCCCGCTTCTCCAAGTGCTGTGGCGGCCACACCGAGGCCTTCGAGAGCTGTTGGGAAGACAAACACTACCCCTATCTCGAAAGCGTCGAAGACCCCTTCTGCAACACCAGCGACCCGCAGATCATCCGTCAGGTGCTCAACGACTATGATCAGGAGACCACCGACTTCTACCGCTGGACTGTGACGCTCACGCAAGCCGAGGCACAGCGCTACATCAGCACCCACCTGAAGATGGACGACCTGGGCGACATCCTCGACCTCGTCCCCGTAGAGCGCGGACCGGGAGAGCGCATTATCAAGCTGCAGATTGTGGGTAGCAAACGCACCTTCACCATCGGCAAGGAGCTGGAGATCCGCTGCGCCCTCAGCGACAGCCACCTGAAAAGTGCTGCCTTCACCGTTGAGCGGCAGGACATCGATGCCAATGGCGTCCCCGCCCGCTTCATCCTTCACGGCAAGGGCTGGGGCCACGGCGTAGGACTCTGCCAGATTGGTGCAGCCGTCATGGGCGAACAGGGCTACACCTACGACCAAATCCTGAAACACTACTATCGAGGTGCCGAGATCAAGACGCTGTAAACATCAAAAATTCATTCCTCCCATGAAAAAAAACATCTTGGTCACCTTCTCTTTGGCGATATCAGTTGCATCATTATTAGCACAAGAGTCTTTTACCTCCTATGTCGATCCCCGCATCGGCACCGGCGACCACGGCCATGTCTTCGTAGGCGCTAACGTTCCCTTCGGCATGGTCAACGCAGGCCCTACACAATTGGAGACGGGCTGGGACTGGTGTTCCGGCTACCACGAGAGCGGCAAGAAGATTGTAGGCTTCGCGCAGACACACCTCAGCGGCACGGGCTGCAGCGACCTCGGTGACATAGCCATCATGCCCTTCGCCGACGACAGTCACATGGAACCCGTAAAAGCTTCATGGGTGGGGGCTCAACCATGGGACAAGGACTATATCCTGACCCGCAACAGCATCGCCACCTTATACAGCCATGATAATGAAATCATTCGTCCTGGCTACTACAGCGTACTGCTTGGCACAGACAAAAAAGTCTCTGAAACGGATGCGAACAAGTACATCCGCACAGAAATCACGGCAGACCCGCGCAACGCCATGTACCGCATCACCTTCCCCAAGGATGCCAAGCGCAACAGCATCGTCGTAGATTTGGAGAATGGCGTGGGCGATCGTGTGCTTTACTCCAGCATTGTCGTCACGAACCGCAAGGAAGTCGTGGGCTACCGCATCAGCCATGGTTGGGCCAACGAGCAGCACTGCTACTTTGCCATGCGTTTCTCGCGTGAGTTTACAGACCTGAACGACGCGCAACAGCATTGTCAGGAATTCTTTTTCGAGCCGAGCGACGAGCCACTCATCGTGACCATCTCGCTTAGCCCCGTTTCTGAGTTCAATGCACAGAAGAATATGGTGTATGACGATGTGACCTTCGATAAGATGTGTCGTGAAGCAGATGCCGCATGGAACAGCGAGCTCGGCCGCATCAAAGCCACATTCCAGAACGACCGCGACCGCCGCATCTTCTACACCGCCATGTACCATTTCATGGTAGCACCACAAATCTGGGACGATGGCAACGGTGATTGGCGTGGTGCCGACAACCGTGTGAAGCGTAGAGGAGGAGGCTGGCCACAAGACTACGAGTTCATAAGTTTCTATCGACAACTCCTGGACTCATCACATGATTACCACTCAAGTCGCCTTCATTACCTCACCACCCTCTCCCTCTGGGACACCTACCGCGCTGCTGCTCCCCTCGCCACCATTATCCTGCCTGAGATGATGCCCTCCATCGCCGAGACCTACCTCCGCATCTTCCGCGAACAGGGCAAGCTGCCCGTGTGGCATCTGATGTCGCAGGAGACCAACTGCATGGTGGGCTGCCCCGCCGTACCCATCCTGGCCGACCTTCTGCTGAAGGGCTTCGTCAAGGATTCCCTCGCCGCTATGAAAGCGATGACCAGCAGCCTCCTCATGGACGAGCGCGGACTGGACGACATGAAGAAATACGGTTATGTCTGCAACGACCACCACGGCGGCTCCCTCTCCATGTCGCTTGAATACATGCTGGCCGACTGGGCTGCCGCACAAGCCGGCAAAGCCATCCTTGATGCTAATGGCATTGCGCACGATGCTTCTTCCGAAAAAGCGAGTGCGCTCAGCGGTTCAGCCGCTGAGCTCCTCCGCTCGGTATCCTACTTGGAACAGCGCTCCAGCGGCTACAAGAAGCTCTATGACCCGCGCGTAGGCTACCTCCGCTCCCGCAACTCCAAGGGCGACTTCAACCCCATCGACGGCTTCAACCCTGCCCATCAGACCAGCGACTACACCGAGGGCAACCCCTGGCAGTACCTCTGGCTCGTTCCCCACGATGTCGAAGGCCTCATGGCGATGCTCGGCGGTCGCGAACGCGCCCTGCAGCGCCTCGACAGCCTCTTCGCTGCCGACAGCCAGCTCAACGCCGATGCCAACCCCGACATCACAGGCCTCATCGGGCAGTACGCCCACGGCAATGAGCCCTCACACCACATCGCCTACCTCTACGCCCTCATGGGCCAGCCCCGCAAGACCGCAGAGATTGTTCATCAGATCCAGCGCGAGCTCTACACCGACCAGCCCGCAGGTCTCTGCGGCAACGAGGACGTGGGACAGATGTCTGCCTGGTACATCCTCTCCGCCCTCGGTTTCTACCAGGTGGAACCTTGTGGTGGCCGCTATGTCCTCGGCTCGCCATTGGTGAAGGAAGCCACCCTCCATGTCGGCGGTGGCAAGACCTTCACCATCCGCACCCATGGCCTCAGCGACAGCGCTTTCTACGTCAGCCGCGCCCTCCTCAACGGGCAGCCCTTGCAGCGCCAACCCCTCGCCAACGCCCGTCGCGGCGAAGAGGGTGCCTTCATCCTGCACCACGAAGACATCGTCCGCGGCGGCACCCTCGACATCTACATGACCAAGTAAGCACCCTCATCACAATCTATCCCCCTTGCCTTCCCCTCCCCCCGTGGGAAGGCTTTTTTGTGCCTCATTCTGAAGACTCAGAAGCCTTTTTTCATCTTTCACTTCGCATTTTTCACTCATTCATTTTTCACTTTTCACTTTAATCTGTATTTTTGCAAGCGAAAACTAAAAACAATATATGAACGATGACATTTTTCAATCAATTCCACAAGGAGGTGACAGAACGAAAGATTCGGAAAATAGCCGAATCACAGCAATCGCCAATAAGCTCGAAGGACTTTGCGCAGTATATGAAGCACAACTTCGAGATGGCAGCCAACATGTAAATCGCCTTGAAACAGAACAGCGCGTAGCAGAAACTCTGGCGAAGGCCGAGGGCTTTTGGATTCCAATGATGGACGTTTTTCATCTCGGAGAGCCCGGACCGAGTGGTCATGAGAACGACACTTATGTAGGTGAGACTGTCATCTATAAGGTTAACAACCTTTTGAACAGCGGCAGTATTGTAGCTCTATTGCGGAAAGTTGTGATGCATAACCTCATATTCCCCGATACCGCTTATTCTTTTTACGGTTTTGCGGGCTTCGACGGTCGAACAGTACAGCCCGTTATTATTCAGCCGCGCATTGCAGAGGCACGTCCCGCCACTCGAATCATGATTGAGACATATATGGCTGCTTTGGGGTTTGAGAAAACTACTGAAGAAGGACGTTTTCGTAATGAGCGCTATGAGGTATGGGACGTACTTCCGCGAAACGTACTCGTTGACGCAGAAGGGGATATCTTCGTCGTTGATGCGGAAATTAAAGAACTTATCAACTAACCTTCCACCCTTATAATCTATCCCCCCCTTGCCTTCCCCTCCTCCGTGGGAAGGCTTTTTTATGCCTCATTCTGAAGATTCAGAAGCCTTTTTTCATCTTTCACTTCGAATTTTTCTCTTTTCCCTTCTTCTCTTTTAATTATTATCCCTATCTTTGTCGCCGAAAGGGCCACGAAGCAGGCTTTTTGAAGCCGATTCAACCTTAGCGAAGGGGCCTAATCAATCTTATTGGAAATAATAACAAGCGTTTGCTGTTATTCGGAACTGCTCTAAAAATCTACCAAATTCTAAACAGTTCAATCCGAAAGAATAAGTCGCAAACGTCTGTGCGTTATGCATGGGCGTGACTTATCTGGATTGACGGGCTTTGGTAGAGCCTTTAGAGCATGGATTGGAACACCGTCCATGCTTTCTTATGCTCTCCTTAGCCTGTCTCCGAAGATAAGCAATACGCGTTGATGGATGACGTATGGCTAACAAGAATCTTAACGCCGCCAAGACGGCAAAGAAGGATGAGTTCTACACGCAGTTGACTGACATCGAACGGGAGTTGCAGCACTACTGGCCGCACTTCCGTGACAAGGTGGTTCTGTGCAACTGCGACGACCCTTATGAGAGTAACTTCTTCAAATACTTTGCGCTACGCTTCAACCAGCTTGGCTTGAAGAAGCTGATTTGCACGTGTTACAATGGCTCACCCGTGCAAGGCAATGAGCTGATGTTGGATTTCGGCGACTTCACAGAAGAGCCGAAGAAGATTGCCTTCAAGGTAGAAATCACGGAGGTCAAGGACATGAACGGAGACGGAGCAGTTGACCTCTCGGACGTGCAGTACCTCCTTCAGAATGACAAGAATGTACTTAGCATTCTTAAGACGGGCGACTTCCGTGACCCTGAATGCATTGAGTTACTCAAGGAGGCTGACATCGTGGTCACGAATCCTCCCTTCTCGCTGTTCCGTGAGTATATTGGCCAACTGATGGAGTATGGGAAGAAGTTCCTGATTGTGGGACATCAGAATGCTATTACATATAAAGAAGTGTTTCCCCTTCTTCAAAGTAATAAAGTTTGGCTGGGCTATGGATTCAAGGGAGCTGCAACTCATTTTTCTTCTCCATATGAAGATATTGCAACGGCTGGAGACCATAAAGACAATATGATTCGCGTTTCTGGCGTGAATTGGTTCACAAATCTCGAAATACCAAAACGTAACGAAGAACTTGATTTGGTCTGCAGATATTCACCCGAAGAATATCCCTTCTACGACAATTATAAAGCAATCAATATTGGACGGACTCAAGACATCCCCTGTGATTATGAAGGACTAATGGGAGTCCCTATTACGTTCCTTGATAAATATAATCCTAATCAATTCGAGATTATTTGGCAGGCCAGTGGAAACACCCGTGCATCAGCTCCAAGTTATGTTCTAAAAGAAGTCGGATATAAACCTCATCCCGAGGATAGAGGCGGTTGTGGAGTTGTCAACGGGAAACGACAATATAGCCGCATCCTCATCCGCAACAAGCATCCTCAAGTCAGATAGTAAATACCAAATGTCATGATGACCATCAAGCAAATAGATGTGACCGTGGGCGAGATTACCCGTGGCTATGTGAACAACGACGAGCAAGGTGTCCGCGGCTACGATGGACAGCTGGATATTCGTCCGCCTTACCAACGCGAGTTCATCTACAATGAGAAGGAACAGCAGGCTGTCATCACAACCGTACTAAACGGATACCCGCTGAATGTGATGTACTGGGTACGGCGCAGCGACGATGCCGATTGTCCCTACGAAGTGATGGACGGCCAGCAGCGCACGCTCTCGCTCTGCGAATATGTTGCAGGCAAGTTCGCCTACGACTTCAAAAACTTCTTCAACCAACCTGCAGACATTCAGAAGCGCATCCTCGACTACCGGCTGACCATCTACGTCTGCGAGGGCGAGGCCAGCGAGAAGCTGGAGTGGTTCCAGACCATCAACATCGCAGGCAAGCCCTTGAACGAACAAGAAATCAATAATGCTGTCTATGCAGGCCCCTTCGTGAGTGATGCCAAGCGCCATTTCTCGAAGTCGAATTGCGGAGCCTATCGTCTGGGCAAAGACCTCGTGAACGGAACACCCATCCGTCAGGATTATCTGAGGAAAGCGTTGGAATGGATGGCTGACCACGAGACGCGGCAGGGCCATCGCCAGACAGTTGTCGGATACATGGCAGCCCACCAGCACGACCCGAATGCCAACAACCTGTGGTCATACTTCCAGGCCGTGCTGAACTGGGCTGTCACGAACTTCGACATGAAGAAGTTCAAGAAGATCATGAAAGGCTTGGACTGGGCGCAGCTGTATGACAAATACGGCAGTGAGACGTTGGACACCGTAGCCCTCGGCAAACGTATTTCAGCACTGATGCGCGACAGCGAGATACAGCGGCAGTTAGGTATCATCCCATACGTGCTGACAGGCGACGAGCATTACCTCGACCTCCGCGCCTTCCCCGAAGACATCAAGTTGGCCGTTTGGGAGCAGCAGCACCACATCTGTCCCATCTGCGGCAAAGAATTCGACTATGAGTTTATGGAAGGTGACCACATCACGCCCTGGCGAGACGGCGGCCGCACAGTCATTGAGAACTGCCAGATGCTGTGCAAGGAATGTAACAGAAGAAAGGGAGCAAAGTAAGTACTTGAATACTATGCAAGAAACTTGGAAGCGATTCGTATATCCTCTTATTGAGGACAAGAAACTGAACGTGGAGGAAGACACCTACCACCGCCACATTGAGAACCAACTGATGCTGCTGGGATGGGAACCTTGGAAGGGAGAAGTCATTCACAAGCAATCGCTGAGAATAGGTAACAGGAACCGCATGGAACCCGATATCCTCATAGCCCGCGATGGTGAATATCAGTTTGTAATTGAGGTGAAACGTCCTGGAAATACGCAGATAAAAGAGGAGATTACACAGTTGGAATCTTACATGAGACAACTGCGGCTGGATGTCGGGATATACATTGGTGAACACATAGAGGTGTTCTACGACAAACCCAATACCAGCCATGTTCTTTCGGTGTTCAAATTGGCTATAGATTTGGAAGAAAAACGTGGTTCACGTTTCGTTGAGCTGTTCTCAAAAGAGAACTTCTCGAAAGCGGAGATTGTAAACTTCTGCGAAGAACGCATTAAAGAGATACAACGACAAAACAGCCTGAATAAGATCAAGGAGAACCTGATAGCCGATGCCCAGACACAGATAGCCGAGAGTCTGAAGCCTTACTTGTTGGATAAATATGGTAGCAGTTTCTCAGAAGACGAGATACGAGGGATGTTGGCGACCATGCGTTTCACGGCCTCTGCCGATGGAATGCAACCAGAGCCAAAGGTTGTTGTTACCAAGCCTCAGCCTGCTCCAAAGAGCGATCTTATCAAGTGTGTTCTCACCAGGAATGCAAATGCTCAGGGACTCTTCAACCCAGCAGACCAGTCGCTGACAGTGTTGAAGGGGAGCCGTATCAATCCCGTGCATCTGGACAAGATTAGCTCGGCAGGAAGGAAGAAGCGTGACATCCTATGTACGAAATATACCGAAGTCAAGAACGGTGAGCGGATTGTCAGGGAGGATGTCTGCTTCGAGTCACCCAGCGGTGCAGCACAGTTCTGTGTTGGTGGCTCGTCCAACGGCTGGAGTCAATGGAAAGATGAGACTGGGAAAGAACTGAATGTTTACAGGAACAGCGGAAACACCAAAGTGGTTTCTTCAGATAGCACTAAGGTGCGGTCAAAAAAGATTGTAGATTCGCGTAAGATTCAACTGGAGTTTTGGACTCGATTCAAAGAGAAGCTGCAAGCTATCGGGGAGATTTCCAGCCAGCAGTCGCCCCGACCTCAATATTGGTATGACGTGAGGATCGGGCGTTCGGGTGTCCTACTGTCGAATGTGTGCAACACACAGCAGGACTTCGTCGGTGTGAAGCTGTATATCAGAAAGCCGGTGGTGGAGAAATACTACCCTGCGCTGCTGGCCAGACAGAAAGAGATCAACCAGGCTTTAGGCAGCGAACCACAATGGGATGCCAACCCCACAGCCCAAGACAAGACTATCGCTCTGTTCCACAAGACGGATCTGTCAGACCCGCAAAACGTGGAAGAGGCGCTGGACTGGATGGTTAGCCAAACCCTCATCTTCTACCGAGTCTTTTCGAAAGAGGTGAGGGGGTTATATTAAAGGGTGCAGGGTTCGGAGAGGGGGCTCTATACTCCCCTAAGCGCACCCTCTATACTCTCTGCGCGTAGTCTCTATAGAGGGTAAGGCGAGGGAGTAGTAGTGTCTTACAACTGGTCGCTGCGCTCTAAATTAAAGCAAAAGTTAATTCAACGCTAACGATAACCTTAACCTTAACGTTTAAGAAGGCTTAATTATATTCTCCCTCTCCCTCAGCCACAGCCATCGGCTCTTCTTCATAAGGGGGATAGGCTTGGCTGTGATAGACTTGCAGGATTGGAGCACCCAAAGCGGCTTCAATGGAGGCAAGGGTGTCAATCGTAAAGTTATGGGTGCCTCGCATCCACTTACTGATTTCAGCTTCGCTCTTGCCTAAACGCTCTGCCAGATCCTTTTGTTTAAGCTCTTTCTCCTCCAGTATCTCATGAATTCTATCGACGATGCGGAAGGACAAGGCCACAGAGGAACGCGCCTCAGGTTTCACCTGTTGTCTCCTTTTCTCCAAAATACTACTCCGTTTCATATCGCGAAAAGAGTCATCCTTAACTTTTAAGTTATCTGTCGCAAAAGTACGCACTTTACTTAGAGCCACCAAATAATTAACTTAAAAAATAAGTTTTTACTCTAACTTTTCCTTAGTAATTCACCTAAAGTTGGCAGTCATAGGGAATATTGATTACTATCGCCCTTCATTTTCCAACATGTCATCAACGCTGCTATACACCTTGTCGCCCTCCATGAAAGTTTTGGCGAGAAATTCCCTCATTCCCTCAAACTTGTTGGATATCAGACCATAGGGGCTGAGAGAAAGCTGAGGGAATGAGGGAAATGGGTGGGCAAAAGCCTCAGCGGTCTATGCCGCGATTGGATGGCTTTGGGGACAGACGCGGTAGCGCTCGCCGTAGGCCGTATGGCGGTGTTCGAGGCCGGGGATGCGAGAGAGGATGCGCCCCATCTTTGCCACGCTGGGGGCCTGGAAAGAGGAGTGGGCCTGCTGCTTGATGTGCTCGATGATGGCGGCGGCAGAGAGCCACTGCCCCTCGTCCTTCTGCGTGGGCAGCGCGAAGTGTTCCAGGAAGTAGGCTTCGGCATCCGTGGGAATCTGAAAGCGTTCGTTGTGTTCCATCACGCGCTTCGTCTCGGCATCTGTGAACCAGTAGCGGGCACCACGGCTGAGCTCATCGACGGCCTGGGCATAGAGCTGTTCGTAGTCGATGCGACGAGGGATGCGGACGGGGCCGGTGAGCTGTACGCCCACGAAACGGCGCGAGCCGGAGATGTCTGCCAGCACCTGCGACATATTGGTGGTGGCGATGAAC
>ONCQ01000028.1 GCA_900316355.1 uncultured Prevotellaceae bacterium | reverse complement strand
GTTGTCTGTCAAGTATTTTATTTCTATCAAGAATTAGAGAATTGGAGAATTTTTCTCAATATGCAATACGCTGTCTTATGAATTGATGAGAATGAATAGGATGTCTTTTGCTTTGCAAAAGATAGAAAATTCTCTAATTCTCTAATTCTTGATCAATAAAAAACACATCCGAAAGTTCAGTTAAATAAAAAATACATAAAGATAGGTATTCTGTACGATGCAGCCAAGAGAAATGGCAAAATTATGTTGATAAGACCATGTTTTCGCGCTGCCGAACAGCCTCGAAGAGGAGGATGGCAGCAGAGACGCTAACGTTGAGGGAGTCGAGGCGGCCGAGCATGGGGATGCGGATGTGGGCATCGGCAGCCTGGCGCCATTGGTCGGTGAGGCCGGTACTCTCGGTGCCCATGACGATGGCCGTGGGACCGGTCATGTCGGTGTCATAGTAGAGATGGGAGTCCTGCAGCTGCGCCGTGAGGATCTGCACGCCGTGGGCCTTCAGGAAGCGGATGCAGTCCTCTGAGCTGCAGGCCACCGTGGGCACGGTGAAGCAGGCACCGATGGAGGCACGGATGAGGTTGGGGTTGTAGAGGTCGGTGAGGGGGTCGCAGACGATGACGGCCGTCGCCCCCGCCGCATCGGCCGAGCGCAGCACGGCACCGAGGTTGCCGGGCTTCTCAACGGATTCGAGGATGATAAATAATGACCCACCCCCGACCCCTCCCGTGAGGGAGGGGAGCAGGTCCTCGAGAGTGTGCGGTTTCGCGCGGACAATAGCCACAACGCCCTCGGTGCTGCCGCGGTAGGCGATGCGCTCATAGACATGAGGGGAGACTATGAAGTCAGCATCAGCGGCATCCGCCGCTGATGCTGACTTAAAGATGCTCTCTATCTCATACCCCGCTTCGATGCAATGCTGCAGCTCGCGGCGACCTTCGACCACGAACAAGCCGCTCTTGCGGCGCTCCGAGGATTTCTCTTGGAGTGCCAGCAAGCGCTTGATCTTGGGGTTCTGAGTGCTACTTATATATTGGTCCTCACCACTCATATGATTTCTTTTTAACCACAGATTACACGGATTTAACAGATTACAATACGATGAACAGAATCTGTTTAATCTGTGTAATCTGTGGTACTTCTTACTTAACCTCCCAGATGTCGTTGGTTTCAAGGAGCTCGGCGAAGGTGTGGTACTTCTTCTGAGCACTGACCTCAGCGAGCTGCGCCGTGACGGCATCGTTGTAGGTGGGAGCCTCCACGTCGCGGATGACGCCGAGGGCGATGGGGAAGCCGTCGCCGTCGCCCATGAGGGCGAGCTTCAGCTGCAACGTGTTGTCCTCGCAGTGTGCATCGTGCACGAGGACATCGTCCAGCGTGTAACCGTCCTTGCCGATTTCAACTACCTTCAGGCCGAAGCCCTGCTGCACGAGACCGAACTCGTTGTTCTCGCCGAAGACGAGCTTCTCGCCATGGCGCACGTAGATAGCGTTCTTCTTGCGCCCTTCCTTGTCATAGACGCTGTCGTGGGTGCCGTTGTTGAAGATGACGCAGTTCTGCAGAATCTCGCAGACGCTGGCACCCTTGTGGTCGTGGGCGGCCTTCAGCACCTCGATGGTGCCGGGGGCGTCGGTGGCCACGGCACGGGCAAAGAAGTGACCGCGGGCGCCGAAGCAGAGCTCAGCGGGGCGGAACGGGTCTTCCACGGTGCCGTAGGGGCTGCTCTTGCTGACGAAGCCGCGAGGGCTGGTGGGCGAGTACTGTCCCTTCGTGAGACCATAGATGCGGTTGTTCAGCAGGATCATGTTGAGGTCGATGTTGCGGCGGTTGGCGTGGATGAAGTGGTTACCGCCGATGGCGAGACCGTCGCCGTCGCCACTGACCTGCCATACGTCGAGGTCGGGATTCGTCACCTTAGCGCCCGTGGCGATAGCGGCAGCACGGCCGTGGATGGTGTTCATGCCGTAGGTGGCCATGTAGTGGGGCAGACGGCTGCTGCAGCCGATACCGCTGATGACGGCGATGTCCTTGGGTGCTACGCCTATCTCGGCGAGGGCCTTGTGCAAGGAGGCGAGGAAGAAGTGATCTCCGCAGCCCGGACACCACCGCGGCTGCCCTTTCTTATAATCGGAAGCCATCCAAGTAGCGGCCCCCTCTTCGGCCCCCGAGGGGGCTACGTTTGTCTTAGAAATCGTATTCATTATAAATTGTCTTTTATCGTCTCTAATACTCTATCAACGTTATTGAATAATTCTTCGTTGGTGAATCTGATAACTCTAAAGCCTCTACTTTCTAACCATTCTGTCCGCTGCTCATCACTCATTTGCTGTTGTTCAAGTTGGTGGTATCCGCCATCCAATTCTACGATTAATTTTGAGGTTAAGCACACAAAATCTGCAATATAATCGCCAATGATATGCTGACGTTTGAATGTAACCCCAAGTCCGTCTGCATTTAGGAATTCCCAAAGCAAGGCTTCCGCTTCTGTTGGGTGATTTCTATTGTATGCAGCATGTTCACGCAATATGTGATATAGAGCAGGGTCTGCAGTTTGGTAGTCGTAGTTCACTTTTCATCCAATATCTGTTTGAACGCTTCTACCAATTCACTGACTACAAAAGGCTGGCCTTTGACTTGGTTGAACTGAGCAGGTGCAAAATTATCAATTCTCATACGTAGATAAGATGCCAATTGTCCCATGTTCTGCTCGGCAACAACTACCTTCGGATAGCGCTTTAACACTTCAGCCGTGTTTGCAGGTAAAGGATTCAAATATCTGAACTGAGCCAGTGCAACCTTATACCCTGATGGCTGAGGTGCCGTAGCCCCCTCGGGGGCTGAATGGGGGGCCACCACAGCGCGCAGCTCATCCATCGCAGCGTGGAGATGGCCATAGGTGCTGCCGAAGCCGACGATGAGGAGGTCGGCATCGGCGGCGTCGCCCTCCACTTCGAGGTCTGGGACTTGGATCTTGGCAATCTTCTCGGCACGCAGACGCGTCATCAAGTCGTGGTTCTCAGGATTCGTGCTGATGGCACCCGTCTTGTTGTCCTTCTCCAGTCCGCCGAGGATGTGCGTGAAGCCCTCGCGACCTGGAACAGCCCAGTAGCGGGTGCCGTTCTCGGCACGCATATAGGGCGTCCACTGGCCCTTCAGCTCCTCGGGCACATAAGGCGGGTTGATTGCAGGGTACTCCTCCAGCTTCGGAAGTTTGAAGGCACCGCTGCCGTTGGCGATGAAGGCATCGGTGAGCAGCACGACGGGCGTCATGTGCTCCAGCGCCATCTTCGAGGCATCGTAGGCAGCGTCGAAGCAGTCGGTGGGTGAGAGGGCAGCGATGACGGGCATCGGGCTCTCGCCGTTGCGGCCGAAGAGGACTTGCAGCAAGTCCGTCTGCTCGGACTTCGTGGGCAGACCCGTGGCGGGACCGCCGCGCTGCACGTCGAGCACCACCAGTGGCAGCTCCATGATGACAGCTAGGTTCATGGCCTCGCTCTTCAGGCAGATGCCGGGGCCGGAGGTGCTGGTGACAGCCAGCGCACCTGCGAAGCTGGCACCCACGGCGCTGGCACAGCCGGCAATCTCATCCTCGCACTGCACGGTCTTCACGCCGAGGCTCTTGTGCTTGGAGAGCTCGTGGAGCACGTCTGTGGCAGGCGTGATGGGGTAGCTGCCCAGGTAAAGCTGCAGACCAGCCTTCTCGGCAGCAGCGATGAAACCGTAGGCCGTAGCCTTGTTACCCGTGATGTCCATGTAGCGGCCGGGCACCTTCGTCTTCGACTCGATGCGATAGACGTTCATGGCTGAGGAGTGCGTGTTATGACCATAGTCGTAGCCCGCCTGGATGACCTTGATGTTAGCCTCAGCGATGGCCGGCTTCTTGGCAAACTTCTCGCGCAGGAAGCTGAAGGCCACGTCCAGGTCGCGGCTGAAAAGCCAGCAGACGAGACCGAGGGCGAACATGTTGCGGCACTTTAAGGCTGTCTTCAAATCAATGCTGGCCCCCCCTACAGCCCCCGAGGGGGCTTCTTTACCATTGTTGACAGAGGACTTAGCATCCGTAGCCCCCTCGGGGGCCGAATGGGGGGCCGCCAGCAGTGCGTCCTTAACCATTGTCGTAATAGGACACGCGATGACGCGGTCGGGATCAACGCCCATCTCAGCGATGTAATCCGTTGTCTTGAACTCCGCCTTCTCCAGATCCTTGGGACCGAAGGCGTCGGTGTCGATGATGATAGTGGCATTGGGCTTGGCATAGCGCAACTGCGTCTTGAAGGCAGCGGCGTTCATGGCCACGAGCACGTCGCACTGGTCACCCGGCGTATAGACCTTGCCGGCACCGATGTGCACCTGGAAACCTGAGACACCCGTCAGTGAGCCCTGCGGGGCGCGGATGTCTGCGGGATAGTCGGGGAAGGTGGAGATACTGTTACCCACGGTGGCTGACACCGTGGAGAAGATGTTGCCGGCGAGCTGCATGCCGTCGCCGCTGTCACCAGAGAAGCGGACCACCACTTGCTCCAGCTCTTGAATGTGTAAACTATCTGCCATTATTTTAGTTGAAAGTGGAATGTGTAAAGTTCAAAGTTTAATGTTTAATGTTTAAAGACGGGTGTTTGGTGTTGAATATATTTCTTAAAAATCGCGCAAAAGTACACATTATTTATGATACGTGCGCGAGGATGCTTACAAAATATCTATCAGAAACCGCATTTTAATGACAAAAAGCAAAAAACTTCACCGTTTCAGTCACAAAGAAAGAACTTTTCGCTATCTTTGCCCCGCAATCGTAGAAAAAGGCTTAAAAAAACACCTGATATGATCAAAAACATCACTGCAGACATCCGCTACATAGGCGTCGATGATCCTGAACAGCACTTATTTGAAAGCCAGTACCACACGCCTGAAGGCATGTGCTATAACTCCTATGTCATCCTCGATGAGAAGGTGGCCATCATGGACACCAGCGACAGCCGCACCCTCGAAGCCTGGAAGGCCAACCTTGCAGAGGCCCTTGCAGGTCGACAGCCTGACTATCTCATCGTGCATCACCTGGAGCCGGATCACGCCAGCGGCATCGCCGAGGTCTGCACCCTCTATCCCACGCTGCAGGTGGTATGTTCTGCCAAGGCACTGCAGATGATGCCACAGTATGGCCCCCTCCCGACCTCCCCCAAGGGGGAGGAGCGTGTGCTCACTGTCAAGGAGGGCGACACGCTCGCGCTGGGTCGCCATACGCTCAGCTTCATCATGGCACCGATGGTGCACTGGCCCGAGGTGATGGTCACCTATGATGCCACCGACAAAGTGCTCTTCTCTGCCGATGGATTCGGCAAATTCGGCGTCTATGACGCCGATGCTGACGACTGGGCCTGCGAGGCTCGCCGCTACTACTTTAATATATGTGGCAAGTATGGCACGCCCGTAAGCACCTTGCTCAAGAAAGCCGCCGCCCTCGATATCCAAAAGATTCTGCCCCTGCACGGCCCCGTGCTCGAAGGCGAGAAGATGGCCGAGGCTGTGCGTCTCTACACCATCTGGAGCGCCTACGACGTGGAGACCGAGGGCATCTTCATCGCTCACGCCAGCATCCACGGTAACACCGCCGCTGCCGCCGAGCGCCTCGTGGAGATTCTCAAGGCCAAGGGCTGCCCGAAGGTCGCTATCAGCGACCTCTGCCGCGACGACATGGGCGAAGCCATCGAGGATGCCTTCCGCTACGGCAAGATGATTTGCATGGCCAGCAGCTACGACGCCAGCGTCTTCCCGCCGATGTACGACTTCCTGCACCATCTGGACATCAAGGCCTACCAGCGTCGTCGCGTGGGTCTTGTGGAGAACGGCTCCTGGGCACCCAGTGCCGCCAAGACTATGCGCCCGATGCTCGAAGGGATGAAGCAAGTGGAGATTGTGGAGCCCGTCGTCACTCTGCGCGGCTGCATGAAGGACGCTGACATTCCGCAGCTCGAAGCCCTGGCAGAGGCAATGATGAATTGAAGATTGAAACATTGAAAGATTGAGAATTAAAATTGAATATTAATCCTTTAACAACTGAACAACTATGAAAAAGTATGTTTGCGACCCTTGTGGTTACGTCTATGACCCCGAATTGGGTGATCCCGACAACGGCATTGCTCCCGGCACCGCTTTCGAAGACCTCCCCGAGGATTGGGTATGCCCCATCTGCGGCGTAGGCAAGGAAGACTTCAGCGCAGAAGACTAAAGGACAAGTTAACAGGTTAACGTGTTAACGTGTTAACGTGTTAACGGGTTTGCATGAAGGTCTTGTCTTTCGACGAAGGTTTGAGTCGCATGGCAGCCCTGTGCAGCGTAAGCGAACATTGCGAGAGCGAGGTGCGCGAGAAGCTGCAGAAGGTTGCCATGCCTGCTGCAGATATCCAGCGTATCGTGGACAGGCTCTACGATGACGACTACCTCAACACAACCCGCTACTGTCGCGCCTTCTCACGCGACAAGTTGCGCTTTGCACACTGGGGACGCATCAAGATACAGCAGGCGCTACGCATGAAAGGGCTCCCCGATGCAGACATACGCCAGGCGCTCAACGACCTGGACGAGGAGCTGGGCGAAGAATACCGCAGCATCCTCGAGGAGGCGCTGGAGCAGAAGAGCCGCACGCTGCATGACGAGGACGACTACACACGACGCGGCAAACTCATACGCTTCGCCGCATCACGCGGCTTCACCCCCGATGAAATCTTAGATATTATCAACTGAAGTAACCATGCCCCATTTCTGCTTAGACGATTCTCCGCATTTCCGCATGATAGAGCTGGATGAGGTCAGCTCTACGAACACCTTTCTTCGTGACTACCGCCCCATAAGGCCTACGGAGCTGACGCTGGTGACAGCCGAGTACCAGAGCGCCGGGCGTGGACAAGCCACGAACAGATGGGAGTCGGAGCGCGGCGAGAACCTACTGTTTAGCATCCTGGCACATCCGCGCGAGCTTCCCCTGAGTCATATCTTCCTACTCAGCGAGGCCATCGCGCTGAGCATACGCGAAGCAATCATCAGAAGACTGAGCGAAGGCAGAAATGAGAGATTGAACAAAGGGGACATGGAAGTGCTGAGAGGCTGCGCTGAGGACAAAGTTACGGTAAAATGGCCCAACGATATCTACGTGGGGGACTGCAAGATAGCTGGCATCCTTATCGAAAACGAGTTCCAGGGCACCAGCATCAGCCGCTGCATCATCGGCTGTGGCGTGAACATCAACCAATCCCTGTTCCACTTCCCCACCCTCGCCCCCACGGGGAGAGCAGGAGAGGGGCTTTCACCCACACCCACATCACTCTTTCAGCTCTTGGGCCACGACACAGAACGCCACTTTGTGCTGGAGGACATCATGGAGGGCTTCACACGACGCTACGCACAGATTCAGGCTGGACAATACGAGGCTATTCAACGCGAGTACCATGCGGCATTGTATCGCAACGTCGGATTTTACGACTACACCGACGCACATGGCACCTTCTGCGCTAAAATCACGCAGGTAGAGCCTTCCGGACACATCGTTTTGCGCGATGAAATGGAAAGAATCAGGCGCTACGCCTTCAAGGAAGTGGCGTTCGCAATCGAGAAAATGAAAGATTGAGGAAATGAAAGATTAAGGGGTCATCAGCTCATTTTTATCTTTTAATTTTTCTTTTCGGATTCTTATTCGTACCTTTGCGCCGTTTTTCACGCGCGTATGCGAATTATTAAGAAAATCGACATCTTCATCCTGAAGCAATTCTGCCTGTTGTTCATGGGCACATTCTTCATCTGCCTCTTCATCTTTCTGATGCAGTTCCTGTGGCGCTATGTCGATGACTTGATAGGCAAAGGGCTCTCCATGAGCGTGCTGGCACAGTTCTTCTTCCACGCCAGCATGAGTCTGGTGCCGCTGTCACTGCCGTTGGCCATCCTGCTGGCCACGCTGATATCCTTCGGTAACATGGGCGAGCGACTGGAGTTGCTGGCCATGAAGGCGGCAGGTATCCCGCTGCTGCGCATCCTGCGCCCTGTGGCAGTGCTGGTGATAGGCATCGTCTTCGGCTCCTTCTACTTCCAGAATGTCGTAACCCCCGAGTCCAGCAAACAACTGGCGGCGCTACTCTACTCCATGAAGCAGAAGTCGCCCGAACTGGAAATCCCCGAGGGCATCTTCTACAACGAGATACCCGGCTACAACCTCTTCGTGGAAAAGAAAGACCTGGAATCGGGAATGCTCTATGGCATCATGATCTACACCCAGGGCACGAGCTTCGACGACACACAGGTGGTGCTGGCTGACTCCGGGCATATCCGCTCTACAGCCGACCAGATGCACTTGCAGCTGACGCTCTATGACGGCCAGCGCTTCCGCAATATGCAGAACACGGGCAGCGCGCTGGACCGCACGACGATTCCCTACATGCGCGAGACATTCAAGAAGGAGGTGGACCTCATCCCCTTCGACAATAATTTCAGCGTGATGGATGCCTCACTCTTCAACGACAACGCAGCCACGAAGGATATCTTCGCCCTCGCACACGGCATCGACTCCATCCAACATTATCTGGACTCGGCAGGCCGTGCACAATACGACCAATACGGCTACACCTTCTTGCAGAAAACCAAACTGGAAGGGCGCTCCGACTCAGCGCGCATCGTGGAGCGTGCGGCCGAGGAGACCATCAACTATGACACTGTCTATTACGCCCTCTCCGACGGCGAACGCGCACGCGCCGTGCGCACCGCATTGGACCGCTCACGCAGCGGCGTGATGCAGACAGAGATGTATCGTGACTTCAGCGCCTACAACAACCGCTCGCTGCGCATCCACTACCTGGAGCGCCACAAGAAGTTCACCCTCTCGCTAGCCTGCCTCATTTTCTTCTTCATCGGTGCACCCCTCGGAGCCATCATCCGCAAAGGAGGCTTGGGCGTGCCAGTGGTGGTGTCGGTCATCATCTTCATCTTCTACTACATGGTCAACGTCACAGGAGAGAAGTTGGCCAAGTCAGGAGAATGGGACGTCGCCTTCGGCACATGGCTCAGCACAATGGTCCTCGTGCCCATCGCCGTGTGGCTCACATGGAAGGCCAACCAAGACTCCGCCGTCTTCAATGTCGAGGGCTACCAACGCTTCTTCCGCAACCTGCTGGGATTGCGCACACGCCGTGTCATCAACCGCAAAGAGATTATTATGGATGAGGTGGTGCCCGAAGAGGTCGTCCCAGAGATTCAACAGTTCACCGACGACTGCACGGCGTATGTTCAAAGCCACCGCCTGTGGCGTATGCCCAACTACTTCCGCGTTTTCTTCCGCTATGAACCCGACAGCGTAGTCATCGAGCTCAGCGACCGCCTTGACGCCATTGTGGAAACGCTCTCCAACAGCCGTGACAATCACGTGATAGCAATTCTCAACGACATCCCCATACTGGTGCCAGATGCGCACACACGCCCCTTCCGCAGCCTGCGCCTGAACATTGCCACAGGCATCCTGTTCCCCATCGGCTTCGTCCTATGGTTCCGCATTTGGCGTTTCCGCCTGCGCCTGTGGCGCGACCTGCAACAGACAAAGAAGCTGTGCAACTACATGATAGAGAGATTGGGAAGGGAGTCTAGAAGTGCTCAGAACTAATCACATACGAAAAAACATAAATCAAACAGAAATATGGAGCAAAAACTATCTAATAGCTCACCTCTGGCCACCATCGAAGCTGCTTTGGAGGATTTCAAGGAGGGCAAGTTCGTGATTGTCGTGGACGACGAAGACCGTGAGAACGAAGGCGACTTCATCATCGCAGCAGAGAAGATTACACCCGAGAAGGTCAACTTCATGCTGCGGGAGGGTCGTGGCGTGCTCTGTGCGCCCATCACCATCAGCCGCGCAGAGCAGCTGGAACTGCCGCATCAGGTGCAGGACAACACCTCAATGCTGGGAACGCCCTTCACAGTGACTGTGGATAAGCTGGAAGGCTGCACCACAGGCGTCAGCGCCGCAGACCGTGCGGCCACCATCCGCCATCTGGCCAACCCCGACGCCAAGCCCGCGGACTTCGGGCGCCCAGGACATATCAATCCACTCTACGCCCAGGACCGTGGTGTGCTGCGTCGTGCAGGGCACACCGAGGCCGCCATCGACTTGGCACGCCTCAGCGGTCTGCAGCCCGCCGCCGCACTCATCGAGATTCTAAACCCTGACGGCACGATGGCACGCATGCCACAGCTGCAAGAGGTGGCTGCAAAGCATGGCATCAAAATCATCACCATCCGCGACCTCATCGCCTACCGCTTACAGCGTGAACAGATGGTGGAAGCGGCCCCAGAGGTGGACCTACCCACGGCCTACGGACATTTCAAGGACATCACCTTCCGACAGATCTCCAACGGCTTGGAGCACGTGGCACTCATCAAGGGCTCTTGGGAGCCCGACGAGCCCATACTGGTGCGTGTGCATAGCTCTTGCGCCACGGGCGACATCTTCGGCAGCCAGCGCTGCGACTGCGGCGAGCAGTTGCACCGTTCCATGCAGATGATAGACCAAGTCGGCAAAGGCATCGTTCTGTATATGAACCAGGAAGGTCGTGGCATCGGTCTCTTCAACAAGATGAAAGCCTACAAGCTGCAGGAACAGGGCGATGACACCGTAGAGGCCAACGTGCATCTGGGGTTCCGCCCCGATGAGCGCGACTACGGCGTGGGAGCACAAATCCTGCGCCAGCTGGGCGTACACAAAATCCGCCTGCTCACCAACAACCCCGTGAAACGCGTGGGCTTGGAGGCTTACGGCCTGGAGATTGTGGAGAACGTGCCCATTGAGGTGCAGCCCAACCCCTACAACGAACGCTACCTGAAGACCAAGCAGGAACGCATGGGACATACGCTTCATCTGAACAAATAAAGGGGCATTAGAGGGGCTGAAAACAAGAAATTCTGCTGAAGCAGAAAAAAACGTTCGTCTCTCAACGCTCGTCTCTCAACTTTTCATTACCTTTGCACGCGAAATCAACAACACACAGATATGAACGCATTATCAGACCGTTTGAACCGTCTCGCCCCCTCTGCCACGCTGGCCATGAGCCAACGTAGCAGCGAGCTGAAAGCACAGGGCGTGGATGTCATCAACATGAGTGTCGGCGAACCCGACTTCAACACCCCCGACCACATCAAGGCTGCTGCCATCAAAGCCGTCGAGGAGAACTACTCGCGCTACTCCCCCGTGCCGGGTTATCCCTCGCTGAAGCAAGCCATCGTGGACAAGCTCAAGAACGAGAACAACCTCGACTTCGCGCCCTCGCAGATTCTCTGCTCCAACGGTGCTAAGCAAAGTGTGTGCAACGCTGTCATGGCACTGGTCAACGCAGGTGACGAGGTGATTATCCCGGCTCCCTACTGGGTCAGCTACCCGCAGATGGTGCTGCTGGCCGAGGGCACACCCGTCTTCATCGATGCGCCCATCGAGCAGGACTTCAAGATCACGCCTGCACAGCTGGAGGCTGCCATCACGCCCAAGACGCGCGCGCTGATTCTCTGTTCACCCTCTAACCCGACAGGCTCTGTCTATAGCAAGGAAGAACTGAAAGGGCTGGCTGATGTCATCGCCCGCCACGAGAACGTCATCGTGTTGGCAGACGAAATCTACGAGCACATCAACTATGTGGGCAAACATGAGAGCATCGCTCAGTTCGCAGAGATTCGCGACCGCGTGGTCATCATCAACGGCGTCTCCAAGGCTTATGCGATGACCGGCTGGCGCATCGGTTTCATCGCTGCTCCCGAGTGGATTGTCAAGGGCTGTAACAAGCTGCAAGGACAGTACACCAGCGGTCCCTGCTCTGTCAGCCAGAAGGCTGCAGAAGCTGCCTACACTGGTTCACAGCAGTGCGTCGAGGATATGCGTCAGGCCTTTGAACGCCGCAAGAATCTCATCGTGAAGCTCGCCAAGGAGATTCCCGGGCTCGAAGTCAACGACCCGCAGGGTGCCTTCTACCTCTTCCCCAAGTGCAGCAGCTATTTCGGCAAGCGCGATGGCGACCGCGTCATCAACAACAGCACCGACTTGGCGATGTATTTACTGGAAGTAGGCCATGTCGCCACCGTCGGCGGCGATGCCTTTGGCAGCCCAGAATGCTTCCGCATGAGCTATGCCACCAGCGATGAGAATATCGTGGAGGCTATGCGCCGCATCAAGGAAACACTGGCGAACCTCAAATAAAGCCACAGGCCATATCAACCTAATTCGTTTAATCAAGATTTCAGAATAACATGACCAAAAAGATTCGCACTGCACTCATCTCCGTATTCCACAAGGACGGTCTCGACGAGCTGCTGAAGAAACTGAATGCCGAGGGCGTGAAGTTCCTCAGCACTGGCGGCACCCAAGCCTTCATCGAGAGCCTCGGCTACGAATGCCAGAAGGTGGAAGACGTAACCACATACCCCAGCATCCTGGGAGGACGCGTGAAAACCCTGCACCCCAAAATCTTCGGCGGCATCCTCGGACGTCGCGAGCTCGACGGCGACCGCCAGCAGATGGCACAGTATGAGATTCCCGAAATAGATCTCGTCATCGTCGATCTCTATCCCTTTGAACAGACGGTAGCCAGCGGCGCAGGAGAGGCCGACATCATCGAGAAAATTGACATCGGCGGCATCAGCCTCATCCGCGCAGGTGCAAAGAACTTCAATGACGTTGTCATCATCCCCTCCAAAGAACAGTACAAGCCCCTGCTGGACATCCTCAATGCCCAGGGAGCACAGACCACCCTCGAGCAGCGCCGCCTGTTTGCCGCTGAGGCCTTCGGCGTCAGCAGCCACTATGACACCGCTATCCACGGGTGGTTCACACATTCTTCAAAATAAATGATAAACGAAATACGCAATGGGATTCTTTAATTTCACGAAAGAAATCGCTATGGATCTTGGCACGGCCAACACCATCATCATGGCCGACGGTAAGATTGTCATCGACGAGCCCTCCGTGGTAGCCCTTGACCGCCACACGGAGAAGATGATTGCCGTGGGTGACAAGGCCAAACAGATGTACGAGAAGACGCACCCCGATATCCGCACCATCCGTCCTCTGCGCGATGGTGTCATCGCCGACTTTAACGCCTGTGAGCAAATGATGCGCGGCCTCATCAAGATGGTACACATGGGCAATCGCCTCTTCACACCATCGCTGCGCATGGTCATCGGCGTACCCTCCGGCAGTACTGAAGTGGAGCTGCGTGCCGTGCGCGATTCTGCAGAACACGCCGGCGGCCGCGAGGTCTATCTGATTTATGAGCCGATGGCTGCAGCTATCGGCATCGGACTGGATGTGGTGGCCCCACAGGGTAACATGATTGTCGATATCGGCGGCGGCAGCACAGAGATTGCCGTGATTTCCCTCGGCGGCATCGTGGCAGACAAGAGCCTCCGCATTGCCGGCGACGACCTCACTGCCGACATTCAGGAATACATGAGCCGTCAGCACAATGTGAAGGTATCGGAACGTATGGCAGAGCGCATCAAGATTAATGTGGGTGCAGCCCTCACCGACCTCGGCGAGAATGCCCCTGAAGACTACGTCGTTCACGGACCTAACCGCATCACCGCTCTCCCCATGGCCGTATCGGTCTGCTATCAGGAAATTGCACACTGTCTGGAGAAGACCATCTCAAAGATTGAGACAGCCGTCCTCAGCGCCCTCGAAGAGACACCTCCTGAGTTGTATGCCGACATCGTACATAACGGCATTTATCTCACGGGTGGCGGTGCCCTGTTGCGCGGCCTCGACAAACGCCTCACAGACAAGATCAACATCCCCTTCCATGTGGCAGAGGATCCCCTGCGCAGCGTCGCACGAGGCACTGGTGTGGCACTGAAGAACATCCATAACTTCTCGTTCTTGATGTAGCGTTCATGCGCGCATTACTGGACTTCCTTACCAGATATCACCACTGGTTCCTATTGATTGTTCTGGAAGGGCTCAGCCTCGGGCTGCTCTTCCAGTTCAACCATTATCACAACAGCGTGTGGATGACTACGGCCAACACAGTGGTGGCTCATGTCGCCGCCTGGGAGGAGGGAGTATTGCGCTATTGGCATTTGGGTCAAACCAACGAGGATTTGATGCGCCGCAATCTGATGCTGGAGCAGAAGAACGAGCGGCTTACGCGCTATATCGCTACCCTCACCCATGACTCTACATGGACAGAACGGCGACAGGCAGATCTTCTTTCCGACGTCACGCTATTGCCCGCCAAAGTGGTCACGAACAGCGTGCTGCGACGTGATAACTTCATCACCATCAACCGCGGCGAAGCTGACGGGGTGAAGCCCGAAATGGGCGTGGTGTGCGGCACAGGCATCGTAGGCATCATCTATATGACCTCTAAGCACTTTGCCATCGTGCAGCCACTCCTCAACAGCCGTTCACGCATCAGCTGCCGTCTGCGCGACTCGCAGTACTTCGGCTACCTGAAATGGGAAGGAGGGAACCCGCTGTATGCCATCCTCGATGACATCCCACGCCATGCACGCTTCAAGGAAGGCGACATCGTAGAGACCAGCGGCTACAGCTCTGTGTTCCCTTCTGGCATATTCGTGGGAAAGGTCTCAAAAATTGAGAACAGCGATGACGGCCTCAGCTACAAACTCCGTGTTCACCTAAGCACCGATTTCTCCCGCTTGCAGGCCGTCTGCGTGGTACAGCAGCATTTCCAAAGCGAGATTCATGCCCTCGAACAGCAAGCAGACTCACTCGCGCAACAGTAAATCACCCAATAGCCAACAGCCCCAAATTCAATAATCCGTGCTCCTCACTATCCTACAACGTTTCTTTTGGATGGTAGTCCTCGTGGCCGCCCAGCTGTTGGTGTTCAATCACATCCACCTCTTCGGCTATGCCACGCCCCTGCCCTACGTATATCTGGTGCTATCATTGCCAATGGATACAGAACGTTGGGAAGCACTGCTATGGGGCTTCACATGTGGCTTGCTCGCAGACATCACCATGCTCACGCCTGGCGTTGGTGCCTTCGCCCTAACGCTCACAGCTTTCATGCAACCCACGTTGCTCAAGCTGATGGCACCCAAGGACGCTGTTGAAGACATGCGGCCAAGCTATTCCACCATGGGATTCTGGTCCTACAGCTATTATGCAGGCATTCTCACGCTGCAGTTCTCGCTGGCGTATTTCTGCGTTCTAGCTTTCAATTTCCACCATTTCACCGACCTCGCCATCTCATTCTTATCCAGTTGGGCACTGACATTCCTACTCTGCCTCATCTTTCAGGGCTTCAGAAAAAAACGCAATGAATAACGACAATTACAACCTCTCTCGTCGCAAGTATGTGCTGGGGGGAACGACAGTGCTCATCGTCGTTATTTACATTATGCGCCTGTTCTTCTTGCAGCTCACATCGGATGACTACAAGGCTCGCGCAGACTCCAATGCCTTCATGCGCCGCATACAGTTTCCTGCACGCGGCGTCATTACCGACCGCAACGGCAAGCTTCTTGTTTACAACCAACCCGCCTACGACATCATGGTTGTCATGCAAGAGCAGATAGGTGTTGACACGCTGGACTTGTGCGAGAGCCTCGGCATCGACACAACATGGTACCAGCGCCGAATGGCAGAAATCAAAGATCGCAATCGCAATCCCGGCTACTCACGCTACACCCAACAGCTTTTCATGAGTCAGTTGTCGGTAGCTGAATTCAGTAACTTTCAGGAGAAACTATTCCGTTTTCCTGGTTTTTACATTCAGAAACGCAGTATCCGCCAATATGCTTACCCCAATGCAGCCCATGTCCTTGGCGATGTGGGAGAAGTCAACCCAGCTGATATTGAAGCAGATAACTACTATCGTTCTGGCGACTACATAGGCACACAGGGCATAGAGCGCAGCTATGAGAAGCAACTACGCGGCATCAAAGGCTCTGAGATTCTGCTGCGCGATGTCCACGGACGCATCAAAGGGCGATATCAGGACGGGCGCTTCGATGTGCAACCCGTACCCGGCAAGAACCTCACCCTCAGCATAGATATCGAACTGCAGAAGTTAGGCGAACACCTGATGCAAGGCAAACTCGGCAGTATCGTGGCTATCGAACCATCAACAGGCGAAATCCTATGCATGGTCACCTCTCCCACCTACGACCCACGCACCATGGTAGGCCGCCAGCGAGGCAAGAAGCATAAGGAACTGTCCATGGACCCCATGAAGCCCCTCATCAATCGCGCCATCGGCGGTACCTACCCACCCGGTTCCACCTTTAAGACTTCACAGGCACTCACGTTTCTTGAAGAGGGTATCATCACACCTGAGACAGCCTATCCCTGTTCGCATGGATTTCATTACAAAGGGCTCACCGTAGGTTGTCACGGCCATGGCTCACCCCTACCCCTCGTGCCTGCCATCGGCACCTCATGCAACGGTTATTTCTGCTGGGGGCTCCTGAACATGTTCTCCAACCGCACGAAATATGCTACTGTGCAGGATGCCATGACCACGTGGAAGGATTACATGGTCAGCATGGGTTTCGGCTACAAGCTGGGCGTCGATCTCCCTGGCGAGAAGCGAGGCATGATTCCGAATGCGGACTTCTATGACAAAGCATACAAGGGCTCGTGGAGCGGGCTTACCGTCATATCCATCTCCATCGGTCAGGGTGAGGTGACGCTCACCCCCCTACAGATAGCCAACCTCGGCGCCACGATTGCCAACCGCGGATGGTTCATCACGCCACACATCGTCAAAGAGATTCAAGATGACGAACTCGACCCGCTCTACACGCAGCAGCGCCACACGAAAGTTTCGCCCCATCACTATGAAACGGTCATCAATGGTATGCAACGCGCTGTGGAAGCTGGCACCTGCCGTTCTGCTTACACCACGGACTACATCACTTGCGGCAAAACGGGAACGGCTCAGAACCGCGGCCACGACCACTCTGTCTTCATGGGTTTTGCGCCACGCGAGAATCCAAAGATAGCCATTGCCGTCTATGTCGAGAACGGTGGCTGGGGTGCCACCTATGGCGTACCCTTTGGTGCCCTCATGATGGAACAATATATCAACGGACATCTCTCCGAAGCCAGCAAGGCGAAGGCTGAGGTGTATGCTAACAGAGTTATCAACTATGGCGACTACGTCCGATAAAGGAAAAAGTGTCTTTGCGAGCATCGACTGGCTCACCATCCTCATCTACATCGCATTGTTGGCGATGGGGTGGATGAGCATCTGCGGCGCCTGCTACGAGTATGGCGAGCCGCGCGACCTGCTGTCACTGGCCAATTTCAGCACACGTACAGGCATGCAGCTCGTGTGGATTGGATCATCGATGCTCTTGGGCACTATTATTCTGTTGACGGACGACCGCATCTTCGACACCTTTGCATACCTGCTTTACATCGCCATGATGCTATTGCTGCTGGCCACCCCATTCTTAGCGCATGACATCAAAGGTTCCCTATCATGGATTAAGTTCGGTTCCTTCAGCCTGCAACCGGCAGAGTTCGCCAAATTCGCCACGGCACTTGCCTTAGCAAAGTTTATGGGCAGCTATGGCTTCAAGCTACGCGATTCATGGAAAAACATGTTTGTCAGCATCTTTCTGATGCTGCTCCCCATGGCCCTCATCGTCATGCAGAAAGAGACTGGCTCTGCCCTCGTCTATATCAGCCTTTGTCTGATGCTCTACCGCGAGGGACTATCAGGATTTATCCTCTTTCTGGGGCTTTCCGCCGTGGCCATTGTCGTCGTTGGCTTACGGTTCTCCGAGACACCGGCAATGGGCGGTCTCCTTACGTTGGGCGACATACTGGTTGGCATCATGATTCTGCTCTTTGTGGTCATCCTCAACTTCATCTACTGCCGCACTGCAGCCATCCGTGAAGCAATCAACGATGGCAGTGCCACAGGTAGTCTGCAGAGCATCCGCCGCCGTCGCCGTATCTACATCATGCTCTTTGCCGTCGGCGCTATTGTCCTTCATTTCTCAGCCAGCACACTGGTGGATCACCTTGCCGACCACCAGAAGAATCGCGTCTATGTCCTTTTGGGCTTGCGCGACGACCCCAGTGGCGTGGGCTACAACGTCATCCAAGCCAAGATTGCCATCGGCTCCGGAGGTCTTGAGGGAAAAGGATTTCTCAATGGCACGCAGACCAAACTCAAATATGTTCCTGAACAAGAAACAGACTTCATCTTCTGCACAGTAGGCGAGGAGCAGGGCTTCTTGGGCTCTGCTGCCGTATTGCTATTGTTCCTCGCGTTGTTATTACGTCTGATTCATGTGGCAGAACGTCAGCCCTACGCTTTCGGCCGCGTCTATGGCTACTGCGTCTTCTCCATCTTCCTCTTCCACCTCGTCATCAACATCGGCATGGTGCTAGGATTGATGCCTGTCATCGGCATCCCCCTGCCATTCTTCAGCTATGGAGGCAGCTCGCTGTGGGGCTTCACCCTACTGCTGTTCATCTTCCTGCGTATCGATGCAGGCCGTCAAAGGATGCTGCGTTAGCTAAAGGCTACTTGATCTTCCACGACCTGCAGTTAACGACGCCACCCTCAGGGAAGAACGTCTCATCAAGCTTGATGCCCTGACTGTCCTCACCTGTATTTGTGACAGTGAGGGTACCACCCGTAGCACGCAAGGCGTAGGCACGCACGCCACGCGAATTGTCGGCGTTGGCATTGACGGTTGTATTACCCCCGGCTATCAGGAGCGTCTTCGCTGCTTTCAGGCCTGTTGCGCGCTCCTCTTCAGTATCCCAGTCAGCATTGAGGTTGATAGTTACAGTGGGCGATGTCTCACTACTGCCTATCGTAAGGTTGCCATCACTTGCAATCGCCTTGGCACCCAGCGCTTTGGTGCCAACGGTCACATTAATCGTGCCATCGAGAATATACATCTCTGGGACAACGGTGGCATCATGGCTCACCATGTGACCATCCACGAGTTCATCATAAGCATCATCGTCGAGTCGAATACCCTTTGTGCTCTGAGTTGACATCGTCAGGTCAATGCTACCACCAGTCATGATAAACTGACCGTTCAGTTCCTCCTCAGTCTTGTCTGTCGATTTCGTCTCCACCTGGATGCCATCTGCGCCGATACCCTTCAGCACCAACGCTCCGCCATTCATCTTAAAATACTCACCACAGTGAATGCCATCAGCCACGGACTTTGCAATCGTGATGTTTCCGACGGTCCTCTTCAAGAACAGATATTCCTTGGTGGCAAGGGCATGCTTATAGTTGCCAGTAATGGTAAGGGAACCACCACCACTGATTTCCATGTGTCCTTTGCAGTAAAAAGCTGCCTTTCCACCGCCATAATCCTCATTATCGTTGACACGTGTAGAAGGATCCGTAAAGGAATTCTCCGTACCCTCCTCCAAGATTAAGTCTATACGCTTGCCGCACTCGATGTCGATGGCAGCGCTGTCTGCACTGGTGAGGTTGACACCGTTCAGGTGGAACTTTGTCTTGAAGGCTCCCTTATAGACTAAAGAACCTGCTGAAGAAGTGCCCTGCAGGATAAATTCCTGCTCGCTCCAGGTGTTGGCATTATTGATGACGACATTGCCGCCATCGACCGTCGCTGTTACACCCTCCACACTCTCGGGGATATCCACAGTGGCACCATCGTTGGTCCATGTAATGGTCACAGCATTGATGATGGTGATGGAATCTATCTCTGCCGTAGAGTAGCTGTCCTCGCCAAAGGTCAGCGTGGAACCTGCACCGTCATAGGGTATCGTGGGGAACTCCGAAAGTGCATAGCGAGTTGTCTCTTCACCCTGCCACACGCGCAGCCACTGGGCCTGCACACTGTTGGCAACGACAACAAGAAGTGTTATGATTGAAAGAATCTTTTTCATCGTTTCAGGAATTTACGTGTTTGTGTACCATCTTTTATGATATAGACGCCCGCCGGCAAGTTTTTCAGATGGATATTTTCCATGCGCGCATCGGTGCTATCGAACTGGCGTACCACTACGCCGCTGGTATTGTAGATGACAATGCGCTGTGGCGACCATGTGCCACCCACTGAACGGATGCCCACAGGGGCTGTAGCGGTAAATGACAGTTGGCGCAGCGTCGTCAGAGGAAGACTGAGCGGCCCATCGGTAGCTGTGACCACGATGGCATCGCCATCAAAAGTGATACGGCGTGTCTTACGCAGCACAGTGCCCACCTCTGTGTTGTCATTCTGTGTAAGTGTCAAGTAGTTAAAGTCATCAGCCTGTATTGTACAGGTGAGAATCGATAGGGATAAGGTGAAAATGACTCGTTTCATAATCAGAACTTGAATTTATAGCCCACATTGATGGCGTGGATATTCTCGTTGCCGTCATCGTCGTCTTCATGGTTGAAGACATAACCGATGCCCAGCTTATGCTGTTTTGTCAGTGCATACTCCACGCCGATGGATGCTCGGATTTTGTCGAGTCGCATGCGGCTCGCGATGTCGTTGAATGCCTCTACATATATATAAGGTGTCCAATCCCAGCCCTTCTTGTCGTATTCAATCGTGAGGCGAGAGCGTAGGGTATGGAGCGTTTTGTTTTTCTTCGTCTTCGTGGAGTTCTCCACCTCCGTGGTCTCCTCCAATTCGGGATTGTCGTGGGTATGAGAGTCACGATTCCAATGGTCCGGGTTCTGGTCGTAGCCGGCAATAAGAATCTTATAACCTTCCGTGAAGTCATAGTCGTATGTCGGACTGCGGTAGCGCCAGGTGGTCTTATTCGTTGTTTTCGTACGAACTCTATCCACATCCTTTTCAGGAATGAGTGTCAGCTGATAGCGCCCTCGCAGGCTCACACGCAGACAGTTCCACAGGCGGTTGGTGGTGTATGTCGCGTCCACGGACACACGGTGCTTCGGGCGCCAATAGCTGTCCGTCACCCGCACGTAGTTCTTCGTCTTCTCACTATAGTTGTACCCCTCGTAGGAATAGCGGTCGCCAGCCTCGGTGAGGTACAAGTTTGTGCCATCGTAGAAATTCCCGTCTGTCGTGTAGAAGGGGTAACCATGCAGGCTCGTAGGTTCCGGCTCCATTTCCGAGACCTCTTCGCCACTGGCATCGAGAATAGCGTATTTGTATTTCGTGCCATTCTCCTGCACCGTCTTGCGCTCCGTCTCGCTGCGATAGTGTTTCATGAGAAACGTATAGCCTACGCTGACCTTCCAATGCTTATTGGGTTTCCAACTGAGGTCTAGCCCAATGTCCGTTCGACTCGCCTCATTGAACCAGTCATCGGTGCGGAAGCCCAAGTCCAGTCCAAGGGTGAGGTCGTAAGGCAACACTTTTGCAAAGCCCACTTCTGTCCATACAGCTCCGGTTGTACGTGCTCCCTCATTATCACTCACATAGTCCACCTCATCCTGTGCCATGGCTGTCGCAGGAAATACAAATAACAGTATAGGCAGAAGTCGTTTCATATTAGATCTCTTTAGGCATCCTTCCGAAGCGAGCGATGCTGTTGCCCACTTCTTCTGGGTTATCATAGAAGATGCGGATGAGGGCACTGTCCTTGAGGTAGTCCAGCAGACCTATTTCTATACGCTTAATCTTCAGTCCCGTGCGCTTTTCCAAATCAGCTTTCAGTTCCTCCCGCTTTTCAGGAGCTACGAGATTGACATTGTCATACAGGATAATGCGCGAGCACTCCTCGCTCATCACCTTCGTGCTCTCGAAGAACCATGCCATGCACACGAACACGATGTTCACGAAGAGAATAGTCACCAGACCTACGCCATCCCAATAGTCAGCCTTCGGGTGGTAGTCGGCATGTGCCAAGGCGTTCACCACGCTAAGGGCGATGAGCATGAAGAGATAGGTCATCTCGCGGATGGGCACAGCCTCCGTGCGGAAACGCATAATGCCGAAGATGGCAAACAAGCCCATGGCGGCACCGATGTTCATGGAGTCACCCTCCATCAGGTTCACCAACAGGAAGATGCTCATCGCCATCAGGATGAAGATGAACATATAATCACGGCGGTGACTGCGCGGGAAATAGAAGTAGCGCGCGATGACGCTCACGACAATCAGATTGATGACAAAACGAATAATCAGCGAGATGAAATGCTGAGGGTCGAACAGTGTGACGCCAATTAGCTGGGCCACATCATAGTTCAGTTGTTGAATAGCTTCTAACATGGTTATGGGTAAGTATGTATGAACAATTCGTTGTTATTTGGCATTCACGAGTTTGCGCACTCTGATAATCTTCGGCTTGAAGAGGTTGCTTTTGAGGCGGGCATTGGTAAGCACACTACCGATGCAATATTTAGAGAAACCTGAAGGCTTGATTCGCAGTTTCCGCAGGATCTCCAGCACAGGAGAATAGACGTTTCCATCGCGCTTCAGCTCAATAATCACCAGCTCGCCTGTGCCGGCATCGTGCTCTGTCTCGTAGTTGTGGAACTGCACGTTGAAATCGATGGTCAGGCGCTCCGTTTTCCCTTTGTTCACGAGTGTGATGCGTTGGAAACGATTCTGTACTGTAGGATCAATATCCTCGAACGTCAGTCCCGTAAGTCCGCGGGTGAAGTCACTCCCGCCGGCTGCTACGATATCATGACGATCGTGATCGGGCACCGTGATGCGCTTCTTCTTCGTGCGACCATGGTTGTTCTTCGTCTTCACCTCCAGGAACGTGAGATCACTGTCTAAATATGTTCGCACGCGTATCTTCTGTCTTGGCGCACGTTTGTTATGATGTTCCAGGAAGAAGCGGTGCTCCGGGGTGTCCCAATAGACCGTGCGATAGTTTGCAATGCGCGAATCACCAATCTGCTGGGCGTAGTATTTGCCCTGTGCCAACTCCAGAAGAGCGACCAGCTTACGCTTGTTCGTAACAAACTTCGTGTCCGTACGGTTCATCAACTTGATACTGCCCATCTCGTCCAGCGAGATAGGTTCCAGCTGTGCCAGCCACGATTGTATGTTCGTATCGATGCTTGCCATGACAAAATAATGCCCTTTCAGGCTGCAAATATATGGAAAAGTTGATTGCTGATAGATTAAAGTTTGAAGTTTTTACGTTTTTTCTGCGTTTTTTCCACAAAACGGCTTGTTATATCAACCAAAGTCCCTATCTTTGTCCTCTGATAACAGCAAACTTTTAACTTTCGCCTTTAAACTTTAAACTTTAAACTTTAAACTAAAACATAATGGCCGACATGAAAGAAATCCTCTCCGCAGCCGAAGAGCGCATGGAAGAGGCTGTGATGTATCTGGAAGATGCACTCTCACACATCCGAGCCGGAAAAGCAAACATCCGCCTGCTCGACAACATCCGCGTTGACAACTACGGCGCCATGGTGCCTATCAACCAGTGTGCTGCCGTCAACACCCCCGATGCGCGCACCATCGCCATCAAGCCCTGGGACAAGTCCATGTTCAAGGTCATTGAGAAAGCCATCATCAACAGCGACCTCGGCATCATGCCTGAGAACAACGGCGAAATCATCCGACTGGGCATACCCCCACTCACCGAGGAGCGCCGCAAGCAGCTTGCCAAGCAGTGCGGCAAGGAAGGCGAGAACGCCAAGATGAGCGTCCGCAACGCCCGCCGCGACGGCATCGAGGCCCTCAAGAAGGCCGTCAAGGACGGACTCAGCGAGGACTTCCAGAAGGATGGCGAAGCAGACCTTCAGAAGATGCATGACAAGTACGTCAAGCAGATTGACACCCTCCTCGCCGCCAAGGAGAAGGAGATTATGACGGTGTAATGACAGGGCTGGTCATTCGGAATACAGGAAGCTGGTACGACGTCCGCACGGACGACGGCCAGCTTTTTGCATGTAAGGTCAAGGGCAATTTCCGCCTACGCGGCATACGCAGCACCAACCCCGTTGCCGTGGGTGACCGCGTGGAGTTCACCCCTCCCCCCACGGGAGTGGCAGGAGGCGGCTCTTTCATCACCGAGATTCACGACCGCCGCAACTACATCATCCGTCGTGCCTCGAACCTCTCCAAGCAAAGCCACATCATCGCCGCAAACGTGGATCTGGCCTGCCTCGTTGTCACCATCGCACACCCCGAGACCAGCACCACCTTCATCGATCGCTTCCTGGCCTCGGCAGAGGCATACCGCGTCCCCGTCGCCTTGATTTTCAACAAAGCAGACCTCTACGATGCCGATGAGCGCCGCTACCTCGACGCCATCATGGCTCTCTATCGCCACCTCGGCTACCCCTGCTTTGCCATTTCCGCTGAAACAGGCGAAGGATTAGACTCCGCTTCTGAAGGGTCTCTTCTGGCATTCCTCCAAGGCAAGACAACCCTCTTCAGTGGCAACAGCGGTGTGGGGAAAAGTACTATCCTCAACCGCCTCGTGCCCCATGCGCAAGCCAAGGTAGCCCCCATCAGCGAAGCCCACGACCAAGGCATGCACACCACCACCTTCTCAGAGATGTATGACTTAGCTGGAGGAGGTGCCATCATCGACACCCCTGGCATTCGCGGCTTCGGCACCTTCGACTTCGAACGCGAGGAGGTGTCGCATTACTTCCGCGAGATATTCCAGATGGGCCACGACTGCCGCTTCAGCAACTGCACCCACACCCACGAGCCCAGATGCGCTGTGCTCGCAGCTCTCGAACACCACGAAATCGCGGAATCACGATATCGTTCATACCTGTCCATGCTTGAGGACGAGGTTGAAGGCAAATACCGCGAGAATTTCTAACCCATTTTTCTCGATGAAATGGCCGTTCCCCGCCCGTGGTCTTCGATAAGACTGTGGTCTTGCGCGCTTAAGACCATGCTCTTCATTTCTTCCTCTTTGACGTTGCAAAGGTACGACATTTCTGCTGCGCTTGCAAATCTGAGAGTGTGTGGCGTGTAAAAATCTGTTAACGAGTGCGGAAATGTGTATGCTCTAACAAAAACTAACAAATAACATTTAATTTTCGAATGGGTGTAGATATCGATTTTAAGTCATACTATTATATATCATATAATATAATATTATATGATATATAATAGTATGGCGTTATATGGGGTATGCGGAATTTAATTTGTTATTGTTAGATTTTGTTAGAGCTTCAAGAAGACTCCCTCATTCCCCTGCTTTTTCATCACGGCATCATTTGCATCATGGCATCTGAGCACACAGCATTCGGGGACGGCCAAAACGGTCGTCCCTGAGTTGTATATCCGTGTAGCCGAAGGACTCGAACAGGGAGCGAGTCTGGTCAGCAAGTGCGGCATTGATTTCCACCAGCAGGGGAGCGCCCGGCAGCAGGTAGCGACGACCGATGGCGGCGATGGCGCGATAGAAGCGCAGGGGGTCGTCATCGGGAACGAAGAGGGCAAGGGAGGGCTCGTAATCGAGGACCGTGGGCGACATCGTAGTGGCCTCGGAATCAAGGACGTAGGGAGGGTTGGCCATAAGGAGTGAAAAGCCTCTCTCTAACGCCCCCCATGGGGGGGAGGACTCGGTGTCCTCTGAAAGGATATTGCACTTGAGGAACTCTACGTTGGAGGCGTTGAGGGTGTGGGCATTGTCGCGAGCAATGGCGAGGGCCGCGTCGCTGATATCGACGCCTACGACATGAGCCTGGGGGAAAGCTAGGGCGAGGGTGATGGCGATACAGCCGGAGCCGGTGCAGAGGTCGAGGAGGTGGAATGACGAGTGACGAATGACGAATGACGAATGAGGAGTGACGAATGACGAATATAATTCTGTCGCCCAAGCCACCAGTTCCTCGGTTTCAGGGCGCGGGATAAGGACGTCGGGGGTCACGCGGAAGCGGCGGCCACAGAAATAGGCATAGCCCAAAACATGCTGCACGGGTTCCCCCACGAGGAGGCGTTCTGCAATTTTTTCCATTTCTGCGCGGTCGTTCGGAGATAATGTTGTATCTTTGCCGAGCAAAAGGTCGGTTTGGGAGAGGCCGAAGCGCTCTTCCATCACCATGCGCACGATGGCACGGGCTTCGCCAGCGCCGTGCAGAGGTGTCAAAGCAGCTATGAGTTCGCGATGATTCATGGCGCAAAGATAGCGAAAGTTTGTGGTTTATGGTTGATGGTTTATGGTTTATGGTTGAAAGTTTAAAGTTTTTTTGATGTCTGACGACGAAAAATATATGAGGCGATGCTTGCAGCTGGCACGCCACGGAGAGTTCACGACAGCGCCCAACCCGATGGTGGGAGCCGTCATCGTGCATGACGGTCGCATCATCGGCGAAGGCTGGCACCGCTGTTATGGCGGGCCTCATGCAGAGGTAAATGCGGTGCGTTCTGTTCGGCCAGAGGACGAGGCACTGCTGCCCCACTCCACCATCTACGTAAGCCTGGAGCCCTGCTCCCATTGGGGCAAGACGCCGCCGTGCGCAGAGTTGCTGGCAGAGAAGGGCTTCCGACGCGTGGTGGTAGGCTGCCTCGACCCCAACGAGAAGGTGGCCGGAAAGGGCATTGCACGATTGCGCGAAGCGGGCGCAGAGGTCGTCGTGGGGGTACTGGAGGAGGAATGCCGATGGCTGAACCGTAAGTTCATGACTTTCCACACGTTGCACCGCCCTTACATCACTCTGAAATGGGCAGAGAGTGCCGACGGGTTCATCGACCGCCAACGGGAAAGTCGCGCCAAGGACGGCGATGCCGTGAGGTTCTCTACGCCCTGGACACAAATGCTGGTACATCGTCTGCGTGCCACACATGAGGCCATTCTCGTGGGACGGCGTACCTGGGAGCTGGATCAGCCAAGCCTGACGACACGGCTGTGGCCGGGAAAGAGCCCGGAGCGTTTGATTATTTCAAGCTCTCCCCACGCCCTTCCTATAAGGGAGGGAGCGGTCACCTTTGTAGTCATGAACACGGATGCCTGCTCTGAACATTCTGCTCCCTCCCTCATAGAATGGGCGGGGGGAGAGTCTTCCTTTCAATCTGTTTTGGTCGAAGGCGGTGCGCAGACCCTGCAGTCATTTATCGATGCCGACCTATGGGACGAAGTCTTCATTGAGCGGTCAGACATCGTGCTGGGCGATGGCGTCAAGGCACCTGTTTTTCCTCATTCAAGCAGTCAGAAAGTCCAAATAGACCCTAAAGGGCGACTCATCCACGTTAATTTTGCATAATAACACTGCAGGAAAGGCATTTTTCAGTGTCTTAGATTTTCGTTGTTCTATAAATATGTGTAATTTTGCGCCGTTTTTATGACCAAATAGATGAAAAAAGCGCTAAACATATTATCTGTCCTACTGGTTTTACTCGCACTCTTGCCCGTCATTTCTTGTTCCAAGGATGAAGAGGACACCGTAGAGCCCACCAGTTTCTGCTATATCAGCACCTTCACGTTGGGCACACTCACCTACTACAACACGTCCACCGACGAGAAGGGTGAAGAGGTGAAGATACCCATCACCTATGCTGGTTCCTATTACCCCATGGCCATTGACCAGATAGCCCGGCAGCATGATATAGCCCCTGCTCTTCTGGCTGGTAGCATCAGCAGCACGAAGCCGCTGCTCGTAGGCACCGACCCGACGATTGTTCCTGTGATTATTGCCGGCGAGGGTAATTTTTTCTATCGTCCCATTAACGATGAATCCACATGGATTCCTTTCACCAGCGGGAACACCGTTGATTTCTCCACGCCGTTGGTATTCCGTGCTGCAGCTACTGATGGCAGCGGGTTCCGCGACTATATCGTGACCATTAACATTCGCAGTAACGACCCCAATGGCTATTCATGGGAGCAGATGATGCCCGTTGACGGCGGCACGAGCCTGCTGGAGGGACGTGGCGACCGCTGTGCCATAGCTTGGAAAGAGGGATTTGCAATTGTCAGCCTCGACAACAACAATTCCCTGCATTTCACTACCGCGGCAAGCACGACCTCACCCACATGGTCTGATGCCTCCTGTACAGGTGCAGACGGCGCTGATGTCCGCAGCCTACAGACCTACAAGGACGAGCTTTGGATGAACACCACGAGTGGGGCTCTTCTTCGCTCAGCTGACGGCATCGCATGGGAGACCGTAGCACAGTCTGAAAGCGGCACCACTGTTCACCTGCTGGCGGCCTCCCCCAACCTTCTTTATGCAGACGTCAACAATGTGGTTTGTGGTTCGGAGGATGGCGTCACATGGAAGTCCCTCACCTTAGATGCCGACGCCAGCCTTTTCCCCTTCACCAACCATGCCGCTGTGTCCTACGAACAAAGCAATGGGATGCCCCGTGTGATTCTTGCAGGCAGTTACGGCGAGGAAACCACCACATGGAACCGCGAGGAAGATGATGAAGATGACCCCTGGGTGCTCATCTCCCGCACTGGCGACAACGCATACAGCCTGCCCAAGGCAACCCTGCAGGATGCCAGCCTTGTCAATTACTGCGGCATGATTATTGCCATCGGCAAGACATCCAGCCCCTACCGCACCACGGACAATGGGGTGACATGGAAAGAGTACACAGAGCTGAAACTCGGCGACGGGCAACAAGCAGCTACCGATGAGCACATCGCAGCCACTGTGGCTGGAGAGTATATCTGGATTATCACAGGTTCGCGCATCTGGCGCGCCCGCTTGAACAGCTACGGAGAATAACGCAACATGCCACGCCTCATCACACTCCTCTTTGTTATGGCCACCGCCTTGGGCTGTCATGCTCAGGACGGCGGCGAGCTGTTGGAGTATCAGCAGGAAATCGGTGGTGGCATCGGTCTCGACAGCTATGTCGGCGATGCCGCTGGCGGCTTCATGAAGCATCCGGGACTGATGGGCACGGTGCTCTGGCGGCGCAACCTGAACCCACGTATGGTGGTGAAGGTCAACGCATCTTTTGGACACATCAGCGGCAACACAGAGGGCATCTACATCCCCCAGGACCCACTGAGCGAGACTCCCGAGGGAGGCCAAAAGGCTGAGCTCATCCATTTCAGTCGTAACATCCTGGACTTCGGCGCACAGTTCGAATTTAATTTCCTGGGCTATGGCATGGGAGCCTCCTTTAAGGGCCTCAAGCGTTGGACACCCTATCTGACAGCGGGTGTCGGCATGTGCATAGGCATGGGCGGCGGTGCCAAGGCTGCTGCTGGCATGTGCATCCCTCTGGGAGCTGGTTTCCGCTTCAAGTTAAAGCCCCGCTGGAATCTGGGGTTCGAATGGACATTCAATTTCACCACGACCGATAAGCTCGACGACTCCGAGGCTACGCCCCATCTCATCGACCCATACGGCATAGAGAGCGGGATGTTCAAGAATAAAGACTGCTACACAAAGATGGCGCTAACCGTCTCCTATGACATCGCGCCCAAGTACCGCAAATGTAACAATTGATATATCACCATTATGGTAGAACTTGATAACAACAGAATACCTCAGCACATCGCCATCATCATGGATGGCAACGGACGCTGGGCCAAGGCACAAGGCAAACCACGCACAGCAGGACATATCCAGGGCGTGGAGACGGTAAGAGTCATCACTGAAGAGTGTGTCAACCTCGGCGTCAAGTATCTGACGCTCTATACCTTCTCCAACGAGAACTGGAACCGTCCGGAGGAAGAAGTGCGCGCCCTCATGGGACTGTTACTGAAGAATCTCGAGGACGAGATTTTCATGAAGAACAATGTGCGCTTCCGCATCATCGGAGACAGATACCGCTTGCCTCAGGATGTACAAAAGAAGATTAGCGAGATGGAGCAGCGCACGTCCAAGAACGATTCGATGACGCTCGTACTGGCACTCAGCTATTCAGCCCGTTGGGAGATTGCCGATGCTTGCCGACAGATCTATGTGGATATGCAGGCACCCTGCAACAGCGGCAAAAGCGAGTGGGACATTGACGAGCACTTTGTAAGCCGATATATGCAGACAGCCTTCATGCCCGACCCGGACCTGCTCATTCGCACGGGCGGCGAACAGCGCATCAGCAACTTCCTTCTTTGGCAGATTGCCTACACAGAGCTCTATTTCTGCGACACCTTCTGGCCCGACTTCGGCGTGAATGAGTTGCGCACCGCCATTGCAGACTATCAGAACCGTGAGCGCCGCTTTGGCAAGACCAGCGAACAAGTACAGCCCCAATCCTGACCACAATAAAGACAATGAATAGGAACCCACTATATAGACTCCTGACAATCATACTCCTCTGGTACATACTCCCCTCGTCCATCGGAGGGGGGATGGGGACGAGGCTCTACGCACAAACCGACGAGCGCAACATCAACCCTGTCATCGATTACAGCCGCACACCGCAGCAATATACCATCGGCAACATCACGGTAGATGGCGTGAAGAGCTATGATGACTATATCCTCATCGGCCTCTCCGGACTTTCCAAAGGGCAGAAGATTATGTTGCCTGGCGAGGAAATCACCAATGCCATCAAACGCTATTGGAGGAATGGCCTGTTTAGCAATGTTGCCATCCGCGTTGACAGCATCATCGCCGACTCCGCCTATCTCCACATCACCCTCGCAGCACGTCCTCGCATCTCACAAGTCAACTACAATGGCGTCAAGAAAAGCGAGAAAGAGGACTTGGAGAAAAAGCTGGGGCTGATCCGCGATGGACAGATAACACCTAACATCATCGACCGCACCAAGCTCTTAGCCAAGAAGTATTTCGACGAGAAAGGCTACAAGAACTCTGTCATCGAGATTATTCAGCACGATGACGTCTCTGCCCCGGGCCACGCCATCTTGGACATCAACATTGAGAAGAAGGGTAAGGTGAAGGTCAACAGCATCGATGTACGTGGCAACACAGCACTCAAGATGTCTCAAATCAAGGGTAGCCTCATCAAGAACGGCGCCTTTAAGAAGACCCACGAGAAAGGCAAGATGTCCAGTTGGTTCCGCTCCAAGAAATTCATCGAGGAACGGTGGAAGGAGGACAAAGAACGCCTCATCGAGAAATACAACGAATATGGCTATCGCGACGCCCGCATCGTCTATGACAGCGTACGTCCTCATGATGACAACTCGGTAGATATCGCCATTGAGGTGGAAGAAGGGCAGAAGTACTACATCCGCAATATCGAATGGGTGGGTAACACCCTGTACAGCACGGACTTCCTCAACCAGGAGCTACGTATGAAGAAAGGCGATGTCTATAACCAGACACACCTGAAAAAGCGCCTCAGCATCGATGAAGACGCCATCGGAAACCTCTATTACAATAACGGCTATCTCTTCTATCAGCTCAACCCCGTGGAGGTAAACATCGTGGGCGATAGCGTCGATCTGGAGATGCGCATCGAGGAGAACCAACAGGCTTATATCAGCCACGTGAAGATTACGGGTAACGATGAGGTCTATGAGAATGTCATACGTCGCGAACTGCGCAACAAACCCGGCGACCTCTTCTCCAAGGAAGCACTCGAACGTTCCTATCGTGAGATTGCCAGCATGGGCCACTTCGACCCGGAGAACATCGACTACAAGCTGGAGCCAGACCCTGACAACGGCACCGTCGATCTCACTTGGAACCTTTCGCCGAAGTCTAACGACCAGATTGAGTTCTCATTGGGCTATGGACAGACGGGTGTCATCGGCCGCATCGGCCTGAAGTTCTCCAACTTCTCCCTGTACAACCTCTTCGCCAAGAACGGGTTGCGCCGCGGCGTGATGCCCAAGGGCAACGGCGAAAGCTTCAGCATCAGCGGGCAGACAAATGGCCGTTACTATCAGTCCTACTCTATCAACTACCTCAACCCATGGTTTGGTGGTAAGCGTCCGAACTCGCTCTCCTTCTCTGCCTTCTACTCCAAGCAGACCGATGTGAGCGACCGTTACTACAACTCTGCCTACTACAACTCTTACTATAACTATCTCTATGGCTACGGCACCAACACCGGCAACTACTACGAGAACTTCTATGATCCCGATAAATCCATCCAGATCTACGGCTTCTCGCTCGGTTGGGGTAAGCGCCTAAGCTGGCCTGACGACTACTTCACCTTCTCCGCAGACCTCAGTTACACACGCTATACGCTCAAGAACTGGGAGTACTTCCTCGTCAGCAATGGTAGCTGTAACAATATCAGCATCAACTTGCACCTGTCGCGTAACTCCACAGACAATCCCATCTATCCGCGTCGCGGTTCGGAGTTCACCTTCTCGTTGGGCATCACACCGCCCTATTCACTCTTCGACAAGATCGATTACGCAAACCTTGCACAGAATTCTCAGGCCTCCAGCTACATGGATGAGCTGCAGAAGAAGTATAAGTTCATCGAGTATCATAAGTGGAAGTTCAAGAGCCGCACCTTCACAGCCCTTACCGGCGGCAGCAAATGTCCGGTGCTCGTGACGCGCGTGGAATTCGGTATCCTCGGCAGCTTCAACAAAAACAAGAAATCACCCTTCGAGACCTTCTATGTCGGCGGTGATGGCATGAGCGGCTACAGCTACAGCTATGCCACAGAGACCGTTGGTCTGCGTGGCTACGACAACGGCTCTCTCACGCCTCGTGGCTATACAGGCTATGCCTACGACCGCTTCACGCTTGAGTTGCGCTACCCCTTCATTCTGGGCAACTCCACTAATATCTACGGCCTTGCCTTCGTGGAAGGAGGTAATGCCTGGGATGACATCAAGAAGTTCAATCCCTTCGACATGAAGCGCTCAGCAGGTGTCGGTGTCCGTGTCTTCCTGCCGATGGTGGGTCTGCTTGGTATCGACTGGGCCTATGGCTTTGACAAGGTCTTCGGCAGTCGCACCTATGGCGGCAGTCAGTTCCACTTCATCCTCGGACAGGAGTTCTAATTTAAACCTTTCCACACACATCCCGTCAAACCCTTAAACAGTTGAACGTTTAACACTAAACCCGCACAATATGAAAAAGATTTTTATCCTTCTCCTTGCTGCCCTCACGCTGGGGGTGAGCGAGCAGGCGAAAGCACAGAAGTTTGTGCTCATCGACATGGAATATATTCTTAAGAACGTTCCCGCCTACGAGCGCGCCAATGAACAGCTCAATCAGGTGTCCCGCAAATGGCAGGCAGAAGTGGAAGCCCTCAGCAAGGAAGCCGAGGACCTGTACAAAGCCTATCAGAGTGAGATCGTATTCCTCAGTGCCGAACAGAAGAAGCAACGCGAGGAGGCCATCGTCGCCAAGGAAAAGGAAGCCGCAGAGCTGAAGAAGAAATACTTCGGTCCCGAAGGCGAGCTCTTCAAGAAGCGCGAGAGCCTGATGCAACCCATCCAGGACGAGATTTACAATGCCGTCAAGGACATCTGCGAGCTCAAGGGCTACAGCCTCGTCCTCGACCGTGCGTCCGATGCCGGCATCATCTTCGCATCGCCCAAGATTGACATCTCCAACGATGTCCTCCACAAACTCGGCTACGGACAATAAATTCTCATAAGCCCAATAGGCCCCATAAGACCTATAAGCCTTATAAGCCCTATAAGCTCTATCAAAATTAATAACCAATAAAACCACAAAAGACAACAATGAAAAAAATGATCTTTGCAGCCATCATGCTGCTCGCACCCCTTACCATGTCAGCACAGAAGTTCGGACACTTCAATTCCACAGAACTGGTACCTCTTCTCCCCGAATATGTCACAGCACAGAGCGAACTACAGAACCTCGCCAAGCAGTACGAGGATGACCTGAAGCGCATGCAGGACGAGCTCCAGAAGAAGGGCGAAGAGTTCCAGAAGGAACAGGCTAACCTCCTTGACAACGTACGCCAGCGCCGCCAGGCTGAACTGGAAGACCTCTATCAGCGCATGCAGCAGAGCGTACAGGACAATCAGCAGGCCTATCAGAAGGCTCAGGCTGAGAAGATGCAGGCCATTTCTGAGAAAGTGCTCGGTGCTGTCAAGCAGATTGGCGAGGCCGGTGGCTACGTCTATATCATGGATGTGTCTCAGGGCATCCCCTTCATCAACAGCAAGCTCAGCACCGACATCACGCCCGAGCTGAAAAAAGCACTTGGAATCTAAACAATTAACAGGTTAACACATTAACCGACCCTACAATGCGTATTAAAGCAATCATCACTATGCTCCTGCTGCTCACCACCACGATGGTGAGCGCGCAGGATGCAACAGAGGTGCGCATCCCACAGTTTGGCTTTATAAGCTATAAAAGCGTTTTTGAGCAGATGCCCGAATATGCCGCTGCTAAGACGGCCTTTGAGGAGCTGAAAGCCAAGTACGATGCCGAAGCTAAGCATTCCGAGGAGGAGTTTCAGCGTAAGTTCTCCGAGTTCCTGCAGGGGCAGAAGGACTTTCCGCCCAGCATCATGCAGAAGCGCCAGCTCGAGCTGCAGGACCTGATGAATAAGAGCGTGGCCTTCCGCCAGGAGACACAGCGCCTCCTCAAGCAGGCTGAAACCGAGTTGCAGGCACCCTGTGCCGCCAAGCTCGCCGAAGCCATTCAGGCTGTAGCCGGTGAGCGTGGTCTCTTCTTCGTCCTCAACACCGATGACAATGCGGTGCCCTTCATCCACCCGCAGGCCGGCGTGGACATCACCGAGCCCGTACTCGCACGCCTTGGCATTGTCACCACGGCCCTCCCTACTACCCCCAACCCTCAGCCTTAAACCCTAAACTTTAAACTATAAACTTTAAACCTTAAACTTTAAACTAAAATGTCCCCCATCGGCATCTTTGACAGCGGCTACGGCGGTCTCACCATCCTGCGTGAGATCCGTGACCTGATGCCACAATATGACTATCTTTATTTGGGGGACAATGCGCGTGCGCCCTATGGCACACGCAGTTTCGAGCGCGTGTACGAGTTCACCTTGCAGGCTGTGCGCAAGCTCTTCGATATGGGTTGTCCTCTCATCATCTTGGCTTGTAACACAGCTTCAGCCAAGGCGCTGCGCACTATCCAGCAGCACGACCTGCCGCAGACCGCCGACCCGTCGCGCCGCGTTCTCGGTGTCATACGTCCCACCGTGGAAGCTGTGGGTGACATCACTCACAGCAGACATGTGGGAATCGTAGCCACACAAGGAACCATCAACAGCCGCACGTATGAACTGGAGATGGCCAAGCTACACCCCGACATCACAGTCACCGGACAAGCCTGCCCGATGTGGGTTCCCCTTGTGGAAAACAACGAATTTAACAGTCCTGGTGCAGACTACTTTATCCAGCGAGACATCTCCACGCTTCTTCAACGCGACCCTGAGATTGACACACTTATCCTGGGCTGCACACACTTCCCCCTTCTATTGGATAAGGTACGCGCATACACGCCCGCGCACGTACATATCATCTCACAAGGAAATTTTGTAGCTCACAGCCTACAGGACTACCTGCTCCGCCACGCCGACATGAATGCCCGCCTCACACAAGGCGGCACCATCCGTTTCCTCACCACAGAGCACCCCGACACCTTCTCGCCTTCCGCAGCCCTGTTCCTTGGACACGACGTGGAAGCGGAACAGGTGGCACTCTAAGCTTCACTTCCATCATCCCTCTTCAATCGCTCCGCATACTCCGTGATGCGGTGCAACTCCTGCGGTATGGCTATCTGCTGCGGGCAGTGTGGTGCACATTGCCCACAACCGATGCAGTGGTCTGCCTGTCTGAGACGAGGCACACTGCGGTCATAGCCCACCAGAAAAGCGCGGCGCTGCCTGCGGTAGGCTGGGCTACCGCTGCTCTGCGGCAGATTACCTTCACGGATACATTTATTGTAATGGGCAAAGATGCTGGGAATGTCTATGCCGTAAGGGCACGGCATACAGTACTGACAGGCGGTGCAAGGTACCTCTTTCTGCCCATATATCTCCTCCGCAATATGAATGAGGAACTCGTGCTCCTCATGGCTGATGGGGTGAAGGGGTGAGTACGTAGCCACATTCTCCTGCAAGTGCTCCATGAAGGTCATGCCGCTAAGCACCGTCAGCACGCCCTCCGGCGTGCCTGCAAAACGGAAGGCCCACGAGGCGATGCTGGCTTCCGGGTCACGCTGCTTCAACTCTGCAGCGATATCATCATTGACCTTGGCCAGGCGTCCGCCCAGCAACGGTTCCATGATGACTGCCGGGATGCCACGCTTATGAAGTTCTGCGTAGAGGGTGACAGCATCCACGTTTGACTGATTGATCTCGTTGGCATAAAACCAATCCAGATAGTTAAGTTCTATCTGCACGAAGTCCCAGTGGTAACGCCCTTCATCATGCAACTTCAGCAGGAGCTGGAAGGCGCGATAGTCGCCATGCCATGAGAAACCAAGGTTGCGGATGCGCCCTTTCTCCTTCTGCTCCACGAGCCAATCCGCAAGACCATTGTCCAGGAAACGTCGCTTACACACCTCCAGACCACTCAGGCTCTCACCCGTCTCTGGGTCGCGACCACCGCCGCCTGTGCTGTGCAGCAGGAGATAGTCGATATAGTCGGTCTGCAGTTCCTTGAGCGAGTTCTCAAACATCTTCTGAGACTCCTCCAGCGGCCACAGACGATTGTCGAAATTAGACAGCTTTGTGGCAATGAAATACTTATCACGCGCATGACGCTTCAGAGCGATGCCCGTACAGCGCTCCGAGAGGCCTCGGCAATAGACAGGGCTGGTGTCGAAGTAGTTGACACCGTGAGCCAGTGCATAGTCCACCTGGCGGTTGATCATCTCCTGGTCAAAGCGCCCCGTCTGCGGATCCTCCTTGGCATCTTCGGGCAGCATCGGCAGACGCATCATGCCATAGCCAAGTAGCGACACAACATCGCCTGTATTCGGGTTGACACGCGTGGTCATGGCTGAAGAATCGGCCACATCGCCAGATGCTCCTCCCTGCTTACAGCCGCTCAACAAGGCGGCACCAGGAACAACAGCTGCCGTTCCACCAGCCAGATATTTCATGAAATTCCTACGAGATATATTTCTGTCTTTCATACCTTTTTCAATTATCTATAAACCATAAACCATAAGCCCTAAACGAATTTATGCACCTCATGCCCCTCCACATAGATGGCTGAGAAGGGACGTGCCGGACATAGGTTCTCACAGGCGCCGCAACCGATGCAACGGCTTTCGTTGACGGCCGGCACCTTCGGGCTCAGCTCATCCTCGGGGTCGAGGTTCACCATCGTGATGGCTCCCACAGGACACATGCGGGCACAATGTCCACATTCCACACCATCGGTGATTACCACACAGTTCTTTTTCACCCACACGGCATGGCCTATCTGTATGCTGGACTTCTCCTCCGCCTTGATAGGACGAATGGCATCTGTCGGACATACGTCAATACAGCGCGTACACTCCGGTCGGCAGTAGCCGCGTTCATAGCTCATCGTGGGTTGCATCAGCGTGAGCAGCCCTGTGCTGGGACGCAGCACCTGGTTAGGACATTGTGCCACACACAGCTGGCAGCCCGTACAGTACTGCTGGAAATGGCGCGCAGACAGAGAACCCGGAGGCGTCAGCGGTGTCTTGCGCTCAGGAGCCACCTTGTCCTCAATCTCAGCCAGCCCGCCATCCATCTTTGTCTTTACCTGCGCAAAGGCGGCAGTGGTGCCAGCCAACGCCGCACCAATAAGGAAAGAGCGACGAGACAGACCCTCTCCCCGCTCCCCCGTGAGGGGGAGAGCCTCGCTATCGCTCGAAAGCTGCGCGCCAGCCTTCTCCCCTCCCTCACGGGAGGGGTCGGGGGTGGGTCTTTTGGGGGTGGGTCTGCTATACTTCAGCGCCCCGAACTTGCAGCTTTCGATGCAGTCTCCACACACCACACAGCGTGAGTAATCAACCTTATGGCTCTCAAAGTCGATGCACGAGGCCTTGCAGCTCTTGGTGCATGCTGAGCAGTGGCGACATTTCTCCTCGTCGAAACGTATTTTCAGGAAGGAGAAGCGGGAGAAGAAACTGAGAAGGGTACCCACGGGGCAGATGGTATTGCAGTACGTACGGCCACCAACCCAAGCCAACACTGCAAGTATCAGCAAGGAGCCCACAGCTATCAGGAAGGTGGGCAGGCTTCGCATCCACACTTCTTCGTGATAGAAGGCATAGCTGTCATAGTGCTCTGCGATGGAGGCCAGCACGTTGTTGCCCCACGCATATAGCGGTTCCAGGAAGTTAGTAGCCATACGGCCGAAAGCACTATAAGGTTCCAGCAGCGCCACGAAGGAGCCCACGCCGGCCACCAGCGCCACAATAAAGAGCACCAGCACCGGGTATCGCAACCATCGCATCTCTGGCGAATAGCTGTAGCGCCCCACCTTTTTGTTTTTACGCGGGCGCAAGCGTGCAAGCAGGTCCTGCAGGATGCCCAAGGGGCAGATGATAGAACAGTAGATGCGGCCGAGAATGAGGGTGAGCAAAACGAGGCCCACCACCACCCAAGCATTCAAAGCCAACACAGCAGGCATGAACTGGATGTCTGTCAACCAACCGGCAATGGGTTGGGCCGTTCCAGTGAAGTCCACGAAGCGCCATGTGATGAGCAGGACACAAATAGTGGCCAGTGTGATACGTATCTTTCTTAACATATCTGAGGTTTAAGAGGTTACTTTTACTATGCCGATGCTGGCTTCATAGAGCAACCAGATGGGGAGCGACACCACGAGGAGCGTCATCACATCGGCCGTAGGGGTGATGATGGCGGCGATAATGAGGATAGCCACAATGGCATGACGGCGGTACTGCGACATCCAGCTGGCTTTGAGAATTCCGAACTTAGCCAATAGCCAAGCCACCACGGGAATCTCAAAGACGATGCCGAAGAGCAGGCTCATCACCAACAGCGTATCCACATAGCTGGACAGCGTCAACAGCGTCTCCACATCGGCACTGACGCTATAGGTGCCCAGGAAGCGGACCGTAAGCGGGAAGATGAGGAAATAGTTGACCACCAAGCCCACCATGAACATCACGTATGCTGCTCCGCCCACGCGAAGGGAGACACGCCGTTCGCCCTCGTATAACGCCGGTGAGATGAAGCGAAACAGCACATAGACGATGTAGGGGGATGCCACCAGAAGGCCCACGATGAGCGCCACCTTCATGTGTATCATGAACTGCTCGGTGAGCTCTGTGTTGATGAGCTTCAACTGGAAAGGCTCTGCGCCTAACAGCTGGTAGGTCGGGAACTCCGGAGAGCGGGGCCACAGCACTACATCGAAGAGGAGGTCCTTCAGGCAGAACGCGCCCATCCCCATGACCACAGCAGCCACAAGGATGCGGATGATGTCGCCACGCAACACATCCAGATGGTCCCAGAAGGTCATCTCCCCCGATGGATTCATTCCTTTTCCTCCTTGGGTTGTTCTTCTTCGGCACCGTTCATGCCGTCCTTGAAGCTCTTGACACCTTTTCCGAGGCCGCGCATCAGCTCTGGAATCTTCTTGCCGCCGAACAGCAACAACACGACAAGCGCAATAAGGGTAATTTCAGGAAGTCCTAAATGCATATTCAATCGTATTAAGGGGTTATCACGGCACAAAAATAGATGTTTTTAGTGAGAATATCGGTCACACATGTAATTATTTCGCAAGAATCGTCATGCTTTTTACAATATTTACTTAACTTTGCACCCGTAAAGCAAAGAATGAAGTAACTACAAATACAAACTCTTAATCCACACAAACAATTATGAAAAAACTTATGATGCTTTTCTGCGTCGCACTCATGAGCGTCGGCGCATCCGCACAAGAGTACTATGAAGAAGAGTATGAGGGCGCACAGGCTGGCGACTGGGCCATCGGCTTGGATCTCGGCATGGGCTTCGGCGACAGCTACGTGAACTTCGGCCTCATGCCTAAGGTTCAGTACTATGTCACTGACGCTTTCCGTCCCGAGGTTTCTTTCGACTACTTCATCCAGAAGGACCACCTCAGCGTGTGGGACATCAACATCAACCTGCACTACCTCTTCCACATGAAGTATGGCATCTACATCTACCCCATTCTGGGTGCCACCTTCCAGCACACGCATACGACAGACATCCCGGAAATTAAAGATGGCATACTCACAGGTAAGACGACCACTGAGAACGAAGGTCGCTTCGGCCTCAACGCCGGTGCCGGTATGCAGTATGACATCACCCCCAACCTCTATTGCAATCTGGAGATGAGATATCAGTATGTGAAGGACTTCGGTCGCGGCATCCTTCAGATTGGTATCGGCTATCGCTTCTAACGGTACAGGTCACATATCAAAAAAAGAAGGTTGAGACTATTCCGTCTCAACCTTCTTTTTTGCTTCCTCGCGCAGGTCTTTCAGCAGCGGCTGCAGATAGACAGCTGCAGGTTCTGCCGTCTGCACGCTGAGCGTGATGTCAGCGCCCAGCCCACTCAATATCTCAAACTGAAAGTCGGGCGTATTGTCAAGGTCGGCGGCTGTTGTCGGCTCCTTCCCCTCTAGACGCTCAGCACACTCCGTTGCCATCGCCTCCAACTTCAGCAGCCACGGACGGATGTCGCCATAAAACAGGCGGTCAGACAATCGGGAGGAGTTGGCCATGCCCTTCATCGTCTGACAGGCTGCCGCCACGCGCCGCAGCTCATTCGCCAGCCCCCAGGGCTGCGGGCGTCTCTCCGCCACAGAGCGGCGATAGTTACCAACGAGATACGCCAGTGCATCGCCGTCGAAATAGCGCAGGTACGGTGCCAGCTTCCGCAGGGCCGCCGCATACGTCGAGCCCACCACTGCCGGCAAGGCAGCCTCCCAGCTGCGGTGGTTGTCGAAGGCAGCGTTGTTCCAGGCGTAGTCGGCGATGCTGAACAGCGCTATCTTGGAGACTTCGCCCTGCTGCATGGGATTGCTGATGAGCGTCGAGGTGCCCTGTAGTGATCCCTCCAGACGGTCCAGCGTGATAATATGCTTCTCGTCGCTGAAGTTCGCATAGGTGTCCATGGTGAAGAGTTTGGTGACATCGTTGTCATTGCACGGATAGTTCCACCACCAACTGGCATCACGTCCCAGCCACTCGCGCACCACGGCGAGGTCCGCATTGTTGGGCACCGACCACACATTGCGGCCGGTGATGTATATGCGCACCTTCTCAGGCACGCTGCTCAAGGCATTGAAGAAACGCTTGCCTTGCTCCGCCGAGACCCATGAGAAGGCATAGAGCTGCGGCACATAGTGCAGGGGGCGCACGGTATCAGCAGGCGCAGCTTTCGGCCCATTCCATCGAGCATCCATGCGCTGCTGCAGCTCTGTCAGGCGGTCTGCGCCCAGCTTCAGCGTAGCATCATCCGACGGCACACCCACGTCATCCACAAAGACGCCGAACTGCCGTACGCCCAGCGCGTGCATATCGCCGAACTTATGCATAATCTGATCCATCACCTCCTGGTTGTTGGCATCGGTGAAGGCCGTTCCCGGGTGAATGGCCCAGATGAAGTTCACCTTCATAGCCTGCCCCGTCTCCGCGATGTCACGCAGCATATCCTGTGAGAGATAGCCGATGCGCAACTGCTCAGGCGTAATGGTTGTGGGGTACGGCTCCGCCCATTTCTGCGAGTGATACGGGTCGGACTTGGCACCATACATATACGTGTTCATCTTATAGCGCGCCATGAAGCGGAACAGGTCCTTGGTCACATCGGCGCTATACGGCACCCCGTAGTAGCCCTCAATCACTCCGCGGTCGCGCACGTCAGCATAGTCTTCGATGCACACGCAGGGCATCTCCTGACTGCCGGCATCGAGCATCTGCTCCAGCGAAGCCAGACCGCAGAACACCGCGTCCGTGTGCTCGCCCCATATCAGCACCTGCGCCAGCCCCTGCTTGTCAGCGGTGAGGCTGAGCACATGGCGGTCGTATTTGGGTTGTGCGAAAACCGTTGCGGGCAGCTTCTGGCTCGCGGCCTGCTTATCCACAACACCGCGCGATGCACGAATACCCAGCAACACATTACTCTGTCCGCGCAGGGGGCGCGCCGAGCGCGTGACCGCCAGGCCGTGCTCTTGCAGCACGCCTACAGCCCTCGCCACCGTGGCAGCGTCGATGCCAGCCTCAGCCACCACATTGACGGTGGCCGACATGCGCCCTCGACCATCCACAGCCGTTTGACGTTGAGGAACAGGATAAATGGTGTACACCTCCGGCCACGCCATCGCAGCCAGCGTCACGCAACAGGAAAAAAGAAAAGCAAGCAGTCTCATCATATAAGTTATAAAGGTTTCATGTAAATCATAAAGGTTTCACGCCACAAAAGTAACCAATAAGCCGATTACTCACTCCACCATACCACCTCAGACACCAAAATAAAAATATTTTTTAACATTTTTCATGCGCACACCGCATTCTAATATATGGAACATAAATCGGACATAAATCTGAACTTAAATTCTCTTTTCTACAACGAATTTCACTAATTAAACGAATTATTTCAGCACAGATAACGCAGATTTTCTTGGAGCGTTGCAATGAAATGAATGACGCCCTTGCGGGGGCAATTCGTTATGATTTATGGTGTGATTTGATTAGATTTAAGTTCCAATCTAAGTTTGATTTAGGTTCCTAATAAATTCGTATAATTAGTGAAATTCGTTGTCAAGAAGAAATATTAGCTCGGTTTATTCTCTTGGAACATTGCTATTTCAGAATCAAAACGAGCAATGATAGTATCCAAAAGGGGATGTTGGCGCGGCACAATGATAGCAATGAAGTTTTCTATACCTTCGTCAAAGACCAAAGAAAAGGCGTTCTGGATCAAGCGGGTTCATACAGCATCTACTTTATAGAACGGATCTGCTTTCGCCTGCATTATTTCCTCTTCCATCTTGGCCAACTTCACTTCCATCTTGGCCCTCCACTCTTTCTTGTACTTGCGGTAGGCCCTGACAGACTCTTTAAATGAACCAACAGGATGGTTGAAATGAAATGTCTGTGCTTCCATTTACATCTTTATCTTTCTGTTTTACGCCGCAAAGGTAGTGATAATAAATGAAAAGCAAAAAGTTAAAAGGGGAAAATGAAGAAAAGGGAGATGAAAAGGGGAAAAAGACGAGTGAGATGGAACATAAATCGGACATAAATCTGAACTTAAATTCTCTTTCTTCAAAAAAGTTTGGTCGTTCCAAAATAAAGCTGCAGCTTTGCAGCAACAGTTCCCGCCACGCCTCCTAACAATGCGTACCACGGCGGGACTTCGTTTTTTTATTTATTGATACTAACGCAATGCCCCCATGTATGGGAGGATGAAGCTCAGTGGAAATGATTTACCGTAAGAGTCGTCGGATATAGTCAAAAAAGGTGTGCCGCGGGGAGAGCGGCACACCAGAAGAGGTTATGATAAATCCAAGTCCACTTTCTGTTACGCATTCCCCTATGAATGAGCGACAGAAGACACTTCTATTGCAAATAACATATAGTGTCAGCTGAGAAACACCCGACGCTACGTTGAATCTATTCGCTTGTTTTGCAATCCGCGCCAATAACGTCAACTACAAAAATAGTATTTTTACTTTTGGACTTTACCTTAACAACAATTGGTTCTGATTTCTTCTGTGGCTCAACGAGGACTCGAGATTTTGTATAGGTGTTCCCTGCCGTATCACGAACAACGTAAGTTGCATTCACAAAATGATCTGAACTATTCATGAGAACAAATGAAACATCGTATTCAAAAGTGTTACCAACGTTAGTAGCTTTCGGCACAGGAGTGCTCGTTAATTCAGCCTGCACACTTCCTCCTTCTACGGGGCAGACCTTACCATCATCTGCACACAATGATAAAGGAAGGAATGACATGCACAGAAAAAAGAGGCATTTTATAAGCTTCATAGTAACGATTCTTTTTTCTCGTTTTTGGACAATAATTACAGATTGAAATAGTAATTGCCGCCTGCTACATAGCGATAGGCACCGCGTCCACTGCTATCTTCGCTGCCATAGTAGGGGTTTTCTTCCACCTTATAGGTGGAGCCTCCTACAGAAAGGGTGTTACTATCGCTATCGTATTTTCCGGACTTTCTAGTCTTTACCCATCCGCTGCCACTACTCATAGGTTTTATCCAATAGACCGTTACTGAAGAGACAGATTGTACCATCTCAGGAGCAATGACCTGATTCGTCGCGCAGTTAGCAGCATCTACGATACCACCCATTGCTACAAGTACTACAGCTACAATAGCAAAATAAATCTTTTTCATCTTGTAAATTGCCAGTTATATCCCATCGGCCCATCGGTTTTAGATTTTATTATTTTGTTGCATTTTCTGCGAGACGGAATCCAATGGTAAAGTTTTTCGTCTCGCGTGAATTGTAATTGATATTGGATATGCGACAGTGTTTAGGATTACTTGCCCAGCTACCACCTTTGAACACTCTTACATCCTCATACTTATATTTCTTGCTCATTTCGTGATCTTTGGCATAGAAAACACTGTCATATAATCCATCACACCACTCATGCACATTTCCAATCATATCATATAGTCCCAAAGCGTTAGGTGTTAATACGCCTACTCTGTGAGTCTTCTTTCCCGAATTCTCATGTGTCCAACCTACATTGAAAAGTTGGTCATTATTTGGATTGCGAACTTCGGTTGAGTATTTGCCACCTCTTGCAGCATATTCCCACTCCTCTTGCGTCGGCAGCCTATAGTGCCTCCCTGTCTTTTTGTTTAATTTATTTATGAACAATTTTGCATCGTCCCATGAAATACATTCAACAGGCAACGAGCCACCTTGGAAACAGGACGGTTTTTGATTCATGATATCAGCCCATTCTGCTTGAGTGACTTCGTATTGGCTTATGTAAAAGTCGTTTACAGAAACGAGTCTTCGTTCTTTCTCGTCAGGGTCACCTTCTTGATCGTTTGTTCCCATATAAAATGAGCCCCCTTCCACGAATACCATATGCTCAGCACTTTTCTTGCCGCAAGAAAGAAATGACAGAGTGAAAATCATTAAAACACTTTTGACTATTTTCATTGATTGAAGGGTTGAGTGGTTAATCAGCGTCTATTAGTTGTCCAATAAAACACGGCCAGCAGTACCTATACCACGACCTATGTTATAAGCATCGTCTTGGCTCATGCTAGAGAATGAGCCACAGGATGATAGGCAGGTTAATGATACCAGTCCAGCTACAGCTAAAACCATGATTTTTGCAGTGAGTTTTTTCATTTTGTAAGTTGCCAGTTATATCCCATCGGCCCATCGGTTTAAGTTTGAAATATCAATAGAATGTATCACATGGATATGCACACAAAAAGGACATATACACTTGCCTTTCCGATTCTATGATGTACATATTAAGCTACTTTGTATGTTTCATGCGCTAATCATTTTAGATGTTCATAATAATGGTTGAGCAGGGCAAAAAGGTACGGGCACAAAAATGGCGTGGCCACTCTTATGCACTTACCTGAGGGGCGGACCTAGGAATTGGAACCCCTGTCACATATAAGAATGCTCCACGCCAAAGCGTGTGCAAAGCATTATAGATGTGACGGAGGAACTGCCTCCTTGGGCTTCCTCTCTGCTTCTTAAATCGAACTATTCCAAAATGATTTCCTAGGTCCTTTCGGTAAGTGCGAAATAATAAGCTAATGCATCTGCGGTCCGGGATTTCTCCCCCGAAACCGCGGCAAAGATAGGGACATTTCCATTACAGCCCAAATATTTCGAGAAAAAAGTGCAGGGAATGCATAAAAAACATTTCTTAACAAATTTCATGCGCACACCGCATCCACAGAAATGAAAAATGAAAAATGAAAAATGAAAAGGGGAAAATGAGATGGAACGTAAATCAGACTTAAATCTGAACTTAAATTCTTTTTTCTGCAACAAATTATACCAATTAACTCAAGTTTCTGAAGTAGTTTAGTAGTCAGTAGTTAAGAAGTTAAGCCGATAGTTGTCCATACGATAACAAGAGGTCTTAGCTAATGGCTTAACTACTGTCCGAAGGACGAGCGGGCTCTTGTTGTCTGTCAAGTAATTTATTTCTATCAAGAATTAGAGAATTGGAGAATTTTTCTCAACATGCAATACGCTGTCTTATGAATTGATGAGAATGAATAGAATGTCTTTTGCTTTACAAAAGCTAGTAAATTCTCTAATTCTCTAATTCTTGATCAATAAAAAACACATCCGATCAAGAATTAGAGAATTGGAGAATTTTTCTCAATATGCAATACGCTGTCTTATGAATTGATGAGAATGAATAGAATGTCTTTTGCTTTGCAAAAGATAGTAAATTCTCTAATTCTCTAATTCTTGATCAATAAAAAACACATCCGAAAGTTCAGTTAAACGAATTATTTCAGCTCAGATGACTCAGATTTTCTTGGAGCGTTGCGATGAAATGAATGACGTCCCTGCGGGACAATTCATTAAGATTTATGGCATGATTTTCTGAGATTTAAGTTCCGATTTGATTAGATTTAAGTTCCACTTTGGTTAGATTTAAGTTCCGAAACATAGTTCATTTATAGGCAACAAAATGAAAATAATTGTCGATTTTGTTGTCTGTAAACAACAGATTCGCTACTTTTGCGCCAAGCTCAAAGTATAGAAGAAATGAAACAGGTGTTTATCATCATAGCGGTGTTGTCTCTGCTGTCATGTGGAGGTAATTCTGAAACGAAGGAACAGGACTCTCTCTATCAAGAATCGACAGAGCTGAGCACCGAATCTGCGTCCACGGATACCACAGAGATGCGGCATCATCAGCCTACATCTTCAGAAAGTGCAAGTGTTGAGCCAACAGGGAGCCGCAGCACCTCTTATCCCTCTCGCAGCTACGAGGCAGACGAGGAGGAAGAGGATGAGGAAAGGGATGAGGAGAAAGATGGGATGAGAGGCTTTGATCCTGCTTTCGAAGATGACACGGAGGACAATGGGATAAGCCGCTACATGGAAAACAATGACGATGAGGGCTGGGATTAAAATGACAATACACTATGGTCTTCTTTGAAGAAGAGCCTTATCTTTCAGGGCGTCCCATCTATGGGACGGCCGTGTCCCATTGGTGGAACACGGTTTTGCCACTAGTGGGACACGGTTTTGCCACTGGTGGCAAAACGCTACGCAGCCTGCTGTGTCGGACATCTTCTCACTATGAAATCACCCGAGCAAGCGGAGCTGGAGAAAGTTAGTTCATTTTATTGTATTTCCTGATTTTCTCCAACATCGCGCTGTTCCACCTTTCATTTCCCGGCAAGTGGTATCGGCAGTTTCCTGTCGCAGAGGGTGTGAAGATGGTTTCGGCTTTTGGCGTGAGAATCACGGTTCCCCGTTCTGAAAGAGAGAATGCGGCATCGCCCTCCACAGCATGAATGACGGCCATTGGATCCCACATCTTCTGCCCTGTGTTGCAGTTGCAAGTCATATAGACCTGCTTGATGGGGTGGACATCGGTCCAATCGATGTCACTGATGACCTGCTCAGGCTTATACTCCACTTCCTGCCCCACCTCCATCGGAGAGAAAACCATATCTACCTCCTTTGGCCAGAGGCTGAAAAGGGTCTGGGCGAAGGTGATGCCCTGAGCGAAGTTGAAGTCCGGCTCAACAGACTTGCCGAACACGCCACCCATGACGTAGAGGCATTTTACCTTACGCCTTACCAGTTCCACGCCGCTGAGCGGTGAGATGTCGTCGGCCTCTGACTCAAGCAGAGCTGCCAATGCCGTGACGAAGCCTACGGAGCAGATGCTCACGGAGTGGTCGGGCTGCTTGGCCAGCAGTCGGCGGTAGAGCGTGTGGGCTTCGGGCAGTGCGGAGTAGTCGCTGACGGTGCGACGGAACATCGGCTGATTGTCGCCAATCGTGTAGGTCGGCAACGCCTTATAGTCTATCCATACCGGCGGATTGCTGATGCCCTTGCGCACCAGTCCGATGGGCACATTGGGATGGCCGAAATATGCGTTCATCACATCGGCCACGGCAGCACAATCGTCGCCTTCGCGGTCCACCACTACGCCCAGCAGTTTGCAGCGGCCTTCTTCCTCATAGCGATAGAGCAACTCCAGGGCAAAGAGGTCGTCGGTGGAGGAACCTATATCGGTGTCGATGATGACGAGCGGGATGCCCGTGTATGCTTTATTTCCGCCATCAGCGGAGGCATCATCGTCGGAACATGAGGCCAACGGCATCGTGCCGCATAGTGCCAGAATGACGGCAAACGCCCGAAGAAGAGCTTTCATTTTCTTTGACATATAATTATTGCATTACAAAGCCGCGCAAAGGTACGGTTTTTCCACGAACTACAGATGACTTGCCACCTTAAATAACGTCAAGCATACGATTAATATCTCTTTTTTAGCACAAAGGGCCACCTTGAAGTGCAAGAGTGCGGTGTGCGCATGAATTTTGTTAATAAATATTTAATTTTCGATGAGGACGGCACAAAAGAAGACGGGTGATGAAAAAAGTAGTGGTTTCATGCGGGCATAAAGGGATTTTGTGTATCTTTGCAGGCAGAAATAGGAAAACAGGTGTAAGACAACGCAGAATAATATATCCTTACTACTATGAATATCAAGCCCGTTATCAGTTTACTTCAGCATCAGGCCTCCGTTACGCCTGATCACGTCGCCGTGGTTTATGGCGACACCCGTTACACCTATCGTGAGGTGATGGTGCAAGCCAGCGGTATCACTCAACACATCCTGCAGGCAGGTCTGACCCGCGAGGACGTGGTGGGCATTCTGATTCCACGCAGCCAATGGATGGTCATTGCGCCGATTGGCGTGTTGAAAGCGGGCTGTGCCTATATGCCCTTAGACCCGACCTATCCCAAGGAGCGCCTGAGCTATATGCTGAGCGACAGCCGCGCCAAGCTGCTGATTGCGGACCGCGAAGTGCTGGCCGAAAGCGGGCTGACAACTGATGGCAGTAGCGTCTTGACGGAACAGGGGAGCATCCCCGTTCTCTATACAGACGAGCTGCAAGAGGCAACCTGGACGGCACCCCTCCCCGAGGAGCTTGACGGCAGCCTCCTTGCCCTGCTCATCTACACCAGCGGCTCCACGGGCCAGCCCAAGGGCTGCATGATCGAACAGCGCAATATCACCTGCAATGCGGAAGAGACCATAAGCACCATGGGCCTCGACAGCGACTGCCGCGTGGCATCGTATGCCAGCTTCTCCTTTGTGCCCACCGTGCATGACATCTTCGGCACGCTCTCGGCAGGCGCCACACTCTATATCATCCCCGAGGAGATTCGCTTCGACTTCATCCGCCTGGCGCAGTTCATCAACGACAACGCCATCACGCACATCATCATGAGCACGATGACGGGTCGCCAGTTCGTGACGATGTACGACTGCCCGTCGCTGCGCTTCCTCTCGGTCGGAGGTGAGAAGCTGGAACCGGTGACGCCGACGGCAGGACTGACCTTCTTGAACATCTACGGCTCGTCGGAGGCTTGCGGCATGATTACGTGCCACGCCGTCAGAGGCGACGAGGAGAACATCCCTATTGGCCAGGCGCCAGGAACATACTGCCTATATATTGTCGGCGAAGACGGTCAACCCGTGGCCGACGGCGAGGCGGGCGAGCTGTGGATCAGCGGTCCGCAGCTGTGCCGAGGCTATCTGAACCATCCCGAGCTGACGGCCAACGTCTTCATCCCGAATCCCTTCAACGACCAGCATGAGGCGGGCTATGAGCGCGCATTCCGCACGGGCGACTTTGTGCGCCGCGATGCCAAGGGGAGTCTGCTGTTTGCAGGCCGTCGCGACGGATTGGTGAAGGTTCGTGGCTTCCGCGTGGAGCTGCGCGAGGTGGAGGCGGCAGTCCTCACCTGTCCGGGGGTCACAGGCGCCACCCTGCAGTCGGCCAGCGACACGCTGAACGGCACCACCTATATCGTGGCCTATGTCACGGGCGAGAAGGCCCTCGACGCGGAGGCCATCAAGCAGCATGTGGCAGCGCTGAAGCCCGATTACATGGTGCCGGAGGTGGTGATGCAGATTGATGAGATTCCCCGCAATGCCAACGGCAAGGTGGACCGCGAGCGCCTGCCGAAGCCTGTCCGGTCTGTGGCGACTGAGTCGCAGCAAACAGCTCAAGCCCCAATGAATGTGCTGGAGGCAGAGCTCCACGAGATGACCTCCAAGCTGCTGGGCAACAGCAACTTTTGCATCACAACGGTGCTGGGCTACGCAGGCCTCACCTCCATCACGGCCATGAAGCTGGCGGTGGAGGTCAACAAGCGCTACGGCATCGTGCTTGATGCCAAGTCCATGGCGAAAAACATGACGCTCCAAAGCATCGAGAACGAGATACTGAAAGAGTTTATGGTTCAGGGGTCAGGGTCAATGGTTGCCACTGAAAACAACCGTGAACCGTCAACCATGAACCAAGAATTGGCCTCCGCACCCCTCAACTACGCCCAGCTGGGTGTCTATTACGAGTGCATGAAGCATCCGCTGGACACAACCTATAATCTGCCCACGGCCATCACTCTTCCTGCGGGCTTTGATGCTGACAAGGCAGAGCAGGCCCTGACAGAGATTATCAAGGCACACCCGGCCTTCAACATCCATTTCGAGACACAAGGGGACGATGTTGCCCAGGTGTATGACCCCGACCTGGCACCTCAGGTCGTTCGTCGTGAGATGACCGAAGCGGAGCTGACCACCTATCAGCAGCATTTCACGCTGCCCTTCCATCTGGAGCGCGGTCCGCTCTACCGCATGGAAATCGTGCAGACGGAGAAGCGCGTGGTCATCTTGATGGATGTGCACCACCTCATCTTCGATGGCACCTCATTCGACTTGGTGGCTCAGCAGCTATGCGACCTCCTCGACGGGAAAGCCATCGAGCGCGAGCGGTTAGGTTTCCTGCAGTTCTCGCAGGAGCAGCGCCAGGCCGAAAGCGGTGAGGCATATCAGGAGTCCAAGGCTTATTTTGCCGAAGTGATGAAGGAGTGCGAAGGCTGCACGGAGCTGACCGACGACTTCACGCCCAGCGAGCCTCACGGCCATGTCGCCCAAGTGGCCCGCCCGTTCGATTTTGCCAAGGTAGAACAGTTCTGTAAGCAGCTGAATGTGACACCGGCCAGCCTGATGCTTGCCGTGACGTTCTACACGTTGTCGCGCTATACCAACAGCCGCCATGTCTATATCTCCACGATTAGCAGTGGCCGTTCAGACCTCCGTCTGTCTGACACGATGGGTATGTTCGTCAACACCCTGCCGCTGGCAGGCCACATCACGGAGCAGACCGTAGAGGAGTTCGTGCGCCGCACGAGTCAGGACTTCGAGCAGACGATGCGCCACGAGCAGTACCCCTTCGCCCGCATAGCCGCAGACTTCGATTTCTCGCCCAACACCACCTATACGTATCAGATGGGTGTCATCGAGGAGCACACCGTCGGTGGCAAGAAGATGACCATCCAGACAATAGACGTGGATGTGCCGAAACAGAAGCTCGACATCATCATTATTCAGCAGAACGGACAGCCCGTCGTCTGCCTGGAGTACGACGATGCCTTCTACAGCGAGAAGACGATAGCAGGGCTGGCAGAGTCATTCCTCAGCGTGCTGGATCATTTCATGGAGGCACCGCAGGGAAGCCTGCTCAAGGTGTCGATGCTCAGCGCCGAACAAGCACAGATGGTCGAGTCATTCCGCTTGGCCGGCACAGCAGAAGTGCCCACGCGCCTGTTCCATCAGGCTATCGAAGCCAATGCTGCGCAAAAGCCCGATGCCAAGGCTCTCGTGGCCTGCGACGGCACCTTCACCTTCAGCCAGGTGAATGCCGAGATGAACCGTGTGGCCCATGCGCTCATCGCCCATGGCGTGAAGCGCGGCGACCGCGTGGCGATGTTGTTGCCGCGCACCAGCCGCCTGATATTCACCATGTTCGGCATCATGAAGGCGGGCGCCGCTTATATCCCCTGCGACCCGCACTATCCCGCAGACCGCATCAAGCTGATTCTCGAGGACAGCGAGGCTGCCTACATCGTCACCGATGATGAGAACCTGGCCAACCTGAAGGCACAAGCCGGCGAGGGCAGCCTCAAGGTGTTGGAGAAAGCCCTGAACATCGAAGAGCTGCTGCAATGCGAGCAGACCGACAATCCCGCCATCCCGCAGGACGGCAGCGACCTCGCGTACATTATTTATACTTCAGGCTCTACAGGACGCCCCAAGGGCGTTATGCTACACCACAAGGGCATCTGCAACGAGCTCTTCGCCCATCCGCTCAACTTCCGCAACTGGACGGTGATGCAGGAGGTGGAGTGCATCCTCGGACTGGCCACCATCTCCTTCGATGCCTCGGTAGAGGAAATCGGTATCCCGCTTTACAACGGCCTCACCCTGGCACTGGCCAGCGACGAGATAACGAACGACCCCATTCTGTTGGCAGAATTCATGATGGAGAATCATGTGGGGATGTTCCAAGGTACGCCCTCGCGCCTGATGCAGCTCTACGAATCGGACATCTTCCGCAAGGCGCTGTCGGGCTGCCACATCATCGAGCTGGGCGGCGAGAAGTTCTCAGACAGTCAGCTGCGTGAGCTGCAGAAGACGATGGTGAATGCAGCCGGTTCCACGAAGATTCATATCTTCAACAGTTTCGGCCCCACCGAGACGACGGTGGAGAGCAACAGCCACGAAGTGAGCCACGAAGAGCGCGTGACCATCGGTCGTCCGCTGGTCAACGTGACCGAATACATTGTCGATGCCGACATGAACCGTGTGCCTGTGGGTGTCGTGGGCGAACTGCTGATAGGCGGCGCGCAGGTGGGATTAGGTTATAACAATCTGCCCGACAAGACGCGCGAAGCCTTTATCCCCAACCCGTTTGTCACCGGCGATGACCTCGACCCAACGCTGTACCGCTCTGGCGACTATGCCCGCTGGGACGAACAAGGCTACGTCACCATCCTCGGGCGCACCGACAACCAGGTGAAGCTGCGTGGCCTGCGCATCGAGTTGGGTGAGATTGAGAGTGTGATTGCTCAGCAGGAAGGCATCGGCCAGGTGGTCGTGATGATTCGCAAAATCAACGGCAAAGAGCATCTCTGCGCCTACTTCACGGCCAATCATCCGGTGGATATCGATGAACTCAAGGTGGAGATCAGCAAGAGCCTGACGCAGTATATGGTGCCCACGGCCTACCTGCAGCTCGACAAGATGCCGACCACGCCGAGCGGCAAGACCGACATGAAGGCGCTGCCCGAACCCACGCTGTCCATCAAGACAGAATATGTGGAGCCGGTGGGCGAAACGGAGAAACAGTTCTGCGACATCTTCGCCAACATCCTGCAAGTGGAACGCGTGGGCGCCACGGATAACTTCTTCGAACTGGGCGGCACATCGCTGATGGTGACGCGTGTGATCATCGAGGCAGACAAGGCTGGGCATCATATCGCCTATGGCGACGTGTTCTCCAACCCGACACCACGCCTGTTGTCCAGTTTCATCACGGGAGATAGCGTTGACGAGGATGTGGAAGTCAGCAACTTCGACTATGCGGGCATCAACAGCATCCTTGAGAACAACACCCTCGATGCCCTCCGCAACGGCGAGCGGCAGCCTATCGGTAATGTGCTGCTCACGGGGGCTACGGGCTTCCTGGGCATCCATATCCTCAAGGAGCTGATTGACCGCGACGACGTGCCTGTCATCTGGTGTCTGGTGAGAGGCGAGAACGATGAAAAAGCTGAGCGCAGGCTGAAGAGTCTGTTGTATTACTACTTCAGCAAGAGCTACCGTGAGCTGTTCGGCAATCGCCTGCGCATCGTCAATGGCGACGTGACGCAGGACTTCAACGTTGACGGCCAAGTGGACACGGTCTTCAATTGCGCTGCCGTGGTGAAGCACTTCTCCGAAGGTACCGAGATTGAGGACGTGAATGTGGGAGGTGCGCAGCATTGCGTGGACTTCTGCCTGCGCCACAATGCCAAGCTGATACACGTCTCTACCTACAGCACAGCAGGTCTGTCTATCAATGGAACGCCGGCTGAGGATACGCGCTATACGGAGCAGATGCTCTATTTCGGACAGTATCTCACCAACCAGTATATCCATTCCAAGTTCCTGTCGGAGCGCATCGTCCTTGATGCCATCGCCCAGCATGGACTGAATGGAAAGGTCATGCGTGTGGGCAACCTCGCACCGCGTTCCACCGACGGCGAGTTCCAGATCAACTTCCAGACCAACAGCTCTATGGGCCGCATCAGAGTCTTCAACATGTTGGGCTGCTATCCCTATGATATGAGCGACTCGCCCGTGGAGTTCTCGCCCATCGACCAGACCGCCAAGGCCATCGTGACGCTGGCACAGACGCCGAAGGAGTGCTGCCTGTTCCATCCCTACAACAACCACTCCGTACATTTCTGCGATGTCATGGATGAGTTGTCACAGGTGGACAAAGCGCCTGTTCAGGTAGAAACGGATACTTTCGACCAAACCCTTGAAGAGGCCAAGCAAGACCCCGAGAAGGCGAAGAAGCTGTCCAGCCTGCTGGCCTATCAGGATCTGGCACATGGCAAGAGAGCGGCCTTCATCGATGCGGACAACCAGTACACCACGCAGGCGCTCTATCGCCTCGGCTTCAAATGGTCCAGCACCTCATGGGACTATGTGGACCGTATGCTGGTGACGATTGGCGGCTTCGGCTTCTTTGAATAAGACAAGATTTTTAAGTTGAATGAAGTTTTACGATAGAATATGACATCTCATAAATTCCTCTTCTGTTTGCTGGTGGGGCTGTGGGGCAGCCTTTGCGCTTGGGCACAAGAGACCTATCGCTATGCGGAGAGGGACACGAGCGCACTGTATATGGACATCTTCCGTCCGGACTCATGTGCACAAACGACCTACAAGGGTGTTGCCAAGCCCGCCATCCTGTTCGTCTTCGGTGGCGGCTTCAGCTCTGGACAACGTAGCGACTCAAACGTTCGCGGTTGGTTCCGGCGCTTGACAGCCGACGGATATACCGTCGTGGCCATCGACTACCGGCTGGGAATGAAGGGCTACCGAATGGGGCGAGGGCTTCGCGGTGCCGTGAAAGCGCTGGACCGCTTCCTGCTATCGCAGCAGATGGGCGTGGAGGATGTTTTCTCGGCCATCTCGTTCCTGGCGGCACATCCCGAGTTGAACGTCCCTGCCGACAATATCGTCATCTCCGGCAGCTCAGCAGGAGCCATCATCGCGCTCGCCAGTGCCCATGCCATCGCAAATGGACTGACCGACGGCCTGCCCCAAGGCTTCGCCTTCAAGGGTGTGATGAGTTTTGCGGGAGCCATCATCAGCAAGAAAGGCGCCCCCAAGTTCCGTGAGGCTCCCTGTCCTCTACTGCTCTTCCATGGCACTGCCGACAAGATTGTTGCCTACGAACACTTCGGACTTCCCCGTCGTGGCATCTGGGGAAGCAGCTATCTGGCCTCGAAGTTGAAGAAACAAGAGAGGAACTACAACATCTGGCGCTTCCACGGGCGCGGCCATGAGGTGGCAGCTTACATGGATGCAATGTGGAATGTCGAGAGAGCCTTCCTGGAGAAGAATGTCATACTGGGCACCCACAGCATCACCGACGCCCTCGTGGATGACCCGTCGCTGCCTACTTGGGACTCCCGCGGCCGCGTCAAGACCGCCGATCTGTATAAATGATTAAAGATTAAGGATTAGAGATGCGTCTGTGCGGTGTTTTTTTGTTAAGAAATATTTAATTTATGGGCAGGCGATGAGATTCGCCTGCTTTTTTTGCGTGCGTATAGAAATAATGTGTAGCTTTGTCCCCGAAATAAATAGAAATATAGGTACGAGAAAGTTACATACCAGATGAGCAAGGATAAGGCTCTTTCCGAAATTCGAGACGTGGCCAACACTGAAATCCCTAGAGGTGCGAAGGTATTCCTCTATGGTTCGCGAGCTCGTGGAGATGCCCACGAGGATTCTGATTGGGACGTCTTAGTTCTTGTGGATAAAGATAGTCTTCCTGCCCCTGAATATGAACTCTATTCATACCCATTTTGGGAGCTCGGCTGGAAAGTCGATGCCATGATTCATCCCACTGTTTACACGGAGAATGACTGGAAAACAAAAAGTAGCCCCATCTTCAGGGAGAATGTTGAACGAGAAAGCCTAAGACTATGCTGAACGAAGAAGACCGGAGTAATCATAACCCGTCTCTACGAGCTCCGTCAGTCGGGAGATTATGATGAAAAGTACAATGCCACAGAAGAGGAGGTCATGCTATATTTTGCACAGGTCGAATCATTGCTGAAAGAAATGCAAGCATTAATAGCCCGTACATGATAGCCACCTTCCCATCGTGATTAGTAGGTTGGTCCAGACCTGATAGGCGTATGGAGAATGCCTGCGTTTTTCTTGTGCGCACAGATTGGCAAAGGGCTCTCCAATAGAAGGAAAATTAATATTAACCCTTATAAACAAATTGAACAAATGAAAAAGTTATTCTTTACGATAGTAGCAGCTCTGGTGAACACAGCTATGACCTTCGCACAGAGTTCTGTATTGGCAACCTTGAGTCATGATGGTGAAATTTCCACCTATTATGGTGCTACAGCTTTGAAGCAGGCACATGCCGCCGCCCAACATGGCGATGTCATTACCTTGTCTTCCGGCTCATTCCAAGCGGTGGACATCACAAAAGCTTTGACCATTCGCGGAGCAGGCATGCAGACTGATTCTATCGCCAATATCTATCCTTCTGTAGTAGTGGGAGCATTTTATATAAACGTTGCTGACACGTTGGAACAGCATCTGACCGTGGAGGGTATATATTTCGATAATAATGCGGTAACAGTCTATAATAAACTTAAGAATGCAACATTCGTCAAATCACGATTTTTTTCATTTGCATCCATTTATGGTAGCACTCACGGGTATGGCTATATGGTTAATCTTGCCTTTATCCATTGTAAGATTGCAAATGATTTCAATAATTCCAATGGAAGCAATTCTGTGTCATTCGTGAACAGTGTGATAATGAATCCGACTGTTGGCAGCATAGATTTCACGAATAATAGCTTTGAGTTTACGAACTGCGTGATTCGTTGGAATACTAAAAGCCCGAGTGACGTCTCATTTTATGCCATCTATAAGAATTGCATTTTAAGTACTGATGCTAATTCTTCCACTGGATGTTTACCCAGCTCAAATATGATATATAATAGTTTGGGGATAGCTTCAGTTGATATGTTCAAGAACTTCAGATCATCAGGCAATAATATGTTCTATAAAGCTAGCAATCTGTCTGACATGTTCAAGAGTTGGAATGGAACATTCACAGATAAAGAAAACTTTGAACTGAAAGAAGATGCAAAGACAACATATCCTGGTGATGATGGTAAGGAGTTGGGCATCTATGGCGGCAACCTGCCCTTCACGCCCAATCCTACGAATCCTAAGATCACGAAGTTCAACGTTGCCTCTAAGTCAACAGCCGATGGCAAGCTGAGCGTTGATATTGAGGTGAAAGCTGCTGAATAACCATTCTTTTTTTAACAAGCAACTATGCGTAAGATAATCATACTGTTGCTGTTGCTGTGTATTCACTTTTCGGCTCGTGGCCAGACTCAATATGAGTATCACTACTGGTTCGATGGTGATATAACCACAGTAGAAAAAGGCAGCACTACTTCTGATGCTTGGCGCATGGAGGTAGATTTGAGCCGTCTGACGGAAAGTTTCCATACCATTCATCTTCAGGTTACTGATGAGAAGGGTGTGAGCAGTTCGCCTGTCACTCGATGCTTCTTCCTTTCTCGTGAGGGAGGTCCCCTTACAAACGGGTATTATTGGTTTGACAACGAAACACAAGTAAGGGAAGTGGAACGTGACATACAAGGCACCATGACTTTCGATGTGACGGAACTTCCGCAAGGCTTTCATGCCCTTCATTATCAAGTTTTGCGTGCCGATGGACTCTACTCACAAATAGAGACGCGCAGTTTCTATAAGTTGCAGAGCGACCAAGCCGTGGGTCAACTGACTTTTATGTGCTATGTCGATGGCTCGACCTTCAAACAGGAACGTTTATCGGCAGAGCACGGTGCGGCCAAATGGATTCTTGATGTGAGTGATTTGCCTATCGGCTTTCATAAGCTTCAGGTCAGAGCTATCATGGAGAACGGGGCTTCAACAACGAATCGTGAGGCCTTCTTTCTGCGTAGCGTAATGCCGTCGGATTTAAATGCCATGACTTGTTTGTGCTCAATAGACGGAAAGGTGTTTAAGCAAGAAACGATGGAGGCTACAAACGGATCTGCGATTTGGCAGTTAGACGTCAGTGAACTTCCGATAGGTTTTCACAAGATACAGTTTCGTGCCGTGATGGAGAATGGAGCTTCAACGTCGATACGCGAGGCCTTCTTCCTGCGCGCAGCAACGGAAGCAGAACAGGACTCCCTGATATGTATCTGCTCTATAGACGGGAAAGTATTTAAGCAAGAGACGTTGCAAACCACCAACGGAGGCGCTCTTTGGCAGCTTGATGTGAGCGAACTGCCGATAGGTTTTCACAAGTTGCAACTTCGTGCCATGATGGGCAAAGGAGGAACCACGTCGATACGCGAGGCCTTCTTCCTGCGTAACGCTATGGATTCAGAGTTGGAAGCACTCTCCTGTGTGTTCTCTATTGATGGGCAACCGTATAAGACCGTAGAAGGCGGCGTGCATGAAGGTGTTTTCCATTGCGACCTTGATGTGGCTGCACTGTCAGATGGTCTGCACAAGATTGCCTATATCCTGACCAATGGCAAGGGTGACCAGACAACCTTAAAGTCACAGTACTTCGTCAAACAACCTGTTGGCGGCAACTCCATCAAGATGTACCAATACTGGCTGAATGACAAAGACGACATGGCGCATACGGTTAAACAAGAAAAGGTTACAGACCCGTTACAGCTCATCAGTTTATTGCCCGTAGAAAGTCAGCCGCTGCGCAGTTCGCTGTTCCACTTCGAAGCGAAAGACGGAAAACCGATGATATATGCCAAGAATGATATCCACTTCCGTTTCTATGATAATAGCGGGCGATGGGTTGATGCAGATGACCAATTTATTGATTATGCTTTAAGCCACAAGGTGGAACCTGTGGGAGAGTTGCAGCCTAAACAGACGTTTAATAAAGTAGGAGATAATGTTATTCGGTGGTACACCATGCAGGCTGCGCCTGGTGACACGGCAGCATTCAAGTTGAGTCAGGCAGCTACCTTACAGGTGTTTGCCCCAAGCGGCAAGGAGGTGTTCAAGACTTCGGAGTCGGAATCGGTGAAGTGGACTGGCATCCACACGTGGGAGGATGGCACATACTACGTGGCTGTGCATGACGTGACGGGCTCGCAGAACACGATGACGCTCGACTACATGCACATGGACAAGTATGATGTGGTTGACTGGGATGTCCACACGGTGGGTAACGGCGGTTGCAGCACGATTACCTTCAAAGGTAATGGCTTCCGTGACCTGTATGCTGTAGACTTATATAATGCACAAGGAGATACAGTCAAACATGCTGCAATATGTCATACAAGTGATGCGGAATCAAGTGTAACATTTAACTTTACAAATGCTATCATTGGGAAGTATGATGCGGTATTCCATTTCGCAACGGAGGATAAATCATTCTTGAATATTCTCACTATTGAAGAAGCAAAATGGATTGATTTAATTTTAGATGTCAATTATCCATCATCTTTCCTTCGTGGAACTTCTACCACTTATACTATTACCGTCACAAACAAAGGGAATGCTACTGCGTATAATATTCCTATGGAGATTTATCTGAAATCAGGCAATTCATTTGATAACGTACAATCTGTAACGATTAAAGATGAGATTGGAAACTCTTTAGGTAAAACGTTTATAGATATTGCGGAAATAGATTCAATTGGTGATGAAACATTATCATATGTAAACGATCTTATTGGTAGTCTTAATGACAAATCTTCTTTTTGGGTAATAAATGATTCTACCTATGGTGAATATGGATATACAGATCAATTAATAACTGTACCTCCGTATGGTAAAGTAAAATTTAGTGTAATAATTGAGGCTCAATCAACAGTAACCTTAAAAGCGAGAATTCCTTCTGACTGGATGACTGTACACACCTCTACAAATACATATTTGGCTAGACGAACTAAATCGAATAAACATGATTGGTGTTGCGAGAAAGAAGCATGGGAATGCAAAGTAAACATTTGGGCCAATGTCATAGGAATGATTCCTGTTGCGGGGTGTGCATCTGGTCTTGTAGATTTGGGCACATTCACAACTTTTGAGATAGCTTGTGCTGACGGGCATTCTCTTGGGACTAAAGAATTGGATTTTTATGATTCTTTAGCGAAAGATGCCAATAAGAGAAAATCACTTATTGAAAGAGGTGTAAGTGGTTTGATAGGTTGCGTATCTGGAGCTATTGGAAAGGCAATTGAAAAATTAGTAGTAAAGCTCAATGCAGTAAAAAAAGCCAGGTCTGCAGCATGGGCTGCATATGGTAAAGCCAGTGTTGCAGCTGATGAAGCAAAAACTAATGCTGCTATTTGCCAAAAGCGTGCTAATGATTTTTGGAAAAATGGAGATTATGACAATTATCGTATCTGGCAAGGTGCTGCGGATGAGGCCTCGATAAAAGCAAGTAAATTTGCAGAAGAAGCATCCCAGCATTATAAAGAACAGCAAGAATTAAGTCAAGAAATAGGAAATCTTTTACGCGAAATTGATGATTATAAAAAACAATTGTCAGAATTGATAGATGCAGCAAAGAATGGAATTAGTGCGATAAGGGAAAACTCAGAATGTACTAAGAAATGGAATTATGCTAAATCACATTGCCCTCCAGATCCAGATGGCGGCTCCTCCACTCCTGTCATCTCCTACGACCCCAACGACATCTATGGTTATCTGTCCGAGGCAGGCAGCAAATTCATGGCAGACTCTGTGGCGAGGGTGAACTACACCATCGAGTTTGAGAATGATGCTACATTTGCAACGGCTTCGGCACATACCATTGTGATTCGTGATACTCTGGACAGCCGATACTTCGACCGAAGTGTATTTGCACCCACGGGCGTTAGGATTGGTGAACATGAAGTCTTCTTAGAGGAGAAAGACATTGCCACCAAGAACGGACGGACAACGTTCGTCAAGACCATCGACATGCGACCCGAAATCAATGTCATCGCACAAGTGGAGGGCGAGTATAGTCCGCAGACGGGAATCGCCACGTGGACGTTCACCTCTCTTGACCCGATGACGATGGAGCCTACTGATGACCTGATGCAAGGTATCCTGCCCGTGAACTACAACGGCACGTCGGGCATCGGTGAAGTGATGTTCGAGGTGGGCATGAAACCCAACAAGGCCGACGGAACGGAGGTCAAGAACCGCGCGGGCATCGTCTTCGATTACGAGAAGCCTATCATGACTCCGGCTTGGGTGAACACAGTAGATGCTGTGGCTCCGACAAGCGTCATCACCGATGTGACAATGGAGAATGACACCATCGCACGTCTGCACGTGACAGCGGAAGATAATCTCTCGGGCATCTGGTACTATGATGTTTATGCCCAATATGGCAAGGATGCGATGTGGGTGAAAGTAGGCGAACGCGTCACTGAGCCACACTTCGACTTCCGCGTGTATGAGGACATCGACTATGGCTACTGTGTGCTGGCTGTGGATTCCGCAGGCAATGCGGAGAAGAAGGAAATAGACCGTGAGTGGCCCAAGCCCGAGACCCCCGTGGGCATTCAGGATTCAGACATGTCTCCGACTTCGGATAATGAGCCTCTTTATGACTTGCAGGGGCGTCCAGCACTACCCATCCAAAAAGGCATCTATGTGCAACGTGGCAAGAAGCGAGTGATAAAAGGCAAATAGCTGTTTTTTGTTAAGAAATATTTAATTTGTGGGCAGGCGATGAGATTCGCCTGCTTTTTTGCGTGCGTATAGAAATAATGTGTAGCTTTGTCGGCGATAATACATAGAAAAGGGACATGATACGCATTCCCAAGAAAACGAAGGCGGCCTCGTCTGCCGAATAACATTTGAAAGATCGTGATGTTTAGAATCACTAAGACCTGGCTCCTGATTGCTGCGCTGGCCGTTTGCGGAACGGTCGGCGTGGCATCGTGCGCTAAAGACAAGTCCGCGTCCACCGAGCAGAGTGATATCGGCAAGGTGGCAGAGATTAAGCAGCGTGGCATGCTGCTGTCGGGCACCACGGGCGACTACCGTCCGCTGTCCTTCCGTGAGGAGAACGGCACCTATTGGGGCTTCGGCATCGAGATGACCGGTGAGATTGCCAAGCGGTTGGGCGTGAAGGTACAGTTCGTGCCAACGTCCTGGCCTACGCTGACGGACGATGTGCTGGCAGAGCCTCAGCTCTTCGACCTCGCCAGCGGGGGCATCACCATCACCGATGCCCGCAAGGAAACGATGCTCATGAGCGAGGGCTATCTCGTGAACGGCAAGACCATCCTTTGCCGAGCGTCGGAGGCCGAGCGCTACCAGTCGCTGGCAGACCTCAACAAACCGGAAGTACGCGTGATGGTGAATCCGGGAGGGCTGAACGAGAAGTTCGCCAACGAGAACCTCACCAATGCCACCATCATCGTCCACCAGAAGAACGAGGAGATTCCGACGCTCGTCGCCGAGGGCGCAGCCGACGTGATGATCACCGAGATCACTGAGGCACCCTACTACGTTCAAACCGACGCGCGCCTGGCAGCCCCGCTGCTGGACAAGCCCTTTAACCACGGCGAGATCGGCGTCCTGATGCAGAAGGGCCAGGAAGACCTCCTGCAACTGGTCAACAACGTTATCCGCCAGATGAAGTCCGACGGCTCCCTCCGCCTCCTCCACAAGAAATACGGCTTAGTCTATGGCTACGAATAAACAAACGGAACTCAATAAGATTGTCACCTCTTTACTGGTCATCCTGCTTGCGTGGCCTATGGGGGGGAGGGCGCAGAGGGATATCCTGCGCACGCGCGACAGCCTTTTCTTCAAGACCGATGAGGCTCGCCGGATAGGCGACCAGCTGTTGCTCTTTCAGCGTGTCACGGGCGGTTGGCCGAAGAATATCAACATGGTGAAGCCGTTGACGGACGAGGAGGCCGAGGCCGTGCAGGTCAGCAAGTCGCGTCAGGATGACTCGACCATCGACAACCACGCGACCATCATGCAGATGGCATTCCTGGCACGTCTCTTCCAGCAGACACGGGACGAGCGCTACAAAGCCGCATTCTGCCAAGCGGTGGAGTACCTGCTCAGCGGGCAATACGACAATGGCGGATGGCCGCAGTTCTGGCCGCAGAACAAAGGCTATCAGGTGCATATCACCTACAATGATGATGCGATGATGAACGTGATGAAGCTCCTGAGGGATGTGCTGCAACAGGCATCCCCCTATGATACAACATTAGTGGATGAAGCGCTGCGGCAGCGCTGCGAGCAAGCCTTCAACAAAGGCATCGAATGTATCCTGCGCACGCAGATTGTTGTGGATGGCGAGCCCACCGTCTGGTGTCAGCAACACGACCACGAGACGCTGCAACCCGCAAAGGCACGTGCCTATGAGTTGCCTTCGTTCGTCTCCCATGAGAGTGCCACCATTGTCGCATTCCTGATGCAGCTCCCAGCACCCGACGAGCGCATCGTCCGTGCTGTCAACGGTGCCATGAAATGGTTTGCAGCCCACCGGCTGGAAGCCGACCATCCGCTGTGGGCACGCTTCTACGACCTGCAGGAGGGCCTGCCGTTCTTCTGCGACCGCGACGGACAGCCTCGGCGTAGCCTACAGGACATCAGCTACGAACGCCGCAACGGATACAGCTGGTATAGCAACAGCCCTGCGGCACTGTTTGAGCCGTATGAGAAGTGGAAAGCCAAGAATCTGAGATAATCTCTGAATGTGCAACTTAGCCAGCTAATAAACATTCGTACTATGAGAAGAACCATCCCCGTCCGCTACTATCAGGACATTACCTTTGTTGCGGTAGTAGCGCTCTGCAAGGATGCTATCAACGTCGCTGACCAATGCCTTTGCACGGCTCTGTGCAATGCCATCACACGCGAGTGCGAGCAGCAGAACTGCCAACATCCAAGATTTCATGTTTCATTTTATGTTTATGATTTATGCTTAAGGGATACGAATGGTACAGGGCTGGCTTAGTTCGGCTTGCCACTGTTGCAGCCAGCGGAACCAGCTCTTGGCATCCTTGAAGCCGTCCTGCTCCATGAGGGCACAGATGGCGAGATGATAGGTGATGTGGCCATTGACGGGGTGGAGGATGGTGAGATAGTTGTAGGCATCCTCCTTGGTGGAAGTGAGGTAAGCGGCAGGGGCGCAGACGCCCAAGCCAACACCTTCTATAAGGTCCTCGGCGGCTTTGTCGGGGATATTACGGCCCCAGGAGCCGACAAGGGAAGACCCACCCCCGGCAGACCCACCCCCAACCCCTCCAGTTAGGGAGGGGAGTGCCTGCGGGAAGTAGCCCTCGTTGTCCATCTCGAGCTTCTGGACACCTGTGCAGAACAATTCGTCGTCAATAGAGGGACCTGCCAACTGGATATCCACCTGCACGTCGCGGTGACCGGCATATATGGTGTAGCGCTGGCGCATCTGCAGCGTTTTGTTGTTGTACCACCAGTTCTTGTCCCACACCTCCACGATGGCGCGCACAGGACCGCTGGCGATGACACGCTGACCACGTGCTTCTACACTATCCACGTAAGTGGGCTGGCCATCAATGAAACCACGGAAGGAGCCAGCACCCACGCTGGGACCCGCGAAGAGGATGTCGCAACCAAGACCGTTGGCGATGTCTTCGCGCGTGCTATAGAAATTGGTTTTGTCGAGCACGAGCTGCGGCGTGGGCTTACCGTAGCTGTCAATGCTCTGGCGGTGGTCCATATAGACGCGGAAGCCCACAAGTTCCGACTCCCATTGTGCGCCGTGACCGTAGATGGCATCGTAGGTGGCCAGGGGTTCGTTGCGGCCCTGGTATTCGATGCTGTTGATGTAGGGGTAGCGGTACTTGCGATCCCACACCTTCATGAAGGCAGCCGTGCGAGGGGCAAAAGTTGAGCGTTGAGAGTTGAGAGTTGAGAGTACGACCTGGAAGGTCTGCGTGCTGCCAGCAGGAATGTCTGCCACAAAGGCCAACTCATCATAGATGAGGTCGCCGTCGAGGTCATCGAGTTGGGAGGGGACAGACTCTCCCCCCGCCCTCCCTATAAGGGAGGGAGTGGTCACCATCGCGGAAACAACGCCAGCTGTTTTCTTTCCAAGAACATTCTTGAGATCCACCACCACCGGCACATCTTTGCGGTCGGTAGAAGAGCTATTCGTGACCTGTACCTTTATCGTCTGCGCCAGTGTCTCCAGACTCTCCCCCCGCCCCTCCCTATCAAGGAGGGGAATAGATACTTCTGCGAACACGAATGTAGGCAAGAATGGAAGTAATATACAAATGTATGCGATGGCGTTTTTTTTCATTTCTGTATGTAAGCTAATCATATCAATTCTTGTTAAGTGACCGCTCCCTCCCTTATAGGGAGGGCGGGGGGGAGAGTCTTTTATTCCGGCACCACCTCCTGCAAGTAAATCGCATCCAGGCTCCAGAGGGCACAGTCATTGGTGGTGGTCTCAGGACTCTCGGTGAGCGGCTGCGGCACCTCGGGCGGCAGCACCTCATGAGGCTCGAAGCGGTAGTGCTGAGCAGGACGACTGTACTGCCACATCTCCTTCCATGCCGCCTTTGCCAGTTCCTTGTCGCCCGTCATGGCTGCCGCATAACCTTTCAGCCGGCTGATGCGGAAGCGGTTATTGGTGATCTTATGGTAGCGGGCATTATGGTCGAGATAGACCTTGGCGAACTTCTTGTTCGGCACCATCTCCATCATCTCATGCAGCAGCTCGAAGCCGCCCATGATGAGCTTCAGATGGTTGGTGTGCGTCACCTTGGGGTCGCCTTCGTAGGAGAGGATGCCCGTGGCGGGGTCGTAGCCGAGCACGCCGGGGCCCGTGAACATCCCCTGCGGCAGTGCGGCGATGCTCTTCATGCCGGCCTCAATCTTCTTGAGATACTTGGTGTCGCGCGTGCGTTCATATTCTGTCATCCAGTTGCCCGCGTATGCCACCCAGTCGGGACCGATACGCAGACGGGCAGGCGCCGTGCAGGGATATTTCTCGCGCGGCAGCGCCAGACGCATCGGGTCGATGGTGTAGAGCATCTGGTCGGCATCCTTCACGGCCGTCATCAGGTCGCCTGTGCGCTCATCGGTCGTCAGATAGTAGTAGAAGCGGTTCCACGCCGCCTGCGAGATACGGGCTTCCTTGGCACCGCAACCCCAGTGGCTGACGTTGTGGCGACTGCCTAGTCCGGCAAAAGGTCCGATGTGATAGACATCCACCTCGCTGGTGTGACGTGTCATCGCCTCCGCCATGCGCCATACATCGGGACGCGCCGTACGCAGGAACGAATACCACAGCCATGAGATGCTGCCCAGCTCCGTGTTATCCCATGCAAAGCCACCTACGTCATACTTCCATTCATGGCGGGCTGCATCGTACTGGTGCATCACGTCGCCATAGTTCCAGAAACCATACCAGTGGCGTTCATCGATGGCTTTCACGTAGTAGTCGAGATAGTCTTTCAGCAGGTCTTCCACCTGAGCCCGCTGCGCATTCGAGCGGTCGGGCAAGCTCCAGATGCCAAAGGCACGGCGTGAATGCAGGTACTCCGGTGTACACACGAGCGGTGCATCCTCGCTGAGCTGCTGCGCACGCTGTGCCACAGCGGCCTTGCCCGGATAGGCGCGTTCGGGGAGTATGGTAATAACCGAAGTACGCGCGATGCCATAGGGCGTGGACATCCCCTCCTGCACGTCCTCGTAGCTGGCATTCAGGTCATGGGCCACATTGTCATAGTGGCGCAAATCCATGGCACCGCCCTCAGGCGCCCATAGGTAAGCGGTGAGGTAAGCCGTCTCATGGGCCGCACTATCCACCTGCAGCGAGGCGGGATAGCTCTCCCAGAAGTCCTTGATGCAGATGCCGAGGCCGCCGCTGACATCGCCGGCAAAGGCATAGCCTGCAGCACGATGACCGGCATGAGTACCTATCCATTGGTTGTTGGCATGGGCCCGTTTCGTGACGGTGTAACCCTGGTCGTTGGGCTGCGAGAGGCGGTAGGTATTCCACTTCGCCCAATGGTGCAGCAGATTTTGTCCCTTTTCATCGAAGGCGGAAGGTTCAGGAATACGCTTGCCAGCCACCTGCTGCGCCTCTAAATCTCCAAGACCCTCTCCCCGCTCCCCCGTGAAGGGGAGAGCCTCGCTCTCGCTCGAAGGCTGCGCGCCAGCCTCTCCCCTCCCTTCACGGGAGGGGTTGGGGGTGGGTCTTTTCGGTTTCTCCAAGACGCGCCGCCCGCTCAGTGGCTGCACGCTCTCGCTCCATACGCCTCCATTCTGCGTGGCGAAGGCCACATGGCGATTGTAAGTTTGCTCGCGCATGGGCACTTCGAAGCGGACGCCGAGGGAGCGGATGAAGTCATGGTGCTGGTCACCATTATATATATAGGTGTGCACAAGGCGCACCTGCTCCGAACCGGCATAGAAGTAGAGGCGGACAACAAAAGCCCCGCTCCCCGCTCCCCCCGTGGGGGGGAGGGCTGCTGAGCCCACGGTGTTGTATCTCCCCTCTATCTTTACCACTGCGCGGACGTTGCCAGCACGTTCCACCTCCACCTTCTCAACCTGAGAGGTATAATGAGAAAAGTGGATATCGCTAAGGTCCTCCGCAAACGGCTGATCCTGCGTGGTGCAGATGAGCTGTCCACGTCCTGCCACCCGCGTACCTCCAATCACCATACTATCCAGGATGGCTGTCCCAGACTTGGAGATATAAGTTCTCAAGGCACCCGTGTTAATACAAATCTGCGCCTCGTTCTCCTCCACACGCATCGCGCCAGCCTTCCTCCCCTCCCTCACGGGGGAGGGGTCGGGGGAGAGGCCTATTTCCTCCGTCCCCCCTGGCACCACAGCCGCGAAACCGCCCCATTTCACCGAGCCATCCGGCCAGTAAGCCGTAGGCCAGAAGTCAGCAGGAATCACCTCGCCCTTGTCCGTCGTGAGCGTGAAGGCATCAGTGGCTTTCATCTCTCCTTTGTTGAAAGGTATGCCGAAGCTGACGGGCTTAGCCTGTATGGGTGTCTGCCCTATCCAATGCAGAGGAACAAGCTCTTCAGCAGCGATGCTTTTGGCGGGAGCCACCAGAAGCATCGCCATAAAACAAATTTTAGTAATGGACTTCCGTTTCATCTTCCTTGTCTTCGATATGATTGAAGAAACATCTTCATATTCGCTATGATTTGTGCGGACAAAAGTACAAAATAATTTGCTAAGGCAAATATGTTCATCTCTTTTTTTGATGCTACACTTAGAAATACAGCTTTGAGGTCACGTTTTCATGCCAAAAAGTTGGTCATTCGAGAGAATCGCTGTACTTTTGTTGGCAAAATCAAACAAAACACTCTTTATCAACAATGAAAACTCGCCATTTCATCTACCTGGCCGTGATGTCCCTCACCGCCTGCACTTCCCCCTCCTCCCAGCAGGGCGAGGAAATCAATGATTCCAACACCCCGCTTCACCTATTGAAGCCTGAGTACAAAGTGCCTTACGGCGAGCTGGAGGCTGACGATGTAAAGAGCGCCCTCGACCGCGTCTTTGCCTACTGCGAGCAGGGCACTTTCCGTCTCGGCAGCTACGAATGGGGCATCACCTACCAGGCGCTGATGGCTGCCACGAAAGTCACTGGCGATGAGCGCTACGAGGGTTATGTCAAGGAGAAATTCAACCTCATCACGGAGTCCCTAGCTGCAGCACAGAAGGGTGACACCGCCAGCATCAAGATGGAACCCGCACAGCTGGAGCAGATCATGCATCCCCGTGCACTCGATGACTGCGGCACGATGTGTACAGCCATGATGAAGTACAACGACGAAAGCCTCAAAGGCTGCATCGACAACTACTTCCAGTTCGTAGAGCACGGCCAATACCGCCTTGAAGACGGCATGTTCGCCCGCCACCGTCCGCAGCACAACACCGTCTGGCTCGATGATATGTACATGGGCATCCCCACCATTGCCTACGCCGGCATCTACTTCAACAACCCGAAGTACTTCGACGAGGCAGCCACGATGTATAAGAACTTCGTCAAACGCATGTGGGTTCCTGAGAAGAGGATCTACCGCCACGGCTACGTCGAAGGACTGGCACAGCAGCCCACCTACCACTGGGCACGCGCCAACGGCTGGGCACTGCTCACCACCGTGGAACTGCTGGATATGCTGCCCGAGAACCACCCCGACCGCACGTTCATCCTCAACCAGCTGCAGGAACATGTCGCCGGTCTCTGCGCCCTGCAGTCGAGCGAGGGCTTCTGGCACCAGCTCCTGGACCGCAATGACAGCTATCTTGAGACCAGCGCCACAGCCATCTACTGCTACTCCATCGCCCACGCCATCCGCAAGGGCTGGCTGGAAGGCATCACCTACGGCGGCGTGGCTCAGCTGGCTTGGCATGCCATCAGCACGAAGATCACAGAAGACGGCAAGGTGGCTGGCACCTGCGTAGGCACGGGCATGGCCTTCGACCCCGCTTTCTACTACTATCGTCCCGTCAGCACAGCAGCAGCCCACGGCTACGGCCCCGTCATCTGGGCTGCCGCCGAGATGATCAGCCTGCTCAGCGAGTGGTATCCCCGCACCAACGACAGCGGCCTCCACTACTACGAGCAGGAACAGACGAACCCCGCCCCCCTCTTCTACCTCACAGAGGATGGCAAGGGAGAAGCGGTGAAGTAACCCATTGGCCCATTAAACAATGATCGATCGCGCAACTGTCGATAGAATATTGGATGCGGCGAACATCGTGGATGTCGTCTCGGACTTCGTGACCCTCAAGCGCGCAGGAGCGAACTTGAAGGGGCTGTGTCCGTTCCACGACGACCGCACGCCCTCCTTCATGGTGTCGCCGTCCAAGAATATCTGCAAGTGCTTTGCTTGCGGTGAGGGCGGTACGCCCGTGCACTTCATCATGAAGCACGAGCAACTCTCCTACCCCGACGCGCTGCGCTATCTGGCCAAGAAATACCACATCGAGATCAAGGAACGCGAGCAGACCGACGAGGAGAAGGCGGAGCAGAGCGAGCGCGAGAGTCTGTTCGTGGTCAACGAATGGGCCAACGAATGGTTCCAGAAGCAGATGAACGACACCGTCGATGGCCGTGCCGTAGGTCTCGCCTACTTCCGTCAGCGCGGCTTCCGCGACGACCTCATCAAGAAGTTCCAACTGGGCTTCTGCCCCGATAAATACGATGCCCAGTGGCAGGCCGCCAAGGCCGAGGGCTTCAACGAGGACTACATTCTCAAGACAGGTCTCTGCATCCGCAACGAGCAGGGCAAGACCTACGACCGCTTCCGCAACCGCGTCATCTTCCCCATCCACACCATATCGGGTAAGGTGGTAGGCTTCGGCGGCCGCGTGCTGGACAGCCGCACCAAGGGTGTCAGCATCAAATATCAGAACTCTCCCGAGAGCGTCATCTATTCCAAGAAACGCGAGCTCTACGGCCTCTTCTTCGCCAAGAAAGCCATCGTGAAGGAGGACCTCTGCTACCTCGTAGAGGGCTACACCGACGTGATGGCCATGCACCAGCAGGGCGTGGAGAACGTCGTCGCCAGCAGCGGCACAGCGCTCACCCATGAACAGATACGCCTCATCCACCGCTTCACGGAGAACATCACCGTCATCTACGACGGCGACGCTGCCGGCATCAAAGCCTCGCAACGAGGTATCGACATGATTCTCGCCGAGGGCATGAACGTAAAGTTGCTGTTGCTGCCCGACGGCGATGACCCCGACAGCTTCGCCCGCAAGCACAGCGCCACAGAGTACCAGCAGTATCTGGCCGAGCATCAGGTGGATTTCATCCGCTTTAAGACCGACCTGCTGTTGCAGGAGGCACAAGGCGATCCCATCAAGCTCTCGCGACTGGTAAACAACATCGTGGAAAGTCTGGCTGTCATCCCCGACGAAATCACGCGCACGTTCTACATCAAGGAGACATCGCAGATGCTGAACCTCGAGGAACGTATCATCACCTCAGCCGTGGTGAAAGTCCGCAAGAAGATGCGCGAGAGGGCAGCTTCCGAAAGGGCGTCCTCCGAGAGGCCCGCCTCAACCGAGGGCGAAAGTACCCCTCAGGGAGGAGACACTGGAATAGCGTCCGCTGAGGGGCACAAGAGTCCGGCACAGGGAGAGGAAGAGAGACATGCCATCACCCCCGCAGGAGGTGTTGACGAGTTGCCTGATTCCGCATTTCTTCCCACCTTGCCAGGAGAGATGCCTGCAGGGCGCAGTACCTCATCAGAAGAACATATCATACAAACGGAGCGACTGCTCGTGCAGATGCTCGTGCGCCACGGCGAAAAGGTCATGGGCGATGCCGAGGATGAGCAAGGGGAGACACGCCCCCTCAGCGTGATAGATTATATCTATTACACCCTGCAGGACGACAACCTCCAGTTCCGCCATCCGCTGCACCAGCGGATCCTGCAGGAGGCTGTGCAACATGCGTCTGATGAGGACTTCCGCTGTACACGCTACTTCGAGAACCATCCCGACGAAACGATTTCCACGCTGGCCATCGACTTGGCACACGACAAGGAAACGCTCAGCAAGGTGCACAGCAAGGGTATTACCATTCCACCCGAGGAAGAACGCCTCGGGGAACTCCTACCCCACCTGATGATCGACTATAAGCTGGCCATCGTAGATGAATGTCTGCGACATATCCAGCAGGAGCTACGCAATCCAGAGGTCTTGAAGAACAAGGCGCAACTGCAACGCCTCCTAAAAGAGTTTCAAGAGACCAAGGAGGCACAAAAGGAACTCGGGCGTCAAGCCGGCGACCGCGTGCTCATGAAATCATAATAATCCCTTATACATCACACCATCCGATGATTACCACACTTCTATCACTCCTATTCATAGGCACCACACTCCCACAGGAACAACAAGAAGATGATATGACACCCACCGATACCCTGCGCGAGATTGTCATCTTCCCCGACAGCCTCCTGCCCGTTGAACGCATCATACGCGAGCGGCAAGGGCAGCAGAAAACCATCAAGGTGCCCTCGGTGTCAGACATCCTCAACCGCATATCTCCGACACTGAACGACAAGATTATGCACCCCTTCGCCTTCAAACAGCGTAAGCATGACCGCCGCAGAAAAAAGCATCAGCAGGTGCTGGAAGAATACTCACGCGTGAAGACTTTCGACGAACTCCTGCGCGAAGCCTACGAGCTACAAATGCTCGAAGACTCCCTGCAACGTAGCCGAAAGCCCTAAAGCCAAAAGATGTTGTAACGCTTACTCGTGAACCAGGGTGCCGATAGGCTCCCCTGCCATCACGCGCTTCAAATTACCATAGATGTCCATATTGAAGACGTAGATGGGCAGATGGTTCTCCTTGCACATGGTGGTGGCCGTGAGATCCATCACCTTAAGGCCACGCGTATAGACCTCATCGAAAGATATTTCCTGAAATTTCGTGGCCGTGGGGTCCTTCTCGGGATCTGCAGTATAGACGCCATCCACGCGGGTACCCTTCAGCATCACATCGGCCTCTATCTCGATGCCGCGCAACGAGGAACCTGTATCTGTGGTGAAATAGGGATTTCCAGTGCCACCGCTCATGATGACCACCTCGCCACGCTCCATGGCCTCGATAGCCTTCCACTTGGTGTAGAACTCACCGATGGGTTCCATGCGGATGGCTGTGAGCACACGATTCGGAACACCGATAGCGCCCAACGCTGAGCTGAGACCGAGGGAGTTGATGACCGTGGCACACATGCCCATCTGGTCCCCCTTGACACGGTCAAAGCCTTTGCCAGCACCACTCAGGCCACGGAAGATGTTGCCGCCGCCGATGACGATGCCTATCTGCACGCCCATGTCGTGGACATCCTTAATCTGTTCTGCATACTCGGCCAGACGCTTCTCGTCAATACCGTATTTCTTTTCACCCATCAGGCTTTCACCGGAAAGCTTGAGTAAAATTCTCTTGAATTTCATGTTTCTGAATAATATAAGAGTTATGCCCCATAAGGCCTATAAGCCCCATGAGCCCTATTGATTTAAGAAATATGCAGCTTCCAGTTGATCAGCGACAACGCGATGTACCATAAGATGATCAGGGCGATGGCCGACGGATCCATAACCAGAGCTGCGATGACGGCTGCGCCAATGATAAAGATGAACTTCACCTTATTATGTTCCCACGACAAGTCCTTGAACTTCAGCGAAAACAGAGGAATCTCGGCAATCAGCAGGAAGCAGAACATGAGCAGGAAAAGGAAAAGAAACAGCGCATTGAACCGAGGAGAAGCCAAGAATGGAAGCTGTCCCACAATGAGAGAGGCCCAAAAGAGGGCATTGGCAGGGGTGGGAAGACCTATGAAGCTGGTGGCCTGACGCTCGTCGAGGTTGAACTTAGCCAGCCGAAGAGCCGAAAATGCCGCCAGAAGGAAAGCGGAATAAGGCATGTATGCTGCCACGGGCTGCATCCACTCCGGGTACTGCACAAATCCGAAGAGCTGAAATATCATTGCGGAGGGAGCCACGCCGAAAGTGACGACATCGGCCAAAGAATCCAGTTCCTTGCCAATGGGTGAACTGACGCCCAGCGCACGAGCAGCCATACCGTCGAAGAAATCAAAGACAGCGCCCATGATAATCATTACAAGTGCCCATTCGAAGTGGCCATGAAAAGCAGCGCCCGTGGCCATGCAACCAGAGATGAGATTGCAACAGGTCAAGGCGTTTGGAAAGTTCAGAAGCATGGTATGCTAATAAAAGAGTGAAAAGTGAAAAAATAGACAAATTCAATTACTCAATTTGGCAATGATGGTCTGGTTGCCGGTGGTCTTCTGTCCGTGACTTACGAGCACCTCGGTACCTAGGGGAAGATAGACATCCACCCGCGAGCCGAACTTGATAAAGCCGAGATGCTCGTCGATGAAGCAGTCCTCGCCCTCAGCGGGATAGGTGACGATGCGGCGCGCCATGGCGCCTGCCACTTGACGTAACAAGATTTCCGTGCCATTCTCGGCCTCTATCACCACCGTCGAGCGTTCGTTGTCGAGGCTGGCTTTGGGCAGCCATGCGGCACTGAAACGGCCATTGTGATGGCGCACCATCTTAATGGTGCCATCCACAGGCACCCAGTTGGCATGGACATTGAAGAGGCTCATGAAGATACTCACCATGATACGGCGATCGTGGAAGTATTCGTTCTCCTCCACTTCCTCCACCACGACAATCTTACCATCGGCTGGAGCCAGCACCAGATTTTCCGTGTCACCCTCATAGATGCGGATGGGGCAACGGAAGAAATTGATGACAACGAGATAGACAGCGGCAAGGATAGTAAACAGCGTCCAGAACCAAGGGCTCTGGAAGCTGAAGGCATAGCCAAACAGCAGGCACAGCAACGCTGCACAAATGCCAAATACGATAAGTGTCGTCGTGCCCTCACTGTGAAGGCGGATGTTCTTCTTTAATTTCTTAAGTGGACGTACCATTTCTTTAGAGAAAGGCTCTTTATTGGTTCTTTTTCGATACAAAAGTAAGCATTATTTGAAAGATTGCAAAAAAATGTGCGGCTTTTTTGGTAGTTTGACAAAAGAAACGTAATTTTATGCCCGTTTTCGATACTTATGGAGAATTTTATACACCTTCACGTACACACTCAGTACTCTCTCTTGGATGGTCAGGCCAGTATTCCCAGACTGGTCGATAAAGCCATCAAAGACGGGATGCGTGGCATGGCCATTACAGACCATGGCAACATGATGGGCGTGAAAGAATATTTCAACTACGTTACCAAGAAAAACAAAGCGCTGAAGGAGGAGGGGAAGGAGCCTTTCAAGCCCATCTTCGGCTGCGAGATGTATGTGGCCGAGCGCACGCTCTATGATAAGGACAAGGACATCGACGGCAGACGTTACCACCTCATTGTCTTAGCCAAGAATGAGACGGGCTACCACAATCTCGTGAAGCTGGTGTCGAAGTCATGGGTCGATGGTTTCTACACCCGACCACGCACCGACCATCATGAACTGGAGAAATACCACGAGGGTCTGATTATATGCTCGGCATGTATTGCGGGCGAGGTGCCCAGACGCATCCTCAACGGCGACATCAAGGGAGCAGAAGAAACCATCATGTGGTACAAGAATATCTTTGGCGAAGACTACTACCTTGAGATTCAGCGTCATGAGGTAAAGGATCCTACGCAGATAGCCAACCGTGAGACATACCCTCTGCAACAGGAAGCCAACAAGGTCATCTTGGAACTGGCCAAGAAACACGGCGTGAAAGTGGTGTGCACCAATGATGTTCATTTCGTAGATGAAGACAATGCCGAGGCCCATGACCGCCTCATCTGCCTGGGTACCGCCAAGGATTTCGACGATCCCAAGCGCATGAGATACTCCAAACAGGAGTGGTTCAAGACACAGGCTGAGATGAACGACATCTTCGCCGATGTCCCCGAGGCCCTCTCCAACACGCTTGAAGTGCTGGACAAGGTGGAGACATACAGCATCGACCATCGTCCCATCATGCCTAATTTCGCCATTCCACCGAGCTTTGCCACCGAAGAGGAATACCGCCAGCGCTTCACCGAAGAGGAGCTCTTCAACGAGTTCACGCGCGACGAGAACGGCAACGTGGTGTGCTCTCAGGAGGAAGCAGAGAAGAAGGTAAAGAACCTCGGTGGCGTGAGCAAGCTATATCGCTTGAAGCTGGAGGCAGACTATCTGAAACACCTTACTTATATAGGCGCGCGACGTCTGTATGGGAATCCTGTGCCGGAAGAAATCGATGAGCGCCTGCGCTTCGAGCTGCACGTGATGAAAACGATGGGTTTCCCGGGATACTTCCTCATCGTACAGGACTATATCAATGCGGCATCCCATGAGTTGGACGTCAGCGTGGGGCCTGGCCGTGGTTCGGCAGCAGGCTCTGCCGTGGCCTACTGCCTCGGCATCACGAAAGTCGATCCCATCAAGTACGACCTTCTGTTCGAACGTTTCCTCAACCCCGACCGTATCTCGTTACCCGATATCGACGTGGACTTCGATGATGATGGCCGCGGCAAGGTGCTCTCATGGGTCACACAAAAATACGGTGAGGAGAATGTGGCACATATCATCACCTACGGCACGATGGCCGCAAAGAGCGCCATCAAGGATGTGGCCCGAGTGCAGAAGATGCCCATAGACACCACACAGGCACTCCTGAAGACCATCCCCGACCGTCTGCCTGATACGCCCGACGGCAAGCCACGCAAGACCAACCTCAAGAACATCCTGGAGTGCGTGCCTGAGATGCAGCAGGCAGCGGCTTCGCCTGACGAGAACATGCGCAATGTCATCCGCTACGCCCAGATGCTCGAAGGTAACGTCCGCAACACGGGTGTCCACGCCTGCGGTGTCATCATCTGTCGCGACCCCATCAGCGACTGGGTCCCCTTGAGTACCGCCGAGGACAAGGAGACGGGAGAGAAAATCCTATGTACGCAGTATGAAGGCTCTGTCATCGAGGACACTGGCCTCATCAAAATGGACTTCCTCGGCCTCAAGACACTCAGCATCATCAAAGAGGCCCTGAACAATATCAAGGACAGCTTGGGCATCCGCATCAACATTGAGCGCATCGACATTGAGGATCCCGCCACTTACCAGCTTTACTGCGACGGCCGCACAGTCGGTACCTTCCAGTTTGAGTCGGCGGGTATGCAAAAATACCTGCGCGAGCTGCAACCATCAACCTTTGAGGACCTCATTGCCATGAACGCCCTCTACCGTCCGGGCCCGATGGACTATATTCCCGACTTCATCGACCGCAAGCAAGGTCGCAAGCCTGTGGAATACGATATCCCGTGCATGGAGAAATACCTGAAGGACACCTATGGCATCACCGTCTATCAGGAGCAAGTCATGCTTCTCTCACGTCAGCTGGCCAATTTCACGCGCGGCGAGAGCGACACGCTTCGCAAGGCAATGGGTAAGAAGCTAAAGGACAAGCTGGACCACATGAAGCCTCAGTTCATCTCGCAGGGGCAAAGCAACGGCCATGACCCAAAGGTCCTGGAGAAGATATGGGCGGACTGGGAGAAGTTTGCATCGTATGCGTTCAATAAGAGTCACGCCACCTGCTACTCATGGGTTGCCTACCAGACAGCATGGTTGAAAGCCAACTTCCCATCGGAATATATGGCGGCCGTCATGAGCCGAAGCCTCGATGACATCACCGAGATTACGAAGCTGATGAGCGAATGCAAATCTCTCGGTATCGATGTTCTCGGTCCCGACATCAACCATAGCCGTCAGCGATTCAGCGTTGATGACACCGGCGCCATCCGCTTCGGTCTGGGCGCCATCAAGGGCCTTGGCGAGAGTGCTGTCGAAGCTTTGCTGAAGGAGCGCGATGCGGGTGGGCCCTTCAAGGACATCTTTGACTTCGTGCAACGCATCAACATCTCCGCCGTGAAGCGCAGCGGTCTGGAGAGCCTGGTGCTGAGTGGTGCCCTCGACAGTTTCAATGAAGTACGCCGCGAGCAGTATTTCTCGCCCAATCTCAAGGGTGAGGTCTTCCTCGATACCATTGTCCGCTTTGGCAGTGCATATCAAGAGGCTAAATTCTCTGCGGAGAACTCCCTCTTTGGTGATTTCGGCAGCGTGGAAGTGGCCACGCCTCCCATTCCGCAAGAATACAATGAATGGAGCCTTCTGGAACGCCTCAACAAGGAACGCGAGCTCGTGGGCATCTACCTCTCAGCTCACCCCCTGGACGATTTCTCCATCATCCTGCATGATGTCTGCAACACCACATGTAGCTCTCTGCAGGAGTTGCAGCCACTGATGGGCCAGGAAATCTCCTTCGGAGGCATCGTGACAGCCCTGCGCAAGGGCGTGGGTAAGAGCGGACAGCCCTTTGGCTTCGCCACCATTGAGGACTATAGCGGCAGCTTCGAGCTGCCATTGTGGGGTCAGGACTGGACCACCTGGGGGCGCTACATGGACATCGGAAATGCCATCTTTGTCTCTGCCCGCGTGCAACCACGGCGCTACAACCCGAACAAGTTGGAGATTGCCGTTGGCAAAATCGATTTCCTCAACGATGTCAAGGACTCCCTCATAGAGAGCATCACCATCCAGTTACCTCTCAACACACTCAACGAGGATCTTGTCGCGACTTTTGAAGAGTTCTGCGAGAATAACACAGGAAATGCATCCATCTATTTCTACATCCTCGACCCCGAAGGCCAACAGCATGTAAAGCTCCATTCCCGCAACCGACACATCACGGTCAACAAACAGCTCATTGACTTCATCAACAGCAACCCGGATCTCAGCTATAGTATCAATTGAAAGATTGAAAAATTGAGACATTGAAAGAGGAACAATTATACATTATTAATTATACATTAAAAAAACTAAGACAATGGCATTAGCAATTACAGATTCCAGTTTCGACCAGCTCCTTGCCCAAGGCAAGCCTATGGTTGTTGATTTCTGGGCCACATGGTGTGGTCCCTGCAAGAAAGTAGGTCCCTACATCGAGGAACTCGCAGAACAATACGCTGAACAGGCTATCATCGGCAAGGTCGATGTTGATGACAACGATGAACTTGCCATGCGCTTCGGTGTTCGCAACATCCCCACGATCCTCTTCATCAAGGACGGTCAGGTTGTCGATAAGCAGATTGGTGCAGCCGCCAAGAGCGTTCTCGAGGAGAAGCTGAAAGCAATTCTTTAATGAATAATGAAAGAGGGAAAAGAATTTTTATGGAAGACGATTTTCTGGAACAGGCTGAGGACGACCTGAGAACCATAGAGTTCATCAAGGCATATCTCCCTCAGGACATCAAGGAAAAGTTCAGCGATGACGACCTCTTCTACTTCATTGATGTCCTCGCCGATTACTATGTCGAAAGCGGCATCTTGGAGCAGGAGCCTGACACCGACGGCTGCATTGACATCGACACAGAGGCCATCGCCAAGTTCGTTGCCGAACGCGCCCGCAAAGACAAATACGGAACCTTCGACCCTGAAGACCTCGTGTGGGTGGTACAGGGAGAACTGGAATTCGGAGAACAGGAATGACCGAGCAGCCACGCATGGTACCGAGCATCGCCATCATAGATGCCAATGTGCTTGAAGCCACAGGCCTCAAGTCCATTCTCTGCGACATCGTCCCCAAGGTGACGGTGAGCACCTTTAAGAGCCTGTCGGAACTCCAGCAGGCGATGCAGGATGGCGAGACCTTCGCACACTACTTCGCATCGCCGCAGGTAGTGCTGGAGCACTCCACCTTCTTTCTGGAACATGCGCGGCAAACCATCGTGCTGACAGCGCAGCCCCCCACGGGTAAGCTATTAGAGCGTTTCCGCTGCCTGAGTTCATCCATGACGGAGCACGACCTCATCAAGGCTGTCCTCAGTCTGCACCAAATGGGGCACGGCGGGCATCCCCACCCCCCATTCCACCACGGCAACATCCCCGAGCAGGAGATTATAGGCCCCACCATCGAGATCTCGCCTCGCGAACAAGAGGTTCTGGCATTGGTGGCACGCGGTTTTCTGAACAAGGAGATTGCCAACAGACTGTGTATCTCACTGACAACAGTCATCAGTCATCGCAAGAACATCTGCGAGAAACTGCACCTGCGTTCCGTATCTTCGCTGACCATCTATGCCGTCACGCATGGCATCATACAAATCGAAGACATCTGAAAAAAGAGGTCGTGTCAAAAGTAACAGACACGGCCTCTTTTAGTTTTTTTAAGAAACAAAGCCCCGACTTTCCCAAGCCAGGGCTTTGTCATGTCCCAGATT
>ONCQ01000006.1 GCA_900316355.1 uncultured Prevotellaceae bacterium | reverse complement strand
CGTATTGCATATTGAGAAAAATTCTCCAATTCTCTAATTCTTGATAGAAATAAAATACTTGACAGACAACAAGTTGTTTACATCCGAAACTTGAATTAAGGTTATCGTTAAGGTTGGATGTCCTCGCTGACCCTTTCCTCACCCCATTTCCCTCATTCCCTCAGCTTTCCCTCAGCCTCAATATCTTGGAACCCAACGAGTTTGAGGGAATGAGGAATTTTCGCCCCAAAACTTTCATGGGGGGACAAGGTATATAGCAGCGTTGATGACATGTTCAATATGTCTCAAATTCATTTTTCCTATCGTTTTTATTTGTTTATGAATATTTTTTTGTACTTTTGCGCTCAGAAACCAAAGATAGATATGTTATGACAGCAATACAACTCAATGCCGAAATGCTCCGAAACATGAGCGTAATCGCCGAGGACGAGAACCTGCTGAAACGGGCTGTGAAATACCTGCGCAAGCTGGTTGCAGAGAAAGAAGACCCAACCCTCTTTACCAAGGAAGAATTCTTCCGCAGAGTGGATGAAGCAAAGAAAGGTCCTTCATACCGTTTAGAAGAAGGAGAAACTATTGAAGATCTTATAGCCCGAGTAGGATAATGGCATTTACCATCATATACCAAAGGCAAGCTGTTGAAGATGCCCGGAAGCTCAAAAGCGAAGAGCCCAAAGCCTTTCAGAAACTGCTGAAATTAGAATCTGAATTGAAAGAGCATCCCCGTACAGGAACAGGAAAGCCAGAACCGCTCTCCGGTGACCGCGCAGGACAGTGGAGTCGTCGCATCACCAAGAAGCACCGTCTCGTCTATGAGATTCACGACACCGAAGTGATTGTTCTAGTCCTCTCTGCTTTTGGCCATTATGAGGACAAGTAAGTAGTTCATACGCTTAATCCCTCCATCTTTTGTTTCAACTCACAGAGTTCTTGCCGCTTCGCCTTAACCTGCTTATTATCTAACTGCGGCTCCTTGATCGTTAAGGTTGAATGTCCTCGCTGACCCTTTCCTCACCCCCTTTCCCTCATTCCCTCAGCTTTCCCTCAGCCCTTATGGCGTGATATACAACAAGTTTGAGGGAATGAGACTTTTTCTCGGCAAAACTTTCATGGGGGGGACAAGGTATATAGCAGCGTTGATGACATGTTCAATGACATTCTGTAAGACACTACTACTCCCTCGCCTTACCCTCTATAGAGACTACGCGCAGACACCATAGAGGGTACGCTTGGAGAGTATAGTTATGATTATAGACAGTCTTATCATTGAGGGCTTTTCCAACCTTGAGCATATACGTTTGGATATCTCCTCATCCCTCCGGCTAAACAAATCGGCCATTTTTCTCATATTTTGGCTTTAATTCTATGTTTTCATCAAAAAAATCGTTCATTTGTTTGTTTATTCACAAAATAGCTGTACCTTTGCACCAACAAGCTTACCCCGCTTCCCATAGAACAGCGCGCTTAGGGTAAGCCTTTTTTATTATTTGATGATGAACAAAGTACCGTATCCAAAGCATATTCAGACGTTTGCTAATCAGATTAGCATTCTGAAGCAACGTGGTCTGATAATAAACAATGAACAAGGAGCTGAAAAATGGCTTCACGGGGTGTACGCCCTCTGATGCCGCGTCATCCTCGTAACACCTTCATTTCTCAGCCTTCCGCAGGAACCCAACGCACCTATTTCGTTCTTGCCATCATTCGCTATTGGCTGAACCTCATCGACCCCTCCAACGCGTTGACACAAGACCTCGCTCAGCTTTTTTCTCTCTATCCGAGTGTCTATCCTGGTGCCCTTGGGTTCCCACAATCTTGGCAACAAGAAGCGTTGTGGAAATAGTTGGTCACTACTCATCTTTACGTAAAGGTTATCGTATGCATTAAGGTTGTGCTTTCGGCTTCCCTTCCTCAATCTTCAAGCCCAAGTTATAGAGGTCGGAGATGCGTTGGAGGTCATCGACTTTGGTGCGGTTGCAGATGTTGGAATAGATGTACCAGCCGTCACACTCATGCTGCCAGATGTGGCCGGGGATGGTGGGGCGCTTGTCCTTGCTAACGAGATTGTAGCCACCACCGTGTTTGATGTCGAGTTTGGCGATTCGCTCCAAACCGATTTTCCGGAGGGTATCGATGAAGGTGTCGATGGCTTGACGATGCCAGATGACCGTGCCGTCAGCAAATGTAACTCGCAACCCTTTCGTCGGGTTCTTGATTATCTTGGTAGGTTCATGAGGAGCAGGGACCTTAGGCTCAGCCTCGCTCTTGACAGGAGTACTGCTGCGAGGTGTCAGGACCTTAGCTCCAGTCATCTCGCTAATCTTCGCCTTACGGCTCAGTGCTACGCTTATGGGCTCGCCAGGGTGATACTCCACCACCAGCACCAAGTCACGTTTGATGGGTTCCAACCGTGGAGCGATATCATTGCTCAAGGCAGGCAGAATCTCCTCCTTGATGATTCCTTCTTCCAGTTCCTCTACTTGCTGGAGTACTTCTTTATTGAGACGCACTCCCAAATCACGGGAGTTCTCAATAATGCTGTATAGTTTCTCGAGTTTGGTCACGGGAGTAATTTTTTTCGTTCTTCTATATCACATATATTCAGATAAGTTCCTACATTTAGCAGAGAATCTTGATATACACATTTAAAGAATACATCGTTATTGTCATGCAACAACTCCTCTATACACTCGCATTCTGTACTTTTGGGCTTAGTAATATATATAGCTGTTATTGCTCCATCTATCTTCAAATAATCTTTTTTACTGACTATGCGGTACTCATTTTCTTTTGACCAACAATCTTTCTTCGTAAAGAATAGTTCCTTTTGGTTTTGTTTGAAAAAAGTGTTCCAATTCTTCGCCACTTCCTTCGTGATAATAGGGGGGGCGGGCAATTGAGGGGTGTAGTAAATTGCATCATGCAACACCCCCTTTTTTATATGCTTCATTAATTTTGAATAATCAAATTCTATACACACTCCTTTCCCTTTATCACCATATTGTCCCCACATCATTTGCGACATACAACCTTGTGTGTAAGAATCGAAGTCCATTGTAAGGCTGATTTGCTTATAGCGTTTTTTCTCTTTAAGATATTTATCTAACAATCTCATTTCATCCAATGTGTAACATTGTACCGAAGGGCTGTTCTCAAATGTATCATTCATATCTGTCACCAACCCAAACTTTAATTTCTGTGTAAGCCATATTCTTACGAAACTGTTAAACGAAGTGTAATGATATAACCTTCGTTTCCGTTCATCAAGACTAAGTTCTCTACCAGGGTAAAGCATAGGTTGTTCTTCTCTAAAAATTATCTGAGCCATAATTCTTGTCGTATTATTTGGAACTTTGGTATTTATATAGCAGATTCTACTATACTTATTTCTTCTTCTGTCAGCCCATAGAGCTGATAAACAAGTCGGTCGATTTCAGATTCCCAAGCAGAAGTGTCGGTTAAATTATTTTTTTGCTTAACCATTATAATTCTTTCAGCTAGAATTGATATTTCTTGTAAAAGTTTATTATTATCTTTAACTGACGGCAATGGTAGAGGAATATTCAGTAAAGGATCTTTATCAAGCTTTAAGAGAGTGCCCTGTGTTTTCCCTTTATTTCTCAACCAAAATTCAATAAGTTTTGAATTTAGAATACCAATTAATGCTTTTATATCCCAACGAGTCGTCTGGATATAGAACAAGGCTCTAGACCCATAAAAATCCTCTTTTGTATAACAGAATTTAGGATGTTCGCATCTTACTTGAGTTATAAGTTTCTCTTTTCCTGATTTAAAAATTTCCTTGTTTCTTGGCCAATGCATAAAAAACCAATTGAATCGTTTGTTTATGACCTCACGACGTTTCTTTAACTCTGTCTCAAAACGTAAAAGTTTTCTTTTTATGTTGGGTAATTTGTCAATATCCAAATTAGGTTCATCCTTTGCGGACAGGTATGCCACATATCCATTGCTGTCTTCAATATAGTATTTGTTTGTATGGGTATGAAATTTGTGAATATAATCCAACTCATGAGGAGATAATTCATTTAATTCATCTTTACTATATTTAAATGCATCATCTGGATTTCCAATAATCCCTTGTGTTACTTCATTACTTTGGAGATACATTTTATCTTTTGAAATTTTCTCTAATAAAGAATCATTTTCAGAGAAAGTTAGGAGCTTATCAATGAAAGATTGGCGTACAATTGTTGGAGTGGAATATTTTGTATTCCTTGGTTGTTTTGCCAATAACGCAAGCATATCTTCCTTTTCGTTGTTCTTAGTTATTAAACGATGGTCGAAACTATAGTTGTCAGCATTCTTGTTATGTTCAAAAAGCATAATCATTGTCTGAATACCTGCATCTTCAAAAACCATATAGGTATTGAAATCGAGCATTTGTTTAATCTGACAGTCAGCCAATACCTTGTTGCGCATTTTCTTTGCACCAGCACTTGTTGTCCAATTGTTTTGAGCGATGAAACATATAATTCCGCTTATTTTAAGGAAATCAATACTATGGCAAACAAAGCCATACCATATATCCATTTTCCCTATATAATAAGGGCTAGCTTCTCTGAAACCATCGAATGCATGACGATTTACGTATTCCTTTACATACGGCGGATTTCCAATCACAATATCAAACCCACCTTGCGAAAACACATCATAGAACCAAGTATGCCAGAGGAAGAATTGGTCGTTGCCAGAGAGGTCGAGGGTACCGAAGTCGAGTTTGATGCGTTGCTCGCGAAGCTGTTGCTTAACATTATCAATTATGCGTGCGCGAAGATCTTGCTTCTTGTGGTGGTCGGTGCAGTTGTAGTATTCATCCAACATCTTACGAAGGTCAAGACGGAAGACATCAAGCATATTGTCGAAGATGGAAAGCATACCAGATTCATCGGCTTTCTTCTCGGTCATTGTGGAGAGGTCAACACTCTTGTACTGCTCCAGCAGCGAGTTGCCTTGCATGATCTTGAAGTCAAGGTTGGGTAATGCTTGGGGCGTTTCCTCATCCACGATAAGAGCGAGCCAGAAGCGGAGGCGGGCGATGTCAACGGCACCACGCTCGATGTCAACGCCATAGATATTCTTCTGGATGATGTGCTTCTTGATTTCAGCGGCTTGGTGCTGGCTGATGCCTTCGATGGCGGTACGGCAGAGGAAGAGCTCTTTGAGCAAACCCATGGGGAAGGCGCCAGAGCCAATGGCTGGGTCGCATATCTTGACGTCCTTCAACGCTTCGTCCACTTGCTGACGGAACTTAACGTTTGCGCCGAGAGCATTGGCATCATGAGTGGTGACGAACTGACGAATGGCTTCTTTGGTCGGTTCATCCTCAATGTCTGTTTGGAGGTAGGCAATCAAGGATTCACGACACATATACGTGACAATCTCCTTGGGCGTATAGAATGCCCCTTTGTCTTTGTTGTCTTCCAGCAAGTTCTCGAAGATGCGGCCAAGCATTTCAGGGTCAACACCCACCTCGGCATCATCAGGGTCGTTCTCGTCGATGGTGAAGTTATAGGAGGCAAAGAAGTCGAGCAACGATTGCATATATTGGGCAGGCAGGGGGAACTCGGTTTCATCTGCTGCTTCGCGCTCGAACAAGCCACCATTTAAATAAGGTACGCGAATACGAGAGCCAACGGCAGGCGACACAAGATTATTGGCACGTTCGGTGTTGAGGTCGTTGAACAGCACTTCTAAAACGTTGTCGATGAAGTGGTCTTTATCTTTGCAACTGCTAAACAAGTTCAGGATGAATTCAGGATCGCCATCACCCCACTTGCCTTGAAGTGGTACACCCAGCCAACCTTTCTTTTGGAGGAACTGAAGGAAAACAAGTCGGCCCATAAGTTTCTTCACATAGTCACGCACGGCTTTCTCTGGATTGGCGAAGCGGGAGAACTGCTGCATGATGAATGCATTGGGCTTGCCCTCCTGTCGCTCTTCCCATTTGCCTCCAACCTTCACCATCCGCTTGCCCGTGACGTGGAAAATGATGTCTTCGTACTGCTGTTTGTATCCCTTAAAGAACATATCGCCAACGGCTTCCACGGAGAAGGCTTTCGTCAAGTCTTTCAGCGAGAGGGCACTATCGCGCAGTTTCTCGAATTGCTGAATGGCCGTACGGCTGCGATGCCCTTCTCCTAAGAGGTAGGTGAAACGCTTGGTGTCTGTTGACTCTTTCTTGTAGCTGCCATCATCGGCGAACGTCCATGATTCGCTGACATACGAGAAGCGCAACACGCTCTCGTTCTTGCGATAGCAGAACATGAAAGCTCCCGCATTGCCATTGTTGCGCCAGGCCGTGAGCAGCATATCACGGATACCACGACGGTTGCGCTCGATGTCCACGCTCTCTGCCAGCTCCACTTCGTAGATGCTGATGGTCTGCTCATCGCAGAGGGTGATGGTGCCGAGCCAGAGTGCCTGTTTGGCAAACTGGCTGCTGGTTGATACAGGGGATGGGGTGTTCCAGAACTTGACTTTATTGCCGAAGATGTCATGCAGCAGCAACTGCCAGTTCTGACGATTATAGCGAGATTCGATGATGTCTTTATACGGTACCATGATGATTTCCTATTTTACGATTTACTATTGACAATTTATTCCTTGAAAGCTCTCAGAGAGAATGATGACGGCATCGGATTCCTCCTCTGCATGTTGCGTGTCGCGATAGTAGGCATTGTAATGATTGGCCATTTCGAGGATTTGCTTCAACGCTTCTTCGAAGGTCATCTTTGCCTTGCTGCCACCGTGTCGCTGAAGGTCTTTCTGAATACGCTGGAGTCGCTTGGCGATATAGGTGATGGTGCCTCGTTCTGCAAGTTCCTTCAGCTGTACCAGCTTCAGGCGTGTGTCACCATCCTCAATATGAGGTATCATGCTATTGATGAGGCTAACGGCTGTCGTCACCTGAGCACCCAGGTTACTGCGCTGGCTTTGGTTCTGCTCTTCTTCGTGCTGTTCAATTTCTTTAGCTGTCTTAAATGATTGAAGCGCTTTATCGACATGTTCATGATGCTGTGTTAAACGTTCTACTTTTGCCTCGTCAGGTTTTGCCTTGAAATAATTGAGCGCATCAAGTACGGATAACTCACGCGCCTGTTCATCATTAACCAGATAGAAGAGTTTGCGGAAGTTGGTCTTGAGGAATACCAACGTATCATTGGATAAGGTCACTCCATCTATCTCCCGAGGCCCGCGCCCCGTGCGGCTGCGTAACGACAGCCGTTCGATGCGCTTGTATTCCTTGCGGTTCTGTAGATAGAGCGTGCGCAGTTCCTCGTAGAATGGCAGTTCCAGATTGCGGTCTTCCTGCTCGCGCTTGATACCTTCCTTGAAAAGCTTGTCGAGGTCGCGGTCGATGATTTCCTCTGTACTGTAAATCTGGTTGTCCTCGCCGAAGGTGGTGTGGAAGGTCTGTATCTTGCTCAACGCTATCTGATTGAGCTTGATTTCCTTGTTACCCTGCTCCGATGGGTAGAATACATAGTTATAGATGGTGTCTGACTTCGAGCCGATACGGTTTACACGTCCTATGCGCTGCATCAGGCGGGTGGAGTTCCACGGGGTGTCGTAGTTGATGATGATGTTGGAGCGATGAAGGTTGACGCCCTCTGCCAAAACGTCGGAGGTGAGGATGATGTTGTAGTCGTTCTTCTGCTCCTTCCAGTTGGCATCGAAGTTCTCGCGGATGGTCTTGAACAGCGTACTGCGGTTGTGGGAAGATATGACCAGCGCATCTTTACGATTGATGCGGCGAGCCAGGTATTCAATCGTATCTACCGATTCAGAGAATACCACAATTTTCCCCTCTGGATTGCGCTCTTTCTTGAAGAGCTCGTGCTTCAGCAGGTCTTCGAACCGGGCAAACTTCGAGTCGTCGTCATCGTCGATGTATTCCCATTCCAGCCACATTTCATCAAGCAGCTTCTGATCTTGGTGCAGCATCTCGACATATTCCGGACGGAAGTCATCGCGCTTGAAGACAGCATTCTTGGGATTCGTCTCGGCCTTCTCGTTCAGCTTCTCTTCAATCTCGTCGTCGGTATAGCCCTTCTCGTAGAGCAGGTTGATGTCCATATCGGGCGCTATGAAGATGCGGTTGTTCTCCCACATCTGAAGCATGTTCTCGTTGGCCTGACGGAAGTTCTCGACAGATTTCTTGAACGCATAGAAGCTGCTCTCCAGTCGCTTGACCAGTCCATTCTTTCGGATACCCGCCAAGCTGCGGCTGATGAGCTCGGCATTGTCATAGAGTCCGTTGGAGGCTTCGGGCTTAAGATAGGCGATGGCTTGGTAGCGAGCGTAGGTCAGGCGTTTGTCCAGGATGTCCATTGCCTCCTTGAAGAGCGTAGCCAAGTGGGGATTCAGCTCATATTCCTTCTTGATGGGGTCGGCCACCTTGGGGAAACCGTGTACGTCTTTATTATAGCGTGGGATACTTTCGATGTCCGTTCGTGTACGTCTGACCGTCAGAGGCTTGATGACGCGGTCACGCACGCGCTCTGCCAGCTTCTTGAATTGCTTGACATCGAAGTTCTCCTGCTTGCGGAACTTGCGGAACTCCACGACGAGAGGCGAAAAGAAGGCTGTTAGGTTGGGAACGCCATCAATAGTGCAACGGCGCGGATCCTGAAACATCGATATCTGGTAGTAGAGGTCGGCAGGCGTATTGTTCATCGGCGTTGCTGAAATCAGCATCACCTTCTTCTTGTAGCCTGGAATATTACCTGTCTCCATGCGAGGCATCTTACAGATTTCCTGTAACTGCTGGAAGGCTCCTGTTGTGTGGTTGCGGAATTTATGTGCCTCATCCACAAGGACAAGGTCGTACTCATCAGCATTCCAATACTTGTAGTTGTCATCATCGAGCACTTTGTTGAGGCTGCCGTTGCTGACAAAGCAGGTATACTTGTCGATGCCGAAATCCTTGAAGGTAGATATCCAGTTCTGCTCAACCGCAGGCGGATAGACAACCAGAATCTTCGTGTGGTCGCGTCCGTTCTCAATGAGGAACTTCTTGGCAATCATCGTGGCGATGACCGTCTTGCCCAGACCTACCACATCTGCAAGGAAGAAACCGTCGTAGCGGATGAGCTTCTGATAGCCTTCGATGACAGCATCCGATTGATACTCGAACTTGTCATACTTGTCAGGAATATCGAAGGGATCGTCCTGGTCAACTTCTAGCACGCGGTCGGAGAAATACTCCATCAGCATCTTGATGTAGAGCTCGTATGGCGTGACATCACCCTTCAGGTATGTCTTGTCGAGGGCTGCCTGATAGTCCTCTGCATTGATGGGCACTCCCTTGGCTTCCTCCCACAGTAGTTCAAACTCATGCTTGGCGAAGGCCACATCTTCGTATTGCGTCAGTTTGACGTTGAACTCATATTGCTTTTCTTCACCTATGCCTAATCCGTTGCCGCTGAGGTTACTGCTTCCTGTGATGGCGGCACCGAATGTGTGCTGGTTGTAGTTGTCAGGGTAGAGAATGTAGAGCTTGGCATGAATCTTCTTCGATGGATGAGCGCGCAATTCCAGTTTGCCGTCCAGCAGATCCTGCACCATCTGGAGCATACCATCCTCCACCTGCTGGGTGTAGTCAGACTGCTCGATGTCTTCTTTCAGTTTCCTTAAGCACTCCTCCTTGACCTCTTCTTCGGCTCCAAAGAACAGTTCGCCTTTCTGATAGGCACGGGCTATGTACTTATCCACATCAATGCCTATCAGGACACGCACCTTATTTATATTATTAAGGAACGGGCGCAAGGTAAAATAGCCCGATGCACGTAGGAAACCAACCACGGCATCAAGATTCTTCACTTGAGGGTTGTTCTCCAGAATACCCTCGAACTCTTTCATCAAAGTGTTCCCATCTCTATTGGTGAAGATATGGGAAGATACAGGAATGTCCTGCTGAGTCATAGCAAGCATGTGTTTTCACTAAGTTTAGTTCGTTGCCATGAACTCAGATAACAAAACGGATTCCCTGACAGGTACACAAACAGAGGCGCGGACGAATTGACTTCATCCAACGTCTTGCGGTACCTGCCAGGGAAACCTAATACTCAGAAATGAAGCAAAACGCCCACGCTATAGCATGGACGTCCGCTCGTTTTGTTCTTTCTGAGTATTTGTCTTATCTACTGGCAGGTTTCCAAGACGTTATAAGAATAAACGGCAAACGTTTAATCAGTTCGTTAAGATTGATCAGGCCCCTCCGCTGAGGTTGAATCGGCTTCAGAAAGCCTACTTCGTGGCCCTTTCGGCGACAAAGATAGGGATATTATTTAAAAGAGAAGAAGAGAAAAGAGAAAAATCGCAAGAAAAAGAAAAAGTTTTACTTTGCTAATGTCTTTGAAACAGGTGAACTGAAGGAAGAAACAACTATTTCCAAAATGGAAACAGTTCAATAGGAAGGCAATCAAGAGGTCAGGCGTATGGTGGTGATGTATAGACTCGATGCTATATCGCCGTAGTCTATCGTGTGAACTCCATCCGTGCCACCCAATTAAGGGATATGCACTTTTTACGAAGCTAGGCAACTGCTAGATTCAAATTCATCGGCCGTGGCCGATGAATTAATAGACAATTCAACTACTGCCATCATCGAATCTTATAATTACAAAATAGAAATTTATCATTCTATTCAAATTCCTGACCTCAAGTCTTTTCCTGTAGACGACTTCTTTAGAGTGCCTTCTTCGCATCAGATTGACCTATAGACCTTTTTAAAAGAGAAGAAGAGAAAAGAGAAAAATCGCAAGAAAAGCAAAACGTTTTGTTGAAAACACTACGAATCTGTCTGGCTGGCGTGCATGTGGCAGAAGATGATGATGTCGTGGATATTTTGTAAATAATCCGATTTATTTCTTTGTTTTATTACGCTTATACCGTTTTTTCACTATCTTTGCATCGTCAAACCAATATAGGTGTAAGAACCGATTATGGCTAAGAGACATGAGATAAGAAATAGCACCGCCGAGTTCCTTATTTTCCAACTGGAGAATAAGGAACAAGGCATTGAGGTGATGTACGCCGATGAGACGATTTGGTGTACACAGAAGGCAATGGGAATGCTATTTGATTGTGACAGAAGTGTCGTAACTAAGCATTTGAAAAACGTCTTTGAATCTGGAGAATTGGTCGAGAACGCAGTATGTGCAAGATTTGCACATACTGCTTCCGATGGTAAAACATATCAGACTCAATTCTATAGCCTCGATGCCGTTATCGCCGTAGGCTACCGCGTCAACTCCATCCGTGCCACCCAATTCCGTCAGTGGGCTACAAGTGTACTGCGTCAATATGCCATTCGTGGCTATGTGCTTGACAAGAAGCGGATGGAGAATGGAACGTTTCTGGGCGAAGATTACTTTGAGCACTTGCTGGCAGAGATTCGAGAGATACGGCTCTCCGAACGACGCTTTTACCAGAAGCTGACAGACATATATGCTACATCCATCGACTACAACCGTGATGCACCTACCACGAGACTGTTCTTCAAAATGGTGCAGAACAAGATGCACTTTGCAGTACATGGCCATACGGCAGCAGAACTCATCATGGAGCGGGCCGATGCCGATAAGGAACACATGGGGCTGACCACATGGGAAAATGCACCCGACGGAAAAATCGTCAAGACCGACGTCGCTATTGCCAAGAACTATCTGAAGCAGGTGGAACTGGAAGATATGGGACGGATAGTGACCGCCATCCTTGAGTTTGCCGAGAGTCGTGCCAAGCGGCATATCCCGATGACGATGGAGGACTGGGCCAAACGTATCGATGCCTATCTGTCCAGCGATGAACGCCCGCTGCTCGACAATGCAGGGAGTGTGAGCCACGAAGAGGCCGTGCTTCATGCAGAGACGGAATTTGAGAAATACCGCATCGTGCAGGATCGGCTTTACCAGAGTGATTTTGACAGATTCCTGGGCGCATTGCCGTTTGAAGAGGAGGAGGCGAATTAACGGAAGACTATTGACTGTTGGCCATTACCTGAATACGTAATAATTCCATCATGTTTCAGCCATAGCGTCAATCAATCTTACTGAACTTTCGGATGTGTTTTTTATTGATCAAGAATTAGAGAATTAGAGAATTTACTAGCTTTTGCAAAGCAAAAGACATTCTATTTATTCTCACGTATTGCATATTGAGAAAAATTCTCCAATTCTCTAATTCTTGATAGAAATAAATTACTTGACAGACAACAAGTTGTTTACATCCGAAACTTGAATCAATCTTATCTGTCATTGCGCCGCACGCTGCTTGCCATCTGGAGCCAGGAATTTGAAGTGGTTAGTCACACTAACCAGTTGAATGCCATCCTTTGCCATCTTACCCTTCAGGTATTTCCAGTAGTTACGACATTTCTTGTAATCTTCCTCGTCGTTGATAGCTCGCACAATATCCGTAGCTGAGAACCACCACTTGTTGTTGGCATCATCCCATACGGCTCGCACTTCGCGATCGTTGAAAAAGCGGATAGACTTCTCGCAATCACCGGCGTTCGTAGCCCCAGTCGTTGATGGCTTGGCCCCAGTGCTCGTTGACGAGTTGGATGGTGCGGGGGGAGTACTCGTACTGGTTCTTCTTGTGGCCGCGCTTGCTGTCGATGTAGTTGCGGATGGCTTCCTCGGACTCTTCCCAGCCAGGGAGCTGGAGCTTGGCATAGATGTCGCGGGTGGTGGCATAGGCATCGCGCTCGAACTCCTCGAACTTCACCTCGTAGAGGTTGCCTTCGGGGATGAACTTCTTCTGCTCCTGATAGGCTTTGTAGAGGCGGGGGTAAGCGAGGATGGCGTTCATCTCTATCTCATCATCGGTGGCATCCTGTAGTTTCAGCGGCTGTATGGTCTGCGTGAAGAAGCTGCGGGTGCTCTCGAAGACGGTGTAGGGGTTGCGCATGAGATAGATGAATTTGGCGTTGGGGAACATCTCCACAAGAGCCTGCACATGTCCGGTGTGGGGCGGGTTCTTGGAGAGGTATTGGGTGCCGCCGGTGTTCCAAAGGGATATCTTGACGATGCGCATGAAGGCTTCCTGGAAGGCGCGCTTCTCCTCGGGCGTAATCTTCTCGAAGGTGAGGTAGCGGTCGCAGTATTCGAGCATGCGATGGGGGTAGAACCAGAAGTCGTAGTAGGAGACGGGTGTCATGTTGGTGAGGGCGAACTCCTCTTCCTGCGGCAGGTCGGGCGACAGCTCCATATTGTCGGTGGGCCGGTGGCTGGGCATGACGAGGTTCACGAAGAACTTGAAGAAGGGCTGGCCGAACATCATCAGATGGGGGAAGACGGTCTGATAGGTGGTGGTGTGGCCGAAGTGTTGGTCCTGAGCGAAGATGTTGTGCACGAAGGTGGTGCCGCTGCGCCAGTGGCCGAGGATGAAGAGCGGGTCGTGCTCCAGGGGGCGGTTGGCGAGCAGACGCTGGTAGCGGCGCTCCTGGATGGGCGCGAGCAGCGAGAGGAGGCGGCAGATGGCCTTCGTCAGGTGGTATTTCGTGCGATAGCCTTTGTCAATCTGCTGACCGTCGGTCATCGTCTTGAATGTGTTCCAGTCGGCACCGACGAGGGTGTTGACAGGCAGATTTTCAAACTTTAATAATCCCATGGCTTTTGGGTTTTGGCTTTTGGTTTTTGGCGCTTAAACTTCTTAAACTTCTTGAACTTCTTGAACTCTTGAACTCTTGAACTCTTGAACTCTTGAACCCTTTGAACTCTTGAACTCTTTGAACTCTTGAACCCTTTGAGCTCTTGAACCTTCAGAGCTTCACTTTCACTTCCAAGCCTTGTCGGGCGAGCTCCTTGACGGCGGTCTCGATGGCGGGGTAGTGGTCGGGGGTGATGCCGAGCTTGGGCAGGTCGAGGGTGGGCACGAGGTCGTTCTCAAGGGCGCTCTCGTCGAGCGGTGCCAGGATCATGCCGACGGCGGAGGTGTTGTTGGTGATGGGGTCGATGAGGATGAAGGCGCCGGTCTGACGATTCTTGGCGTAGGCGTCGAAGAAGAGTGTCTTGGCGGTAAGGATATCGACCTGACCAATCTCATTGAGTTGGAACGGTTTGCCGGGCTTCTCTTCGAGTGTGTTGACATCAACGCGGTTGCGAATAGCACAGATGGTAGCACGGGTGGTGTTGGTGTTGTGCTTGAGGAAGAACTGCTTGCCGGTGTCCATGGGCTCCTCATCCATCCACACGAGCATGGTGGTGAAGTGGCGCCCGATGTGCGGCAGGTTGTCGGGGTGGACAATCATCTCGCCGCGGCTGATGTCGATTTCGTCCTCCAGGGTGATGGTGACGGATTGTGGCGGGAAAGCCTCGCGCAACTCGCCTTCATAGGTCACGATGCTTTGAACGCGGCTCTTTTTCATGCTGGGCAGCGCCATCACTTCGTCGCCGACGCGTACGATACCGCTGGCCACCTTGCCGCAGAAGCCGCGGAAGTTAAGGTCGGGGCGCAAGACATACTGCACAGGATAGCGGAAGTCGTCGAAGTTGCGGTCGGCATGGATGGGCACGGTCTCAAGGAAGTGGAGCAGGGCAGGGCCGCTGTACCACGGCGTGCGGTCGCTCTTCTCCACGACATTGTCGCCTTCGCGTGCGGAGAGGGGGAAGCAGGTGACATCGTCGATGCCGAGGTGGTCGGTGAGTTTGCGGTACTCCGCTACTATATCATCGAAGACCTGCTGGTCGAAGCCCACGAGGTCCATCTTGTTCACGGCGAGCACGATGTGCTTGATGCCGAGGAGCGAGACGAGGAACGTGTGGCGGCGCGTCTGTGTGATGACGCCCTTGCGCGAATCCACGAGGATGATGGCGAGATTGGCTGTGGAGCCGCCTGTAATCATGTTGCGTGTATATTGCTCATGTCCCGGGGTGTCGGCGATGATGAACTTACGCTTGTTCGTGGAGAAATAGCGGTAGGCCACATCGATGGTGATGCCTTCCTCGCGCTCTGCCTTGAGGCCGTCAAGCAACAGGGCATAGTCGATGCTGTCGCCGGCATTGCCGACGCGCTTGCTGTCGCGCTCGAGGGCTGCGAGCTGGTCGTCGTAGAGTTTCTTGGAATCGAAGAGGAGGCGCCCGATGAGGGTGCTCTTGCCGTCATCGACGGAGCCGGCGGTGAGCAGACGCAGGAGGTCTTTCTTCTCGTCGGCGTCGAGGTATGCTTTGATATCGAGGGGTTCTTTCATAGGGTTCAAAAGTTCAATGGTTCAAAAGTTCAATAGTTCAAAAGTTCAATAGTTTAAATTGCTTTGAGGGTGTCGCCGTCGCGCAGGATCTGCTTGGCGCTGATGAGGCGGGCGACGCTGCGGGTGATGGCGTTGTCGATGCGGGTAGTGCGACGCTGGTAGCCGAGCATGCGGTTGGCAGCGAGCTTGATGCCATCGAGGGGGATGGCAATCTGTTCGTTGACAATCTGCAGGACGACCTTGTCGATGGTGGCATCGGGGATGTCGTCGATATCGCGCTTGGTGCCGTCCTTGCTGACGATGGCTGCGGGCTTCACGGCCTTGGCCTTCTCCTCGACAATCTTGGGTTGTGTGAGGGTGAGGGGGGCAGCCTTCGTGGTCGTCTTGCGCGTCTCGATAGCAGCCACGATGGTGTCCAGTACGCGCTGGCGGTTCTGCAGCCAGTCGATGCTCCAGACGCGCAGCACCTTCCAGCCGAGTCCTTCGAGGACGGCGGGCTGTGTGAGCTCACGGTCGCGGGCTATCTTCGTGGCGTTGCGGGCGTGATTGTCGATGAGGATGGCTATCAGATAGCGGTCGGGGTCTTGAGGATCCACGACGGCCACATCGACCTTGAACTTGGAGCGGCCCACATTGAGCGCTGTCTTGTAGCCGAGGCTGTTGAGGGCTGCGGCGATGTCGGCGGAAAGGCCCTCTTCCTGTTCCCCTCTTTGCAAGAGAGGGGTGAGGGGTGAGTCTCCTCCCTCGGCATATTTCAGGAACTTCTGCAGGCCTTCTACGCCGGCGGCCTGCGAGCGGCGCAGGTCAATCTGCTCGGCACGCAGGGTGGAGAAGACCATCATCTCATAGCGGGCACGTGAGACAGCCACATTCAGACGGCGCTCGCCGCCGCGGTTGTTCAGCGGACCGAAGTTCATGCTGACGTTGCCGTCCTTGTCGGGGCCGTAGCCGATGCTGAAGAGGATGACGTCGCGCTCGTCGCCCTGCACGTTCTCGAGGTTCTTGATGAAGATGGGTTCCTCGCTCTGGAGGGCGCGGGCCTCTAATTCCGGTTTGCCGCTGATGGCCTCCATGAAGACATCCTCGATGAGGTTCTGCTGTGCCACGGAGAAGGCTACGACGCCGATGCTGCGCTGTGACAGCTCAGCATCGTTCAGGCGACGGATGATCTCGCTGACGACAGCCTCAGCTTCGGCGCGGTTGCTGCGCTTGCCACCCTTGTCATAGACACCTTCGACCTTGACGAGCGACACCTTGCGCTGGCGGTCGTCGGCAGAGGGGAAGGTGAAGAGGCGGCCGTCGTAGTACTCCTGGTTGGAGAAGGCGATTAGCGACTCGTGCTTCGAGCGGTAGTGGAAGGCGAGGTAGTGGTCGGGCAGCGAGAGGGCCTGACAGTCGTCGAGGATGCTGTCGAGGTCGTCGAGTTCGGCATCCTCATCATCTACTTGCTGTGTGTCGAAGAAGCTGGTGGGTGGCATCTGCTTGTTATCGCCCACGACGATGAGCGCCTTGCCACGACCGATGGCGCCGACGGCCTCTGCGGTGGGCATCTGCGAAGCCTCGTCGAAGATGACAAGGTCGAACTTGGGCGTCTTGAGGTCGATGAACTGCGCCACGGAGATGGGGCTCATGAGCATACAGGGGCAGAGCTTGGGCATGAGGTTGGGGATCTGCTCGATGATATGTCGGATGCTGGTGCCACGACCGCCGTTGGCGATGTTGCGCTTGAGGATGTTGACCTCGGAACCCGTGGCCGCCTCGATGGAGATGGCGGGGATGCGTGCGGCCAGACGGCAGTAGAGCTCTTTCTTCGTGAGCTCCTGGAAGTGGTCGGTGAGCTGGCGGTAGCGGGCGATGACATCCTCGAAGACGAGGCCGCTGAAACGGCGGAGTTCCTCGTCGGAGTCAATCATCTGCAAGGCCCACTCTTTATATAAAGTACGCGCGAGGGCACGAGCGGCTTCCTCGCCGCTGTGGCCTTCCTCGATGAAGTCCACGATGGGCTGCCAGCCCTGTGAGATGATGGCAGCACGCTGCGAGGACCACTGGTACCAGTCGCGCCACTCATCCTTGTGACGCAGCCATTCCGCGCTGACGGCGGGCGTCGTCACCTGTGACAGATTGGCAATGAAGTCGGCGATGTGGCCCTTGGTCAGGGAGGCATCGATGCGTTGCAGACGCTTGAGGAACGAGCCGGTGGCAAAGAAGCGCGGCAGGAACCATTTCTGCTGGATGGCCTCCCATTGCGCGACGAGGGCGGTGGGCTGCTCGGAGGGCACAGCGCTCAGCTGCTGCAGCAACAGCTCCAGCTGCGAGAAGTCCTCGCGACGGTCGCCCTTGGGCGCAAGACCCGTCAGGGGGTGACCCATGGGGTGGCCGGTGAGCTGGAAGACAGCATCAAGCTTGGTGAGGATCTCGGTGAGGGCGTCGAGGTCGGCAGCGGTCTTCTGCTGGGGGAGCGCAAAGGGCAGGGAGAGGTCGGCGGCTTCGCCATCGGCACTCAACTGCATGTAGCGCTCGATGCAGTCATAGACGGAGAGGCCGCTGGCACCGACGCGGTGGACGGCCTGCATATAGCCATTGAGTTGCTGGCGCAGGGCATAGAGCTCTTCGGAGCGTTGCTGGAAGTCCTCGCTGACATGGCCGTGGGTGACATCTAAGGCCTGCTGCAGCTGTTCGAGGAAGTGGGTCTTGGTGACCTTGTTGGAGTGGAGCTCCAGACAGAACGGGTCGAGGCCTATCTTTGCCAAGCGCTTCTGCACGACCTGCAAGGCTGCCATCTTCTCGGCAACGAACAGGACACGCTTGCCCTGGTAGAGGGCGTTGGCAATCATGTTAGTGATGGTCTGTGACTTGCCCGTTCCAGGAGGGCCGTAGAGGATGAAGCTCTTGCCCTCGCCGCTCTCGATGACGGCTTCCAGCTGTGAGGAATCGACGCTGATGGGCGTGGCCACATCGGCGGGGCGGGCATGGAGGTCGAAGTCATGGACATCAACCTCTTTGTCGAGGGCTTCCAATGTCAGGCGCCGCTCCACGAGGCTCTGCACGACAGGGCTCTCCTGCAGACGGGCGGCATTGCTGTGGATGTCGTTCCACATGACGAACTTATTGAACGAGAAGAGGCCGAGGGCACAGGCGTCGAGGACCTCCCATTGCGGGTGCTGGCTGACAGCCTGCCGGATGGCAGCGAAGACCTTGGGCACATCCACGCCGTGCTCATCGGTGGGCAGCGGGTCGAGGGCGGGCACGAGCAACTTGTACTGCTGGCGCAGGAACTCTGCGAGCGTGATGTTGAGGGTCGTCTCCTCGTCGCGCATCCTCACGAGATAGCCGGTGCCGTTGCGCACGATGTCCACGGGCAACAGCAGGATGGGGGCATAGCGGGGCTGCTCGCTCTTCTCGGTGACATACCACTTCAGCATGCCGATGGCGATGAAGAGGGCGTTGGCACCGTTCTCCTCCAGCGCTGTGCGGGCACCACGATAGAGATTCGTGAGGACGGGCTTCAGCTCGGAGGGGGTAAGCGGGGTGGGGAGGGAGTGTCCCGACGCTGACGCGACGGGCACGGTGGCTGCTCCTTCGGAATCAGCTGATGTCTTCGCGGCTTCCTTGGGGGCGATGGAGTAGCTCTCGCCCATCTGCAGGCGGTCCTCGAGATGTGCGACGTCAGACAGGGACAGCTGCAGGGCACGCTTGCCGAAGCGCGTGTTCAGCAGGTTGTTGCGCAGGCTGAAGTCCAGGAGCTTGCGCTCCCAGAGTGCCTGACGGGTGAGCTGGCGCTCATCCACTTGCAGGGCGGCTTCGTCGGAAGAGTCTCTTACCAGGCCTTCAGACTCATCCAATAGTCCCTCGCTTTCAAAGAGGGGCGTAGATACCTTTGCTTCAATGTTATCGCTCATTCAATACAATTCTTGAGATTTCAGTGTGAGTCCTCAGAAGTATCCTTCGCGTTTCTTCTGTTCCATGGAGGCTTCCTGGTCGAAGTCGATGACGCGCGTGGTGCGCTCGCTCTTGGTGGTGGTCATCATCTCCTCGACAATCTCCTCGATGGTGGTGGCGGTGCTCTCCACGGCACCCGTCAGGGGCCAGCAGCCGAGGGTGCGGAAGCGTACCATGCGGGGCTTCACGAGCGGACGGTACTGCTCGGGCAGGCGGTCGTCGTCGGCCATGATGATGTTGCCGTCGATCTCCACGCACGGGCGTTCCTTGGCATAGTAAAGGGGCACGATGGGGATGTTTTCCAAACGGATATACTGCCAGATGTCCAGCTCTGTCCAGTTGGAGAGGGGGAAGACGCGGATGCTCTCGCCCTTATGGATGCGGGCGTTGTAGATGTCCCACAGCTCCGGACGCTGGTTCTTGGGGTCCCATTGCTGGAACTGGTCGCGGAACGAGAAGATGCGCTCCTTGGCGCGGCTCTTCTCCTCGTCGCGACGGGCACCGCCAAAGGCGGCATCGAACTTATACTTGTTCAAGGCATCCAGCAGGGCCTTGGTCTTCATCAGGTCGGTGTGTACCTTGGAGCCGTGGGTGAAAGGCCCCACGCCGGCATGGAAGGCTTCCATGTTGGACTCCACGATGAGGTTCCAGCCGTATTTCTTGGCATACTCATCGCGGAACTGTATCATCTCCTTGAACTTCCATTTCGAGTCGATGTGCATCAATGGGAACGGCACCTTGCCGGGGGCGAAGGCTTTTTCGGCCAGGCGCACCATGACGCTGCTGTCCTTGCCGATGCTGTAGAGCATGACAGGATTCTCAAACTCTGCCGCCACCTCACGAATGATATGGATGCTCTCGGCTTCGAGTTCCTGGAGATGGGAAAGGTGATAATTATTTGTCATAGGTTTTTTATAGAACTTATAGGGCCAATGAGGCTCATGGGACTAATTGGATTATGGGATAATTAACGCCATCACTTGCCTGACGCTTTCTTCCAGCGTCTGCTTGCTGGTGTCGATGGTGAGTGCGGGGTGGATGGGTGCTTCGAAGGGGGCGCTGATGCCGGTGAAGTCCTTGACTTCGCCGCGGCGAGCACGTGCGTAGAGTCCTTTTACATCGCGGCGCTCACACTCTTCGAGGGGCGTGCTGACATACACTTCCTTGAAATCGTCGGCACCAATGATGTCGCGTGCCAGCTGGCGGTATTCGTTTGTCGGCGACACGAAGGCGGCGAGGGTGACGATGCCGGTATCTACGAAGAGCTTGCCCACTTCGGCGATGCGGCGGATGTTCTCCCTGCGGTCTTCGGGGCTGAAGCCGAGGTTGTTGTTGATACCTGTGCGGATGTTGTCGCCGTCGAGCACACGGCAGAGGATGCCGCGCTCATGCAGGGCACGTTCCACGCCGAGGGCCACGGTGCTCTTGCCGGAACCGCTGAGTCCCGTGAACCAGATCATCATGCCGTGCTGTCCGAGCAGTTCTTCACGGGCAGAGCGAGGAAGCGTAGAAACAGGATAGATATTGTCAGCCATTATGACAGGTTATAGAAGAAAGGAATCAGGAAGACGCTCAGGAGGAGGACGATGATGTTCATCGGCAAACCAACCTTCAGGAAGTCCTTGAACTTATAGCCGCCGACGCCCTGCACGATGAGGTTCGTCTGGTAGCCAATGGGGGTTGAGAAAGCGGAGCTGGCGGCGAAGCAGACGCACACCACGAAGGGCATGGGGTTCATATCCAGCTGCTCGGCCACGGCCAGGGCCAGCGGGAAGGCCAGCGCGGCGGCGGCGTTGTTGGTGATGAGTTCGGTGAAGATGTTGGTGATGAGGAACAGCGAGGCCAGGATGATGTAGATTCCGAACTCGCTGTGGCGCGCCAGCTCGGTGAGTGAGATGATGAAGCTGGCGATGAAGTTAGCGAAGCCGCTCTTGGTCATCGCCGTGCTGATGGCGAAGGCACAGGCAATGGTGATGAGGACATCCCAGGACATGAACTTCGTGTACTTGCGCGGTGAGAACAGGCGCGACCAAGCCATGATGACCACGGTGACGCAGGCGAAGAAGAACATGTCGAGGCGCAGTGATGGCATGTAGGTCTGCACAAACGAGGACTCCGACAGCCACTGGCGGACGGGTTCCAGTTCGCCGACGGTGGCACCGAGAATCATCAGCACCAGCAGCACCAAAGCCAGCCAGCGGCGCTTCTTGCCCAATGGCGGCTCGTAGTCGCCGACGCGGTTGATCATCCAAAAGACGCGGCTCTCGCCCCATGCCTTCATGAACGACTCATCGGCATCGATGATGAGGGTGTCCTCATGTGTCATGCGCATATTCATGAAGTCGCCCACCAAGATATTGCCGTTGCGGCTGATGGCACGCACATGAGCGCCGTAGTGGCGGAAGAAGTCGAACTCATGAAGCGTCTTGCCAAGTCCGGGGAAGCGGTTGCCGAGGAGCACCTCATGGCGTATCATGCCTGGTGCCAGGCTGCTGTCGTCGAACTCCTCATCGGCCATGCGGTTGTTGGGAAGCAGGTACTTGGAGAAGAAAATGAGATATATGAGGCCTGCCAGGGCGATGAAGATGCCGACCTTCGTGAGTTCGAACATCGACATGCCATCGATGCCAAAGCGCATGAGGATGCCCTCGCTGCCACCTTGGGCCACGGCCGTAGCCTCCTCCTTGTACTCCTGAATCAACATACCGTGCAGCACCAGGTTGGTGGTGGTGCCAATCAATGTGCAGATGCCACCGATGACGGTGGCATAGGAGAGGGGTATCAGGAATTTGGTGGGTGGCAGCTTCATCTTCCGCGCCCAGTTCTTGATCATGGGGGCGAAGATGACGACGACGGGCGTGTTGTTGAAGAATGCCGATATGAACGACACGATAGGGTAGAAGCGGAACCCCGCGCTGGTGATGGACGCGTTTTTCTTCGGCAGCATGTGGAAGACGATGCGTTCCAGAATACCACTCTTGCGCACACCCTCACTGACGAGGTACAGCAGCGCCACCGTTATCATTCCCTTGTTGGAGAAGCCCTTGATGGCCTCTTCCGGTGTGATGATGCCTGCCACGAGCAGTAGCACGACGGCTGTGAATAGGATAAGGCCGGGGCGCAAGTACTCACGCATCAGTGCAACGAGCATGAATACAAGGACGGCGGCTACGAGGAAACTTGAGAATGACATGGTGGTGTGTGCTTTGCTTGTGTGTGTGTTATCGTGTCTTCACCTTGAGGATGACACCTCCATAGGCCGGCAGGTCGATATGTGAGGGCACATCCGGTGAGAAACTCGTGGCCACGGCGTTGTTTGTGAGTAAGTCGATGGCACGGATTTTCCGGCGTTTGTTCATCCGGTAAAGCCTGAAGGCATGCTGTGGGATATTGACGGCCACGTGGACGGGCTCGCTGTCGAAGTTGGCGACAATCAGTAGTGTCGTGCGGTCGATATGTCGGAGGTATGCAAATTGCTTATGCGGGTTGAAATTGTCGGAGGGCGGATTCACGTACATCAGGTCGTAGAACTCGCCCTGCTCGATGGCTGACTCGTTGGAGCACAGGTTGAGCAATGTGCTGTAATAGGACTGTAGCTCAACCTCTTGTGGCGTCAGTTTCTTGTCGTCAAAGCGACCTTTGTTGCGCCAACGTGAGATGGTGTCCACCGTCCAATAGTCGAAGATGGTGGTGCGTCCGTCGCGCCCGCTGAAGCCTTCGGCATCCATGCCGCGTTCGCCCAGCTCCTGTCCGAAGTAGAGCATCACGGGACCTGTGCTGATGGTGGCAGCCACGAGCATCGGGGCACGTCCCTTCAGCGGATCGGCAGCATAGAACTCCGATGCGAGGCGCTGCTCGTCGTGGTTCTCCAGGAAGGAGAGCATCTGCGGACGGATGTCATCGACCGACTGCCAGCAACCTGTGATGGCAGTGGCGTTGGCATAGCCACAGGTGACGGCACGCAGCGTGTCGTAGAGTCCTACCTTATCATACAGGTAGTCGAAGTGGCCTTCATGGACGTAGCGACGGTACTCGGCGGGGTTATAGACCTCGGCGATGAAGATGACATTCGGATATTTAACCTTCACCCTTGAAATCGCCCAGTCCCAGAACTCAACGGGCACCATCTCGGCCATGTCGCAGCGGAAGCCATCGACACCCTTATTGCACCAGAAGAGGAGGATGTTCAGCATCTTGTACCATGTTGAGGGTCGCGGGTCGAAATGTGTCACGCGTCCGGCGGTGTAGTCAACGCCGTAGTTGAGTTTCACGGTCTCATACCAGTCGTTGTGGTTGGCATAAGCGCTGAAGACATCATTGCCAGTGGCACGCGCCGGCTCCTCCACATACGGAGATTCTTCGCCCTGCTGCAGGTCGAAGTCGGTGTGGAGGCGTTCGCCCGGGAAATAGTAGAAGTTGTTCTGCGGCGAGAAATGCACGCTGGTGTCCTCGGTGGCGCCAAGGTCTTCGAGGCCTTCGGTCTCAAGCCTCACATCACTGTGATACTGGCGTGCCACGTGGTTGGGGACGAAGTCGATGATGACATTGAGGCGTGCGCGATGGGTGCGGTCCACCAGCGCCGTGAACTCCTTCATGCGAGCCGGAACGCTCGTGGCCAGGTCCGGGTCGATGTCAAAATAGTCCTTGATGGCATAGACGGAGCCGGCCTTGCCTTTGACGATGGCACGATGGTCGCGGCGAATGCCGTAGGCGGTGTAGTCTGTCTGCGTGGCATGCTCGATGATGCCCGTGTACCAGACATGGGTGGCTCCCAGCGCCTTGATCTGTGCCAGCGCTTCGGGCGTGAAGTCTGCCATGGTGCCGCAGCCATTGACGGTGAGGTCGCCATTGGGCTGGTTGACACCCCTATCATTGCCGAAGAGGCGCGTGAAGACTTGATAGATGATGGGTTTGTTGACCATGGGGTAGCTTAGTAGCTTAGTAGCTTAATAGGGCTTAAAGGTCAGCGGCTCCGCGGATGACGATGCCTTCTACGTCCTTGGCAATCTTGGCAATCATGCCCTGCAGGGCCTTGCCCGGACCGCACTCGGTGAACTCTGTAGCGCCAGCGGCCAGCATGGCCTGCACCTCCTGTGTCCAGCGCACGCTGGCTGTGAGCTGTGCGATGAGGTTCTGCTTAATCTCAGTGGCATCGGTGTGTGCCTTGCCATCTACGTTCTGATAGACAGGGCACTTAGGCGTGTGGAACGCTGTGGCTTCGATGGCAGCCTGCAGTTCGTCCTTGGCGGGCTGCATCAGGGGGCTGTGGAAGGCGCCGCCCACGGCAAGGGGCAGGGCGCGCTTGGCGCCGGCAGCCTTCAGCTTCTCGCAGGCAGCCGTGATGGCCTCCACGTTACCGCTGATGACCAGCTGGCCGGGGTTGTTGTAGTTGGCCGGGACACAGATGCCGCCCTCGGCAGACACCTCGGCACAGATCTGCTCAACGACATCGTCGGCAAGACCGATGATGGCTGCCATCGTGGAGGGCTGGGCCTCACAGGCTTTCTGCATGGCTTGCGCACGGGCGCTGACCAGACGCAGACCGTCCTCGAAGGAGAGGGCTCCGGCAGCCACGAGGGCGCTGAACTCACCCAAGGAGTGGCCGCCCACCATATCCGGCTGGAACTTGTCGCCCAGGCAGATGGCAGTGATGACGGAGTGCAGGAACACGGCGGGCTGTGTGACCTTCGTCTGCTTCAGCTCGTCGGCAGTGCCCTCGAACATAATCTTGGTGATATCGAAACCGAGGATGTCGTTGGCCTTGTCGAAAAGTGCCTTTGCCTCGGCGTTGTTCTCATACAAATCTTTGCCCATTCCGGGGAACTGAGCACCCTGACCGGGAAATACAAATGCTTTCATTTTACGTGGTTATTTTAGTTTAGATGTCATTTTCGGCTGCAAAATTACACAAAACTTTCCGAATAATCGACCTTTTAACCTTTTTTCTTGCGTACGTGTGTGAAGAATTGTCTATCTTTGCAGCACTATTAAGCAGGAATCCTGCTATGCGAAATAGGGAAATTACCCCCAAGAAGTAGGACTTTCCCCTTTCTCCTATGACAGAAAGGCTGTACTTTTGCACCGTCGAAACTACAGATTAACGTATTAACAAAAAACTCTGAAAGATATGACAACGACAAGATTCCTTTTAGCAGCAACGCTGATGATGTCGCCCCTCCTCGGATGGGGACAGAGTGGTGCTTATACGATGGCATCCAAGACGAAAGCTACTACCACTGTGAAGAAGGCGCCCGCGCCCGCCTCGAAGCCCGCGGTAACGTATGTGGACGAGACGGATGACTATAACTACATGCCCTCCACCTCCGGCGCAGTGCGCGATGTGGATGAGTATAACCGTCGTGGTGCCTACAGCCCCTACAGCGGGACGAAAGACTCCATCACCTATGTAGATCCGAGCTATGAAGACCAGACGAGAAGCGCCGTTGACGATGCCTACTCAGAGGGCTATCGTCAGGGGTATTACGATGGCGAGGACTACGGCCTCACACGCCGCATGAGCCGTTTCGGCTATGCCAGCATCTACTGCTCGCCCTGGTACTGGAGCTACTATAGCGATCCTTTCTTCTGGAACGATTGGTATTGGGGTGCTTACGATCCCTATTGGTACGGGTACAGCTGGCATCGTCCTTACTGGGGTTACTACGGCGGCTACTACGGTTCGTACTGGTATGGCGGCTACTACGGCTACTATGGCTGGCATCGCCCGTACTACTACGGCGGTTACCGTAATCATTACTATGGCCGTCGCGACTACGTGACTCCGAGCGGCCGTCGTCCGGGTCGTACAGGTCGCGACGCAGGCTATACCGGCAGCAACAGAAGCCGCAACTACGGCGGTAGCAACACCAATTTCAGAGGTGGTCGCGCCATCGGCAGCTCCAGCTCGCGCAGCAACCAGAGCGTGAGCGGCAACAGAAGTGTCTCAGCACCTCGCTCAGGTTCCTCCTCATCGTCACGAGGCACCACCTACAGCGGAGCCAGCGCACGTAGCGGCAGCAGCTCGCGCAGCAGCAGTACACCTTCATATTCCGGCAGCACACGCAGCAGCGGTAGCAGCGGCAGCTTTGGCGGAGGCGGTAGCTTCGGCGGTTCGCGCAGCAGCGGTGGCGGCGGTGGCTTCACCGGCGGCTCCCGTGGCGGTGGAGGCGGCCGTGGGAGGTAAGATTCCGTTTAACGTATAGCGTTTAAGGTTTAAAGTTTATTCCAGACAAAACTATGAAAAAGATATTATCCCTTACAATCGTGTCTCTGGCCTGCGCTCAAGTGTTGATGGCACAGGATACCTATATGAATGATTTGCTGACGAATACGTCGGACGTCAACGGCACGGCGCGCTATGTCGGTATGGGCGGTGCCACGGGTGCTCTGGGAGGCGACATCTCAGGCATCTCCAACAACCCCGCAGGTATCGGCGGCTTCAACCGCAGCTGGGCCAGCATCGGCATGGGTGCTAAGATTCAGACTGAAAAGCCTCTCGAGAATGATGCCCGCGCACATTACAGCTTCGACCAAATTGGCTTCGTCGTGGTCCTTCCCAGAGATGGCGGCAATCGCCTGAACTTTGCTCTCAACCTTCAACAGAACCTCAGCTTCAACCGCTCATTCATGGCCGAGAACAAGAACCTCGGCGGCCTCTCGCAGGCTGCACAATTCGCTCACCTCTCCACATTGGACTTCTCCACGAAGGGGGCACTGCCGTACTGCACACCTTATATGGGATTGTTTGATGTCTATCGCCCGGATGGTTCATTCTATGCTTATCGTGCGAATGACAACTCGTACTACAACACCACCAGCGGTAAGAACTACGCCCTCGACTTCAACGTCTCCGGCGCTGTCAATAACCGCATCTTCTGGGGTGCCACGTTCGGCCTGAACTTCGTCAACTACCAGAGTGAGGGCTCCTATGTGGAGTTCCGCGACGGCTTTGCCATGACGACCGATGCCGACAATAACATCACCAGCGTGGCGGCCTTGGAGGACAATGCCGGCGGCATTCAGGACTATACGCTGGAGTGGTGGAAGAAGATCTCCGGCGTGGGCTTCAACTTCAAGGTGGGTACTATCATCAGCCCCATCGAGGACAACCCGTTCCGCTTTGGCCTGGCCATCGAGACGCCCACATGGTACACCATGAAGCAGAAGGATACCTACTGGACCGTGTGGAGCAAGTTCCAGAATACCGGCAACTACTTCCCTGGATCTGAGCAGTACATGTATGACTATAGCCCGAATGACTACGTGAAGTATGACAGCCCCGATGATAACTACCTTGAGTTCAACGTCCGCTCACCATGGAAGTTCCGCTTCAGCCTGGCAGATGTCCACGCAGGCATCGTGGCATGGGATGTGGAGTATGAGTACTCTCTCAACAACTATGTGAGAAGCGGCTATCCCACCTATGAGAGTGACAGCTGGGGCGGTCAGAGCACACGCATGGATTCAGACAAGGGCATGAACGGCCTCACGAAAAACATCGCACGCGGTGTGCATAACATCCGTGCCGGCCTGGAAGTGCAGGCGTCAGACCATTTCACGCTGCGCGCCGGCTACAACTTCTACAGCAGCCCCTTCAAAAACAACGCGCGCTTCGACCAGACCATCAACTCTTTCGCCATGAACAAGGTGACAGGTACGGAGTTCCTGAACCTGGGCGCTACGAATATCTTCTCATTCGGCATCGGCTACCATGTCAAAGGCTTCTATGCCAACGCAGCCTATAAATACCGCATGCAGAAGGGCGACTTCTACGCCTTCGATGACAGCTACCAGAGCCTCGACAGCCACGAGAACCAGTTCATCACCGAGACCTCGTCGCTGCGCCCCGTCAGCTGTAGCCTCGACCGACACGACATCACCTTCACCCTCGGCTACGAGTTCTAAACCCTTAAAGCTTCAACGCAAAACCCTTAAGGCTTCAACGCAAAACCCTTAAGGCTTCAACGCAAAACCCTTAGGGGGACACAGAATAAGAGCAAGGTCTTCACATCCGAGGACCTTGCTCTTTTTTGTGTGTGGGTACCGCTATCTGCGTAGTACCGATGATGTACCTCTTTTACTTGTTCAGGCTGAAGCCTACCTTCATGCCGTTGTAGTTCTTGCCGAAGACACCGGCCACGGAGCCGAGGGTGCTGTTGGTCTGTCCGAGGATGCCGGCTGCAGCGTTCATGACCGCTAAAAGCTTGTCGGCATCATAGAGCAGGCAGAGGTTGGTGCCGTCCATACCCACAAAGCATTCCTGGTTGAGGAGGCCGAAGGTGCCCTGCATGCGCAACATCTGTGTGTTGCTGTCATAGGTGTAGGTGCCGGCGGAGATGGTGCGGCCCTTCGTCTGGATGGTGTAGCTCTTGTCCTCTTTGAATGTGAAGATGGTGACACCCTTGGTGATGCCCACCTTAGAGAGATAGCCGTCGAGCTTATTCTCGATGGAGGAAGCCATGACGGAGCCGCCAGCCTTGGCCAGGAGGTTCTCGCTCTCGAAGCGTACCTCAGGCTTCTGGTAGGTCCACGTGCCCACGAAGGAACGTTCGGTGATGGTCTTGCTGAGAAGGCCTCCGAGGAGGTCGCCGAGGATGCTGGCGCCAGCGGTGGTCACAGACTCTGTGGAGATGGCGGGCGTACCTGTGGTAGTGCCTGTCTGTGTTGTGCCTGCAAGGTTAGGGCCGAAGCAACTCGTAAGCAGCATTGATGTAGCAATAGTGGCTACTGTTAAGATGTTCTTTTTCATTGTTCTATTTTATTTTGGTTAAAGAGTTTTGTGAAATCATGAGGGATGGGGGTCTCGAAGTTCATGACCTGCCCCGTGCGGGGATGATAGAAGTCGAGACGGTAGGCGTGCAGGCAGAGGCGTCCGATGGGATCGCTGCCGTCGCCATACTTGCCGTCGCCCTGTACGGGGTGACCGATATCCTGCATGTGCACGCGAATCTGGTTCTTGCGCCCTGTCTCTAACTGCAACTCTACGAGTGAGCGCTCGGGGGTGGTGCGCAAGGTGTGGAAATGTGTGACGGCGTATTTGCCACCGCCCGGGTCGGTGGGTGAGGAGTAGGTGATGTATGCCTTATTATCCTTGAGCCATGACTTGATGGTGCCGTCACTGCGTTCCATCTCGCCGCTGACGACAGCCACATAGCGACGGTCGAAGACAATCTCATGCCAGTCCTCCTCAAGAATCTTAGCTATCTCGATGCTCTTGGCGTACATCATCAGACCGCTGGTGTCGCGGTCAAGGCGATGCACGGTGTGTGCCGTGCACTTGAAGTGGCGCTTGGCAAAATACTCATCCAAGACCTGCTTGGCAGAATACTGTTTGGCGGTGGCCGGCATGGAAAGGATGCCCACGGCCTTCTCTATGACGACGAGGTCTTTGTCCTCATAGACAATCTTCACATATTTGTTCTGCAGCTGTGTGGAATGCTTATGCTTGCTGACGCGCACCACCTGACCCGGGTGCAGGGGCTCGTCGTAGCGGGTGGTATTACGTCGATCCACGGTGATGCCATGACCTGCGAGGATGTCCTTGGCGCGGTTGCGCGAGATGCCGCTGAGTTCTTTCATCAGGAACTCCAGCAGTGTCGTCTGCTCGCGAACCACATGTTCGCTGTATTTCGATGCGGCGTATTCGGCACCGGTGAGATTCTTCATATTGATATTTTTATGATGTATGTATTTGTTTCAGCTGTCGGTTACTCATGATGGTATGGCTCTCCGCGCAGGATGGTATGTGCTCGGTAAAGCTGTTCTACGAAGAGAACCCGGATAAGCTGGTGGGAGAAGGTCATCTGCGAGAGCGAGATCTCTTCTTTGGCAAGGGCGTGAATGGAGGGGTCGAAGCCATAGGGACCTCCCACCACGAAGACGAGGCGACGGGCACCAGCTGCCATGCGCTTCTCCAACCAACGGGCGAACTCCACGGAGCGACGCTCTGCGCCATGCTCATCCAACAGTATCAGGTGGTCACCAGACTGCAGCTGTTTCCTGACGAGTTCTGCCTCTTGTGTTTTCTGCTGTTCGGGAGTGAGTGCCTTGGTGTTGCGCAGCTCAGGAATCACGTCGAGGCTGAAAGGCACATAGTGCGCGAGGCGCTTCGAGTAGTCATCGATGAGCGCCTGCACATGAGGGTCGGTGGTTTTGCCTATGACGAGAAGGGAGAGCTTCAAGGGGATGAAGGATTAGAGATGATAGATGATAGGTGATAAATGAGATGGTCAGGGGGTGAGGAGGTCTTTGGCCATGGTGTCGCCCAGGTCAACGGCACGTTGCAGTGCGGCTTTGGCCTCGTTTTCCTTACCCTGAGCACGCAGGCACACACCGAGGATGCGATGGGCGTCGGTGAACTCAGGATTGAGGGCTATGGCGGCCCGCGCGGCAGCTTCCGCCTCATCGAGTTGGCCGCAACGGAAATGCACGACAGCCTGTTCAGCGTGGTAGAGCGGTTCCTGCGGCTCCATCTTCACGGCACGCTCGATATCGTCGATGGCCTGCTGGAACATACGGCAGCGCATCTCAGCCTGCATACGACGATAGTAGAAGTTTGCCGACAGCGTGTTGGCTTTCAGGTGCTCATAGTCGTTAAGGTCGCGAACGGCATCGCGATAGCGTCCGACGCTCTGGAGCGTGTTAGCTCGCATGAGCAGGGCGGGGGCTGCGGCTTCAACATAGGGACGTGTGTAGCAGGCGACGGCACTATCTTGGAGGGCCAGTACGGCAGCGGTATCTGCGAGCATCTGCTGGCACTGCGCCGCGTAGAGGTAGTTCTCGGCAGCGCGGAGGTTCGTCTGGTTGAGAGCCAAGAACTGCTCACAGGCTTCGGCATAGCGCTTGAGGCTATAGAGCAGCTGTGCCTTCAGGGAGGCGTAGAGAGGTAACGGTTGCAGGGAGATGGCAGCGTCCACTTCCTGCAGGGCGGCATCAAGCGTCCATGTCTCAGGGGCACGACGTGCCTGTATCTGTCTGTAGAGGGTGTTGGCACGCGAGTAGCGCAGCTCGTCTGTCTTCTGCGTGTTCTTCATGCCCGTGTCCCAGGTGGCTTCTGCCTCTTCATAACGCCCCTGTGCAGCCTTCATCTCAGCCAGCATCGTATAACCGTTCACTTCGGCAGGGAAGCGGGCGATGTAGTCGTTGACATAGGAGAGATAGGTGGCTGTGTCGCGTGTACCTAATAAGAAGATGAAGCTGTTGGCCTGGCTGGCTTCGTCGGGTAAGGCCTTCTTCATCAGGATGGCCTGATAGTCGGCATTCGTGGGGGTGAGGGCGCTTGTGTGCAGGCTGTCTGCGAACAGCGCCGAGACGGCGTAGGAGCAGGTGTCCTTTGCCGAGGCTGCCATCTGCAGGAGGCCTATGACCTGACCGTCCTCATTCATGACGGGGCAGGAAGCCCACTTCTCGGGGAGGCGCACGGGCAACGTGTAGTAGGCGTAGCGGTCATTGAAGGTCGAAACGCCGGCAATAGACGTCGCCGCCGGCTTACCATCCTGACTGCTGGGATAGGGTAGGACAAAGGCTCTGTCGCCGCTGACGCAGGATGAGGAAGCGATGGTCAGCGCATAGGTCTTGGTGGCTCTTACCTGTAGCTTCACCACATCATAGAGCGAGTTGGCTCCTATGATACAGGTCACGGGAACCTCATGCCCCGCAGCATCGAAGGCCACGGCACGTGCGGCACCTTTGAAGGACTTATAGTCGGAGAGGGCAACGCCGTCGGTGCTGATATAGAAGCCTGTGGTGGAATGTAACAGCTGTCCGCGTTCATCATAGGTGATGATGCTCAGCATGGCTTTCTGTGCTTTCTTCGACCATTTGGGCGTTTGTGCAGAAAGCGGTAGTAGGAGGGCCAACAGCCCTAAGCAACAGAGAAAACGGTATCGTATGGAGTTATTTTTCTGCATGTCTCAATAATGTCTTGGCATTGGCTACAGCCTCTGTGGTCACCTCAGCTCCGCTGAGCATGTGGGCCAGTTCTGTGATGCGGGCCTCGTCATCGAGGCGTTCGATATGGCTGGTGGTGCCCTCGTCACTGTCTTCCTTATAGACGCGGTAGTGGTGGCGTCCCATGGCCGCAATCTGTGGAAGGTGGGTGATAGAGATCACCTGGCGGCCACCATCGCCCATCGTGCGCATCATCGTTGCCATGCGCTCGGCCATCTGACCGCTGACGCCCGTGTCTATCTCATCAAAGATGATGGTGGGTTGCTGCACGGCACTACTGATGAGCGCTTTCAGGGACAGCATCACGCGTGCAATCTCACCGCCTGAGGCGATATCGGAGATGGGTTGTAACTGCCCGTTCTTGTTGGCACAGAAGAGGAAGCACACATTGTCCATACCCGAAGAAGCTGGTTCCGTGCGCGGAGTGACAGCGACCTGGAACTGCACGTTGGGGATGCCCAGGGGCACCAGAAGCTCGCACATCTGACGTTCCACCTCGCAAGCGGCCTCGCGACGGGAAGCCGTGAGGTGTTCTCCGGCCTGAAGGAGTGACTGCTGAGTTTGTTGACACGCTTTACGAAGAGCGGTAAGCTGCTCATCGCTGTTGTCGATGAGTGCCAGCCGCCTCCGGAAGTCCTCTGCAAGGTCTATGAGCTGTTGCTCCTCCTGCACGTGGTGCTTCTGCATCGCACTGTACAGCGCGCTGAGCCATTCGTGGACGGTCTCCAGACGCGAGGGGTTGACATCAATGTCATCGGCCTGACCATTCAGCTCCATGGCGATATCCCTCAGCTCTATCTGACAGTTACCGATACGTTCTGTGAGTTCCTCAGCAGCGGGCAGGAGTGATGCGATGGATGAGAGTTGGCGCTCAGCGGCGCGCAGGGCTGGCAGGATGCCGTTGTCAGAACGGTCGTCGCCTTGTAACAGCTGCTCTGTCGTCCACAGTGCCTCGCGGATTTCCTCGGCGTGCTCAAGCACCTGCGCCTCCTGTTCCATCTCATCCTGCTTGCCGGCTTCCAGCTGCAATTCGTCGAGCTGTTGTAATTGAAAACGGAGGTAATCCTCGTCATCACGACCGCGCGAGAGTGCCTCTTCAGCCTCCTTTAGGCGAAGTAGAGAGGTGTGGTAGGCACTATAGGCGGCAGTGTAGGCGTCACGCTGAGTCTGGTTTCGGGCAATGATGTCCAGCACATTGAGTTGGAAGTCCTCCTGCCCGAGGAGGAGGTTCTGGTGCTGAGAGTGTATGTCTATAAGCTGATTGCCGATGGCGCGCAGCTGGGTGACCTGTGCAGGTGTGTCGTTGATGAACGCACGACTTTTTCCTGCATCGGTTAGCTCGCGGCGAATGATGCAGCTCTCGCCGTCGAAGTCGATGTCATTTTCTTCAAAGAAGGCATCCATATGGTATCCTTTGAGATTGAACTCAGCTTCGATGGTGCAACGCTTGGCGCCTGTCTTGAGCATACGGGTCTCGGCGCGGCCACCCAGAAGCAGACCGATGGCGCCGAGAAGGATGCTCTTACCCGCACCGGTCTCGCCGGTGATGACAGAAAAGCCGCGCTCGAACTCGATGTGGAGTTCGCTTATCAGAGCGTAATTCTTTATGGAGAGTGAGAGAAGCAATGGAGTGTGGAAGTTGAGAGTTGAACGTTACTGCTTTATCTTTTCCCAATAGTTGTTCTGCGAGGGGTTGATGCGGAAGAGGATGTCGTAGATTTCTTCGCGCTCCTTCGTCGAGCCCTGACCGCTGAAGATGCTGACGAGCTCGTCACGCTTATAGTCGGAGAAGATCTGCGGAAGCATGCTCAAGGACTTGTTCTCGTGAGCCTCCTTGAGGAGTCGGACGGCTTCGATGATGGCCGTGCGTGCGCTCTCCACATCCTCGGCCATGTGGTCGAGACCTGTGCGATGGTAGATGTACTGCAGCTGGCGGAAAGGCTCCATGGAGCCGTCGAGGTAGTCATTGATGATGGCGTAGCGGTTCTTGGTATCGTCGAAGGCTTTCCAGCCCTTGAAGCCCAGCATTTCAGCGTTGTTACAGACGTCCTGTGCCATCTGCAGCACCTTCGTGCCACCCATCTGCGACATGGCATCGAGGTCCATGCCTATCAACAAATAGGCCCAGTAGGCGAACATCGCCGTGAGGTTGTTATCCACTTGCTCGGGGCGCCATTCCAACTGATCGAACTCCTGAAAGGTGAAAGCCACATCCTTGTCTGTCATGCTGAAAACGGTGGTTGTGTAGCTGGAGTTATATACCGGTCGGGAGACAGCCACAATCATGCTGCCCGTGAAGGAGTTATCCGTCTCGCTGTAGGTGTCGATGGTGATATTGAAGGTGCACTGGATGCGCTCGAAATCGCGGTACTTGAGGTCGGTCCAGGCGTGCTCGTTCAGCAACCGCGTGACCTTATCCTGCAGCGCATCGAAGACACCCGATTTGGTGTTGGATACCTGTGTGCGGTTGATGCTGACCTTGGCGTTCAGTTCCTGAGCGTGAAGGCTTGCGACAACGCACGATAGCAAGAGTACAAACAACAGTTTCTTCATAAGTGCTAATACAACTTGACAAGTTGGTCAATGATATCGCTGGCCACCTCATTCTTGGACTTGAGGGGGTAGGGGATCTGTGCCGTGGGGGTGATGATGGTCACCTTGTTAGTGTCGTGCCGGAAACCGGCGCCCTCGTCATTGAGGGAATTCATCACGATAAAATCCAGATGCTTGCGCTGCAGCTTCTCCTGGGCGTGAGCCATCTCATCGTTGGTTTCCAGGGCGAAGCCCACAAGGCGTTGCCCCGCTCGTTTCATCTCGCCCAGACTTCGGGCGATGTCCTGCGTGGGTTTCAGGCGTAGTACGAGGCCGTCGCCTTCACGTTTGATCTTATTATCTGCCACCTTTTCAGGCGTGAAGTCAGCCACGGCGGCGCAGAGGATGGCACCGTCGCAGTCAGGAAAGAGCTGTGTGGCTGCTTCCCACATCTGCTGGGCGCTCTCCACATGTGTGAGGGTGATGCCGGGATGCGTCGTTGTGCATTGCACAGGACCGCATACCATCTCCACCAGAGCTCCACGACGTGCACATTCTTCAGCCAGGGCGAAGCCCATCTTACCACTGGAGTAGTTGCCGATAAAGCGGACGGGGTCGATGCGCTCATAGGTGGGGCCAGCGGTAATCAGGATGCGACGCCCTTTCAGGTCATCGTTGTTCACACATTCACTGTCGTGGCCCTGCAACGCCTGAAGCACCACTTCTGCAATCTTCTCTGGTTCTTCCATACGGCCTTTGCCCACGAGATGGCTGGCCAGTTCGCCGCTAGCGGGCTCTATGACTGTCACGCCACGAGCCTTCAGCAGCCGCAGGTTGTCCTGTGTGGAGGCATGTGCCCACATGTCGAGGTCCATGGCGGGAGCGATGAACACGGGAGCCTTCATGGAGAGATAGGTGGTTATCAACATGTTGTCGGCAATGCCGTGGGCCATCTTACCGATGGTAGAGGCTGTGGCGGGAGCAATCACCATCGCGTCGCCCCATAGTCCTAAATCTACGTGGCTGTTCCAGGTGCCGTCGCGCTGTGCGAAGAACTCGCTGATGACGGGCTTCGACGTCAGCGCGGACAGGGTGATGGGAGTGATGAACTCCTTGCCGGCAGGGGTAATCACCACCTGCACTTCATGTCCTTGTTTAACGAACTGCCGGATGAGCGTGCATGCCTTATAGGCCGCAATGCTGCCGGTGATGCCTAAAACGATGTTCATCCGTGAATCTGTTTTAACCTTATAACCTGTTAACCTAATAACTCATCAACGTGTATTCTTGCTTCGCAGCGCGATTTCCGTGAGCACCTGTTTGGTGTTGCGGGCAAAGTCCCCCTGCATGATCCAGCTGAAATAGCCAGGGTCGCGGCGCAAGACATCCGTCACAGGCATTCCCTTGTACTTGCCGAAGTTGAAGAGCTCGGTGCCTTTGTCATCGCGCACGATGCGTCCGGCAAAATCTACGTTGCGGTCGCGCTGCGAATATTCGGCCAGGAAATCGATATCGTTCTGCAGCACGTCGGGGTAGTGGTCGAGCTGCGCACAGAGCACCTCGTAGGTGGCTTTGGTATCGGCGAGCGCCGAGTGGGCATCTTCGAGGTTCTTGTGGCAATAGAACTGATAGGCGGCAATCAGTGTGCGGCGCTCCAGTTTGTGATAGATGTTCTGTACGTCCACTCGACGGCATTTGGCAAGATTCACATTCATCCCGGCACGCAGAAATTCCTCTGCCAACATGGGGATGTCAAAGTGGTTGGAGTTGAACCCTCCGAGGTCGCAGTCCTTCAGGAATGCCCAGATGTTGGCAGCTACTTCCGCAAACTGGGGGCATTCCGCCACGTCTTTGTCATAGATGCCATGCACCTTGGAGGCTTCCTCGGGGATGTGCATACCCGGATTGATACGCATCACCTTGGATTCCTCATTGCCGTTGGGATATACCTTCAGCAGGCATATCTCCACGATGCGGTCGTTGACAATATCTACGCCTGTTGTCTCGAGGTCGAAGAAAACAATAGGATAGTCTAAATGTAGTTTCATGTTCTGAGGATGTTTTTTTGAAAACGGAATAACAGATTAACAAACCAACAGCATTGTCAATTTGTTAATCTGTTAAGAAGCGGGATGCGATGACTTAGTCATTCAACATCATCGGCATCAGGAGCATGAGAATTTCCTCGCCCTCCTTTTGCTCGGCAGGCGTGATGATACCGGCACGGCCGGGGTCTGCCAACTCGAAGATGACCTCGTTGCACTCCAGATTGCCCAGGATGTCGAGCAGGAGGGTGCCCTTGAAGCCGATGTTCATGGCGGGGTAGTCGTACTCGCAAATCAGACGCTCTTCAGCGGAGGTGGAGAAGTCCACGTCCTGACCGCTGACGGTCAGCAAGTCCTTCTTGAATGCCAGCTTCACCTGTGCGCTACTCTGGCTGCTGAACACCAACACGCGCTTCAGCGTCGATACGAGGGCGCTGCGGTCGATGGTTGCCTTGTAGGGGTTGTTCTGCGGAATCACGCTGTTGTAGTTGGGGTAGCGCCCGTCGATAAGGCGGCAGGTGAGGGTGAAGTCTGTGGTTTCTACCCTTGCCATTTTGTCGTTGAAGGTCAGCTCAGCGGTGGCGTCGCCTTTCTGCAGGAGGCCCTTCAGGATGTTGGCCGGTTTCTTAGGCAGGATGAAGCCCATCTGCTGCTCGCTCTTCACGGAGAACTCCTTCTTACGCACCAGCTTGCGCCCGTCGGTGCCTACGAAGACGAGGCAGTCGGGGGTGAAGTCAAAGTAGATACCCGTCATCACCGGACGTATCTCATCGTCGGCTGTGGCGAAGATGCTTTGGTTGATACCGGTGAGCAGCACGTTCTGCTTGATGGTGAAACTTTGGGCATCAGCTTCGATGTTATGGGGTGCAGGATACTCATCGGCACGTTCCCCGGCGATGCTGAAGGTACCGTTCTTGTACTGACCAACAATCTTCATGTTGTCCAGGTCGATATCCAGTGTCACGGGCTGGTCGGAAATCTCCTTGAGTGAGTCCTGAATGGTTTTGGCTTTGATGCAGAAGCGGGCATTCATATCGCTCTCTATCAGCTCGACGCTGGTGACCAAGGTCGTTTCGCTGTCGGAAGCCGTGATGGACATCTTCTGTCCATCTACCTCGAACAGGTAGCAATCCAAAATGGGCAGAGAGTTTTTGCTGTTGAGAACTCGGTTGATGGAGGTGAGGCGGCTGAAGAGCGCCGCGCTGGAGACTTTAATCTTCATATATGATATCATTTTATGTTGTTATCGCGGGCAAAAAGACATGGGATGCCTATTAAAACCGAGCAAAATTAAGAACTTTTGTCCGAATAGGCAAAAAAAATGGCCAAAAAGTTTCAAAACATGAAGAGAAAGGGCTATATTTGCATCGCTTTTTCAAAAAGGAATCAATTTTTCATCATAATAATCACATTTCAGACATGGAAATCTCAGGAAAAATCATCATGGTGCTCCCAGAGCGCGGAGGTGTTTCCCAGCGTTCGGGAAGCGAGTGGAAAGTAGCATCTTATGTTTTGGAGACAATGGAACAGTATCCGCGTAAGTGCTGCTTTGAGGTCTTTGGCACCGATCGCATTGCACAGTTCAACATTCAAGTCGGTCAGATGCTGACCGTCAGCCTCGATATCGATGCGCGTGAATATAATGGTCGTTGGTACAACCAGATTCGTGCATGGAAGGTCGTACCCTACGACCCCAATGCCGTGGCAGCTCCCGCAGATCCCAATGCAGGCTTTGGCGCAGCGCCCCAGGCGGCTCCCTTCCCGGCAGCTGCATCTGCCGCTCCCGCTCCTGCCGCAGCACCGGCCCCTGAGGCACAAGCATTCTCAGGAGAGAGCAATGACGACCTTCCCTTCTAATCAAGAGATATCAACAGAAAAGGCTTGCAGATCTGCAAGCCTTTTTTTAATCCTCTTCGCACCCTGCGGCGCGGAAGATCATCGTTGTCGCACCGATGGTGATGATGGCTCCGTGGTCGAGCCGCAGGCGGTCCTTGGCACCGAGCATGGTATTGCTGACAAAGGTGCCGGTGCCGTCGGTGCTGGCGTCGCGCAGTGTGTAGATAAGTTGTCCGGCACGATTCCGACTGACGTTAATAATGCAATGCGTGGTATCTACGCTGGGGTCAACGGTCTCAATGGGAGCATTGATATCGGAGCCCTTAACATAGCGCCCAATCACATTGTCACCCATCTGTAAATCTATTCTTTGCTCATGATGAAAGACGTTCTCTATCACTAAGATAGAGCCACAGTCTTCATGTTCTTCTTGAATGCTCTTAGCACCTATGCGAAGCCCGAACTGCTTATGGCAATTAGGACATTCAAAGACGAGCACCTCGCCACTCTGGTAGCGGGTGTCATCAAAAGGCATGTAGTGGTCACACTTGGGACAACGGACTTTCTTCATGGCCGCAAAGGAAACAGGGTAGGGGGTGTCAGAGTTTCATTACCCAGCTGTTGGCAAACTCCTGGCCTTTTTGGTGCAGGGCGGCGTTTGCATTATAGGCTTCAGTCTCGTCGGCATAGCCTGTGAGCACCACGCGACGCTTCTTCCCATTAAAATGTATCTGGGCTGTCTTGAAACCACGCTGCTGCAGGTCTGCCACATAATGCTCGGCGTTCGTGAGGCTGACATCGCTGGCCAGTACGATGGCATATTGGGGTGCGGCGGGAGCCTCAGTCACGACTTCCGTAGCGGGTGCCGCAGGAATCTCGATGACAGAAGCTGGCTGCTGAATCTCGACCTTTGGCTGCTGCACAGCAGGCATTGACGGCGCACTTTCCTGAGTTTTCACCGTCAGCACAGAAGCCTCCTGCACAAAGGATTCGCGCTTCATAGAAACGGGTACCGAGAAGAGCACGCAAATCAGGATGGCGGCAGCGGCGGCAACCACATAACGCAGCGAACGGCGGTTGATGCGTATCACGATGCTCTTGTCAGTATCATTGAATCCTTCGGTCTTGCTCTTGTGGGCATCTGCGAGCTTTCCTCTGCGCTGGCTGGTCGTCAGCTTCGGCATGGTGAAAGCATCCAGCCCGTAGTAGAGGGGCGTGAGCACACCGGCCTGACAGGTGGAGAAGTCCACGTGTCCGTCCTCATCCTGTGTGAAGATACCTATGCTTCCGAAATCCACCTGACCGTCGGCCAACAGCTGGCTACGCAGTTGCAGCACCATACTCTGCACCTGACGTTTAGCGTCGGACAGTGTGCAGCGATGCACTGCCTGCACAACGCCTACCAACAAGCCGTCGTCCTCCACAAGATCTGGGTTAAAGCGGACGATACGCCGAGGTGGGAAAAACAGGTCCTCGTTTTCTGCGCGCTGCGCATTGCTTGTGAGGGCCACAAAAGCACCAAACTGCGGGACAATCACGCAGTTATGGCTGAGCAACAGGTACTCAATGTGTTGGGAAAGTGTATTCATCGCTGCAAAGATACAGCAAATAGTTCTAAATACCATCAATATTTCGATAAAAAATTCTTTATGAACCTAAACTTTTGTCAATTCGCATTTTCTTTATATCTTTGCCGCAAATTACAGCATGTGGCTACGAGGCCTATATATAAATAAGGTGTTATGTCATCACTCACCGTTTACAAAGCATCGGCCGGTTCCGGCAAGACATTCACGCTGGCAGTACAGTATATAAAACTGCTGGTAATGGCTGAAGAACCAGCCGAATACGCCCGCATCCTGGCCGTCACCTTCACCAACAAAGCCACGGGCGAGATGAAGGATCGCATCCTTAGTCAACTCTATGGTATCGGTCATAGTCTTTCTGGCAGTCAAGCTTACTTCAAGGCTTTGCGCGCGGCCTTGAGAAACGAGGCGGCCGATATGTTCACCGACGACGAACTACGTCGCCGGTGTCGCGAGGCATTGCATCAGATTCTTCACGACTACAACCGCTTTCGCGTGCAAACCATCGATGCTTTTTTCCAAACCATTCTTCGTGGCTTGGCACATGAGCTGGGTCTCACGGCGAACTTACAGGTGGAAATCAGCGATGCCGAGGTGTTGTCAAAGGCGGTAGATCGCATTGTGGACCGCCTACAGGACGAACCTCAGGTGTTTGAGTGGCTCTACAGCCTCGTACGTGAGCGCATTGCCAACGACCAGCGATGGGATGTGACGCGCGAAGTGAAGAACTTCGGTCGTGCCATCTTCAACGAGGACTATCTTCTGCGCGGCGAGCAATTGCGACAGCGCCTCACCGACCCCGATTTCATGCGGACGTTCATCCGTCAACTCAACGAGATGAGCACCATTCCTGTCGAGCGCCTGAAGAGTGCAGGCGCTCAGATAGAACATGCCGTGTATGATGCGGGTATCTCCTATACGGATTTCTCCAACGGCAAGACGTTGTCCGTCTTTGTCGAGCATCTGAAAGATGGAGATATTGATGTGGAACCTGGGGCACTCATTACAAAGTGGGCCAGCAATCCGCTGATGATGGTCAGGAAAGCAGAACAACATCGTTCGGAACTCATTGAAGCTGCGGATGTCGTCGGGAGCCTCCTCTCTGACCTCGTTGAAAGCCTGCCGAAGATGCAGTTCCAGGCTAACAGCGCCCGTCTGGCGCTGGCACATCTCAAGCCTCTCTGCCTTCTTGATGCCATCGACCGCGAAGTGGCAGACATCAATGCCGAGACCTCACGCTTCAATCTGGCCAAGACGCCCATCCTGCTGAGCCGTATGGTGGGGGAGAGTGATGCACCCTTTGTGTTCGAGAAGATAGGCGCACTGCTGCACCACGTGATGATCGACGAGTTCCAGGACACCTCCAGCCTGCAGTGGAAGAACTTCCGCGTGCTACTCCTCGAGAGCCTGGCCAAGGGCGGCCGCAACCTGCTCGTGGGCGATGTCAAGCAGAGCATCTACCGCTGGCGCGGTGGCGACTGGCGCATCTTGGGCAATATCGAGCATGGCATGATGCCGCCGCCACAAATACAGCATCTCAACGTCAACCGCCGCAGTGCCGACATCATCATTCATTTCAACAATGAGTTTTTCCGAGAAGCCGCCCGCAGTCTCGACCAAGTCTCAGCCGTCGAGATTACCATTCTCCGCGGTACCTTCTCCTTCGTCGAAGCCTATGCTGATGTCAAGCAGTACACCCCTGCCGAGGATGCTGCAGCCGTGGGCGGTTCCACTTCCGAGCCCAAAGCGTCACTATCGAGTCCTGGCTTTGTCTCTGTCACCGTCCTCAATACAGCAGACTACCCCAAACGCAGCGACTGGCAACCCGTCATCCTCGAGGATGTCAAGGAACAGGTCCGTGAGCTACATGCCAAGGGCTTGCCATACAGCGCCATGACCATCCTCGTGCGTAACAACAGTGACATGGCCCCCATCATCGATAGTTTTGCCGAGGACGCCGACATGCCGCCTATTGTCAGCGATGAAGCCTTCTTGCTCTCCGCCTCACCGGCGGTGGAAGCCATCATTGCAGCTTTGCGTGTGCTGGACGATGACACCGATGTCATCTCTGCCTACTACTTGCGCACCCAGATCCCCTCGTTGCCGCCAGAAGGCCTCTCTACAGAGCTCTTCCGACTGCCGCTCTACGAGCTGGTTGAGACGCTCTACCGCGACCTGCACCTTGATGCCTTTGCCCATCAAGATGCCTATATCTTTGGCTTCTTCGATGTCGTGTTGGATTTCCAGCACAGCGAATCGGCGGACATTCACTCCTTCCTTGTATATTGGGACGAGCGTCTCTCACGTCAGGCCATCCCTGCTGGACAGGTCAACGGCATACGCATCATGACCATCCATAAAGCCAAGGGGTTGGAGTTTCACACTGTCTTCATGCCCTTCTGCACGTGGGCTTTTGAGCGTGACCGTGCCACAGACCTGCTGTGGTGTGCTCCCTCTCAAGAGCCTTTCAATGAGCTGCAACTGTTGCCTATCACCCCTAATTCCAAGACGGCTCCCAATTCTGTTTTCAATCGTGACTATGCCGAGGAGCATCTCCTCTCGCGTCTCGATGAACTTAACGCCCTCTACGTGGGCTTCACCCGTCCTGCCTGCAACTTTTATGCCTGGGCTGTAGGTAATGCTGATGGACTCAACAAGTCCAAGCGTACTGTGGGCGACCTCATTGCCACCATTATTCCCAATGGTACGCTGTTGGGTGAACCTATGCTCACCTCTGATGAAGCAAATGATGGGAAAAAGAGCGCCACCAAGCAGGAAAACCGTCTGACGCCCACGGCCACACCCATCGACATCACCATGCACTCCTATCCCCTCAGCGCCACCTTCCGGCAGAGCAACCGCTCGCAGGACTTCCTGGCTTCGTTGCCGTCGAAGACGGAGGCGCTGGACGACGAAGAGGCATCGATGGCTGATGAGCATTACCGTCAACAGCAATATCTGGAACTGGGACGCCTGCTGCACAGCGTGCTGCAGCAGATTGCCACGCTCGATGATGTCCCGCGTGTGTTGGACAGCCTCGAACACGAAGGCGTCATCTCCCGCTTTGCGCCCGACGGCACCTATGTCAGCGTGCGCCGCTCTGATTTGGAGACTTGGTTTGCGCGTGGCTTTAGCAATCCGCAGGTGGCATCGTGGTTCTCTGGCGAGTGGACGCTTTTCAACGAATGCTCCATCGTCAGTCTGGATGCGGAGACCCGTCAGCCCGTCAACCACCGTCCTGACCGTGTGATGGTTTCTGCCGACGGCACCCGTGTCGTAGTCGTCGATTTCAAGTTCGGGCGGCCGCGCAGCACCTACGAACAACAGGTGAAGAACTATATGTTCCTCCTTGCTGCCATGTACCCTGCTGCTATCGTCGAGGGTTACCTCTGGTTCGTCTATTCTTCCCGCGTCACACCTGTCTCCCTCTCATAAGACTATTCCAAGTTTCAGGTACCATACTATTCATCTTTCAATTTCCGCTCCATAATGCGCTCCTTTCTCCATCATGTCGCCGCCTCGCTCCTTGAGCATTTCGGCCATAACCTCAGCCACCTCGTCGTTGTTTTCCCGGGCAAGCGTGCCAGCTTGTTTTTGGATCAGGCCCTCGCCGAGCTCTCACCCACGCCTGTGTGGACTCCCACCTATCGCACCATCAGCGAACTCTTTGCCGAGGCATCACCCTACACGCTCTGCGACCCCGTGGAGAGCGTCTGCCGCCTCTACCGTTCCTATGCCGCCCATGTCAAAGAGCCGCAGGGACTCGACCAGTTCTATGGTTGGGGTGAGGTGCTACTTGCCGACTTCGACGATATCGACAAGCAACTAGCGGATGCCTCGAAGCTCTTCACCAATATCCACGATTTGCGACAGCTCGACGATAACTCCTATATAGACTCAGATCAGGTTGAGGCACTTCGCTCCTTCTTCGGTAATTTCTCCCTGGAAGAGAACTCTGAGCTCAAGCAGCGTTTTCTGCAGCTTTGGGAGCAGCTGCCTGACATCTACGCCGACCTGAACGCTTCCATGCGCGCCGACGGCGTGCTTTATGAGGGTGCCCTCCAGCGTGACGTCATTGCCAACATTGACGCGGCCTCATGGAGCAGTGGCGATACCAAGTATGTCTTCGTGGGCTTCAATGTTCTCAATGCCGTGGAACAGGCACTCTTCGATGCCCTCAAACGCCGCGGACAGGCGTTCTTCTACTGGGACTACGACACCTTCTATCTGAAGAATCATGAAGCAGGATATTTTCTCCAAAAGAACCTCGAGCGCTATGGCAACGAACTGGCGGTCTCCTGCTTCAACAACTTACGTACACCCAAGCAGCTCACCTTCGTAACCACTTCCAGCGAAAATGCTCAGGCACGATATCTGCCAGAATGGCTTAGAGAGCACCTCACTGAACACGAGAACCAGACAGCCGTTGTACTCTGCAACGAACAGCTCCTGCAGCCCGTGCTCCACGCTATCCCGGATGCGGAGATCCCGCTGAATGTCACTATGGGATTTCCTTTGGCAGATACGCCTGTATATAGCTTTATGCTGGCACTCATGGAACTCCAGACCGAAGGGTACGACTCAGTTCTAAAACGTTTCCGCACTAAACAGCTGCGTGCCGTCGCTGCACACCCCTATGCCCGTATGCTTGACGATAACATATGGCGGCAACAAATAGTAGGGCAGGGCACAGCACTGCTGCGTTACCTACAGGACATTCTCACGCAGGTGGCCGCACTGCTGCGCGATGACATTATTGCTACGGAAAGCATCTTCCGTGCCTATACCTGCCTTAACCGTCTCGCTGACCTCATGTCTGGTAATACCCCGCTTCTCACGGTCAGCGACAGTACACTGTCGCACCTTCTCCGCAGTGTCCTCGCTGCTGAGACAATCCCGTTCCATGGTGAACCGGCCATCGGTCTTCAGGTGATGGGCGTACTCGAGACGCGCGCCCTCGACTTTCGCAATATTCTTATGCTCAGTGTCGGCGAGGGTTTCCTGCCCAAGAAGGTGACTGACAGCAGCTTCATTCCATACCACCTACGTGAAGCCTTTGGGCTAACCACCCTCAAACATAAGATAGCTGTCTATGCATACTATTTTTATCGTCTCATACAACGTGCCGAACGAGTCACTTTCATGTATAATGAGAGTAATGCAGGCATTCGTCAAAACGAAATATCGCGTTTCCTGCGACAGCTCCTTGCTGAGACGGATTTCCCGATCGAGCATCGCGTGTTGCAGGCAGCTTGCGCTCCGAAGCTCACAGAGCCAATCGTAGTAGAGAAGACGACGGAGCTGATGCAAAAGCTACGCGACTACTACGACAACACTGGCCGCACAGGGAAAGACAGGCGTTTTCTTTCGCCTTCAGCCATGAACACCTACACATCATGCCCACTTTCCTTTTACTACCGCTATGTGCAGGGAATGCGCATCGACCCAGATCCCGCCGAAGGCCTCGATGCCAAGCTCTTCGGGGATGTATTCCATCGTGCAGCAGAACTTCTTTACACACAACTCATCTCAGTCGGTGACACAATCCGTGCTCAAGACCTCGACCCCTTCATTGAGATGGAAGGACAGCGCCTAGACCCCATCGTGCGACAAGCCTTCTGCGACAAGTTCTTTCTGGGGATGCCAGAGGAATACCACGGCATTCTTTTCATAGCTCGTCGCGTTGTAACCACCTATTTACTACAGCTTCTACGTCACGATCGTCACCTCACGCCCTTCCGCATTGTTAAGTTGGAGGAACCTCAAACCAAGACGCTTCATATTCGTGGTATGGAAATCGACACCGGCGGCATCATCGACCGCCTCGATCTCGTTCACGACAGCAACGTCACAGGTGGAGCGGCACTCCGTGTTGTTGACTACAAGACAGGTGGCCGTCCGGAGGCTGTCAGCGCCCTTGACCTGCTTTTCCACGACACAGATCAGAAAGCACACTATTACTTTCAAACGCTGCTCTATGCCACCATTGTTGCCGAAAACAATAAAATGCCTGTCACGCCCTGCCTATTCTATGTCCATAAGTCCGGCGCCGAGAGCTATAGTCCTAAACTCCGCCTAGGTACACAGTTCATCCACGACATCGCACAACCCGCCTCTCCACGTGATGCGGCTTCATCCCCTAACTCGCCTACAGGGCCGGCCTCTGTTGCCACGCCTACACTCGCGGCCGTCTTCAGCGAGCGTCTGGAACAACTCATCCTTGAAATATTCGACCAGCACACGCCCTTCACCCAAACCGCCCGTCTTCAGACTTGCGAATACTGCGACTTCAGAAACCTATGCGGAAGATAAGTGCGTCGTGACTTTACTCACGCTTGATCACGATGAGGCTGTCGGCCTTGATCCGGGCCTGCAGCCAATCGTGCAGTTTCTCCGTTTCCTCTTTTGAGAAAGACTTCCTGCCGTCATCATCGATGATAGCGGCCACATAGTAATGTATGTCAGTGGAATCCCTGTTCGCTTCAGCGACTCTTTGTAGTGCAATCTTGCTGACATGAGGGAACAGGGCGAGCAGCTCCGGACGAATCTCTGCAGTAAGGCTTTCGTATCGCTTATAATCGTTCAACTGCTGGCTGAGCAGCGTGTTCTCGGCAGAGAGCTGCACCAGCTGTCGTTGCTCGCTCTCGCGGCTGGTCGTCAGCGATGTCACCTGATGAGTCAGCGCCAGCACGCTGTCGCTCTGCGTACCCTGGATGATGCGAAGCGTATATTCGCCTAGCCCGTAGTCTTTCATCCTATCTTGCGCTTCTGCCTGTGTCGTGGTGCTGATCTCACGGCCTACGGCCACCACGCGCAGTCGCAGGCTGTCCTTGTCAACCGTACTTGTTATAATCTGTGTGCCGCGTTGCGTGAGTTCTGTCTTGACAAATTTGTTCACGTTGTTCTCAAAGATGCTTTGCTGCACGATGTGAATGGTCATGTAGGCTGCTGGCAGCATGGTTACGACAACGATGGACATCAGGATGCGGCGCTTCCTGGCGGTCTTCTCTGTCACCTGATTTTCATTCTTCTGGAATTTCATTAGACGCACGCCGCAATAGGTGGCGAGGGCGATGAACATCGTGTTGATGTAGAACAGATAGAAGGCGCCGAGGAAATAGAGGAAATGACCTGTTGCCAGGCCGAAACCTGCCGTACACAGCGGGGGCATCAGGGCTGTGGCGATGGCAACACCGGGAATCACGTTGCCCTTGCCCCGTGTGCACAGGGCGATGATGCCGGCCGCACCACCGCAGAAGGCGATGAGCACATCGTAGAGTGTGGGCGAAGTGCGTGCCAGCAGCTCCGACTGTGCCTCGCTGAGCGGTGTCAGGAGAAAATAGATGGTGGCCGTGAGCACGCTGATGAGCGTTGCCACGCCGAAGTTCTTGCCTGCACGCTTCAGCAGGCTGAGGTCGTTGGTGCCCACAGCCAGACCCATCCCCACGATAGGTCCCATGAGCGGTGAGATCAGCATGGCGCCAATGATGACGGCGGTGGAGTTGACGTTCAGCCCCAGCGAAGCGATGAAGATGGCGAAGATCAACACCCATAAGTTGGCTCCCCTGAAACTTACGCCGCTGCTAATTTGCTCGACAATCTCGCGTTCATCTTCTTTGTCTGGCATCAAGTTGAAATACATCTTAACCTGTTCCCAAAAGTCACTCGTCTTCATTCTTATATCTGATTTTAACACTAATACCTTTTTATTTTATGCAAAAGTAGGGCCTTTTTACTGACAATTGAAGTTTTTTGTATGAAATTGAGCCCATCAGATGCGTTTTTTATGCGTTTTGGCACATTATTATGAACTTCAATTTACATTTTTGCGTTCTTTTGATGTTTTTTACGAGCCAGAACCTTGTTATTTGAGAATTATTACTTAAGTTTGTACTCAATTCGGGCAGAGATTGCCATTCTACATCTATATTCTTGCTCGGAATAATATAGTTTAATCTTATTGAAGGAGATTATAAAATGAGTCTTCCTAAATTCATCATCACGATGGACGGGTATTTCCGCCTGGGAATGGTCAATCAGCATAAGGATTTGCTAATCGGCGATGACCAATGTATAGGCGGCGGGTACTACCAATTTGACTGGACGAGTAATCGCTTGATTCTCGACCGTGCATCATATGATTTCGGACGGCCACGGTGGCACTTGCTCGACACGCTGAAGGTACCTGCGCAATACCGCGGGCTGCGGATTGTCTATGTCTATAATGATGACCATGAAGACTATATCGTGAGTGACGAACTGAATATAGAATACTATTTACACGACGACATGTTGACTAAATACTATGGAGAAGACTGAAATCATAATCTTATACTTTGTTGCTGTCAACGTGCTCACGCTGTGTGTGTATGGAATAGATAAGATAAAGGCAATGAGAGGGGGAAGACGCATATCTGAGGCGACTCTTTTGCTGTTGGCAGTTTCCGGTGGTAGCATTGGTGCTATGTTGGCAATGGATTGGTTCCATCACAAAACAAAGCATAGGAAATTTAAGTATGGCATCCCCGCCATCATTATGATTCAGGTAGCAGTCATTGGATACATTGTTTATCACATAGGAGAATGAGCAGTTAAAAATGTCAACAGCTGCTGATAAGGGCCGCAGGTGCGGAGGAGGGAGAGGTCGCCGATTAGGATAAATTGCTGGCGACAACGGGTGAGGGCGACATTGAGTTTCCTGTCGATGTATTGGACTGTAGGAGATTGCGTTTCACTGGAAAAGATTGATGTGATAGTGTTATTGAATAATGCAGGGAGAAGGGAGCTCGTAGCGACAGGCTGCGAGAGGATAGGGAGCTGCCATGGGGCGTGGACAGTGGTGGAGAAAAGAATGATATCACGTTGCGAACCTTGGTATCGCTCTACAGTGTCTATAGTAATGTCTTCAGCATGTGGAATGTGGAGAGCGTGAAGGGCACGACGAATGAGCGTAATCTGCCCACGGAAAGGAACGATGATGCCTAAGCGGCGGGGGAGGTCATCCTCGAGGAAAGAAGCATACGCTTCAACGAGTGCTGCCACTTGCTGCGCCTCGGCAGCGTTGCTCTTTGCGCTACATTGCTCATCCGTAGCCACAACATCGTAGGCCAAAAGACGACGGGTAAGTAGCTCAGGGAATGGAAAAGATGGCAGGGACAGGTGGGGGAGAGGACCGGTTTGGTGAGGGAGCGGTACGGAAAGGAGTTGACCGTCATAGTAGTGATCGTTGGCAAAGGCGGCGATGTCTTCATGCATACGACCTTGGCGTTGCAGGAGGCCGACGGCACGTGTAGCACCTTGCAGTAAAGCCAGCTCATGGAGGCGTTCAAAGAGCGAGCGGCGGCAATCTGTGAGTCGCATCTCTTGCAGTGCAGGCTCTGTGACAGTGCTCTCTCGTGGGGACTGTACCACGACGGCCGGTAGCTGCTTGTGGTCGCCGATGAGGATGAAAGTGTCTATTGCTTTACCCCCCCGAGCATCGGTGGCACAGAGAAGAGGCAGGAGATGGGGCTCCAACGCCTGTGAGGCTTCGTCTATGATGGCTGCGCGGAAATGGCGTTGGCGGAACAACTCAGGAATCGACGAGAGGGTGGCTATCGTTCCCACGATGACAGGCACATGCTGTATGAGGGCTCGGACGCAGTCGCGCGTGGATTTTTGGCGTACGAGATGCGACAGCAGATGGCTGCGATGTTCGGGGGCACAGGATAGTTCAGGGCCTATGCGGAGGTAGTCAGCATCGATGCCTGCGAGCATGGAACAGATTTCATCGACAGCACGATTGGTGAATGCTAATAGTAGGAGCGCATCGCCTGTGGGGGCTTGCAGTTCCTGCACCATCGCACGCAGGGCAACATTGGTCTTTCCTGTGCCGGGAGGCCCCACCAGAAGGTAGTAGTCGCGGGCCTGTTTGGCATGCAGGATGATGTCGCGGAGGTGAACATCAGGGATGTTGGTACGTAGCGTCTGTTTATCATCGAAACGAGGAGCACGCTGGCCGAGAATCAGCTGCTGAAGCGAGGTGCTGGCGGAAAGGAAGGCATAAAGGCCGCGATAGAGCACGGTGTAGCCGGAGTCGGCATGGGCAGGCTCGATGGCATAAAAAGCGTCCGATCGGAAGACGCTAGCATCATGCTGGGGAAAGCGCAGGCGCAGCGTGAGGGCATTGGCGCTGAAGCTTTCGATGATACAGGATATATAAAAGGTGGCAGGATGGCAGATGTCGCTGTCATGCTGCTCATAGAGCATCACCATGTCACCCACACGAAAGTTTGATGACTCGTCTATATCCTCAGTCACAGCTTCGATGGCTACGATGCTACCATCATCATCGTCGCCCATAACGGACGTGAGGCGCAGATGCGGGATGATACGTCCGGCATCCATTTTCTCGGTGAGTGAGGTGCGCCATGTGTCTGCAAAGCCCCCATGCCCCAAGGGCATGTTAAGCCCCGCAGTACCCATCTTAGCCAGGAACTGCTCGCGCTCCACGAAGGCGAGGTGAGCGTTAAAATAGGCGCGGGCTAGGGGAGAGGCCTGTTGTAGTGTCTGTAGGAAACGGATGATGGGTGGACGCAGGTAATTCTCATAGAAACGGTCATGGATACCGCGCGTGTTGAAATGGTCTTCGGTGAGGATGTCCAACACAGCGGCCGGATTACGGCGTAAGAGATGTTCAAGATGCACAATGGCATTGCGAACGGCAACGGCTCGATGGATGTCATCGCGCCCAAGATGGATATCCATGAGATAGGGATACCGGGCGTAGAAGAGCAATGTCTTCACCGTGGCATAGGGCAGTCCTTCATTGTAGTAGAGCGACTCTTTGTAGAGTGCCATCTGCATGGCGTGTTCATAGCGATAATGCTCATCGTGCTCGGCCTTGCCCGACTTCAGCTCCACAACGATATGATGATCGGCGCTCATCATATCCATACGGCCTTGGATGCCTAGGGCTTCACAGAGGAAGGCTGATTCCAGTGTCGCTTCGTGTGGAAGCTGTTCTCGGACGGTGGCACGGATATTGTCGAACAGCGTGCGACATTGCTCTGAGAATTGCTGATTGATGCCATCGATGGTGGCGAAGCGGAGGGCATCCGAGCGGAAAGAGTGCTGCAGGGAACGACGATAGAGCATCTCTGCATCATCATTGGGAGAGGCATTGACACAGTCATCGAGGAACTGGTTGGCGATGTTTCCCAACAGGATGGGCGCTGTGGCAGGGGAGGACGTAAACTTCTGCAGGAGATGCATCGCAGAAGTATCGCCATGGTAGGTGAAGCAACGGCAGATACTGGTGACATCCACAAGGTAATCAGGGTCGAGGACAATATGCTGCGGTAAGAGGGTGTCATCCGGCTGTTTCTCGGAAAGTAGGAGATTCAGTTGAGCACCAGGGTAGAGATAGGTGATGGGCAGGAGAGCGGGATTGGCCACAATGGTACCGTCGGCAGCAACGATACGGTCATCACTCCAATTTTCTACTGTAATGCGCAACTTTTTAATCATGGCCGACGTAAGTACATGCTTCTGTTAATGCACAGAGTCATTCATAAATTCCGAACGAGAGCGGACACGCGAGGGGCGTGAAGAGGATTTCGCGCTATGCGTTCCGGAGGAATGGGGGCGTGCGATGCCACGATAGCTGAGCCATCGGCGATGTATCTGACGTACATAATCCACTGTCTCATCACCACGTAGATAGCCGAATTGAACCAAAGGATGACGATAGGCTGCGGGGGAGGAGAGGGCAAGGACATAAGGCTCCACATCATCCCATCGCTGACTGCTATGGTCATCTGCTTTAGCCAGGGCGATTGCATCACGAATGTGACCTGTTCCACCGTTGTAGGCGGCCAGCACAAACCATATCCGCTCGTGGGCATTGTGGATGTCGGAGAAGGTGCTGTTGAGCTGTGAGATGTATCGGGCTGCCGCTTCGATATTACGACTTGGGTCAAAGAGATCGTCACGGGAGAGGCCGAGGCGCTCGCCTGTGGAGGGCATTATCTGCATTAGGCCGCAGGCGCCTGCCCATGATACGGCCTGCGGATCGAAGCCAGACTCCTGATAGCACTGAGCGGCGAGCAGACGCCAATCCCATCCTATACGCTGAGCAGCACGAATAAAGTGAGCATCGTAACGGCTGATGGTGCCCGTAGAACGAGATAGCAGTGCAGGTTGCATGTGACGACGGACACGGTTGGCAGCCATCTTGTTAGACTGCTCGGTCGCAAGCAGTTGCTGGCGGATGTCAGGATTCCACCATTTGACGATGGCACTGGCCAATTGCGAGGAGTTAGCACGTACCCCCCAACCATTAGGCATCAGTCGCAAAGAGGCATTTGATAGGGTGCTGTCGAGCTCGAGGGCAATGAGATCTACATCCCCGGCCGATAGCTTAGCAATCAATTGCGCTGTATCTGAGGCCATCTCCATGCGGAGACGTGCACCCATCCGGTTGGCAAAAGCTTCGGCCATTGCAAACTGGAGGCCAAATCCTTGACCACGATATTCGTAGTAGGTGTCAGGACCTGAAAGCGTAGCTGCGATAAGTTCACCGGAGGCCTGTACGTCATCAAGGTCGTAGGACATTGATTGTACGCCATTGTCTGCCTGCCCGAACATTACAGATGGAGATTTGTTCTCCTGACGGCATGAGGTGCTCACACACATCACGAGACACAAGGAGAGCGCGAGAATAGGTCTTATGTCTGCTGACGCGTTGGATGCTTTCAAGGCTTTAAGCGATGAATGATATACGTACGCATGATGTCTATCGCCTTTTGGTTCTCACCACCCTGTGGGATGATGAGGTCGGCATAGCGCTTGGTGGGCTCGATGAACTCCATGTGCATGGGCTTGAGGACATCGATATATCGGTCCATGACCATCTGTGCCGTGCGCCCACGTTCAGCCATATCACGCGAGATCACGCGGATGAGACGGTCATCGGGATCGGCATCCACGAAAATCTTCAAATCCATCAAATCGCGCAGTTCCTTGCGGCAGAGAGCCATGATACCCTCAATAATGATGACCTCGCACGGCTCGATATGAACTGTCTCAGGCATTCGGTTACTTTCGATATAGGAATAGGTGGGTTGTTCAATGGAGTTGCCGTTGCGCAATTCGTTGATCTGATGAATCAACAGTTTCCAGTCGAAAGCGTTGGGGTGGTCGAAATTGATCTTGCGGCGCTCCTCCATGGGAATGCCCGTGTTGTCGTTGTAGTAGGAGTCCTGCGGGATCACAGCAACCTGTGAATCTGGAAGAGACTCAACAATCTTACGAACAACGGTGGTCTTGCCAGAACCTGTGCCACCTGCGATGCCAATGATGTACATTTTCGTTTGACGTTTAGGAGCCCCTCTCTAACTCCCCCCAAGGGGGGAAGGAATACTAAGGAGTAGGCTGTAGAGGTGATTATAATTATATTTGAGGGTTATTTGACGAGGACTTTCTGGCCGTTGACCATGTAGAGGCCGCGAGGCACGCGCACGGTGGCGGTTGCGTCGAGCTGCACATAGAGGCGGCTGACGCGACGGCCGTCAAGCGTATAGATATCCACGTCCTGTCCAGCGCTATTGGCTGTGATATAGATGACACCATAGCCACCTCGTGCCAACGGTGCAGAAGCTGAAGGTGTAGCTCGGAGGGCACCCACGCCCACGGTCTCGCCGCGTGACTCTGCGAAGCGTGTCACCTCGTCAGCCGTGAGCAGCAGCCAGCGCTGTGTTGTGGCGCTGTTGGCATGGTTGAAGGTGGCAGAGGAAGCACCCGTTGTGGTGGCGTTCATGGCGTTATGGTTGCTGCCGTTCACAATCCAATAGGAGGTGCCGGCGAAGGTGAAGTCTTCGTAGGTGGTCTGAGCGCGTGCCCCCATCAGTTGGAAGTTCGTGGCGGATGCAGAAGCAGTGGCAGCACCCGTAGTCATAGACAGATACTTGCCCGTGGAGGCGTTTTTGAAGGTATAGTAGCATGTCTTGGGGTTGTACGTGATGTACCAGGCGTAGGAGTCATCGGAGAACGCCTCGTCAGCAGTAGCCTCGGCAAAACGAACGGCCGTGCTCGTTGTCTGGCGCAGGTAGGAGGTGGCCAGACCACGGTCTGTGGATTCGCTCTTGATGTAGTACTTCGTATCATCGTCCTGTGTGAAAGTGTAGGCAGGACGGGCAAAATCGACGTTCTTTTGACGTAGACCATCTTCCATCAATGCGGCTACAATAAGCGCATTACCACGGTAGAGCATGGGCTTCCCAGAGTCTTCGCCGGCGCCATTGATGCCATAAGGCCACATGTGTTGGTAGTCACCATTGAGATGCGCAGAAGTGCTGTTTTCAAGGAACTGAACGACACGATCCACGCGCGGACCGAGCCATTGCCCTCTCGAGGTGTTGGCGCGATAGTTTTCACCATGCCAATTGCAATTGGGGTCACTCCAATCGTATCCATCATTATTCGTCCAACCTATAACACCCAATCCATGAGAACCCTCATGAAGGATGGTGCCAGTCTTTTGGTAAGCTGCGTTTTGGCTTATACGCATATAGCCGCCATAGCCGCAGTCTGCTGTGCCGCCACCGGCGCCAGCGCCCGGCACATAATTGGCATCAAGATAGAAATCGCGAATTCCGCTGATGTTATTCCACATCCAAACGGCTTCCTCACAAGCTGCAACGCACCGTTTGTCCTCTTCATCGCTGGCATTATTGCGCGTCCAGTGATAGGTGGCATTACCCAATGGACGTGTTGCCACCTTGATGACGTCGCCATAGGTGAGGCGATAGCCGGAGGTGTATGCATAAGCACGAACATAATAAACCGTTGCCGGCTTCAAATCTTGCATAGCATAAATATCGCCATTGTTGCTATAGATGGTTGTCGAGCGGTTATCAAAAATCGTGGGTTCAGGGTTTTCACTCCAACAGAAGCCCTTCTCCTTGGCTGTAGCACCAGAGAAGGATGCACGGCCAAAAATCTCTGTAGCGCCCTGAACAGCAGAGAGGGTTTTCACGTTCACTACACTTGGGGAGGTAGGATTATTAACGCGGCAGAGTAGGGTGGCGTCTTCCAACTCGTCCTTCATCGCTGCCATAGCTTCGGGCGTAGCTGTCTCGCTGTCACGTACCTGTTCTGCATGATTCACAACAGCTTGCAATACGTCAGCACCTTCCAATCCTTCCCGTTTGAGTAGGTTGGTGGCAGTGATGATGGAAACCTTCAACTTGTTCTTGGCTTCGTAGCTGGCCATGGCTGCCTCGTAGGCAGCCTGCAATGGCGTACTAACGGTGGCGGGAGCAGCGTCAGAAGTGAGCTCTAAAAAGGCTATCGCTGCATCGTAAGCCGACTGTAATGCAGTCTTATATGAAGCTGCCATGTCACGGGTAAGATATGTTTTACAACTGATTGTCAATTTTTTAATGTTGTATAGTTCATCCTTATTCGTGTTGGCGACAGATGTCTGTAGAGCCAAATCGAAAGCATAGGCCTGAAGGGTCTCCACAGCAGTGGCTTCTGTAGCGTTCTCAGCATTTGAAATGGCTGTTTCAAGAGCGGTCTTGATGCCTGGCTGGAGACCGGCATACGAGGATTTCTCAGAGTCTGTAATGACTTTCTGAGCCGCTGGAATAGCGGCTTTTAACAAAGATAGGTCGGGTGCGATATAATACAATCGGAAATGATCTACACACAGGTAGTTACCCGTAGCATTCACAGCCTTGAAGCCTATGGTGACATCACCGTATGCATTAAATTCCACACTGTAGTCATTGACAACGGTGACGGCAGTTGAGGCATCGCCTGCGTAAATAGTAACACCTGTTTGTTCGCTTGATGGCGTGTCTTGCTGAATATTCTGCGAAGCAGCTGTCATGCGATAACGACCTGCAGGCAAAGACGTAATCTTTTGTGACACAGAACACGAGCCTGCATTACTGCCTTTGGATACCCATCTTTCGAGATACTTTGAGCCCTGTTTCTTTGTGAAACTTGTGTTGGATTGAATCTGCATGTTGTTGACTGTCCAGTTGTCAGTTCCAGATTCAAAGCTGGGATTGAGAATGTACTTTGTCATAACGACATCGTCTGCAAAGATAGCAGCCACCATCGTCATGCAGAGTGTGGTAGCCAAGCAAAGCTTTCGCATGTAAGAATGTAACATATTGGTATTATTATTAGTTTACTTAACCATATCTGCTGCAAAGTTATATGATTTTGCTGATTCTGCCAACTCTCTTCGACTTTTTCTATCTATTTCCGTCGTTTTATTCAATGAGGGAGAGTCATATATAGAAGATTTAAGAAGATATATTACACCTCCTATTAAACATAACACCGATTAGGACGGATGATATAAAAGAAAGAATCTAATTCACACGACCACAAATTTTGCAAAGCGTAAGAGAAGTTGTTTAGTACCAACATTCTCGAAATCTACGGTTGCCTTAGCATCGATACCTGTGCCTGAGAGCGCAATGACGGTTCCACGACCAAAACGAGCATGCTGTATGTGACATCCTATAGTCAGTGTGCCTGCTGATGTGTTCGTCTGTGACACAGGTGTATCAACAGTTGCTGAGGAACTGGAAAGTCTGGTAAAATGTGACGGCTGTCCGTAAGACTGTCGGGAAAACGATGGTGACGGCTTACTGTCTTCGTCAAATGCAAATTTAGAGAAACTGCGCGGACGCGGAGGCTTCACTCCTTCGGCATTCTCTTGCTTCAAAAAGTGTGTATCAATTTCTCTCAAGAAACAACTAGGCATCGCAAACTCACTTTTGCCGTTAAGATATCGATTCTGTGCATGTGATAAATAACACTGTTCTTGCGCGCGTGTAAGCGCCACATAGAAAAGGCGTCGTTCCTCTTCCATCTCGCGTGGCGACGAATTGGACATCTGGTTCGGAAATAGATTTTCTTCCATTCCAACGACGAATACAACTCTGAATTCTAATCCTTTTGCCGCATGAACTGTCATCAGTGTTACCTTCTCCTTCTGCTCGTCATCGCTTTCGTCGAGGTCTGTAACAAGTGCTACATCTTGAAGATAATGAGAAAGATAAATGCTTTCACCACCTTCTTCCTCTACCCTATCATCCACAAATTGTTGTAAGCCGTCCAACAACTCCTGAAGGTTCTCCTGATGCGCTATATCCTCTGGTTCACGGCCTCTGAAAATATTCGCCACAATACCGGACTCCTGTGCGATGCGTTTACCAAGAGTTGCGGCATCTTCTTGATTTACAACAGCTCTAAAGCTTTCTATTAGCTGTACGAACCCGTATACTTTCGCAGCTGTGCCACGATTGATATCCACATTGAATGCATCCGGATTCGTCAGCACCTGCCACACGCCCACATTATTCTCAGTGGCTGCCGACAGTATTTTCTGCTGCGATGTCTGTCCTATACCACGTGCGGGATAGTTGATGACACGTTTGAGTGCTTCCTCATCATTGGGGTTCACAGTCAAGCGGAAATAAGCGATGACGTCCTTGATTTCCTTGCGTTGGTAGAATGAGGTATTGCCATAGACGCGATATGGGATATCTTGCTTACGGAAGGCTTCCTCAAAGGTACGGCTCTGTTTGTTCGTACGATATAGAATGGCAATCTCATTCCACGCTATATGGTCGAAGCGATGTAGCCCTATGATTTTCTTGGCCACACCGGCAGCCTCCTCCAAATCACTGAAGAAGCTATACACATGGATGGGATCACCTTGCGGTTTCTCTGAGTACACTTCTTTATAAATCTGTCCATGGTTATGTTTGATGACGCTGTTGGCAGCTCCCACGATGTTCTGTGTCGAACGGTAGTTGCGCTCCAATTTGAACAGCTTTGCACCATTATATAACTTTTGGAATGTGAGGATGTTGTCAATATTGGCTCCACGAAAGCTATAAATACTCTGCGCATCATCTCCTACCACGCAAACCTTCTTTTTATGTTGCGATAGCTGCCACACGATAGCGTGTTGAGCGTAGTTCGTATCTTGATACTCATCCACAAGGATGAAATCGAAACGCTCCTCATATCGGTTTAAGATGTCAGGGTATTTGGCAAAGAGCAGATAGGTATAGAGCAGTATATCGTCAAAGTCCAGTGCATCAGACTGTCTGCAGCGTGCCCAATAGCGCCGGTATATTTCGCCAGTAGCTGGAATCTTGCTCGCTTGATCTGCTTTGTATAGTTCTGGATTCGACTGGTATTGCGATGGCAAGATGAGTTTGTTCTTGGCAGATGAGATATGTCCAAGGACAGCACCAGGCTTGTACACTTTATCATCGAGCTGCATCTCACGAATAATGCTCTTAACCAAGCTCTTGCTATCTGCAGCGTCGTAGATGGTGAAGTCTGCAGTGAAGCCTATGGCCTCGTGCTCAATGCGCAAGATGCGTGCGAAGATGCTGTGGAAGGTACCCATCCACAGGCGTTGTGCCTGCTCGCCACCCACTTGTAACGCAATACGCGTTTTCATCTCTTCTGCCGCTTTATTGGTGAAGGTTAGCGCCAAAATGTTCCATGGCGCCATTCCCTGATTCAACAGGTATGCAATCTTATAGGTCAGCACACGCGTCTTTCCAGAGCCTGCACCTGCAATCACAAGTGAAGGTCCGTCAATATATTCAACCGCCGCACGTTGGGCGTCATTGAGTTCGCTGAGATTCATGAATAGTAAAAACGAGTAAGGATGTTTAAAGACGGTGCTTTATTCATCGTCGGCTTTCAGATGGTCCAAATCGATGATGCGTAGCTGCAGTGCGCGAACCACCAGTCGCGTGGCATTCACACCACTGCGTTCATTCTCAGAGAATAGTCTGTTTATGAGGTCTGCCTGTCGCTTCTCCAGGCTTTTCACGCCAAATGGCATGCCCCTAAGCGCCGCAATCATTTCCTTAGTGTAACCGAGAGCCAGATGTCGCAGGAAACGTTCGTCGTACTCATCGATGTCGTAGTCGATGACGGCATCTGAGCGACGTGTCTCGTTGATGACGCTTTTCTTAAAGCGAGCCACAATCTTCTCAAGGATAGGCTGATTAAAAACCAGACGTCGGCCGTCCATCACTAAGCGTACGTCGTTACGTGTTAACAGTTCACCCGTCTTCAAGATGATACCGTCAGCACCTGCTGTGAGTGCGTCCACCCAGAGACGTTCGTTGAGGATTTCGCCCGTAAAGATGAGCACCTTCACATCGGGGTAATTAGTATGCACCTGTCGGCAGATGTCCACGCCCACGGTGGTAGAACCGCCCAACCCCAGATCAAGTAGCAGAAGGTCAGGCAGTGCTTGACGCATCAACGACCATAGCTCGCTTTCGTTCATAGCCGTTCCCAACACTTCGGCTTCAGGGATATCCGTGCGGAAGATCTCTTCTGTGCCCTTCAGTTCAAGCTTTACGTCTTCTACAATGATTACTTTGAATGGATCCATATCTTTGATTTCTATATTTCTATATTTTTATGTTTCTATGTTCTATCTCCATTCTTTCCGATCTTTCGAGAGGAAACGTGAACCATAGCGCATGTCCCTCTTCAAATGATTCTGCCGCAATACGACAACCAGGGTGTCCGAGGAAAGTGTCGTGTTCACGAATGATTTGCTTGGCGACAAGGAAAGCGATACCACCTTCATGTGGCATGAATAGTTCATGCAGGCTGTCTTCATCGAGTGCAAGGAAGGGGTTCTCCAGTATGAGGCGTGCGAAATTACCATCACTCTTCACTGTAAGGTGTAGCGGAAGGCACTCCAACTCGCCACTCCCCTCCCCTTTCATCAGATTGGCTTCGCCCTCTATGAGTCGCTCGATAAGCAGCTCTATGAGATCTGGGTCACCACGGAAGGGGACGTTTCCTAGATTGTTCACTGTGTCGAGCACGATGTCCATTTCAGTCTTTCGCGATAGCATCTTACAGCGTTGCAGTATTCCCTGCAACAATTCCTCCGCCACGATACTACGTCTGCGGAAGTTCACGGCTTCGGACTGCCTCTGTGCCTGTTCGCTCAACAGCGTATGCACCTCCCTGTAATAGTCCGCCGTCTCAGACAGCATCTTTAGGAGCTCTGTGGAAGTGTCATCAACATTTGCAGCGTTGTCCGCAGTTGCATTGGCTACTTTACTTGTAGCGTTTTCACGCAGGCGTCTAGCAAGCTGTTGAATACGTCCTGGATAGTACATCGTCTCATGCTTGATGGTAGATAGGCAGTTGTCAATAATTTGGTTTTGCACATGCAGACGTTCCTCCTCATAGAGTCTGCGATGGTGCTCATCCTCCGCCATCTCAATATCCGACTGCCGCTGTTCACTCTCTGCATTCTTTTTCTCTTGCAGCTGCTGCAGCTCCTCATCGTTGAGTGCCTTCATTTTCTTACGGAAATGCATTCTTGGGCGTGCCCACAGCAGGTAGAAAGCCACCATGCTTGTAAGCAGTAAGGCCACAAGCAGGAACAACCCGTAGCGGTCGCGCTGTTGAGCACGCTCTGTCTGCAGACAGAAATTCTCAAGGGTCGTGTCTTGATTCGAGAGCTTGTAAAGCCGTGTATAGATGGCGTTGTTATAGCGATAGATTGACCAGTTCTTCTGCGCAAGGGCTGCCACGGCAATTTCATTTCTAAGTCCCAGCAGCAATGAAAAATCAATGGGTTCACCACGTTTAAGCCACACCAGTTCGATGGGCTCCACTCCCATGTCCGTGAGTGTCAAGCGTTCGTGGCTATTACGATGGTGCGTGACGTGGTTGCGACTGATTACCATGAATGCGCTGTCGGCAAACGTCAGCGCATCGGTATAGCGTCCTTCTAGGTTACAGTAATACACGGAATCTGCCAGCGCCTCAACCTGCGGAAGCGTAGCCGCCTTCACGCTCCATGCAAAAAGCGCAACCATCATGACGGCCATCGCCCTCGGTAGTCTGAACCAGAAGCGGCTCCCCTCTCCCACCACGCTTTCGATACCCATCTCACAGACGCGGAATAACGGGTTCGTCTTGCGATATTTCTCGATAATGCCCTTGCAGTTCATCAGTCCGAAGCCATAGCCCTTCTCGCCACTGCCTATGCGCCCCGCGTCATACACTTTATGATTGAGTATAATGTCTATGTCCTCTTGTGCGAGTCCCACCCCCGTGTCCTGTACAGACAGCTCCACAAAGGCACCGCCGTCACTTTCGTCAGCTGTAGCGCTAATGGAAATAGTGCCACCTTCGGGTGTAAACTTGCGAGCGTTGTCCGCCAGCGTGTTCACCATGAAGAGTGTCAGTGCACGGTCGGCCTTGACACTGAGATCTGTGGTCTCCACGTTGAGTGCAAGTTTCTTCTGCTCATAGGCGAAGCGACTCTTGCGCAGGCTATCAAAGAGAGGGGCCAGAGGGAAGGTCGTTACTTGCAAGCTTATTTGTCCTTGCTCCATCTGTATCCACTCTGTCAGCAAGTCATTGTAGTGGATGATGCGCTCCGAGAGTTCATCGATGTACTGCAGCGATGTCTCGTTGGGAGTCTGCTGTCGTTTCATCCTCGTCAGCTCATGGATGATGCGATCGAGGAAGGGTATAATCCCTAGCACGAGTTGAAGTTTGGCACGCTTCTCCACATTTTGGCGCTTATCGCGCAAGAGTCGCTGTTCTGTGGCCGCCTGCTGTTCGCGTATGAGTTCTTGCTCCTCAGCCTGCTGCAGCAGAAGGCTATCAGCTTTTTCATGTATATGTTGAATACGTTCTTTCAGTAGCTGTTCTTCCATCGCCGTCCTGCGGCGCCAAGTGCGCACCAACAAGTATATGAACACAGCCGTGAGCAGTGCAAAAGATGCCACGATGGTCAACATCAGACGCTGTCGCGCACTGCGCACATGTAACTGTTCCACGCGGCTCTCCAACTCAGCATCTTCACGTGTAATATCCAGCATGTCCAGATAGATATTCCTGTTGTAGTCACTCTCGTCTTTCATATCGAGTGCACTATAGGCCATGGACATTCGTTCGTGTATGATTCCAATCCACATGGGCACAGTTTTTGCATGCTCCCTTAGTTGCCAATCCACACATTCTAGAGCGCAGTCGAAGTAGTTGATGGCTTGCAGGTAGTCGCCCGCATCGAAGGCCAGCTCTCCCAGCGTGCGAAGAGCATTAGCTCGCTGGTAGAGGTCATCGTAGCGCGTGAAAGTCTCCAGTGCAGACTCTGCCATGTGCTGAGCCACATTATCTTGTCCAAAGGACTGCTCCAGCACCTTTACAACCTCTGGCTGTCGCTGCCGCACAGTCTGCAATCGCACAGAGTCCGCAAAGAACGATGCCATGGACTGTTCGGCATTGGCTTCAAAGAAGAGGTAGCCGTCACGACGTGCCACCCAGAAACATTTCAGCAGATAGTCGAACTCCTCATCGGTCACGCTTTCTGGCGTCATGCGTGCGCTGAGTCCTCCCGACCCACGCATATAACAATAATAGAGCCACTGAGCTGTGTCTGTCGAAAGTTGGCAGAAACGTTCAGCCTCGTCAATCTCTGCGATGGCACGCTCGCGTTGGTCAAGATAATAGAAATAGGTGGAAGCCACGATGTGCATGTCTCCACGTCCATAGTCATAACGTCGTCGCACATGATTGCTCATGTGCTGCTCCTGTGCTTCCGAGAGCTTTGCAATACGCTGCAAGGCATGGCCGCGATGACGGAAAAAAGCTAAGTTATCGCTTGTGCGTTGTGCCACGCGCATCTGCATCACGTCAGCTACCAGACGTTCTACTACGTCCTCACTGACCTCCTCAACGCGTGCTGTGAGCGTCAGCGTGCTGTCGAAATCCATCTGCTGGAAGCGTTCGAAAGCCATGTGGTTGAGGGCTTCAGCCTTACCTGTAGCATAGCCTATGCGCTCTGCCTCTGCATAGGCTGCGCAGGCCAGCACCCTCACAGAGTCCACATTGCGGTAGTGCCATCCGTAGGCTCTTTCGTTGAGTGAATCCACACGCAAGCATTCGACATCGTCAGAGGTCGTTTTCCGTGTGCAACCCCACCACATCATGATGATGGCCGCTGACACGGTGAAGCCCACTGTCAGCAATTTTTTCAAGAGCTTTGTTTCTTTAGTATGCGATCCATCTCATCAAACTCCTTTCCCATGTTCAGATGTAGGTAGATGCGATAGAGTGCCGGCGCCCAGCGTTTGGAATCATGGGGGGCCAATTGTCTCACACGCTCCATCGGCTCTTTGGCCTGTTGATAGAGTCCTCGCAGGGTCTGCTGGTCCTTACGGCACTGCGGATTCTTCACGTCTGTGCATGCTGTCTCGGCGAAAGCCATGGCTAGGTTCAGCAATGCCAAACCTTTATTATATAGTGCGTTGACATGTTCTGGTGCTAAACGCAAGCAGGAGTCACAGGCCTTCACTGCCTCGCCGTCGCGATTCAATCGCAGCAGCATCAAGCTCTTGGCATACCAAAACAAGGGCACAGTGTCAGCAGCCGTCGCCATAGAATCCGACAGCGCGAGTCCTTCCAGCCAGTATTCTCTGGACGTGTAGTAGTTCAGCAGATGTGTGAAGAAGAATAAGTTGTCGCCATTCTCGCGGATGCCATCCTTGAGTGCCGACAGCCATTGTGCGGTGTCGCCTTTCGCCTCCCATGCCCTCGCATAGTACTCCTGTACCATATCCGTGCGCTGCCCTGCCAACTTTGCCAGAGGCGTATGTTTGATGACAGCGTCTGTCATGCCCTCCTTTTGTGCGGAGAAAACTGCCAGATAGGCTGTCATCGGCAGCTGAGGGTCCTTTGTAAGCAGTGAGTCCTGTGCGAAAATGGGATGCGTGGCGGCGTCGATATAACAGTCGAAGAAGTCGTAGGCTGTACGCGTGTGGCCGTGCTGGTAGTGCCATTTCCCCCCAGTAAGCAGATTCGAACGGAATGGCATCAGCATCTCGCGATAGCGTTTGCGTCCCGACAAGTCCACCTTCCCTTTCTCGTTGGGCTGTGCGGCGATGCTGTCGGCTTTCTCCACACGCTCATAGATGTCGCGGATAGAACTGAAGAAGACCACAGTATCGTAGGCCTTCTTCAGATATAGGTTCACATTCTCGGCGTTGTTGATGAGCTTACTGCACTCCGCGGCCAGGAGCAGACATTCCACACGCTTGCGCTGCTTGAGCTCGGGCTTGTCAGCCTCGGCCAGCAGTTGGTTGGCGTATTTGACTAGCTGCTCGCGCTTCTGCGGTCGCTTCAATGCATCCTTCACCGTACGAATGATGTTCTCCGCTGACACCTGAGCACATAACGCAATCAGGAAAAGGAAGAATAGACGTTTCACTATTCGAGGTATTTATCCATCTCAGCCTGCTTGGCCTTGTTCTCCAGGATATAATAAACGGTACTGAGTCGAGCAGCCCATTTGTGGGTGTTGTCAGGCTCCAGCTCCTGCACCTTCAAGAAGTAGGGCTCTGCCTTGGCATAAGCTTCCTTCACGGGTTTCACGGCCTCGTTGAACTGTGCCTGTGTCATCTTCTTACCCGCAAGGGCTTCGTTGAGATCGTAGCCGTGGTTGCTCCAGCATACGCCAGCATTAAAGTAAGCGTCCGAGAATTCGGGATCAACCTCGATAGCCTTGTCGTAGAAGGGAATAGCCTCCTCATACTTCTTTTGGTTCATCAGCACCACGCCCTTAGCGAAGTTGCCAATCTTGCTGAGTTCGTCAGCTGCCAATATCTCATCTGCAAAAGCCATTGCACTGGCCTGGTCATCATGATTGAAGTAGTAAGCCAGGATGTTCTGCGCCACGCCCTCACTGGTCGTGGGGTCTTCAGCTACCACCTCGCGACCGACCTTCAGCCACTGCACGGTATCTCCCGTCTCCAACAGGTTAGCCATATAGAGCTGGTTCACCTGCGCTTTCTCCTGGGTATATTCACGTGCCTTGGGGATGAACTCATTGAAGGCCTTATTGTCCTTGGCGAAGTAGGCACAGAGGCAGGTGTAGTAAGCCATCTGCGGTGTTGTCTCATCCTGGGCCAGCTGCTGTGCGTCAGCACCTAAGATGGTGTATAACTGCGGATAGTTCATCCAACGCCTGAAGGCATTGAGAGCCTTCTTGTGTTGGCCGTTCTGGAAAAACATCTGACCACAGAAAGCCACATACATGCGGAATTTTATCACATCTGACTTGTTAGGCTGCGTGTAAGGGTCCTTATCGCCTTTTAGGCCGAGGGCCTGTGTGGCTTTATAGCACTCTTCCATGGCATCCAGGGCGGCATAGATATTCTCTGCGAGGCCAGCGGTGTCCGTGGGGTGCTTGTTAATGACATTCTCCAATAGCGGAGCGAACAGATACTTGTGCATCTGTGCCTTGATGTCCCAAGCGTTAGCCAGCTCCTTCTTTGTCTCGGGGCTGGTGAAGGTAGGAGACAGCATCTCCATGCACTGTTGGATCTTTTCTTTCATCTGTGCAGTCTCCTTCTCACTGCGCTGTGGGTTGGCCACCAGGTTCTGCACTTCTTCCTTCAGGTCGCGGCACTTGCGCACCACCTTGTCCTGTGCAACAGCCGTTCCGGCTACTGCGAACAATGCTACTGCAAATAAGATCTTTTTCATTAGTTTATTAGTTTAAAAGTTTAAATTCGATTTTCAATCTTTCGTTATTTCGACGTTTCGTTATTTCGTTATGACGTTATAACGTTATTACGACATTTTGTTATTTCCTCGCCCCTCCCCTGCCCCTGGCCCCTCCCTTACGGAGGGGATAGGGGGGGCTTGCCTTTCTTCTCTTAGACAGGCCGGGGGCTTGAAGGTTTACTGCTGGTCGTCGCGGTCCAAGGTCACCGTCTGCCCGTCGCTCAGTTCTGTGGGCTCAGGCATCTCCTGGGCACGTGCTTCTTCGGGCAGTTCTTCCTCTTCCTCGTCCTCCGTGGTGGGAACGATGCAGACGTTGGCAATCACGTCGCCGCGCTTCTGCAGTTCGATGAGTTTCACGCCCTGTGTGGCACGCCCCTGAATCTTGATGTCTTCGAGGTGCATGCGCAGTGTCACGCCGCTCTTGTTGATAATCATTAGGTCCTCGTCGTTGGTGACACTCTTGATGGCCATGAGCAGGCCGGTCTTCTCCGTGACCTCCAGCGTCTTCACGCCCTTGCCGCCACGGTTGGTGATGCGGTAGTCCTCGACATCGGAGCGCTTGCCGTAGCCCTTTTCGCTGACCACCAGGATGGTCTCCTCCTCGGGCTTATCGACCACCACCATGCCGACGACTTCGTTGCCTTCGCCTTCGAGGGTGATGCCGCGTACGCCGGTGCTGTTGCGGCCCATCGCGCGTACCGTATTCTCATTGAAGCGCACGGCACGACCCATCTTCGAGGCGATGACCACTTCATTCTCGCCGTTCGTCAGTGCCACATCCACCACGCGGTCGCCCTCGTTGATGTTGATGGCGATGACGCCGTTTGTGCGCGGACGGCTGTAGTTGGCCAGCGACGTCTTCTTGATGGTGCCCTCGCGTGTGCAGAACAGCACGTAGTGGCTCTCGTTGAAGTCCTTGTCGTTGAGTTTCCTGATGTAGAGGCATGCGTTGATGCTGTCATCGGGCTCTATGTTGAGCATATTCTGGATGGCGCGACCCTTCGAGGCCTTGTTGCCTTCGGGAATGTCATACACCTTCAGCCAGTAGCAGCGGCCCTTCTGCGTGAAGAACAACATCGTGTTGTGCATCGTGGCACGATAGATGTGCTCGATGAAGTCGCCGTCGCGTGTGGCAGAGCCCTTGGCGCCCACGCCGGCACGGCCCTGAGCACGGAACTCAGCCAACTGTGTGCGCTTGATATATCCGAGGTGTGAGATAGTGATAACCACCTCATCATCAGCATAGAAGTCCTCGGGGTTGAATTCTTCACTTGAATACACAATCTCGCTGCGACGGGGATCGCCGAAACGCTCCTTCACCTCGATGAGCTCGTCCTTGATGACCTTCCAGCAGAGGGCGTCGTCGGTGAGGATCTGGTTGTAGTATTCTATCTTCTTCATCAGCTCGTCGTACTCGGCGTGCAGCTTCTCCTGCTGCAGGCCTGTGAGCTGTGCCAGACGCATATCCACGATGGCCTTCGACTGCAGCTCGTCCAGCTTGAAGCGTTCTTCCAAACGCTTGCGGGCCTCTTCGGGTGTCTTGCTGGTCTTGATGATCTGCACCACCTCGTCGATGTTGTCGCTGGCGATGATCAGACCCTCCAGGATGTGTGCACGTTCCTCAGCCTTGCGCTTGTCGTACTCCGTGCGGCGGATGACCACCTCATGGCGATGCTCCACGAAGCACTGGATCATGTCGCGCAGCGTCATCAGCTTCGGACGGCCGTTCACCAGTGCGATGCTGTTCACGGAGAACGAGGTCTGCAGCTGTGTCATCTTGAACAACTTGTTCAGCACCACGTTGGCGTTGAAGTCGCGCTTCACGTCGATGACGATGCGCATTCCCTCGCGATCGCTCTCGTCGTTGGCATTCGAGATGCCCTCGATCTTGTGCTCGTTCACCAGGTCGGCGATGCTCTTGATGAGCTCAGCCTTGTTCACGCCGTAGGGTATCTCGCTCACCACGATCTTGTCGTGCTGCTCGCCCGGCTCAATTTCAGCACGTGCACGCATCACCACGCGGCCGCGGCCTGTCTCATAGGCCTCGCGCACGCCCTGCATACCATAGATGAACGCGCCCGTGGGGAAGTCGGGAGCCGGGATATAGTGCATCAGGCCCTCCACGTCGATCTCAGGGTTGTCGATGTAGGCGATACAGCCGTCGATGCACTCGCCCAGGTTGTGGGTCGGGATGTTCGTGGCCATACCCACGGCAATACCCGTGGCGCCGTTAACCAGCAGGTTCGGGAACAGCGTGGGCAGCACGCTAGGCTCCTTCTCCTTGCCGTCGAAGTTATCCACCATATCCACCGTCTCCTTCTCCAGATCCTGCATCATAGCCTCGCCCATCGATGCTAGACGTGCCTCGGTGTAACGCATGGCAGCGGGGCTGTCGCCATCCACGGAGCCGAAGTTACCCTGACCATCAACAAGCGTATAACGCATGTTCCAGTCCTGTGCCAGACGCACCATGGCGAAATAGACACTGCTGTCGCCGTGGGGGTGATAGTGACCGAGCACATTACCTACGGTGCGGGCGCACTTGCGGTAGTCTCTGTCATGGGTGTTGCCATCCACGCGCATACCATAGAGAATACGACGGTGTACGGGTTTGAAGCCGTCGCGAGCATCGGGCAGCGCACGTGCCACGATGACGGACATCGAGTAGTCGAGGAACGAGCTCCGCATCTCGCGCTCGATGTCCACTTTGATAATTCTGTCTTCTGAATCTTGCATTGGTAGTGATGATTATTGATTTTGTATAAATTTTTCCTTCTTGGTAAATCCTTTTCTGCGTTTAGAGGGCAAATTTCAGGCCTTTTTGGCCATAATATGCATTTATGGCCCCTCTAAAACCGCACAAAGGTACGGCAAAATCCGCTCACTGCAAAATCTTTTTCACTAAAAGTCGTTAACGTCTTCAACTATTTGAAGAAAATGTCGTACCTTTGCACGCACATAACAAGACCACATACAAGAACCACAGCATGAAACATATTCAGTATCTCACGCAAGGAACATGCTCGAAGGCCATCGATGTGACGGCCGACGAAAACAACATCATCCAACAAGTTTTCTTCGTAGGGGGCTGCAACGGCAACCTACAAGGCGTCAGCCGCCTGGTGGAGAGTCAGAAGATTGACGACGTCATCGCGCGCCTCAACGGCATCCGCTGTGGCGCCAAGCCCACCTCCTGTCCTGACCAGCTTTGCAGGGCTCTGGAGCAGCTGAAGGGCTGCCCCATGGAGTGATTGCCCTTCTGTTACTTTTGAGACAGTTCCGCCACGACATACTCAGAGCGGGTGCCGATGCGGAACTTACCGCCCCAGATGCCGAGGCCGCTGGAGACATAGTAACGGGTGGCGCCACGCTGATGGGGACCGAAGGCGCACTCGTAGAGAGCATCGGTGATCCATGAGACAGGCCACACCTGTCCATGGTGTGTGTGCCCCGACAGCTGGAAGTCAACACCTGCGGCCTCGGCCTCTTCGAGGTGGTAGGGTTGGTGGTCGAGGAGTATCAGGTATTTCTCCTTTGGCAAGCCTTGGCGCAGGGCATCCAATGAGTGACGGCGATACCGTGTGCGGTCATCGCGTCCGATGATGACGATGTCGCCAACAATGGCGGCGGAGTCCTTGAGCAGACGGATGCCGGCCTCGCGATAGAAGTCGAGGGCACCCGGCTCGCCACTGATGTACTCATGATTTCCCAGACTGGCATAGACAGGAGCCGAAATGCGGTGGAACTCCTCAGCCATTCCTTCCTCACGCAACGGGCGCAAGCTGCGGTCGATGATATCGCCAGCTATCAGCACCATATCAGGCTGTTCCGCATTAATGAGGTCTATCCAGCGGGCCAGCTCAGCACGACGATTATGATAGCCGAGGTGCCAATCGGAAGTCATCACAATGCGCAGAGGCTTCGCCAATGGCTTTTCGGTCTGCAGCGAGAGCACTACACGTTCCTTGTGGCGATAGTGGATGTAGCCATAGGTGAAAAGCACGATGATAGTGCCTATGACCATCGCCGAGCCTCGCCAGCTGTCGTATAACAACGTAGTAGGTACTACATGACATAAGCGCAACAGGTCCAGCACAACAAATAGCATCAAGAGGTAGAACATCACCAACAGCCACGATGTACCGATATGGTAGATGACCGTGGACACAGCCATGGGAAAGCGGTCTAGCTGAGGAAGCACCGAGAGGATGAACAGCGCGAAAGCCACTGCCAGCGACACACTCACCACCACCTTGCCATAGAGCGGCAGCGGCAACAGTTGCCAAAGACGCCAAGTGACATAGACCTGAGCGGCAATAGGCAACAGCAGGATGAGGAGAAACAGATACTTCATCACGATGGATTCTTTTTAACGTTTAGCTATGTTTCCGCGTTGAAGTAGTCGTTGAGTTCTTTAATCGCAGAGCCTTCATTATTAGGCAAGTTCTTGATGATATGCCCACGTTCCAAAAGGAGAATGCGCGAGGAGATATCAGAGACAAAGGAGAGGTTGTGCGACGAGATGACAACAGTAGTGCCCAGCTCACGGTTCATGTCGGCAATCATGCGTGCTACGACAATCTGCGAGGAGGGGTCGAGGTAGTTGAAAGGCTCGTCGAGGAGCAGCACCTTGGGCCGTATCATCATGGCTCCGATGATACCAATTTTCTGTCGGTTGCCTTCGGAGAAGTCACGCAGATACTTCTTGGTACCAAGAATCTCGTCGTGCATGAGCGGACGGAAGGTCTCCAGGCGTTCGTGGAGCGTCTCGTCGCTAATGCCGTAGAGACGGGCGATGAAGGTGAAATACTCCTCAGGCGTATAGAAATCGATGAGAAAGCGCCCGTCGATGAAGGAGCCTGTGTAATGTTTCCACAGCTCACTCTTCGCCACGTCCTGATCATCACTCAGCACGTGGCCGTCTGTGGCTTCGATGAGGTCGAGGATGAGGCGCAGCAGTGTGGTCTTTCCAGCACCGTTGTTGCCTACGAGCCCCACGAGCTCACCGCTCTGTATCTTCAGTTCCTCTATGTCAAGTGCAATCTTCTCTCCATACACTTTCTTAAGGCTGGAAATGGAGATAGTGGCACCACCTCCTGCCCTCCCCTCAAAAGAGGGTGTAAACTGTTCCTGACTGGTTATTGTTGCTTCCATATCTTATATCATTAACCTCTAAACTAATAAACTATTAAACTATTAAACTGTTAAGCCCATAAGTCATTCCCCATTTCACTCTCCCATCCATCGCTCCATAATCTTATACCTCCGCTTATGCCAAAGAGTTGACACCCAGTGGATATAAAGCGTATGAAGGGCAAAGCCGAGAAGGCCAAGGGCGACCACAGCGGCATGAGCCCACAGTGTGGGCAGGAAAAAATAAGCCACATAGTAGATGGCCATAGGAATGAACATGATAAACGAGAACACATTCAGCTGTTTATTACCACCTTGATAGTTGAAGAAGGCAGAAGCAAAAAGGTCCATTCGGCTGCTGAAGAGGCATGTGGCCATGAAAGGCAGGATAAAGGCACCGCACGAGAAAATCAACGTCGCAATCAGTGCCAGCGGCGACAGCCCCATCCACAACACGGCAGGTATCAGCAACAGGGCGACAAGTCCGCAGAGCGCACAGAAGAAGTAGTATTTGCGGCGCAAGATACCCTCCACCGGCCACGGCTTCGTCCAGATGCCCGAGAAGAAGTTTGCCTCGATTCCCAGCACCCACTGTGCCAGTATCAGGCTGGGGAAGCCCACGGCTAAAAGGAGCATGGGGTTGACTTTCAGCCCCAGGTCCTGCTGCATGGTGTCAGCCGTCAGCTGCTGTGTATAGACATTGAACACGAAGAGAACCATCATCGCTATGAAGCTGACACGCAGGCGCTTGCTGCGCAGCAGCTGCACCCATTCGATACTCCACAGCGACACTTCTCCCAGCGAGTGTGCCGTGCTGGCCACGGGAGTATGCATCTCTTCGTTGTGGTTCTTCATGCGGGCAAAATAGCGATGCAATACGTAGCATAGGAGGCTGTTCAGCACAATGATAACGCCCGAAGCCACCACAGTGCCCCACTCCACCACATGCGGCCGCAGCTGCATCGAGGGATCGTCCTCTGCCAGTCCCAGCACCGCGAAAGCAAGACCACCAAGGACATAGAGCACGAAAACCCACACAAGATAGCCGAAAGCCAGGGGCAGCGTGTATTCATTGCCGGGTGCACGACGCCAACAGTTCTGCACCAGAGCGTTGGTGAGCGTGCAGGTGAAGGCCACCAACAGCGTGAGTAAGCCCCAGCCGATGCCGATAAACAAGGCCGCTACAAAGGCCACACACAGCGGCAGCATCCATTGCATGAAGCTCAGCTTCGTGTCGAGGAGCACCAGCAGCGCCCAGTCGTTGGGCCCCACAGGGCGTGAGCGCAGGTAGTCGTCCATCTCCACGGGGGAGCGACGCCAGAAGAGCTTCATGAGCAGGTCGCCCAGCACGATGCTTACGCCCAACAGCGGCACAAGAGTGACCATTTCGAAGGGCAATTTCTTCTCACCCATCTCCGTGGAGAAGGCCATGTAGAAGGCCACCACCATCACCACAAAGAGCACGATGAAGTATGCGGCTATGAACACGTCCTTCCATTGGAACGAGCGCCGCTTCTGGACCCACCACAATCGTAGAATTTCCTTAAAGGATTGAGACATCATTGAACTCGTATTTTATCTTTTTTATATTTATCTTTATCTTCTGTCTCCAATTTTCCGCCGCAAAGGTAACACTAATTTTTGTTCTCGCGAGACGATGAATCGTTAAAACCTCTTAAAGTCAATAAACCAATCATGGCTCACGACGTCTGTTTTGCAGAAAACGACGTACCTTTGTACAGATTAAACCTACGCGATTACACATTATTATAAATATATGAATACAAAAAAACTACTCACGCTACTCGCCTGCCTGCCACTGATGTCACAGGCGCAGACGTGGACATTGCAGCAATGCCTTGACTATGCCGCCGAGCACAATATCACGGTGCAGAAGAACAAGCTATCAGAGTTGGATGCCACCGAGCAGCTCAAGCAGTCGAAGGCTGCCCTCTTCCCCAGCCTCTCTTTCTCCATGAGCCAAAGCCTCGGCTACAGGCCCTTCCAGCAGGCTACCGTCATGGTGCAGAACGGTATGGCCACCAGCACCAACAACAAGCTCACAGAGAACGGCAGTTACGGCATCAACGCCAACTGGACAATCTGGGACGGTGGCGTGAACCGCAAGAACATAGAGGCGAAGAAAGTGCAGACAGAGCAGGCTGAAGTGCAGACGGACTTGAGCTTGAAGACCATTCAAGAACAAATCGCACAGCTCTATGTACAGATTCTCTACACCACTGAAGCCAAGAAGGTCAACGAACAGATATGCGCCACCGCCAAGCAACAGCTGGAGCGCGGGCAGGAGCGCTTGAAGGTGGGCGATCTGGCCAAGGCGGATGTGGCACAACTGGAGGCACAGTACGCCAGCGCACAGTACGATGTGGTGAACACCCAGACACAGATCGACGGCTTCAAGCGCCAGCTGAAGGCTCTCTTGCAGCTGGGCATCGAGGAACCCTTTGACGTGGCAGCTACAGAGCTGGAAGACAGCCGTGCTCTTAGCCCAATCCCCGACAAGCAGGCCGTCTATGCGCAGGCCCTAAACTCACGCCCTGAGATACGGGCTGCCGAGCTGCAGGCTACGGCCAGCGACGTGCAGCTGAACATCGCCAAGCGCGGCTATCTGCCCACCATCAGCATGAATGCAGGCATCGGCGACAGCCACTACAGTGCTTCCGATGATGCCTTGGGCGAGCAGATGAAGCGCAACCTCAACGGCAGCATCGGACTGGGGCTCAGCGTACCCATCTACGACCAACGTCGCACCAAGACAGCCATCAGCCGTGCCCGCCTGGCACAGACAACAGCAGCCCTCGACCTGCAGGACAAGCGCACCTCCCTCGGCTCCAACATCGAGAACCTGTGGCTCAATGCCACCAGCGCACAGCAACGCTTCATCAGCGCCGACGCAGCCGTGAAGAGCCAGGAGACCACCTATGAGCTGACCAACGAGCAGTTCAAGGAGGGCTTGAAGAATATCGTGGACCTCTTGCAGGCGCGCGACAACCTGCTGCAGGCACAGAACAATAAACTACAAAGTAAATACACAACCATCCTCAACACGCAACTGCTGAAGTTCTACGAGGGAGGAGAGATGGGAATGTAAATAAAGACAAAGATAATTATAGTAATATGAGCAAGAATACATTTTTCCATTTCTCTCTTTTCATGGCTGTGGCAGCAATCTTTGCTGCCTGCTCTTCCAAGCCTGAGGCTGAATATGAGATGACCAGTGTGGTCAAAGGCAACATCTCCACGACGGTGACGGCAACGGGTACCATTGAACCTGTCACAAGCGTCGAGGTGGGTACACAGGTCAGCGGTATCGTGGCTAAGATTTATGTGGACTACAACTCTGTGGTCAAGGCCGGACAGGTCATTGCAGAACTCGACCGCACGAACCTTCTCAGCACCCTCGAGAGCCAGCGCGCCAACCTCACGAGCGCCGAGAGCGCCCTCGCCTATCAGCGCGCCAACCACGACCGCTACAAATCACTCTATGACAAGGGCCTGATTAGCGCCAACGACTACGAACAAGCCCGTCTCTCCTTCGTGCAGGCACAGCAGCAGGTGAACACCGCACGCCAGAGCGTGAAGCGCGCCGAGACAGACCTCGGCTATGCCACCATCACCTCGCCCATCAACGGCGTGGTGCTGAACAAGGCCGTCGAAGAAGGACAGACTGTGGCAGCCTCCTTCAGCACCCCTACCCTGTTCACCATCGCACAGGATCTCACAGATATGCGAGTGATTGCAGACATCGACGAGGCGGACATTGGCGATGTCAAGGAGGGCCAGCGCGTCACCTTCACCGTGGATGCCTTCCCCAATGACATCTTCCAGGGCGCTGTCACTCAGGTGCGTCAGCAGGCCACCACAGAGAGCAATGTGGTCACCTATGAGGTAGTCATCAGCGCCCCCAATGCCGACCTGAAACTGAAGCCGGGCCTCACTGCCAACGTCACCATCTTCACACTCGAGAAGAACGATGTGCTCACCGTCAGCGCCAAGTCGCTGCGCTTTGCACCCAATGAAGCACTCATCGCCGACGATGAGACCATCGAGGGATGCGAGGCTAAGAATAAGCTATGGGTACGCCAGGGCAAAGTCTTCAAGGCCATCCCCGTGGAGATAGGCGTCACCAATGGCACCATGACAGAGATTATCTCCGGCATCACTGCCGGCACCGAGGTCATCGAGGACATGGAGTTTGGCGCACAGGCCGACGAGACCGACGCCCAACAGAACAAGAACCCCTTCATGCCCGGACCGCGAAACAATAACAGGAACCAGAAGAAATAATGAATAAGAAAGTCGTCATAGAACTTCAGGACGTGCGTCGTGACTTCCAGGTGGGCAGCGAGACGGTACACGCGCTGCGTGGCGTGTCGTTCAAGATCTACGAGGGTGAGTTCGTAACCATCATGGGCACCTCCGGCTCCGGCAAATCGACACTCCTGAACCAGCTTGGCTGCCTCGACACGCCCACGAGCGGCGAGTACCTGCTCGATGGCATCAGCGTGCGCACCATGCGCCGCAGCCAGCGCGCACGACTGCGCAACCGCAAGATCGGCTTCGTGTTCCAGAACTATAACCTGCTCCCCAAGACCACAGCCGTCGAGAACGTAGAACTGCCGCTGATGTACAACAAGGACTACAGCTCCAAACAGCGTCGCGAGGCTGCCGTTGCCGCGCTCAAGGCTGTAGGACTCGGTGAACGTCTAGAACATAAGTCCAACCAGATGTCTGGCGGTCAGATGCAGCGCGTGGCCATCGCCCGTGCCTTGGTCAACAACCCCGCCGTCATCCTGGCGGACGAGGCTACGGGAAACCTCGATACGCGCACGTCCTTCGAGGTGCTGGTGCTCTTCCAGAAGCTCCATGCTGAAGGGCGCACCATCATCTTCGTGACCCACAACCCCGAGATTGCACAATATTCCTCACGCAACATCGTCCTGCGCGACGGCAAGATTCGTGAAGACGTATATAACCAGAATATCCTCAGCGCCGCCGAGGCCCTTGCCGCTCTCCCTGCGCCCCAGGATGATTAAAGGCCCCTCCCCCGACCCCTCCCCTGTTAGGGAGGGGAGTTGAAACCCTTGAACTTTTGAACTCTTGAACCCTTGAAACGATAATGAGTTATATTAATCTTTTCAAGATTGCTATCAAGGCAATCCTCAGCAATAAAGCCCGCAGCTTCCTCTCGATGCTCGGCATCATCATCGGTGTTGGAGCTGTCATCGTGATGATGGCCATCGGCCAAGGCTCCAAGCAGAGCATACGCGCCGAACTGGCCAAGCAGGGCACCAACCTGCTCACCATACGCCCGGGTGCCGACCAGCGCGGCGGCGTGCGCCTCGACCCGTCGGCTATGCAGACGCTGAAGCATGCAGATTACGAGGCCATCCTGCGCGAGGCAAAGTTTGTCACCAAGGTGTCGCCGGAGGTGACATCCAGCGGACAGGTCATCAACGGTGCCAACAACACCACCAGCACCTGCTATGGCGAGTCGCCCGACTACTTGACCATCAAGCTGTGGAGCATCGAGGAAGGCACCTGCTTCACTGAAGAGGATGTGAAGAAGAGTTCCAAGGTGTGCATCATAGGCAAGACCGTCGTCAAGGAGCTGTTCCCCAACGGTCAGGACCCCATCGGGAAGACCATCCGCTTCAAGAGCATCCCCCTGCGCGTCATCGGCGTCCTCAAAGGCAAGGGCTATAACAACTGGGGCATGGACCAGGACAACGTCATCATCGCGCCATACACCACCGTGATGAAGCGCCTCTCCGCCCAGACCCACTACAACAGCATCGTCTGCTCGGCCGTCACCGAGGAACTTTCGGACCAGGCCATCGAAGACCTCACGGCTATACTGCGTCGCACGCATAAACTCAAGGACGGTGAGGAGGATAACTTCACCATCCGTTCTCAGCAGGAGTTCATGGAGACGATGTCCTCCACGATGGATACCATCACCATCATTCTCGTGGTGGCCGCAGCCTTCTCGCTCCTCGTGGCAGGCATCGGCATCATGAACATCATGCTGGTAAGCGTCACGGAGCGCACCAAGGAGATAGGTCTGCGCATGAGCGTCGGCGCTCGCGGTCTGGACATCAGCAATCAGTTCCTCATTGAATCCATCCTCATCAGTCTCACGGGCGGCATCCTGGGTGTCCTCTTCGGAGCCCTCCTCACCTGGGGCTGCAACGCTATCGTGGGCTATCCCGCCGTCATCCCCATGTGGAGCGTTATCGTCAGCTTTGTCGTCTGCGTGGCCATCGGTGTCGGCTTCGGCTATTTCCCTGCCCAGAAAGCGGCACGGCTGGATCCTATTGAGGCAATACGCTATGAGTAATCCTCACCCTTCTTCAAGAGACGAGGGAGAGAAGATAACAGATAATCAATGATCATTAATAGATAAAAAGATGAAAAAGATTCTATTGCTTATGTTGATGGCGCTGCCATTGATGGCGGCTGCCGAGAAACGTGATGACTCCAAGTACCTGCGTGGCGCTGTCCCCGAACAGAACGGCATCGTCACCTTCACCCAGACCATCAGTGCCGAGGGTAAGACCCAGGCGCAGCTCTACCCCATCATGCAGAACTTCGTGAAAGACCTCGTGGCCAAGGGCCGCCAGGACCTGCGCACGCGCGTGCTCTCCGATGAGGACAACACCATCGTGGCCAATGTCGAGGAGATTATGACCTTCCGTAAGAAGTTCCTCAACTGGGACCACTGCTACTTCCGCTACCTCATCAATGCCACCTGCACCGCCGAGAACAAGGTCAACCTCACCATCACCAAAATCAGCTACTACTACGGCTTCGACCAGGAAGGCCGCAACGGCGAGAACTACAAGGCCGAGGAATGGATTTCCGACAAGGAGGCTGTCAACAAAGCCAATACCAAGCTATATCCCCGCAGCGGCAAGTTCCGTCGCAAGACCGTGGACCGCGTCCAAGAAATCTTCGCCGCAGCACAAGAGGCAATAAAATAAAGCTCCCGAGCCGATTGGAGTATAAATTACCTTAAATAACTAAAACACTTTCGATGCAGGAGGTACGTATTGTCCGCTTGATGGCGATACGCCTCCTGCTCGAAGCGGATGTGGTAGTAGGCCTCCATCCAGTTGCGGTATTTCACCAGAAGCACCAGCCACTCCACGACATACCATATAAAGAACGGAATATAAAGCATTTCTCGCTGTTGTGCCACGTGAATCAGCTCGTGGTTCAGTTCCGTTTTGTTAAGTTTCCTTACAGAAAAGATAAACCCACACAAGCAGATGGCCAAGAACTTCTTGCCCATCGGATGACGTTTGACGATGATTTCCTTATGTCCTATCATTTTCAATCTTTCATTTTTTGCGCTCTTGGCTGTTGGCTGTTAGCTTTTGGCATTTGGCTGTTAGCTGTTAGCTTTTGGCTTTTAGCCTTAAACTCTTCCTCCTGAAACCTGAACCTTGAAACCTTAACCTTGAACCCTGAAACCTGAACCTTGAAACCCTTAACCCTAAACCCTAACCGCCGATCTCCGATAGCTCCAGCCATCGCATTTCCTTTTCGTCCAATTCCTCTTGCAGCAGTGGTAGCCGTTTGCTTTTTGTTGTCAGTTCCTCCACGGACAATGTCCCACTGCACAGCGCCTTCTCGAGAGCCGCTTTCTCCGTTTCGAGAGCATCTATCTCGCTCTCTAGCGCCTCCATCTCCTTACGTTCCTTGAAGGACAGCCTTCGCGGCCTCTCCGCTCTCCTGTCCTCCATGGTCCCCTTCGCGCCAGCTTCTCCTCTCCCTTCACGGGCAAGGTTGGGGTTGGGTCTATCTCCCCCTCTTTGAAAGAGAGAGGTTGGGGCCGTGAGTCTATACTGCGAATAATTCCCCGGGAAGTCCTTGATGTCACCATTTCCTTTGAACACCAGCAGATGGTCCACCACCTTATCCATGAAGTAGCGGTCGTGACTCACCACGATGACGCATCCTTTGAAGTTCTTCAGATAGTCCTCCAGGATGTTCAGCGTCACGATGTCCAGGTCGTTCGTGGGCTCGTCAAGGATGAGGAAATTAGGATTCTGCATCAGCACCGTGCACAAGTACAGACGCCGGCGTTCGCCGCCCGACAGCTTGTAGATATAGTTCTGCTGTTGCAGCGGCGAGAACAGGAAATGCTGCAGGAACTGCATCGCCGTGAGATGCCTGCCGCCGCCCAGATCCACATACTCCGCCACACGCCGCACAGCATCGATGACCTTCATCTGCTGGTCGAACTGCATCCCCTCCTGTGAGAAATAGCCGAAGCGCACCGTCTCTCCCACCACAAAGCGCCCGCTATCCGGCTGCACCAGCCCCAGCAGCATCTTGATGAATGTGCTCTTGCCCGTGCCGTTGGCCCCCACGATGCCCATCTTCTCGTAGCGTGAGAAGTTATAGTAGAAATCCTTCAGGATGACGCGCTCCGTACTCTTCGGGTCGTCGGGGCGCGGCGGGAACGTCTTGCTCACATACTGCGCCTCGAAAATCTTGGAACCGATGTACGTGCTGTTCACCTGCAGCGACACCGCCTTCTCCTCCACGCTCTGCTTGGCGCGCCGTTCAAGATCCTCGAAGGCCTCCTCACGGTAGCGCGCCTTATGGCCGCGCGCCTGCGGCATGCGGCGCATCCATTCCAGTTCACTCCTATATAAATTATTCGCGCGCGCGATGTTGGCATTAGTCACATCGATGCGCTCCTGCCGCTTCTCGAGATAGTAGGCATAGTTGCCACGGTAGGTGTAGAGCGTCCTGTCATCCAGTTCCAGGATGAGGTTGCACACGCGGTCCAGGAAGTAACGGTCGTGCGTCACCATCAGCAGCGTCATGTTCGAGCGTGAGAGATATGTCTCCAGCCACTCTATCATCTGCAGGTCCAGGTGGTTCGTGGGCTCGTCCAGAATAAGCATGTCTGGTTCGCGGCACAGCACATTGGCCAGCGCCACGCGCTTCAGCTGTCCGCCCGAGAGATGGCTGATGGGCTGGTCGTGGTCGCGGATGTCCAACTTGGTGAGATACTCCTGTATGCGCCGCGGCTCCTCCTTGCACTGCCACAGACACGCCTCCATCACCGTCATCTCCTGCGGGTACACGGGGGTCTGTTCCAGATAAGCCACGCGCAGGTCACGGCGGAAAATCACCGTGCCGCTCTCCGGCTCCTCGCGACCGGCGATGACATTCAGCAGTGTCGTCTTGCCTGTGCCGTTTTGCGCTATCAGCCCCACGCGCTGCCCCTCGGCGATACCGAAGCTGATATCGTGGAACAACTCCTTGTCGCCTACCGAGAAAGAAACGTTGTCAACCTGCAAAAAAGAGTTTACTGCTGCCATGTATGATAGATTTTCGCCGCGAAAATAGCGAAAAAAGTTGAAAAAGCTTTGCCGTATGCTCAGAAATCACTACCTTTGCAGTCGATTTTATGAAGGGTTACCCCATATCAGGCGGTCAACTCATTTGTATTTCCTCTTTTTATTGTTAATTTATGCACACAAAAAGTGAACTCGAAGCATTGAGCATCGAGCAGTTGAATGAGATTGCCAGATCCCTGAATATCTCCGTGAAGGGTGATACTCCCAAGTTGGATCTAATCTATAGTATCATCGAGGGCGAACTATCCAGCACCCCCGTCAAAGCCGACGGTGATGCTGAGAAGCCTGCCGCCAAGAAACGTGGACGTAAGTCAAAAGCCGAGAAGGAAGCCGAGGCCACACAGGCAAAGAAGACCGAGAAGGCAGAGAAGGCAGAGAAAGCCAGTAAGCCCGCGGCAGAACCCGTCGCCGAGAGAGCTGCTGAGAACGCAGCCGACAGCAATGCGCCTCAGGCAGAACCTGCCAAGGCCGAGCTCCCCGCCGCCGAAGAGACGGCACGTCCCAAGAAACGCGGACGCAAGTCGAAGGCCGAGAAGGAAGCAGAGGTTGCTGCCATGGAGGCTGAGCTGCCGCTCTTCCCCGAGGAACCCGCAGCACCCGCCACAGCACCCGCTGAAAAGACAGAAGCACATGCCACGGCACCTGCAGCTCCTGCTACTGACGAGGCTGCAGGGCAGTCCCTGACGCCAGAGGCCGTGGAGGCATTCTTCAATGCCGACGAACCCGACTTCATCGTCCTCACCCCCATCCCCGAGGGCGGCAATGTCATGCCGCACCCCAAGTTAGAGCCCACAGTCGCGCAGCCTGAATACCTCGACAACCTCACCAGCACCTCCAACCGCCGTCAGGCCCGCTCCAAGGAGCAGGCCCACGAAGAGTCCGCCGCAGCACCCTATGACTTCAGCGACAAGGTGAAGGCCGAGGGCGTCCTCGAGGTCACCCCCGAAGGCTGGGGCTTCCTGCGCAGCAGCGATTACAACTATCTCGCCAGCCCGGACGATGTCTATGTCAGCCAGCAGCAGATCAAGCAGTGGGGGCTGAAGACCGGCGATGTCGTAGAGGGCAGCGTGCGTCCTCCCTTCGAGGGCGAGAAATACTTCCCCCTGATGAACATCGACCAGGTCAACGGCGTCTCCCCCAAACGCATCCGCGACCGTCAGGCCTTCGAACACCTAACGCCCCTGTTCCCCGACGAGAAGTTCCAGCTCTGCCGTGGCTACAACGACCCTACCAGCGTGCGCATCGTCGATCTCTTCTCCCCCATCGGCAAGGGCCAGCGCGCACTCATCGTGGCACAGCCCAAGACCGGTAAGACCATACTCATGAAGGAGATAGCCAACGCCATCGCCGCCAATCACCCCGAGGCCTATCTCATGATGCTCCTCATCGACGAGCGTCCCGAGGAGGTCACCGACATGGCACGCACCGTCAACGCAGAGGTCATCGCCTCCACCTTCGACGAGCCCGCCGAGCGCCACGTGAAGATTGCCGGTATCGTGCTCGAGAAAGCCAAGCGCATGGTAGAGTGCGGCCACGACGTGGTCATCTTCCTCGACAGCATCACACGCCTGGCCCGTGCCTACAACACCGCAGCCCCTGCCAGCGGTAAGATCCTCACCGGTGGTGTGGATGCCAACGCCCTGCAGAAGCCCAAGCGCTTCTTCGGCGCAGCACGTAACATCGAGGGCGGCGGCTCGCTCACCATCATCGCCACGGCACTCATCGACACTGGCAGCAAGATGGACGAAGTCATCTTCGAGGAGTTCAAGGGCACCGGCAACATGGAGTTGCAGCTCGACCGCACCCTCGCCAACAAGCGCATCTTCCCTGCCGTCAACATCGTCGCCAGCAGCACCCGCCGCGACGACCTGCTCCACGACAAGACCACCCTCGACCGCATGTGGATCCTGCGCAAGTTCCTCTCCGACATGAACCCCATCGAGGCCATGAACGAGCTCAAGAGCCGTCTCGAAGGCACTAAGACCAACGAGGAATTCCTCATCTCTATGAACTCATAAGGTCTCACTCAACTGACATACAGCAAACTACAAATTGACCGATGTGAAGTTATAGGTCCTTCGTAACGTAAAACGAGAATAGATCCTACCATCATGAGTTGTTTTCCCGCAGCACCTGATTTCATGTTACTTGATGCAATCATGCTCGCATATCGAATGGGAATTATGCGCCATGAGGAACAGAAGGTAGCGATGCTGACGGCAGTGCGCATAGCCACAGATGCCATCTCATTCATGACGGCTATAGAGAACTTCGGCGTGGGCTGTGGGACAAAGTTGCATGGCTTCGTAGGACAGGTGCTGGCTGCTCCCGACTACTACCGCGCGCAGTATCCGCAAATGTTGGGCTTGTACAAGGCCAACGAGGCGGTGCCGCCGTTTCTCCATAATAATAACATCCTTTCCCTGGTGGAGCCATTCCTGACAGTCAAGCAACAACAGGTCTTCTACAATGCCTACTGGTGGTTTGTACGTAACCACGAAGCAACGTATATGGATGCAAAGAAGGGAATATGCATTGGCGTGTATGCTGATGCACCGAGGGATAACGCTTCTACCCTACTTCGCTTTGAGAAATACTTGTACGCACTGGTGCATCATAAGACTAAGCGTATCGCCAAGCTCTACGAGGGCTTCCCGGCTGACATTGTGGTCGCGGTCTATGAGAGAAGCCTGTTGGTCTCGCAAGCGCGAGGGATAAAGGCTTAGAACTAAGAGCTAAGACCAATAGCCAAAGTCCTACAGCCAATAGCTAAAAAAAGCTTTAAGGGGTGACCTTAAAGCTTTTTGTGTATGAAGGTGAAATGGGTTATACCTCTTCGGGCTTCATGTTGGTATAGACGGTCTGGACGTCGTCGAACTCTTCGAGGCGCTCCACCATCTTGTCGATGCTCTCGCGCTGTTCGGGTGTGACATCCTTGAGGTCGTTGGGGATGTAGGTGAACTCACCGCCGACGTCCTCGAAGCCGCTCTCCTCCAGATGCTTCTGGATGGCGCCGTAGCTCTTGGGGTCGCCGTAGATGGTGAGTGTGCCTTCTTCCTCATCCTCGTCGTACTCATCTTCCACGCCGTAGTCGATGAGGTCGAGGATGAGCTCGTCCATGTCGATGCCGTCCTTCTTCTTGAAGGTGAACACACACTTGTGGTCGAAGAGGAAGGCGAGGCTACCCATCGTGCCGAGGTTGCCGCCGAACTTGTTGAAGACGCTGCGCACGTCGGCCACGGTGCGCGTGGGGTTGTCGGTGAGCGTATCTACGAAGACGGCGACGCCGTGGGGGCCGTAGCCCTCGTAGGTCATGCCCTTGTAGTCGCTCTGGTCCTTGCCCATCGCGTTCTTGATGGCGCGGTCGATGTTGTCCTTCGGCATGTTCTCGCGCTTGCAGGTGGCGATGATACCACGCAGCGTGGGGTTCATGTCGGGGTCTGGGCCGCCAGCCTTCACGGCGATGGCGATCTGCTTGCCTAACTTGGTGAATGTCTTTGCCATGTGGCCCCAGCGCTTCAGCTTGGCGGCCTTACGGTATTCAAATGCTCTTCCCATGGGTTGATTTTTTTATTGTCGTTATTACATTATTTCGTTATTACGATTATCAACGCAGCTCCGCGCCGAGTTGCTTTGTCAGGTTCTGAATCAGCTTCTGCATGATGGCGTCGATGGCCTTGTCGTTGAGGGTCTTGGACTCATCCTGCAGGATGAAGTTGACAGCGTAGGATTTCTTGCCGGCGGGCAGGTTCTTGCCTTCATAGACATCGAAGAGGCGGACGTCCTTGAGGAGCTTGCGCTCGCTCTGGTAGGCGATGGCCTCGATCTGCGCGAACTCGACGCTCTTGTCCACGAGGAGGGCGAGGTCGCGGCTGACGGCGGGGTACTTGGGCAGGTCGGTGTAGCTGACCTTCTCCTTGCGGATGAGGCGCATGACCTGCTGCCAGGCGATGTCGGCGAAATAGACTTCCGTGGGGATGTCGAAGGCTACCTGCAGGCGCTTGGCCACGATGCCGAGCTGCGCGATGACCTTGCCTCCACGGTTCTCGATGAGGATGCTCTTGGAGAAGATGTCGTTGGTGCCGTCCTTGAAGACGAGGGAGCCGAAGGGCACGCCCACGCGCTGGAGGATGTTCAGCACCTGTGCCTTGAGGACGTAGAAGGACTGGTCCTCGTCGGGATGTGCCCACGAGCCGCTGACGCGCTTGCCCGTGATCCACAGGCCGAGGTGGTAGTCCTCGCTGTAGGCATCGAGGACATGCTTGATGACTTCGGGGTCGCGGCTGGAGCTGACACCGGGGATGATGTCGGCGCACTTCTTCTCGGCGTGGAAGTAGTAGCAGTTGCCGAACTCGAAGAACTGCACGTCGCCACGACGGCGGTTCACGTTGCGGCTGATGCTCTCCAAGCCGCCGAAGAGCAACGTCTGGCGCAGCACGGCAAGGTCCTGCGAGAGCGGATTCAGCAGGCGCACACAGTTCTCGGCCTTGTAGCACTGCTCGTTGTCGTAGTAGGCAGCCTTGGTGAGCGAGTTGTTGAGAATCTCGTTGAAGCCGGCTCCCACCAGCTGCTCGGAGACGAGGTTCTGCAGCTTGAAGCTCTTATCAACATCACCCTTGATGGCGATGGTGGAATTCAGTGAGAGGGGTATCTCCACATTATTATATCCGTAGATGCGCAGGATGTCTTCGACGACGTCACAGGGGCGCTGCACATCGACGCGGTAGGCGGGCACGAGGAGCTGCAGCCCCTGGGCCGTCTCGCTGACGATTTTCATCTCCAGGGAGGTGACGATGCTCTTGACGGTCTCGGCGGGGATGTGCTTGCCGATGAGGTTATCAACGTAGTCATACTTCAAATCCACGGGGAAGTCCTGCATGGGCGTGGGATAGACATCTACGATTTCCATGCTGACCTTGCCGCCCGCGAGCTCCTGGCACATCTTGGCAGCGAGCTTCAGGGCGTAGATCTGTCCGTTGGGGTCGATGCTGCGTTCGAAGCGGAAGCTGGCATCGGTCTGCAGGCCGTGGCGACGGGCGCTCTTGCGAATCCATGTGGGGTTGAAGTAGGCGCTCTCGAGGAGCACGTTCTTCGTGGTCTCATAGGTGCCGCTGCCCTTGCCGCCATAGACGCCGCCGATGCACATGGGCTCCACGGCGTTGCAGATCATCAGGTCGTGGTCGCTGAGCTTGCGGTCGATGCCGTCGAGAGTCTGGAAGGGTGTGCCCTCGGGCATGGTCTTCACAATGACCTCGCCGCCGGTGATCATGTCTGCATCGAAGCAGTGCAGGGGCTGGCCGAAAGCCATCATGATGTAGTTGGTGATATCGACGATGTTGTTGATGGGGCGCAGACCGATGGTGGTCAGGTGGTCCTTCAGCCACTGCGGGCTCTCCTTGACCTCGCAGTCTGTGACGGTGACGGCAGCGTAGCGGGGGCAAGCCTCGGCGTTCTCCACGCGGATGGGAATCTGCAGGTCGTGGTTATCGACCTTGAAGTCCTCGACGCTGGGACGGTGGAGGGCTGTCTTGTAGCCGTTCTGGATGAGCCAGGCGTAGAGGTCGCGGGCCACGCCGTAGTGCGAGCAGGCATCAGCGCGGTTGGCAGTGATATCGACTTCGATGAGCCAGTCGCTCTCGAGACCGTAGTACTCGGCAGCGGGAGTGCCCACGACAGCGTCGGCGGGCAGCACGATGATGCCGCTGTGGTCGGTGCCGACGCCAATCTCGTCTTCAGCACAGATCATGCCGTTGGACTCGATGCCGCGCAGCTTGCTCTTCTTGATGACGAACTCCTGGTCGCCGTCGTAGAGCTTGGTGCCGAGGGTGGCCACGATGACCTTCTGGCCGGCAGCCACATTGGGCGCGCCGCAGACAATCTGCTGCACCTCGGGGGTGCCGATGTTCACGGTACAGACGTGCATGTGGTCGCTGTTGGGATGTGCTTCGCAGGTGAGCACCTCGCCCACGACGAGGCCCTGGAGGCCTCCCTTGATGGTCTGTACTTCTTCCACGCCATCTACTTCGAGACCAGCAGAAGTGAGGGCTGCTGCGACTTCCTGCGCCGACAAGGTTGTCTCGACGTACTCACGAAGCCATTTGTAGGAGATATTCATCTATTTGACAATTTACAATTTACAATTGGACAATTTGAGGATTTGCGATTTGCGGGCGCAAAAGTACAAAAAAGATTTGAACTATGCGCGCATTTGTGCGCGAAAATAGCTTTACACGGGTCAGAATGGCATATCTTTGTTGCTTGGCGGCGGTCCGAAGGGCGTGTCGGCATCGTTCACTTGGGGCATCTCAGTGTCGGGCGCAGGAGCTGCCGGCTGTCCATTGTCCTCGCCACCATTGATGGCCGACGAACCGTAGATGACGGTTTCACCGGGTGCTGGGATGTAGGCATCTTCCTCGGGATCCTGGAAGCGGGCGTACTCATTGCGGAAGCGTAGGATGACGGTATCAACGGCACCGTTACGGTGCTTGGCAATGATGAACTCTGCCATGCCGCGCATATTGCGGCCCTTCTCATCGGTGAAGATCTTGTAGTACTCAGGACGATGGATGAAGCACACCATATCGGCATCCTGCTCAATGGCACCGGACTCACGCAGGTCGCTGAGTTGCGGACGCTTACCCTCCTCGCCTTCGCGCTTCTCAACAGAACGGTTGAGCTGTGACAGCGCGATGATGGGGATGTTGAGTTCCTTGGCCAGGCCTTTCAGCGAACGGCTGATATTGGAGACCTCTTCCTGACGCGAGCCGAAGCTCATGCCGGAGGCATTCATCAGCTGCAGATAGTCGATGAGGATGAGCTTCACGCCGTGTTCGCGCACTAATCGGCGTGCCTTGGTGCGCAGCTCGAAGACAGAGAGCGAGGGCGTATCGTCGATGTAGAAGGGTGCGTCGTAGAGTTGAGTGATGCGGTTGTCGAGTTGTCCCCATTCATAGGGCAACAGCTGTCCACTCTTAATCTTCTCGCCCGGCAGCTCACAGACATTGACAATCAGGCGGTTCACGAGCTGCACATTGCTCATCTCCAAAGAGAACATTGCCACCGGTACACGGGCATCCACCGCAATCTTCTTGGCCATGGAGAGAACGAAGGCGGTCTTACCCATTGCCGGACGTGCAGCAATGATGATGAGGTCGCTGTTCTGCCAACCGCTGGTAATCTTGTCGATACCTTCGAAGCCGCTGGAGAGGCCAGAGAGACCGTCCTGTCGCGCAGCGGCTTTCTGCAGCATCAGGTAGGCCTCGTGGATGACGGGGTTAATCTGTGTGTAGTCTTTCTTGAGGTTCTGCTGCGAGATGGCAAAAAGCTTGCCCTCGGCTTCCTGCATCAGGTCATCGACATCGATGGTGCTGTCGAAGGCATCGCGGGACACCTGACTGGCAAAGGTGATGAGCTCTCGTGCTAGGAATTTCTGGGCGATGATGCGGGCGTGGTATTCGATATGCGCCGACGAGGTAACGTTGGCACTCAGCTGCAGCAGGTATGCCGGACCGCCAGCATCCTCCAGCGTGCCCTGGGATTCCAGATAGTCCTGAATGGTGAGGATATCGACAGGCCGCTGCTGGGCACTCAGCGAGCGCACGGCATCGAAAAGCACCTGATGACGATGATCATAGAAACTCTCGGGGCGTAGCAGCTCACTCACGAGGGAGTAGGCATCTTGTTCGATGAGCAAGGCACCTATAACGGCGCGTTCCATCTCTATATTCTGCGGCTGCTGGTGGCCGAAAGCATCTTCTGTGGGTACCGCAACATTCTTTGTGCGGCTATTGGGTTTTCTTGTTGGGGCCATTTATATAGTAGCGAAAAGTTTCAATCTTTCAATCTTTCAATTTCCTCAAGAACTCCTCTGCTCGGACAAGGTCCTCGGGGGTGTCTATGCCGATGGTTTCAACTTCGGAGATGCCGACCTGGATGTGGTAGCCGGCCTGCAGCCAGCGCAGCTGCTCCAGACTCTCGGCCATCTCCAGCGGTGACTGTGGCAACGCCGTTATCTCACGCAGCACCTCGGGGCGGTAGGCATACAGACCGATATGCTTGTAGAAAGTGTGGTGTGCGAGCCATTCATCGGGCTCCACACCACGCAGATAAGGCACGACACTGCGGCTGAAATAGAGAGCACGCATCTTGTCGTCCACCACTACCTTAGGACTGTTGGGATTACGAAGGGCGGCGATTCCGTCGTCCTCAGTGAACGGTTTAACGAGGGTGGCAATCTGCGTGGACGGCTCCTGGAAGCACGCCTTGATGGCTTCGAGCTGCTGGGGCTGGATGAAGGGCTCATCGCCCTGAATGTTCACGATGACATCATAGGCCTGTCCCCATTTCTCATACGCCTCCTGCACACGGTCGGTGCCGCTCTTGTGATGGGTGCCTGTCATCACCACTTTACCGCCAAACGCCTCCACGGCCTCGCGGATACGATGGTCATCAGTGGCCACTATGGCCTCGTCAAGACGCCCTTCCACCTGGCGATAGACACGCTCGATAACTTGCTTGCCACCAAGCATTGCAAGGGGCTTTGCAGGGAACCTCGTAGAGGCGTAACGGGCCGGAATTATTCCAATATAACGCATTTTTATATTTTTTTAATCTTTTTTGTTGGTCTTTTGATGAAAATGTTGTACCTTTGCACTCGGAATGAGCAAGCATACTATTTATATCGGTATAGGCACCAACGTCGAATGTGCTTCGTTGTTGTTGCAATCTGTCCGTCGCAAGCTGAGCATCGCTTTCCGCGGCGAGCAGCGTTTCAGCCAGTTGGTGCAGACGGAGCCCATTGATATTCAGAGCTCTCGCACCTTTACCAATCAGGTGGCCTTGATTGAAACCACTGTGCCCCCTACCCTTATCCGTTCGCTGCTGAAAGGCATTGAGCGAGAGCTGGGCCGCAAGCCCGAGGATGTTCAGGAAGGCATCGTGAAGATTGACCTCGATTTGCTGTCGTTGGACGGCAAGATCCTGAAGCCCGAGGATTGGGAGCGCGACTATGTGAAAGCCGCTGTCGCTGAGCTGACTACTGCGTAAGCGGAGTATCGTTGTTTAGGTTGTCCAATCCCATTACCTCTTCTTCCGATTCTTCATCTGCATTGATTGAAGTGCCGCATGGGTCAAAGCCCTCAGGCATTTCGAAGGTTTCTGTGTCGGAATAGCCGAGTGAGGAATCGGCCAACACTTTCTTGATGAACGCTGCGCAGATGGGCAGTGATGCGGAGGCACCCTGTCCGTAAGCCATGCTGTTGAAGTGGACGTCGCGCTCGTCGCCACCTACCCATGCACCGAAGGCCAGTGAGGGGGTGTAGCCCACAAACCAACCATCTGAGTTATCATTCGTCGTTCCTGTCTTTCCACCCATCGGTGCCGTGACATTATAGCGGAAGCGCATGCGCGAACCAGTACCGCCATCTACTACGCCGCGCATCAGCACAATCATCTTTGCTGCACTCTCTTCGCTGATGACCTCGTTCATGCGGGGCACGAATTCCCCTACGATATTGCCCTCGCTGTCCTCGATGCGGGTGACGAAGAGCGGGGCCGTACGGATGCCGTGGTTGGCAAAGGCGGTGTAGGCCGACACCATCTCCATGACGGAGATGTCACAGGGACCGAGACAGAGGGACATGGAGGGATGGATATCCTGATTCAGAATACCAAACTCATGGAGCAGGCGCACGAAGGCCTTGGGATTCAGTTGGCTCATCAGATAGGCAGAAATCCAGTTGTTGGACTGTGCCAAGCCCCACTTGAGGGTGACCATCTCGCCATAGCGAGCACGGCTACCGTTGCGGGGTGTCCAGGTCTGGTTGCCCACATGGTAGGTGGTCTGCACATTGGGGGCCACATCGCAGGGCGTCCAACCGTTCTCCATGGCTAAAGCGTAGAGATAGGGCTTGATGGTTGAGCCCACCTGCCGGCGTCCCATGCCTGCCATGTCGTATTGGAAGTGGCGATAGTCGAGGCCACCGACGTAGGCTTTCACCTGTCCGTTGCGCGTGTCCATGCAGACGAAGCCGGAGCGAAGGAAGCTCTTATAGTACTTGATGCTGTCCATGGGCGTCATCGTAGTGTCGATGTCGCCGTCGGGAGCATAGACCGTCATCTCCACCGGCGTGTTGAAGGCCCGTGATATCTCGGCATCCGAAGCACCGGCCTTGTGCATCACAATGTAGCGCTCGCTCTGTTGCATGGCTCGCTTGAGGTTCTGCTGTGCTTTCTCCAGACTGATGGCGGCGGCATAGGGGGCGTTGGCCTTGCCTTTACGTTCGGCATTGAAGAGTGGCTGTAGGTACTTGGCCACATGGTTGAACATTGCCTCCTCAGCATAGCGCTGCATGCGGCTGTCGATAGAGGTGAAAATCTTCAAGCCGTCAGAATAGATGTTATAGGTGGAGCCGTCCTTCTTATGGTTCTTGTTGCACCATCCATAGAGCGGGTCTTCTTCCCAGGCAAGGCTGTCTTCGTAATATTTCTGGTTCTGCCAGGAGGCATACTTGCTGCGATCGGGTTTCTGAGCCATCAGCATCGTGCGTAGCAGCTCACGCACATAGGTGCCCTCACCCTCCTTGTGATCTACGCGGTGGAAGTTGAGTGCCAAGGGCTGTTTTTCCAGCGAATCCACTTCCTGTTGCGAGAGGTAGCCGGCCTTGAGCATCTGTCCCAGCACGACATTGCGGCGCTCGATTGCACGTTCCGGGAACCGCACAGGATTAAAGAAAGAGGGATTCTTGCACAAGCCTATCAGCAGGGCGCTCTCGTTGATGGTGAGTTCCTGCGGTTCCTTGCCGAAATAGGTCTTTGCGGCGGTCTTCAAGCCCACGGCATTATGCAGGAAGTCGAAGTAGTTGAGGTACATCGACACGATTTCCTCCTTTGTGTAGAAGCGCTCCAGTTGCACGGCAATCACCCATTCAATGGGTTTCTGCAGCATGCGTTCCATGGCTGAGTGGGCAGTTTCGGAATAGAGCTGTTTGGCCAACTGCTGAGTGATGGTGCTGCCACCTCCGGCGTTCTTCTGGCGCATGAGGCCGCGCTTCACGACGGCACGCATCAGGGCCTTGAAGTCGATGCCGGAGTGCTCATAGAAGCGGACATCCTCCGTGGCCACGAGCGCCTGCACCGTGGAGGGAGCGATGTCACTATAGTCCACAAAAATACGGTTGGCACGCTGGTAGCTCCAGGTGCCTAGAAGCTTGCCATCGGCCGTGAACACCTGCGAGGCGAACTTGTTCACAGGGTTCTCCAACTCTTTGAGGTCGGGCATGTAGCCGATAAAACCTTTGGCAATAGCCCAAAAGGCGATGACCACAAAAAGAACAACCGCCACGAAAACGGTCCAAATGGTTATAAAGAATTTCTTACGCATCTATTTTCTTCTCGAAATGGGTTGCAAATATACGTCATTTCTCCCAAACGTACACGCAGAAACAATGAAAAGTGATAATTTTGCTGTATCTTTATAACTATTCACATTTGTGCGGCGGTGGTTTCATTATTTTCACCTACATTTGCAAAAAGAATCACAGACCTTGTCTATATGAACAGAAGTCTTGTTACCATCGCCGACCATTCGCGTGAGAAAATTGAGTATCTCATACGGATGGCACAGGAGTTTGAGCAGAACCCCAACCGCTTGCTCTTGCAAGGGCGCGTCGTGGCTACGCTATTCTTTGAGCCCAGCACCCGCACCCGCCTAAGTTTTGAAACGGCGGCCAACCGCCTCGGCGCCCGCGTCATCGGATTTGCCGACCCAAAAGTGACGAGCGGCACAAAAGGCGAGACACTGAAGGACACCATCATGATGGTCTCCAACTATGCCGATGTCATCGTCATGCGCCATTACCTCGAAGGGGCTGCGCGCTATGCCAGTGAGATTGCCCCCGTGCCCATCATCAATGCGGGCGATGGCGCTAACCAGCATCCTTCGCAGACGATGCTCGACCTCTACACCATTTTTCAGACGCAGGGCACACTCGACAACTTGAACATCTATCTGGTGGGCGACCTCAAGTATGGGCGCACCGTGCATAGCCTGCTCATGGCCATGCGCCATTTCCACCCCACTTTCCACTTCATTGCTCCCGATGAACTGGCCATGCCGGATCTGTACAAGGAGTATTGCCGCAAGAACGACATCCATTTCGTAGAGCATCAGGACTTCGATGCCGATGTCATCGCGGGCGCGGACATATTATATATGACACGCGTACAGCGCGAACGCTTCACCGACCTCATGGAATATGAGCGTGTCAAGGATCGCTATCTCCTGAAACACGATATGCTCTCGTTGGCACGAGACAACATGCGCATTCTGCATCCCCTACCCCGTGTCAATGAGATTGAGTACAGCATCGACGATGATCCGCATGCCTACTATTTCCAGCAGGCACGAAATGGCCTCTATGCCCGTCAGGCTATCATTTGCGACACACTCGGAATCACGCTGGAACAAGTTCAAAACGACAAAACCATTATCTCATAACCCTATAAGTGTGCCTGTCGGTTTCCCCGACAGGAGAATTCCCATGAAACGACAAGAACTGATTGTTTCCGCCTTAGACCACGGCACCGTCATCGACCATATCCCCTGCGATCGCCTCTTCGAGGTCATCAACCTGTTACATCTCGACCAGATGACCTCCAAGGTTACCATCGGCTACAACCTCAAATCCAGCAAGATGGGCACCAAGAGCATCATTAAAATTGCCGATCGCTTCTTCACCGATGAGGAACTCAACCAGCTATCGGTCGTGGCGCCTAACGTCACACTCGTCATCATTCGCGATTATGAGGTCGTCGAGAAACGCCCCGTCGCCTTGCCCGACGAGCTGCGAGGCATCGCACATTGCGACAACCCTAAGTGCATCACCAACAACGAACCGATGTCCACCGTGTTCCATGTTATCGACAAGCAACGTGGCATCATTCGTTGCCACTATTGCAACCACGAACAGGATATCAGAAAAGTAAAACTTGTATAATCAAACAAAATGAAACGAGACAACACAATTTTTGAGCTCATCCAAGAGGAAAAAGCCCGTCAGGAGCGCGGCATCGAACTCATTGCATCCGAGAACTTCGTCAGCCCACAGGTCATGGAGGCCATGGGGTCGCCCCTCACCAATAAATATGCTGAGGGCTACCCCGGCCACCGCTACTATGGAGGCTGCCAAGTGGTGGATAAGGTGGAGCAACTCGCCATCGACCGCATCTGTCAGCTCTTCGGCGCCGAATACGCCAATGTGCAGCCCCACTCCGGCGCACAGGCCAACGCTGCCGTCTTCCTCGCCTGTCTGAATCCCGGCGACACCTTCATGGGCCTGAACCTCGACCACGGCGGCCACCTCAGTCATGGCTCCCTTGTGAACACCAGCGGTATCATCTACCGTCCTGTCGGCTACAACCTCAACAAGGAAACAGGTCGTGTGGATTACGACGAGATGGAGAAGCTGGCATTGGAACACAAGCCTAAGCTCCTCATCGGCGGCGGCTCTGCCTACAGCCGTGAATGGGACTACAAGCGTATGCGCGAGATTGCCGACAAGGTCGGAGCTATCTTCATGGTTGACATGGCACATCCTGCAGGTCTTATCGCTGCCGGCTTACTGGACAACCCGCTGAAGTGGGCTCACATCGTGACCTCCACGACGCACAAGACACTGCGTGGTCCTCGTGGCGGCATCATCCTTATGGGCAAGGACTTTGAGAATCCTTGGGGCAAGACCACACCGAAGGGCCAGGTGAAGATGATGTCAGCACTCCTCAACAGCGCTGTCTTCCCCGGCATACAGGGTGGCCCGCTGGAGCATGTCATCGCTGCCAAGGCTGTAGCCTTCGGCGAAGCGCTCACCCCCGAGTTCCGTGAGTATCAGGCACAGGTGAAGAAGAACGCAGCCTGCCTCGCCAGCGAACTCATTAAGCGCGGCTTCGATATCGTCAGCGGCGGCACTGACAACCACTCCATGCTCGTGGACCTGCGCAGCAAGTACCCCGACTTGACCGGTAAGGTGGCTGAGAATGCTCTTGTGGCTGCCGACATCACGGTGAACAAGAACATGGTGCCCTTCGACAGTCGCAGTGCTTTCCAGACCAGCGGCATCCGCCTCGGCACACCTGCTATCACCACACGCGGTGCCAAGGAAGACCTCATGGTGAAGATTGCCGAGCTCATCGAGCGCGTCCTCAACGCCCCCGAAGATGAGAGCGTCATCGCCGCCGTGCGTGCTGAAGTCAACGGTATCATGAAGAACTATCCTCTCTTTGCCTATTAAGCGTCACAGATCTGTATCACAGACAATTCATAAAAGAGGGTATGTCAAATGAACGACATACCCTCTTTTCTCATTTAACCATTAAAAAGATTGAGCGTACCCTCTATAGAGAGAAAGGAAACCCTCTATAGAGACAAAGGAAACCCTCTATAGAGGGTAAGCGTAGTCTCTATAGAGGGTGTGAAAAGTGTCTGCTACAAGACTCGTAGAAGTCTAGTAGAAGATTGGATGTTTATTTACCGATCAGTCCTTTCCAGCGGATAAACCAGTTGCTCTTGTCTGCCAGCTTACCGGTGAGGGCGGAGTTACGTTCACCTACGCGCTTGGCCAGGATGGTGGCATCGTTGTGGCGGTAGGCATCACGTGCGAGGTACCCGAAGCGGAAGCCTTCGAAGCAGGTCTCCAACGCGGATTCGATGTTTAAGAGGCTGTCAACGACTTCATACTGACGGGCAGACAGTTGACTGGTCTGTTCCACATACCATGCCTTCTCACGTATCTTCCATCGTCTCTGATAGAGATTACTGAAGTACATCATGTCCGAATTGTACTGGTCAGCACGTATGTTGAAATCCGACATTGTCTCCTCGGGATCCTTCACAGGTACCTCGATGCCCTCGCGGGTGGAGAGAGAGTCCACCAAATCGGGATTCTTGCTGACTAGGTTGTTGATCAACTGTGTGCCGGAACCAGTGACGCTCACATAGCGCGCGGGCTGCTGAGGATAGTCTCCCGCATTAGTATCTGGATCGGCATCCTTGGGATAATACTTGGGATTCAGGAACGGGAAGCCGCTACCGCGCTGGTGGATACCAATTTGAGTGACGCGCCACGTGGGCATACCATTCTCTTGTGGAGTAAAGAGAGGTTGGTTCTCGGAAGTTTCCACGGAGAGTTGTGTGCGGAAGATGTTGTTGTCATTGAACCTGAAGTAGCTAAGAGCCAATGAGTCAGACTTGTTACACAGGGATAACACGAGATCATCCATCACATACTGGTCTAAGCCCAAAGACAGGATGTAGTAGGCGAACTTATGGCAAGCGGGATACTTCTGACCGGCATAGTTCAGAGCCTCGGCCAGACGGAGGTAGATGTCACCCGTACGATAGATGATGACATCACGTGTAGTGGCACTAACGAAGAAGGAGCTACCCGAACGGAACATGCCGGCGAACTTGAGAATAGCCTGATACTCGGTATTGTCATAGGTGCTGCGTGTCAGTACGCTGCCCAGACGCATGTCGCCGTCATAATACTGCTGACGATAGGTCTCGGGAACAGCTTCAGGAGCATGCTCTACGAATTCGGGAGCTGTAGATCCTGACGGCATGTATATCTCACCGTACGACTGGTTGCGGCTGTAATTGATACAGGGCTGTGAGGGGATGATGCTGGCCGGAGCCTGCGTCTGCTCGTTCAGGCAGTAGAGATGCAACAGCTCATTGTAATGTCCTTCCGTGGCCACGGAGTCCATAGCAATGGCAGAGATGACTTCACCAATGAATGTACCCGAAGAATTCGTAGTGCCGAAACTCTTGGGACCCGTGTTGAACCATCCGTAGGTATAAGTGTTCGGTAAGGTCGTATAGTTACCTTGATTAAAGTACCAACGGTTGCGATTATCTGCCGTCACGTTTACCTTCTTATAGCTGCTGTTGTTGATGACATTGCCTTGTGCATTAGGCGTCCAGATGATGTAGTCATAGTAGTACTTGGCAGCTTGGAATGCCAAATCGGGGTTCTGCTCGATAGAAGCTTTCCACAGATACAGGTCGGCGAGCACCAGCTGGATGGGCATCACACTCATGCGGGAAGGCATGGAACCGCTATAGCCCTCACGGCTGGGGTTGCCATGATAGGGATAGAGGTTGTCGTGGGCCCAGTCAAGATACGGCTCCAGGTCACCGATGAATTCCTGACAGATTTGCTGCAGGTTCATCTTCGGTGCAGATGACAGCTGGCTCTCAGCGTCCTCAAAGGAAAGGATGGGCTCCTTCACGATGGGGATATTGTCGCCGTAGATTTGCCCCAGCTGCAGGTAGAGCCAGGCACGGATGCAGCGCACAGCCAACGCCTCGGAGCGGAGCACGAAGTACGCCTGCGCCTGTCCGTTCTGGTAGCGCTTCTCTGACAGGGCTGTATTGGCCTTGGCCAGGAAGTAGTTACAGTTGTTGATGACGGCATAGTAGTCACGCGGGTTGTTGTAGGGGTTGTCATCGGTGACATTGAATTCTGAAATCTGCTTCAGGCTGGTGTTCGCCAACTGCGTCACGTTCACCAGGTCGCCACGCAGCTCTCCGAAGAGATTGGTACGCACGGCCACCTTCTGGAGCTGTGACAAGATGCCCACAAACGTATTCACGGTGTCATTAGCTGATGACAGAGTGTTGTCCTTCTCATAGAGGACATTCTCATTACCCATGTCAAGCATATCGTCGCACGAGACGAAAGCAGTGGCACCCATTGCCAGCAACATGGCTGGAAGGATATATTTGATGTGTCTCATATCTTTATATTAGAGGTTGATTTTCACACCGACGTTAAACATACGTCCCGAGCTGAGATAGCCGCGGTCAATGCCCTGGAAGAGGACACTGTTACCCATGGACACTTCGGGGTCGGAACCCAGGTATTTGGTAAAGGTCAGAAGGTTGGTGCCTTGAGCCCACACGGTGATTCCCTGGATGTACGTGTTGTTGATGGGCAGCTTGTAGCTGATGGTCACATTCTTGAGGCGCAGATAGCTGCCGTCCTCAATCCAGCGGTCGCTAAAGGCACTGTTACCCATGGGATCGTCATATACAGCGCGGGGCATATCGGTCACCTGACCTTCATGGCTCCAACGGCTCAGCATGGCGGTCGTTTGGTTCATGAAGCGGCTACCGGACTCCAACTGCTGACGCATATAGTTGTAGATGTCGCCGCCCAAACTGTAGTTGAAGCCGATGTCCAATGTGAGACGTTTGTAGCTCAAGGAGGTCCAGATATTACCATAGATATCGGGATTGGCATCGCCGATAAACACGCGGTCATCATCATTGATGATACCGTCGCGATAATCGTATTCGCCAGCTGCATTTGGCGTGTCATGGTGAGTAATCTGATCGACATACTTTACATCACCACTGGTGAAATAATCACGGGTGACGCCATCGGCGCGCAGACGATAGAGCCCGTCACGGGCTGCTTCTTCAGCCGTAGCGTAAACGATGGTTCCATTGTCGGTGCTAGCTGTCTGCAAACCATAGAAGCCATTGACACTGCGACCCACTTGGCTGCGGATGGTAGCACCTAATACGGTGTGATCCTCATATCGGGCATCGTCAGGTAATGCTGTCAACTCATTGATATAATGTCCAACACTAGCACCAAGGCTCCAGTTCCAGTCATTCATCGAGATGATATGACCCGAGAGGTGGACATCGACGCCACCGTTCTCCATGCTACCACCGTTACTCCAGCTCTGATCGATACCGGAGAGGAAGTTCATGCTGCGCAGTGTCAGCAGGTTATTGGTCCAGCTGTGGAAGTAGTTGATGCTGGCGGACAGACGGTTGTTGATGAAATGACCTTCTAGGCCGACATTGAAGCGGCCTGTGGTCTCCCACTGCAACTCGGTGTTACCGATATTCTCGAGACTCAGACCAGGTATCTGTCCGAGGAACAGGTTGCTCTTGAAATAGGTGTGAGAAGCGTCGAAGGGCAGCGCATCGTTACCGCTCAGGCTGTAACCTGCGGTGAGCTTCAAATAGTCAATACCCTTCACGTCAAACCATTTCTCGTTGGTGATGACCCATCCGGCCTGGATGCTGGGGAAGAGGCCCCATGCCACGCCGAGGAGTTTCATGCCACTCTTAGCATTACGGCCGAACTGCGAGTTGGTGTCCATGGAGAAATCAGCTTGAACATAGTAGCGGTTAGCGAAATTGTACTTGGCCTGTGCATACCATGTGAACGACGCCCAGTTCTCAATGGAACCACCAATGCGACGGTAACGCTCATCGGTGCTGGAAATCTGCGGAGTCTTATCGTTACCTGTGTTGTAACCGCTCTGGTGCGTCAGCGAATAGCTCTCGTTCATGAAGCGGAAACCGCCGAGGAGATCGATGCTGTGGGCTCCGTAGCGATTGTTCCATGCAATCTTGGTGTCGCTGAGGATGCTATTCTGCTTGCTGTAGAGCGACGCAATCATATTGGACATCTTGGATGAACCGACATTCAGGGAGGCTACACGGAACGCAGGCACACCGTTCATGGGTATGTAGTACTTCTCATTAGTGTTCACCAGCGAGTAGCTGAAGAGCGTGGAGAGACTCAGGTGCTTGTTTGGCTTCCATGACGGGGTAATGGACAGGTTCAGGTAGGAGTTGTCAAAGTAGTTCTTGTTCTGTGCCGTACCATACTCCAGAATAGCACGTGGGTTGGCCAGCTCGTAGTTGGCATTGGTCAGTTGCGACACCTCGGCCAGATAATCTTCCTGAGTAATGTCCAAGTGTGCATCACTAATGACGCCAGGGCCGTTGGTGCCTGCCACGAAGCTGTAGGGACTAAGCATCGGGGACTTGGCATAGCTCAGGAAGTTGAGCGACGTCACCGTGCCGTTTTCGTAGTCCGCGGGAGCACCGGTGTCATACAGCTTGCGTGTGGTGTTGCTGAAGGAGGCATCGAAACGTACATTCACCCAGTCCGACAGCTTGATGTCCGTGTTAAAGCGGATGTTCAAGCGGTTGTAGTTGGCTTCCTTGATGGTCTCGGTGCCATGGTTATAGCCCAGCGACAGCATGTAGTTGGCCACTTCACCACCACCTTGTACGCTCAATCCGTATTTCTGCTTGACAGCCAAGCGGAAGACGCCGTCAGTCCAGTCGGTGTTGTTGTTATACTTGTTCACCCAATAGTAGTTGGGGTTATCAGCGCGCAGGAACTTGAAGCTCTGCAGTGTCGTACCCGTGGTGCTCAGCAGGTCGCTGGCATAGGTTTTGAACTGCGATCCATCCATCATGCTAAAGTGACGTGGCTCGGTCTCAATGCCCACGTTGGCAGAAGCGGCGATGCGGGTAGCCATTGAGCTACAGCGCTTTGTTTTGATGACGATGACGCCGTTGGCACCCTTGGACCCATAGAGAGCGGTTCCATTCTTGAGTACTTCCACGCTCTCAATGTCATTGACATTGATATTGGAGAGCACATCGTTATAGAAACCCGAGTGCAACATCTCGCGGCCATATTGCATGTCGGTGATGACGCCATCGATGACGATGAGCGGCTGCGCATTGGTCAGGTAGCTGCCAACACCGCCGATTTGCATGTAGCTGCCGGCACCGGAGAGACCGCTGCGCTGGCTGGTGAGCACATCGGCACCTAGACGATTTTGGATTTCGGATGCGATGTTGACTGCGTTGGAGTAGTCGAAGTCCTTTGCCGTGACGACATTCATGATATTGTCATCTGCGCTGTAGAGGGCGGGGGCCGCCTCACTGTGCAGGACGATGTCATTCAACTGGCCACTTCTGTTCAGACCTACGCGCACGGTGTTGTAACCAGGCAGCGTCACATTGATGGCTGAACAGTAGAGAGGCACCTTCATGGTGAAATCACCATTCTCATCGGTCAGCGTGGAATAGCCGTCACCCACGATGGACTGCACGAGGACACCGGCTAGGGGCTGCTTGCCCTGGGCACTGATGACCTTACCTGAAATCTCACGCACAGCCTCCTCTTTCTTCGTTGTCTTGCGGATGTGGCGAACGACAACGGTATCTGCTTCATCCATGCTCATGTCGTCCTGGGCAAGGGCTACGCCCGGCAACACCAGGAACATGGAGAGACAATATAAGCTTAGTGATTTCATTCTCTATATTCTTTCAGGTTAGACAAATCGGATACTTCCAGTTTGAAATTCTTAGCCTCCTCTTCCGTCTCAAACGAGATGTAGATAAGTCGGTTGATACGCAGGATATTGGACTTCACCTTGTTGTTCATCTCTGAACGGCTGGCGGTGGAATAGAAGCGGTAACGCTGCGTAGGCTCCATCGCGATGAACGAATTGAAGGACGCGAAGTTGAACTTACGGGCCTTGTCGATACAGATGAGTTCCACTGCATCACCCCTTGCTTCGAAGGTGCTACCGCTTCCATGTGTCTCGCCTTCCGGCACTGACAGTGTGCTCTCACGGCCGAAGTTGCCAGCATCGGGGTCCACCTTGTCCGTACTGCTACCGGGCTTCTCAGAGCGTTCACTGAAATATACCTTGAAGGGCACCGGCAGAATCTTCTCAGCATCGTAGTTAGCACGTGCATATTCAGGTACCATGACCACATATACATTATAGTAAAGGTCAGAGAAGGTGTCCTGCAGGTAAAAATAGAAGTTCGTGTTGTTGTTGGTCGTACTCTTGTAGGTCGCCGGTTCAAACTCCACATACTGTTTTTCTCTCAGTTCCGGGAATGTCACCTCCTGATCATTATAGACGACCTTGTCCACAACCGTACGACTGGTGGCTGTCGTTACGGGGGAATAGGACTCGCTGCCCTGCGGCTTAATGAGACGTGATTTGAAATTGCTGATAGCCCACGGACGGAGATAGAGCTTCGGACGAATGGTCAGGGTGTCAGCAATTCGGCCATTGACATCTTCATAGAGCAGGCCATTGGAGCACTTTGTGGGGTTGAGACCCTCTAAGATACCATTGTCTGCCAGTGGATGATGGAAAACATTCAGTCCCCAATTGTACTGGCTGTTCACGTAGAGCGTGTTCATGAGGGAGTCCTTCTGCTGGTCCTCGGAGCGATTCTGGATGTTTGCGTTGAAATAACGGCCGCAGTTGATAGCCATGCGGGCGTTCATCTGGCGGACAGAGTCGCGATTGCCCAGTCTGCTGTCATCCACATACTTGAACCAGTTGTAGTACTTCTCATACTCCTGTTTCCACACCTCCTTCGTAGGTGCAAGATAGATATAGGAGCTGTCCTCTCTTTCGATATGTGCCAGCCAACTGTATAAATCATTAGACAGACGCAGGACGGAGTCGGCATAGACGATTTCGCCGTCCACCACATCCTGCATCACGGATGCCTGCTCATCGAGCCTGTAGATGTCCAACATGCGATAGAAGTGTTCCACGCTGTCCATGGACTCTTTCTGGGCCAGGATTTCACGCAGGTTGGGGAAGAAGGTCTCCTTGCCTTCCAATTTGTACATGACACCATTGGAGGCAATGATGTTCTTCTCGCGGTAACGCACGCCGTTGAGGTCGTTGGCTGTCATCACCATGTACTTGCCGTTCCACATACGCACGGAGTCGTTGGTGAGCGAGCTCACCGAGCGGCCGGCCATGGCCATGTGGTTCTGCATGAACTGCGTAATAGCGGTGTTGTCCTGGTCTCTGCGCAGGTTACCATTGTTATCGACTTCTTTCTTCTGAGCCTCATAGAGGGCGATGACGCTGTCAGCCTGCTCATCGGTGATGACGGGAGCCCACAACGTGAAGGACTGCGGTGACTGCAGCACTGCATCGTAGCCCACATGCTTGGCCACCTTGCTGAAGGGCTGCAGGGCTGGGTCTGCAAGGACATGCTCCCACAGAGACGGGGCATCGACAATGCCGGAACCAGCTTCGTCGCCATAGTGGTCATCCCACGCATCGGTACATGACACCACAGCGAGCGGCATGACCGTCAGGGCGATGAATGCATTGAAATATTGTTTCGTATTCATAATCTGAATGTATATACTATTTCTTGGGATTACGATGATTAGAGGTCATCCTCGCCGACGCCTACGGCATCCACACCATAAACGCTCTTTGGCACGAGTTCAATGTAGTCGAACATCAGCTCTGCGCCGCCTTCAGACCATACGCTGCGGATGCGGATGGTGTGAATCTTGTCGCCAGAGAGGTGGCCGGTGTAGATGACACGGCGAATCGTGTTGGCAATGTTACAGAACGGGTGCGAGTTGCTGAGCGTCAAATCTTGATCCTTCAGAGGACTGGAGTTGTTGATGTTGATACAGCGTACGCTGGCCGGACCGTGGTACCAGCCCTGGTTGTGCAGGTCCTTCTTGTTCTGCTCTGCATTCTCCATGTACTTGGACGTGTTATCGTTGACAAGTAGTTTCTGCCAGCCGGTCTTGTCCGCCCAACCTGTTGAACGCATATCCAAGGGGATGCCCACAGGCTGACCATCGACATAGAACTGACCGATACCACGGCTGGGAATCAGAGCGAAGCCCAGACGAATCTGGTACTGGCCATCGGGCACGGGGGGCAGACGGAAGGTCATGTCATACAGACCTTGGTCGGAGCGCAGGTTGAATTCATCGCCCTCGTAGCTCCAATAGTAGTTGCGGGCACCTTGATAGATGAAGTCGCCATCATTGCTAGACTCCACATTGTCAAGGTAACCGTTGGGGAAGATGTAATTCTTGCAGGCTGTCGTCTTGCTGTCGGTGGCATCGTTCAGGAGGTTTGTCTGCATGGTGCGGATGTCATTGTTCATCAACTCAGGCCAGAATGTATAAAGGTCCATGCGCATACGTGCGTTGAACACGTGGTCGCGGGTGTCCTGACCATAGTCAATCAGACGGTCGATGTAGTAATAGACACCGTTCTCGCAGTTCTGGTCGTTGCGCATCTCCTCCACCACATCCTTATAGACCATGGCACCACGCTCGTAGAGGTTAGGACGACGGGGGTCATAGATATGGTTGAGATAGACGACACCAGGCTGATTGTCCAGAGAGGTCTGCTCGCTATCCTCGTGGAACTCATTGTTCGGATAGACGCACTCGACCTTCAAGGTAGAAAGCGGACTCATCGTCGGGTACCACTCGGTGGGGTTGATGAGTGTACGCAGAATCGTACAGTTGGTGTAGAGTTTCTCATACACGCCGCGACGGTCCAACACATGGTAAGCCATCAGCTTGTGCAGCGGGTTGCGGGGATCCTTCAGTGCGCTGGCGGTCTTAGAATAATAGCTCTCCCCTGCCCCTTCGGGATACACGGTGCAGGCATAGTCGTAGAGGTCTTCCCAGGAGTTGATGTTCTTTCCGTAGGACACGTCCTCATACTCGCTGTAGTGTTTCAGCACCTCGTCAGGCACGCAGAAAGCGGTGTAGCCATAGTTGCGTGTGCGAGGCACCCAGCACCAGTTGTTGTGGTTATCGGAGTGATAGAGTCCCTCTAGTTCCTCAAAGTCGTGGTAGTTGTAGGACTCATCCTTGCGGCGGACCATGTCGTTGTTCAGACCCGTAAGCATCAGACACTGGGACCAGATGGTCAGCGTGGGGTCTTTCTTGATGACGTCGGGCAACAGGTCGCTGGATGCGCGCACCATACCGTCCACAGGATGTACGAAGCCGTTCAGCACCGTATCGTTGGCCAGCTCATAGATAACCTTGCCGGTACCGTTGATGATGAAGGTGGAGACCTCTTCTTCGCCAAACTCGGTATTGATGGTCATGGGCACCTCCTCCAGCTTTAGAGCACGCCCCAACATATTGTTCTCTTCCATGAAGGTGATGCCTCGTAGGTCAGAGAGGGCCATCGCACTGGTGGCAATGGTCATGGTGCTCACCAGCGTGTCACATTCCTCGTTGGAAATCTCCTCTACGGAGGAAGCACCGATAGAGGCCAGATAGCTGTTCACAGCAGCATTCGTGGGAGCAAAGCAAGTGTAGGTTCCGTAGGTGGAGAAAAGATCCATCTTACCGGCTTTCTCAACCATGCGGGCAAAGAGTGAGAAGTCCTCATTCTTCTGAAGGAAGTCACTCAGCATGTCCTTCTGCTCTGTCTTCTGATACTCCTCGGCGATATGATCCTTGCAGGACGTCACACCCAGCGTCATCAACGCCAGTGCCGCCACAAGGGTAAAAACGGGAAGTCTATAATACTTTTTCATGATGATACTATAATTTATGGGAATGATTAGGAGTCTTCCTCCTCATCATCACCCTGTTGATAGATACCTTTCTGCGTGAGGTTCGGATTTTTCTTCACCTCATCCTTGTTGTAGGGCCAGAAGACATGTGCCCAGCTGGGGAAAGGCTTCGATGAACTACGCGAACCGCACTTGGCAGGCACGCTGTTGAGGTCGCCCATATCGTAGCCGGACTGACGGCAGTAGCGGAGCATGTCATACCATGTTTTACCTTCGAAGAGCAGCTCTGCACGGCGCTCGTTGCGCAACAGCTCCTGGAGCATACCGCGGTCACGGGTGGCCACGTGCGTGTTCTTCAGCTGGCTGCTGGGATTCGTTACAGAGCGGTTGGAGACTACCTCAATCCTGTCAAACGCCTTGGCCCACAGATCCAGATTGGTCTCTGATGTCGGATCGGAGGTGGATTTCATCATGTAGGCTTCTGCCTGCATCAGCAGGACATCTGTCAGACGGTAGAAAATCCAGTTGCGGTCATCATTGGAGTGCAGGAGGAAGGGTGACTGGCCAGTTGAACTGACATAGTTGATAAACTTGTCACCATCAACGAAGACGGCGAATCTATATGCCATACCTTTACGGATGAGACCTTCATTGTAGCCGTCATCTACACGCATGCTGCAAAAATAGCGGGTGTCATAGAAATTACGGAACACCGACCACTTGCCGCTGGCACCCTGAGCCTCATTGACTAAGTCGCTAACGGGACGCAGGTATCCGGCACCATCGTTGACCACGCCATACTTCTTATCGCCGTTGCCGCTACCGTACATCTCGGCCAATGCTGTACTCTTGATGTAGGGGCTAGTGAGACCAGTGTTGTTGAATGATAGTTCAAAGATGCTCTCATAGCTGTTGCCTACACCAAAGATGGCGTTGAAGGCATTGTTGGGGTCTGTGGATGTACTCCTGTAGAGATAGGCGGTGAAGTTGCCCGAAGAGGCGGCGATGGCCTCAGGAGCGTATGAGCTGCCCATCATCGTGCCATTGTAATTCTTTTCAAAATCGCGCTTCTTCACCTTCAGAATCTCGTCGCCGCAGGCAATCACCTTGTCGTAGTCGCCGCGCCAGAGATACATGTCACACAGCATGGCATTGATGGCCGAACGCGTGATGCGGTTGCAATTGCTGTTATACGTGGCCAAATCACCGTCATCGTTACTGGACGGATAGTGATCAAGGGCACTGGCCTTCACGGACTCCAGGTCGGTAATCAGCTCGTTGAGCACATTATCGAAGGAGGAGGGAGCGAGATAGTGCACCTCATCCTCTTGCTGCACGCTTTCACGATAGAACGGCACAGCATCAAAGGTGCGGATAAGGTACCAGTAGCACAGCGAACGCAATGCCGTCATCTCGGCGATGGTTGCCTGCATGTCGCTCTGTCGGTAGGAGGGGTCTTTCTCGTGTACCTCGGGAGCCATGCGGATAATCGTGTTGCACTTATTGATGACATGGTAGAAGGATGACCAGTCCGTGAACTGATTCGAGGGCAACAGATTGTTCACCAGTGCCTGATAAAGGTCATCGAAACCGCTGATATCAGAGCGGCCGTCCACGTCTTTTCCGCGGACTTCACCCCACACGATGCAACGGTTCACAAAAGCAGCGTTCTGCATAGCCGTATAGCAGCCGGTCACCATTTGGTCCACGTCTTTTTTCTCATCCCAGAAATTATTCTCCGTGACGATGTCACGCGGGGTAATCTCCAAGAAATCACCACAACTGACCAGCAGTAATCCTGCACAGACATAGCAGGTATGCTTGAAAATGTTTTGAATAAACTGTTTCATAATAGGTAATATCTGATGGATGAGTTAGAAACCGATGGTCAGACCTACGGTGTAAGACTTGGAACGTGGGGTCTGGTTGTTATCGGTCGTCACGCCATAGCCGCCATAACCAATTTCAGGATCCACACCGGAGTATTTGGTGAGGCAGAAGAGGTTGTTAGCGCTCACATACACGTTGAGCTGCTTCATGTGCCACTTCTTCAGGATCTTGGGATCGATGCTATAGCTAAGCTGCAAGTAGTTCAGACGCAGGAAGCTACCGTCTTCCACGAAGCGGTCGCTGACTAGCGTGTTATAGTTCAGGGAGTTATCGGCACCGCCATTGAGAGCACGCGGGATGGTGGTTACGTCGCCTTCCTTACGCCAGCGGTAGTTGACAGCCTGACTCTGGTTGGCATTGCTGGTCATGGCTTCCATGTCGAGGCGTGCCATGTTCAGGATGTCATAGTTCAGTCGGTAGTTGAACTGTGCGTTCAGCGTCAGGCGCTCATAGTGGAGTTTGAAACCAAAACCGCCCGTCAGCTTAGGCAGTGAGTTGCCGAGATAGACGATGTCATACTTGTCAATACTGCCATCGTGGTTGACATCCTCGTAGATGGCATCGCCGCCTTTGAAGGGATAGCCCACGCGCGAACCATCTTTATAGGCAAAGCGCTGCTGGATGGGGTTACCTTCGGCATCGCGGATGTATTCGCCATTCTCATTCACGGCCACGGGGAAGGTGATGCCTGCATTCAGGCAGTCCTGCAAAGTCTGGTAACCTTGGTTTGCCAAGGCCTCCGGCATCTTGCCGCGGGTGATATTCTTTGCGGTCTCATAGGAGTACTGATAAACACCCTTGCTGCGGAAACCATAGATGGAGCCGAAGGGGTTGTTGACCTGCACGCGCTGTGCTACGCTGCGGTTCTTCTCTTCCCAATCACGGTTAAGTGTCTTCAGGATGAGGGGATCCATCTCAGTAATCACGTTGCGGTTGTTGGCAAAGTTCACGTTGAGGTCGAGGTAAAACTTGCCTTTCTTCAGCAGACGTTCACCCAGAATCTGGAACTCCCATCCCTTGTTGACCATGTCACCCACATTGCGGTATGCCAGGGCGCTCCAACCATTGGAACTGGGGATCCCGGCATCTCTCATAAGCATGTCCTTGGTGGTCTGGTGGTAGAGTTCTACGATGAACTTCAGCCGATCCTCAAAGAAGCCGAGGTCGAAGCCGATGTTCCAAGTGTACTTATTTTCCCATCTCAGCTGTGTCAGCTTCAGACCATTGGGATTCATGGCGTATGTGCCCAGATAGGGAGCACCCTGAGAGAAGCTGTTCATGTAGAGGTAGTCGGCCGTCGGCGGGTTACCTACCCAACCCCAGCCCGGACGTATGCTGAGCATGGTCATCTTGACCTTGTCGCGAACCACCTTCATCCAGGGCTCATCAATGATGTTCCAACGACCGGAGATAGCGGGGAACCACCCCCAGCGGTTGTTCTCACCGAACTTGGTGGTGGCATCCAATCGCATGGAGAAGTCCAGCATATAACGGCTCTTGTAGCTGTAGTGTGCGGAGAAGGTGTAGTAGAGGCTGCGCCACTCGTTGAAACCGCTGCCCATACCGGTGGGATAAGCACCTGATGTAACGGTTGATAATCTTTCAGGCAGACGATACACACTGGTATTCTGGCTACTGGAACTACCGCTTACCAACTGGAAACGGCCCATTGCCAGCAGGTAATGGTCTTCGTTCTTGAAGTGGGGTTGGAAGGTCAGCGTATGCGTGGTCGTGAAGGCCAGGTTCTTACGGCTGAAGCTATAGGCCGAACCATTATCCTGATAAGGGGTGCTCACCAGCGAACGCGGGAAGTTCTGATCGGTGTAGTCGTTATAGACATTCATCACCACGCGTCCGTTGTAGCGCAGCTGATGGCTGCTGTCATCAAGACCGAGCAGTTTGTACTCTAACTCCAGTTCCGGCGTGATGTCATAGGTCGTCTGGTCGTTCTTTGCCAGCTCAGCCACTGCCAGCGGGTTATGGAGCTTATTACGCTGGTCATCGAAAGTCCGTTTTGCCCATTCTATTGCCTCTTCACGCTCTTTACGATTCTGAATATCTTGGAAGCCATGGTTGGTGAAGGCGTCCTGAGGAACAATGTAATACTCACCGGTGTTGTACTCATTACCTTCGGCATCACGGTCATAGCGGTACGGCGAGAGGTTGGGCATCTTCGTGCGGGCTATGCCGATGAGTCCCTCATAGTTACGATTGTTCTTGGTATAGGTCAACGCAAAGTTAGACATAATCTTGATACGGTCGTTGACATAGTAGTCCAAGGCCATACGCGTGGAGAAACGGTTCAGCTTCTGCTTGATGACGGTGCCCGTCTCATGGTCGTAACCGGCAGAGATGCGGAACAGTGTCTTGTCATCACCACCAGAGATACTGACATAGTGGTTCTGGCGCAAACCGTTCTGCTGCACGAGGTCCACCCAGTCCGTGTTCTTATTGAACATCAGATACTCAGAATCAGACTCCACATAGTTGAACTCAGGTATTCTGGAGATGAGGGTCTGCTGTGTGGGGTTGAAGTAAGCTTCCTTCAGCATCATGGTGTACTGGTCACCGGTGAGCAGGTCGATACCCTTAGGCTGGTGGGTCATCGTCAGTTTCACTGAATAGCTCACCTGCGGGGAACCCTTGCGACCGCGCTTCGTGGTGATTTCGATGACACCGTTAGCACCCTGAGAACCCCAGATAGCCGTGGCAGCAGCATCCTTCAGCACCTTGATATCCTCGATATCCTCGGTGTTCACATTCAGCAACTGGGCGAACTTTTCTTCGTTGGCCGTGGCGGTGTCGAAATCGCTCATATCGACGTTCCACACGTTGCCGTTCACCACAATCAAAGGCTCGTTGCTGGTGAGCGTGGATACGGTGGAGGCACCGCGCAGTCGCATACTCGTGCCGGAACCCAGGTCACCGCTGTTGGCCACGATATCCAGACCGGCGATACGGCCCTGCAGGGCTTCATCCACCGACGTGATGCCGAGACCTTCGAATTCCTTGGCCGAAATGCCTTGAGCTGAGAAGCTGACTTCTCGTTCGGGGATGGCCAGACCGGATGTCTTCAGCTTCTTCTTGGCAGTCACCTGCACCTCGGTCATCTGTTTTGCATTCTCTTCCATCTTCACCTTGAAGACGGTCTTATTGATGGGCAGCGTGATGGTCTTGAAGCCCATGTAGCTGAACTTCACCTTGTTCTTCTGGCTCTTGACAGGAAGCACGAAGTTACCGTTCATGTCCGTCACAGTGGCGTTGACCATACGGTTGGACGCATCAATCTCCACTACATTGACACCCGGCAGTACATCGAAGTCATCACTGACAGTACCGCTGATGCGGGAGATTTGTGCCATGGCCAGTGAGGACACCAGCAGCAGGCCCATCGTCATGTAAATTTTCAGTGCTTTCATCTGTTATAGTGCTTTAGGGGTATCATTTGACTGGGGTGTTTCTTACAGATAGGAGCCGGACCTGTGGAACCATCGAGCTCGGGCTCGGGTTCTGTGGGTATGGGCAGCCATTCCGGATACTCGGGCGACGGGAAGTCGGTCGGCAAGAACTGGCTCTCGTCATAGAACAGTGCCTTGTCAATCAGGTGCGTCACCACATAGGAAGAGGAGAAAATGGTCTTGTTGCTAGAGAACAGGTACTGGCGCGACATGAGATTGCTATTCATGCCGTCGTCAATGACATTGGCAACAACACCGCTACCCTGTGCCTGCACGCGGAAGGTGCCGCTGTTGTGGTTCACCGTCACATTGAGACGACGGAAGCGGTTCAGCGTCAAATCCAGTGAGGAGGTCTCGAAGACCCCAGCGGTATCAGCACCGCCGATAAACAGCGAACCGTCCTGGAAGTGGAAGCGCAGGAAATTGTCAATGACATCCTGCATCGTCTGGAGACGGGTGTCAGCAAGCTCGGTGAGGGCGTCAATTTCTGCACTGCGGATTTCTTTCTGATCTTCGGGGAGCAGGTCCAGTTCCTTGGTGACATAGTCATCCAAAGCGGTCTTGAAGGTCTCCCACTCCTTACGCTGGTCAGCGCTTGGAAGCTTACCGTCAGTGATGAGAGCATCAATCTCCGTGTTCTCAGGGATATATACTGTGTAGTGATAGTTACCGAAGAGCGTGATGGGGTTACCAATGGTCTTGTGGCCGTCCATCTGTTCCTGTGTCTCTACGAAAGAAGCTTCATTCAGTAGCTTGGCAAAGGAGCTGAACTCAGGATGTGCCTCCACGTTGGTCATCAACTGGTAGGGGCTGGTGAGCGTACTCTGCGGCAGGGCTCCAAGGATATAGGTCACACCGTTACCCTTATCCGTCATGTCGAAGGTCAGCTCCGGCGTCACTGCGATGAATTCGCCCTTTTCAGCCTGATAGGAACCTGCGATACCGGTTACTGTATTACCGGAGAATTGCACCTTGATGGCACCGCCGGCCTTGGTTAGGTACACCTCCTGCCCTGCGTGGATGGGCGTCGAAGGACGCTGACCGTGAACGATGATGCTGTTATCCATCAGGTCATAGAGACGGTTGGCCACCACCTCGAGAGAAGGTGCGGTCAGTCTCACATCTGTCACCTGCATATTCTCATCTAATTGGAAGGCCTCCGCGCGCATGGGAAGGTCGGAGTTTCCGGTTGGAATATAGAAACGGAATGCAGCCTTCTTCTCACCACTGATGAAGGAATAGGGATCAATATAGTAGCCATAGGCGTTATCGATGGCCAGCATGTAGCTGTAAGTGCTACTCATGGAATTCAGGTACGCATTGAACTCATTCACGCGCCAAGCTTTGTGATAGTTGTGCTCAGTGGTCGTACCGGGGTTATACATGGGCGGTTCATAGTCCTGAATGCGGCTGGCAATCGTCAACTTCTTATTTTCATCCGTTTCATCGGCAAACAGCGAAGCAGGGAAACCGACGGACTGGTGCTTCGGTGCAGCAAATACCTTTGTCAACTCATACACGGCACCGTTGCAAGCCAGGAAGCAGCTATCGACATCATCCATGGTGATGCCCATATTGTCGGATGCCGTATTCTTCACACCGGCGAACTTGCTGGGGATAGTGCTGCGGAAACTCGTCTGCATGCAGTTGTCAAGGAATGAAATCACCAGATTGTCGGGAACCTTTGACCAGTCGTAGTCATATTTGGCGCCGATGGCGGAACCGTCGTTATACAAGTACTGTTCCATCCAGTCGTTCGTGGGCACGAACATCGCAGCAGCATCACGGCCCATCGGCGTTTCGGGGTCGGTGTATAGCGCATACTGGTTCCAACCTGGATCGAAGCCCTTACTGGAGCTGGCAGTACCCAAACGGTTATTCACCGTCACCGGCGTACCATCATCTTTCGTATATTGCTCCAGGCCATGGTTGAGTGAAGCATTGAAATAGCGCTTTGTATAATAGACGTCACGTGAACCATCGGGGTTCGTAATCGTGTTGTATTTCTGGGGATAGCTGAAGCGCTCAAGCAACTCACTGAATATGCTGAACTGAGGCTTCTGACGGATAATCTCTGCCATATTGGGCAGCGGCTCCGGCACCTCATCAAGGATGTGGATGTAACCGTTTTGACAGGTGATGTCCTGCAGATAGGTCTTGCCGGCATCCTTGGCCCACGTACCCTTATTCAGGGAGATGGCATGCCCGTTGATGTAGCTTCGGTTGATGGAACGTGAAGCTCCGTTGGAGATGACAGCAAGGTCCTCGTTCGTCATACCTGTCTGCGCCATGAAGCCAGGTAGGAAATGCACCATCGGAGCCACGGTAGCATCCTGATAGATTTTGATGAAGGGCTTACTGCGCACATCCGACCAGTAGTCGATGACCTGACCGTTGTTGTCGAGGCGGTAAGGATTCACGGCCGGCATTTCAGTGTTTGACAGCAGGGTGATGGAGTCGTCCAGCTCCATACGGGAATCACGGCGCATCGTACGTCCCTCGAAAGGTTCCGTGCTACCGTTGTTCTCGTTGTCGAGCAACTCAATCAGATAGGCGCTGTTGATCATCGCGGCCTTCAGCAGACGACGCTTCTCTGCGCGCGACAGCTGTGACACCGATGAGAGACCACGCTTGGAGAGATAACGTTGCCAGGCGGCATCATCTGCCACAAAGACAGTCATGCTACCCGTCAGGCGTAACAGCTCCGGATAATGGGCATCTGCGAGATCCGGGTCATTGATCAGTGCCAATGTCTGCGTGAACTGACCTCGTTCCTCCAGCTCTTCATAGATGCTACTTCCAAGCCACTCCGGCGTGCCGGTGAGCAAATCGTCTTTACACGACGAAATACCCATCGTGCCGCCAAGCAGCAAGAGAGCAGCAAACGTGCGACTCGCTTCTTTTGCGAGCCTTCGTTTGAAAATACTGTTTTCCATTCAGTGAAATAATGTTGATTTAGTTGATTTCCTTTTGGTTGTGGCACCCGCATGGTGCCGAGAGTAGTGCTATTACGGGCTTTTTAGGCCCTAATTGGTGTCAAAGTTACAATATTTCTTAACACGTTGAACATAAAATGTAGTAGAATTTTAGAAAATATGTCAAAGAACATAAAAATAAAGAAGCTCCAATGCAAGTTTGCACTGGAGCTTGACACCTTATATTAAATACGTTCTTTTCTTTACGTTCGGCAATTAAAAATAATTTTCATTGCCCTCACTTAATCAGAGCCTTCTTGCCATTTACGATGTAGATGCCACGAGGCAGGCCTTCGAGCGATGTGGTGCCTTGACGGACGATGCGACCATTGAGGTCATAGAGATTGTCGTCAGTAGGTTGCTGTGAGCCTTCGTCGGCCATGTCAACGATGCCAGTCGGCAGGCCGTTGTTGTTGGTTTCGCCGTAGACGTTGGTCTTGTAGAACTTGACGCGATAGGGCCATTGCTCTTCGGTCTTGTCTATCCAGCCCGTGAAGTTATGCGTCCAGTAGGTGGTGGGTGCTGCGCTGACGACAAGCCATACATATGAACAGCCGGCAGGGCAGTCGAAAGCGATGGTGTGGTTGGCATCGTTGTAGGTTGCGCGGTTCATGTCGCCGTAGACACGTGTGCCGTCGCTCTTGAAAGCTACGAAGCCTATGCGCCATCCTGCGCGCGTGGTGTTGTAAGCGGTATAGCCGTCAGCCCCGGCCTTACCCTCGAACTCGACGTAGAGCGTCGTTGCACGTGAGGGCGCGTTGATGCGTATGGCGTTATTGCCGTAGTTCTCGATGCAGTCCTTCGCCTCGGGCCACCAGTAGCCGTCGTCGTCCTTAGTCATGGCCGTCTGTTTGCGCCAGCTGGCTTTGCCTGCTCCGGCAGAGCGTATGGGGTCGAGGTCGAAGGTGGTCATGCGTGCGCCCCACTCCCACAGCTCGTCGCCGAGCTGGCTTACCTTTTGGGTCGTGGTGCCCGTCATGCGGGTTCGCATATACGTCTCGAAGGGATCTTCAGGATCCTTGCAGTCGTTCCAAAGGCGTCCCACGGCATCCCAGCCGTGCTTGTGAACGAAGAGGTCCTGAATGAAGAAGTTCTCATAGCGCAGGTAGCCGGCCAGAGGATGGCGGTGCATACCGTTGAGCGAGTTCCAGAGCCATTCGTTGTCGTTGAGCAATTTGTTGGGATAGTAGACATAGGCCATCCATTGGGCGCACATCTCCCAGAAGGGATTCTGTGTGGATTCGTGCCAGTTGTACATCCAACCGTTCCAGTCGCCATTGTCGCAGTGTACTTGGTACTGGAAGCAGTGGCCGATCTCGTGGGCCACGGTCTGGCCGCCGCGCGAAGTGTAGGCCCAGCGCGAGAGCGAGAGCATACCGATCTGGTTGTCGATGCCGCTGCCTTCGGCTTTCCATTCGCTGGTGGAGAAGAGGCGTATGATCATCTTGTAGGTGTCGCTCTTGGACTTGCCCTGGTTGATGGTGATGAAACCGAGCTTGTCGGCATACATCTCAAATATCTTGTCGGCCGTATCCAAGATGCCCGGTACGGCGCTTGGCACTTCGTCGCCGTATTCCTTCTCCCAGAAGAGCACCCAGTGCTTCGACTGGTAGGAGCGCTTGTGGCTCCATTGGTTATTGTTGTCCTGCAACTTAGAGTCCGAACCGCAGGCGCTGCCGCTGCAATAGATCTTCTTATCGACCGCTTTGATGCGGTTGTTCAGGGTGGTCACGGCGGCCTTCAGCTGGTCGTCGGTGAGCGTGTAGTCCACGACCTGCTCCTTGGCCGTAGCATTGGCTTCGTCGAGGAGGTTCCATGCGTTGGCCTTAAGGGGCATATCCTTCCACCATTTCAGCACCTTGGTGGCGTAGGTGATGCGCTCTTGCAGTGCCGTATAGCGTGCCACGGAAGCCTCGGCAGTTGCAATGGCTGCTGTCAGTGCCTCGTGGGCTGCGTTCAGGGCTGCCTCGTCGTAGATGGTGTTGCCACCGTCGTCAGTGCCTGTTCCTGTCAGTGCCTGACGTGCAACCTCTATGGCTTGGCTGAGTCCTTCGGATGCCGGTTGCTGCATGCCATTTGAGGAATAGCTTTCGGCCTGTGTCAGTAGGCTCTGCAATTCTTTGGCGATGTCCGATGTGCCGATTTCACCGATGTATTGGAGATGGAAATCGTCCACGCAGAGGTAGTTGCCGGTG
>ONCQ01000027.1 GCA_900316355.1 uncultured Prevotellaceae bacterium | reverse complement strand
AGCATGTTCAACAGGGCAAGGCCGGAAGTCCTAAGGGCGAAGATGATATATGGAGGCCTGAAATGCAACTGGAATTACCACCCAAATTGACGCAGAACCGATTTTGCCCGAAAAAACCTACATACCTACACCAATGGTAGTTAATCAGCAGTAAATAAAGCGGATAAGTTGGTGTAGGTTCGGGTGTAGGCAAGCTGAAAAGGTGTAGGTTTTAACATTTTTTTGGCCGTTCAGACGAAATGGTACTGGGAGAATGTCATGGTCTGCTTGCCGTGAGAACCGTTTTTTCAACAAACTTTTTCCATTTTCTGCGTGGCGTAAAGAAATAATCGCTATCTTTGTGCCGTGAAAGGACACGAAAGTATATGGTTCCAACAATAACAAGATAGCGAACATTCATGGACTTCTACCAAACACGATACTATCCTGTCGTTTTTGCCACTGGTGGCAAAAGGTTTTCTCATAGGTGAGAAAATGTTTTCTCACAGGTGAGAAAAATGTTTCTCACAAGTGAGAAAAAGCAAGTCGTCATGGAGTGCCTACCCGAAGATAACACACGAACTAAATAAATGACTATGAAACATCTTATTTACTTTTGCTTGGAGTAGCGCTTAATCAAGTTGTAAGCGCCATAGAGGCCGTACTCGCCGGCTTGCGAGAGGTCCGAGAGGCCGCGCTGGACCTGACCGTCGAGGATGGAGGCGAGGCCTCGGTTGTAGTAGGCATCGGGGAGACGCGGGTCTATGTTCAGGGCACGGCTATAGGCATCATAGGCACTCTTGTAGTCCTGCACTGCCATGTAAATGTTACCCATATTGTACCAGGCATAAGCAAAGGTGGGCTCAAGCGCTACGACGCGCTGCAGCTCTGTCAACGCACGGTTATAACCAATTTGCGTAGTCATCACTGAGGCTTCACCGCTCTGTGCCTCCATCTGGCGACAGTGTACCTGAGCCTGTAAGAAGGGTATCACGGCATCCTTCGCATCGAGAACCGCAGCGCTGTCAAGGTCGGCAGAGGCAGCCTCGAAGTCACGCACATGATAGTACGACAAAGCACGCGCGATGTAAAGAATCGTCATATGACGTGAGCTGGATTCCAACAGCGTCGTAAGACGTGTGATGACGGCAAAATGCATCTTCAGGGCATCGCTGTCCAACGAAGCCTCGGTATTGGTTAAATAAACGGGAAGTCCCCACTTGGCTCGACCGTTCAGCTGTTCCAACAAGCGGTGGAAGGGAATATAACGGTTCGTGGGACTGACGATGCGATGATGGCTGAGCACGAAGATGGGCTGCGGCATCAGATCGACACGGTGATCCTGCACCTTACCACGGTAAACGCTTGAATACTCGCGTTCTGGTTCGTTGGTATCTGCTTCCACAAGACTGGAGTAATCGTTGATATCGCGCTGACTCTGTTTACGGGTCTTGGCGGGCTGATGCTTGATGCCAGCCTTGGCATCGAGACGGGATTTCAGCACTCGGAATTCATCGCGCTCGGCACCGTAGGTGTCACCTATCTTCCGACGGATGGCTGCGCGCTGTTGATAACCGACAAGGAAGTCAGGATATTCGCTGAGCACCTGCGAGATGTCTCGGATAGCGCCACGATAGTCACCCGTCTGATCTAACAGCAAAGCACGGTTGAACAGGGCTATCATATTGTCAGGCTCCACGGAGAGGAGATAGTTGAAGTCCTCGATAGCAGCGTTGTCCTCGCCCACCTGAGCACGGAGCAGACCACGATTGAAATGACCGAGATAGTTGCGGGGATCTATGTCCAGAGCCTGGTCATAGTCGGCCATAGCACCACGCAAGTTGTTCTGATGGAAACGGGCGAGGGCACGGTTGATGAAGTTGCCGGCGATGCGAGGGCGTTGGAGGATGGCCTTGTCAATCTCGCTCTCTGCCTGGGCATACTCGCCACGTTGTAAGCTGATCATGGAACGCATCGTCCATGCCTGGGCATCGAACGCATCAAGGACAAGTGCCGAGTCAACGAGAGCGAGGCCGCGGACGGTATCGTTCTGTTGAATGGCCACCTGCGCCTTCATTGTGAGGTTCTCCGACTCACGAGGCCAATAGCGTATCATCTGGTCAAGGGCAGAGTCGGCGCGAGCATAGTCCTTTCGCTCGAAATAACAGAGCACGAGATTATGCCAACTGGGCTTGTTCTTGGGCTCCATGTCGATGACTTTGAGATAGTCGGCGATGGCGCCCTCGTAGTCTTTCATGTTGACGCGGCAGAGGCCACGCAGCTGATAGCTGTCGGCCACATAGGGGTTGCGGTCGATGCTCTCTGTGCAGTCCTGCTCGGCACCTGTGAAATCCTCGAGATAGAACTTGGCCAGTCCGCGAAAGAAATAGGGTTCATGAAGGTATGGCTTGGCTGCGATGACCATGTTGAAACGCTGGATGGACAGGACATAGTCCTCGTAGTAGAGTGCGTTGCGCCCCATCATCATCACGCGGTCGGTGTTGATTTGGGCAAACAGGAAAGATGGGAGGAATAATAAAAGAAGCAGACCCACCCCCCTGCCCCTCCCTTGTAAGGAGGGGAGTAAAATGTTGGCAAGGTTTAATTTTCTCATCATGTATGGTAGCTACTCCCCTCCTTACAAGGGAGGGGCAGGGGGTGGGTCTTTTTATCGTTTCACCTTGACCTTGTAGTCACAGGAGAAGCGCCCCTTCATGATGTCATTCAGTTTGCCCTTGATCATCTGCTTGCGCAAGCCAACGATATGGTCGGTATAGACCTTGCCGTCGAGGTGGTCAAACTCATGTTGCATGACACGGGCGAGATAACCGTCAACCCATTCATCGTGTTCCTGGAAGTTCTCATCGAGGTAGCTGACACGGATACGCGTGGGACGCTTCACGGTCTCACTCATGCCAGGCAATGAGAGGCAGCCTTCGTCCATCGACTCCTGGTGTGATTTGTCGTATTCTTCGATGTAGGGGTTGTAGAACACGTGGCGATAGCCGTCGTACTGAGGGTAGTCATCCTTGATGGGATTCAGATCGATGATGACCACGCGTTGCGAACGACCCACCTGCGGGGCAGCCAGGCCGATGCCGCTGCTGCGGTCTAAAGTGTCAAACATATCCTGAACAAACTGTGCCAGTTCAGGGTCATTGGGATCAACTTCCTCTGCTACTTTGCGAAGGACAGGCTGACCGAGTGTGTAGATGGGAAGAACCATATTATTTTACAATTTGACAATTTACGATTTACGATTTAACTGTTCCATCCATCCTTGGAGGATGATGGTGGCGGATATCTCATCGACGAGGGCTTTGTTCTGACGCGCCTTGCGGCCGATGCCGCTGTCGAGCATCGCGCGATGGGCCAGGACGCTGGTGAAACGCTCGTCGTATAATTCGACAGGAATTGTGGGCAAAAGTTTACGCAGCCGGTTCACAAAAGGTGTGATGCGACGCATATTCTCGCTATCCTCGCCATTCATCTGGCGAGGGTGACCCACGATGATGCGCTCTACGGGTTCACTCTGGACATAGCTCGTCACGAAAGTTTCCAAGTCTTTCGTGGCCACGGTTGTCAGCCCATTGGCAATGAGCTGCAGGGGGTCTGTGACCGCTATGCCTGTACGCTTCTGTCCGTAATCAATGGCGAGGATACGCATTTATTAGTTTAGAGTTTAAAGTTTAGAGTTTAAAGGGTTTAAGAGGTGAAGGAATAAAAAAGCAAGGGTTAGCTTCACAGCCCACCCTTGCTAAAATCTTACATATATTCACTTTACCAAAAAGAAATGCCTTTGTTATTTGCGGAGCAACCATGCGTCAGCATACTGAGCACGGAGTGCGTTGCGGCTCTGTACGGCGCTGTTGAGGTCATCGAAGGTCGATGCAATCACGCGATACATGCCTTGGGGATTCATGGCCAACTGTGCGGCATAACCTTCGCCGTTAAGCTTCTTCTGCAGATTCTCTGCATTGGCCTTGATGCTGAAGCTACCTACGACGACGCTGAAAGCCTTGATGCCAGTACCGCTGACAAGCGTGAGGCTCTCGGTGCGAGTGCTTTCATTTGCCACGGGAGTAGTGGTCACGGTCTGAACAGGAGCCACGGTAGTGGTGGGAGCCACGACGGTGCTCTGCTGTACGGGGGCTTCGGTTGTTGTCTGCTGTTGTTTAGCCTTCTCATAGGCTTTCTTGTATGCGCTTTCACTGCTCTTGCAGGAAACCATAGAAACGGCTACACATACGGCAGCGCCCAAAAGAAAATAGTTTTTCATTACTTTTATACTCCTTTTTAAATTGAACAATTATTTTCGCGACAAAGATACAACAAAAGTGTAATACATAATGGACTTTGATACAAAAAAAATGTTAAAATCAAGCGTTTATTCCTCATTTTTTCATTTTTCTCGCATAAAAACGCTGAATTAGAAGAAAAAAACACTATATTTGCACTGTCGAATGACAAATTTACTAACCCTTTAAAATATTTATCACAATGAAAACACTCAACTATTTCATCACTTTCATCGGTGGTGCTCTGGTAGGAGCTGCTGCCGGTATTCTTTTGGCTCCTGAGAAGGGTGCTGACACCCGCGAACGTATCGCTGAAGCTCTCCGCAAGCGCGGCATCCGCCTCAACCGCAAGGAAATGGACGCGCTCGTAAGCGACATCACCGAGGAACTCAGCAACACTGAAGACGCTGAATAATGGGTCTCACCAACGAACAGACCACCTCGCAGTTCACGCACCTCTTCCAACAGGTGAAGGACCATCTCACGCTGCAGAAGGAATTGTTAAGCCTCAACAGTGCGCAGGTGTTGACGCGCCTGTTCTCTGCCATCCTGCTCTGTACAGTTCTCCTTCTCGTTGGATCCATGGTGCTGCTCTTCGCCGGCTTTGCCTTGGCCTACTGGCTGGGAACCTTGTTGAATAACGAGGTACTGGGCTTCGCCATCGTCGCCGGGGGGTTGTTGCTCGTGTCCTTCATCTTCTATGTCAACCGTAAGGCTTGGGTGGTGGTTCCCACGGCCCAGTTCATCGTCTCGCTGCTGGCCTCTTCCCTCACCCAACCCACTGAGGAAGGCCTTGCACAGGAGAAAGAACGCGTGACGCAGAAACTGGAAGAGAACCAGAATGAAATCAAGGAGACGGCCAACCAGCTTATGGCACCGATTCCCGCCGCGCGTAACCGCTGGGAAAGCGCCGCCAACCTGCTGCAGAACGGATGGAACATCTATCGCGGTCTGCAAATGGGGCTCAGCGCTGTAGCTGCTATCCGCAGCGTCTTTGGTCTGGGACGGAAACGGCGTAGATAATCCATCGAAAACAAACAAAATCGGGGCGGCCCCTATGTGAGCCGCCCCGATTTTTTTATCTCGCAATTATTCCCAGTACAACTGCTGACGATTGATGTTCCACTTGTGGTCCTTGGGGAAGTCGTCACCTTCCCATGCTTTCTTGGAAGTCCACTTCTCAGGAGCATCCGTCCAGAAAGGATCGTCGGCGGGCAAGCCAAGGGGCATGAAGGCGAGGCTGGTCATGTAGAGCGAGCCGTTGTTGGTGTACCAATCAGCCACATTCGGGTGTGAACCCACGAAACCGATGGTCAGATAGCCATCCTCGGTGAAATTGGTTTTTCCCTTACCCTCGAACATACGTTTCATGACGGCGGTGATGCCGGCGCGCACCTGTCCGTTGGTGAGTTCCTTGGGAAGTTGCTTCATCCATGCCAGCTGTGCCAAAGGTTGCAGCACAGCGAGACGATAAGGAATCGAGCGACCTACAACGGGGAACGTGCCTTCGGGAGAGATAAAGCGCTCCAGGATGACGGCATACTTCTGCATTCGCTCCGTGACGACGCCCAAGCGGCTCTTGGCACCATTGCGCTTGTCGCCATGCGAGCGAATCAGATAGGTGTTGTTGGGTTGCTTGGCAGCTACCATCTGCAGGCACTCCACATACATCGGCTGGATGACAAAGGCATTGTAGTAGTCAAAGGCGAAAGAAGGACCGTCGCTGTAAAGGCCATCGCCAATGTACCACTCCTCCACCTTGCTCATGGCCATTTTGATGCGGAAGGCATCGTACTGACCACCGGCATACATCAGGAAGCTCTCTTCCATGCCGCAGAACAGCAGCCAGTTGGTATAGGGCGGGTCATAGCGACGCAGGCCCTGCAGCTCTTTGATGTAACGTGCTTTCGTGAGCGAATCAAGGGGTTCCCACAAGGCCTTGTAACCGCGGAACAAGCTCTCAACCACATAGGCGGCATCGACAAGGGTCTGACCACCGCTTGTCCAACCGAGATAGTCGGGGCTCTCAGGATCGACGGCGTTCTTGTAGGCCTTCAACGCCCACTCGCGCAGCTGCTTACGCTTCAACCCTTCAGGGGTATCATCGTCGGGCAGTGTCAACCAAGGTGCGATGCCAGCCATGAGGCGCCCGAAGCACTCCATGTATGCCACCTTTTTGTCACGGTTGTCCCACGTGGGTGACAGCTCCAACTTCATATTCTGCTGGAGTGTGCCATTGGCCATATTCTCCAGAACGGGAGCTGCCATTGTGTAGGCCAACTCCACCCAATAGGCTCGGTCGCTTTGACCGTCACCCAACGGATTCGCTGGTTGTTTCTTTGCCTTCGATCCAGCCGTCGCACCCATGACGAACAGGGCAGCGGCGAATGTCAACAATAACCGTTTCATCATGTACACCTTATTATATATGTGTTACCAGGAATATCCTATCATTACTCTTTCGTCATTTCACCCGTAATAGTCAGGTTGACGACGCTGTTCTCTCGTGCATTGGAACGCACTGTGATTTTCTTCGTGAAACGTCCAGGGAACTTACCCTTTCCGTTGTAGGTCACTTCAATCTGCCCGCTTGCACCGGGATTGATAGGCTCTTTCGTGTAGGTGGGAACCGTGCAGCCACAGCTGGCGATGGCCTGATGGAGGATGAGAGGAGCATCACCGACGTTAGTGAAAGTGAAGACACACTTCACGACAGGATTTGCTTCAGAGAACGTGCCGAAGTCATGGGTCAGGGTCTCAAACTTGATGTCAGCATGTTTTTCGTTCTGCTGTACAGCCACATTCACGGTAGTCTTCTGAGGTTCAGCAGCGCTGAGACTCATCACACCTGCCATCAAAAGCAGGACAAGAATGCTTTTCTTCATGATTGTTTTTATCGTTTTTAGAGAGTTTATGTCGCTATTCAGGTGCAAATTTAATATGTTTTCGTGAATTATTCATCAAAAAAAGCATGAAAAGCGCCCTTTTGTGCGCAGAAATATCTAATTTTGCACCATGATACTTTACAATACCACTTATCAGATGCCCGAAACAGATGCACGCAACTTCGTCATCTGGGTGCATGAGGTGATGCTACCTCAGGTGCGCGAATTCGGACACATGAACAACGGGCGCCTCTCCCGAATCCTCTCACATAAGGAGGAGGGCACGGAATGCTTCGCCCTGCAGTTTGAGGTCGAAAGCACCGCCCGCCTCCATTATTGGTTCGTCAAGCAGGGCAAGCGACTGGGCGAAGAGTTGTTGAAGACTTTCGACAACCGCATCATTGGTTTCTCCACGATGATGGAAGTGATTACGGAGGAGTAAAGAATGACGAATGACGAATGACGAATGACGAATGGAGAATGGAGAATGACGAATGGAGAATAAGCCGTCCGAACGCATCATATTAGGTATTGACCCTGGCACGACGATTATGGGCTACGGTGTCATCAAGGTCACCGGCCGCAAAGCGGAGATGGTGACTATGGGTGTCATCGACCTGCGCAAGTACGCCGACCACTACCTGAAATTAGGACGTATCTTCGAGCGCATTACAGGTATCATCGAGAGTTATCTTCCTGACGAGGTGGCCATTGAGGCCCCATTTTTTGGAAAGAATGTGCAGTCGATGCTGAAGTTGGGGCGCGCCCAGGGCGTAGCTATGGCCGCAGCCATCAGCCGGCAGGTGCCCATCCACGAATATGCCCCAATGCAGATCAAGATGGCCATCACAGGTCAGGGGGGAGCCTCCAAGGAACAGGTGGCCTATATGCTCAAGCAGATGCTGAAGATTCCTGAGGATGCGATGCTCCCGTGGCTCGACGCCACCGACGGACTCGCTGCCGCCTACTGCCATTTCATTGAGAGTTCCCGTCCGACAGTTGCCGGAGGTGCCAAATCATGGAAGGAGTTCGCACGCAAAAACAAAGATAAGATTCACGGCCTGGAAGGCTGAAAGGTCAGACAACGAAGTGGTGAAACGATCAGTAATACATATAGAAAACGGAGTACCACGCCATCCAGAGCACAGGATGGCGGAGCCCGTCACGCTCGATATCTACGAGGGTGAGCAAGTGGCCATTCTTGGGCCTAACGGTTCGGGAAAGACACGCTTAGTGGAAATCCTCACAGGACGTTGGCCACTGCTCTACGGCAATGAGGTACGCTACGACTTTGGCGATGCCAACCATCGTCTCGTCAGCGAGAACATCAAGATTCTATCTTTCCGAGACAGCTATGGTGACAGCGATGTCAGCTACTACCTGCAACAACGCTGGAACCAGCATGACATCGACGAGGACACGCCGATGGTCAACGGCCAGCCACTCATCAGCCTCTCCAGCGGCGAGCTACGCAAGTACCAGCTTCAACAGGCTCTAGCCTCTAAGCCCCGTCTGCTCATTCTCGACAACCCTTTCATCGGGCTCGACACAGAAGCACGCCAGCAGCTACGCGACACGCTCGAACAGCTGATTCGCGAAGAAGGGCTGCAAGTCATCCTGGTAGTAAGCCGCAAGAAAGACATTCCCAACTTTATCACGAATGTGATAGAAATGAAAAATGGGAAATTGGAAAATGAAAAATACACATTACCGGAATCCGCTGAAGAGCAATCATCTTCGACCGGCAATAGTAAAACGAATTTTTCACTTTTCACTCCTTCACTTTTCACTCATACAATCCTTCGCTTCTCCCACGTCACCATCAGCTACGGCTCGCACACCATCCTTAACGACCTTTCATGGACTGTACATCGAGGTGAACACTGGGCTCTTACGGGCAAGAACGGTTCAGGCAAATCAACGCTTCTGAGCCTTGTCTGCGCCGATAACCCACAAGCATACGCCTGCGACATCGAAATCTTCGGCCGTCGGCGCGGCACAGGCGAGAGCATTTGGGATATCAAGCGGCACATCGGCTATGTCAGTCCCGAGATGCATCGAGCTTATCAGAAGAACCTACCCTCCATCGACATCGTCGCCAGCGGACTCCATGACAGCGTCGGGCTCTATGTAAGGCCCCGCCCCGAACAGCGCGAGGTGTGCATCGAATGGATGCGCCGCTTCGGCATCGAGACACTTGCCGACCGCCCCTTCTTGCAGATCAGCAGCGGTGAACAACGCATGTGTCTGCTCGCACGCGCCTTCGTGAAATCGCCCGACTTGCTCATCCTCGATGAGCCTTTCCACGGCCTCGACGACTACCGACGCCTGCTCGCCACGCGCATCATCGAGGACTATTGCTCATCGCCGGAAGTGACGCTCATCATCGTCTCACACTACGATGATGAGCTGCCCCACGGCATCACCCACCGACTGGAATTGAGAAAACCCTGCTGACACATTGTCAACAGGGTTCTATAATATAAATAGGAACGCGCGCGAGGGCATCGCTCTCCTACCCTTGCTTACTTCTTAGCCAGCAAGTCGCGGATTTCAGCAAGCAATTCTTCCTGTGTCGGGCCAGCGGGTGCTGCAGGCTCTTCGGGAGCAGCTTCCTTCTTCTTCGTAGCTGCATTGATGGCCTTAATCATGCAGAAGATGCAGAAAGCCACAATTAGGAAGTCGATGGTGTTCTGGATGAAGTTACCATACTTCAGCACAGCAGCTCCTTCCCCTTCGCCAATTTGGAATGCCAGAGTCGTGAAATCCACATTGCCCGTCACCATTCCCACAAGTGGCATCAGCACATCGTCCACCAGAGAAGAAACGATTTTACCAAACGCGCCGCCGATGATAACACCGACTGCCATGTCCATCACGTTACCTCGCATTGCGAAGTCCTTGAATTCTTGAATAAAATTTGCCATATTTATGATTATTTTAGGGGTTTCATGGCGCGAATATAAAACTTATTTTGTAATTTTGCCGCGTAAAACGAGCGAAAATGTCAAAAAAGCCCTTAAAATATCTGTTTTTAGTGCTCCTGACACTGCTTTTTGCCGCTTGTAAGAGCGCAGAATACTGTAATTGTGGGTAAAATGACACCGCTCCGAAAATCCAAAAAGAAATCTATTGTTCAACCATTCTTTTAAATTCTTTTAATCATTAAACAACAAAACAGAAAATGACAAAAGTTGCTATTAACGGCTTCGGTCGTATTGGTCGCCTCGCTTTCCGTCAGATGTTCGAGGCTGAAGGTTATGAAGTAGTTGCTATCAACGACCTCACCAGCCCCAAGATGCTGGCTCACCTGCTGAAGTATGACACCGCTCAGGGTGGTTTCTGCGGCAAGTTCGGCGAGAACAAGCACACTGTAGAGGCCGGCGAAGACTTCATCTGCGTCGATGGCAAGAAGATTACCATCTATGCTATTCCTAACGCTGCCGAGCTGCCCTGGGGCAAGCTGGACGTTGATGTCGTTCTGGAGTGCACTGGTTTCTATACTTCCAAGGAGAAGGCTTCTGCTCACCTGACCGCTGGTGCCAAGAAGGTGGTTATCTCTGCTCCCGCAGGCAATGACCTCCCCACCATCGTTTACAACGTGAACCACAAGACCCTGACTCCCGCTGACACCGTGATCAGCGCAGCTTCTTGCACCACCAACTGCCTGGCTCCCATGACCAAGGCTCTGAACGACTTCGCTCCCATCCAGAGCGGTATCATGACCACCGTTCACGCTTACACTGGCGACCAGATGATTCTCGACGGTCCTCAGCGCAAGGGTGATGTTCAGCGTGCCCGTGCCGGTGCCCAGAACATCGTTCCCAACAGCACCGGTGCTGCTAAGGCTATCGGTCTTGTTATCCCCGAGCTCAACGGCAAGCTCATCGGCGCTGCTCAGCGCGTTCCGACTCCCACCGGTTCCACCACTATCCTGCACGCTGTTGTGAAGGGTGAGGTTACTGTTGAGGGCATCAACGCTGCTATGAAGGCTGCTCAGAACGAGAGCTTCGGCTACACCGAGGAGAAGCTGGTTTCCAGCGACATCATCGGCATGAAGTTCGGTTCTCTCTTCGATGCCAACCAGACCATGGTTAGCAAGATTGGCGACGGCAACTCCCTCGTACAGGTTGTTGCATGGTACGACAATGAGAACAGCTACACCAGCCAGATGGTTCGCACCATCAAGTACCTCGCTGAGCTGAAGTAATCATCAGCCAATCAGGCACGTCCAATAAGAAAGCCCTTCCGCATGGCGGAAGGGCTTTCTTCATGTTGTTTACTGAAAATTATCTTTAGCCGAATTGCTTCGAAAAGCGATGCTTAGTAAACCAGCTCGATGAGAGCCTGACGGGCCTGTGCGATCTGGTCGCCAGCCTCAACAATCTGCTTCTTGAACTCATCAACAGTGGTAGCGTTGATGACCACCAGAGGATCGATAGCCTCAGCCACGGGCAGGAGTTCGGGGTCGTACTCTGTCAGACGGTTGATGGCGTCCTGGATAAGGATGATGCGAAGCGAGACGTTGCTAGCGGCATCATCGTCGAAGGAAGCCAAGAACTTGTCAGCATTCTGGGAGATGATGTAAAGCTGCTCCACGAGAGAGGCGGAAACAATCTGCCAGTAGAAGTTGATGCGACCATTTTCGTTCATGGCGTCATACAACATCTGCGAAGACTCATAGATGCTATACTCGCTGTCGAGAACCTTGAAAGAGGGGTCGTTGATGTCAGCCACCAACTTGGCAATAGCCTTGTCGTAGCCTTCCATGGGGAGGTCATAGAGTGCAGCTACTTCCTTGTCCACTTCGAGAGCGCTGAGTACGCGGTACTCCTCAGCCAATGTCATTGCCTCTTCGGCTACGGAGAGGTCCAACAGATAGTGTGGACGCACCTGCTTCTCCTCGTCGGTCAGCACAATCATGCCGTTCTTCTGCACCACAGGGAGCTGCTTCAGGCGTGCCACCTCAGCGGCAAGGCTGTCGAAGTTCATCTTGATGGCAGCCTCAATCTGCTGCTGCTCAAAGACGACGAGAGAGTCTGAGTTCTCCTCTGTCTGAGCACTCTTGTTGCCTCCGCAAGCTGCGAAAGCCATTGCGGCCAAAGCCACAGCGAAAAATGATAATTTCTTCATTGTTTTTTTGATGTTTGAAGATGATATGTCCTTGTATTTTATGCAAAGGTAGTGCATTCTACTCATTCAGCCAAAACTGAGGGGATTTTTTTCCATATCGCCAATCAATTTTGCTGGGATGTGTGCTTACACTCATGATTTCCGCAGCCGTTCCGGCACATCAAGGAGCAGGATGACTGTCAGGAAGATGCTCATGAGCAGGAGCACGCCCACGTTGAACCACAACGTCTTGATATGCCAGTCGCCAAGGCGCTTTTCGCAGCTGTAGAAGGGAGTACGGCCGCAACGGTTTCTAGGTGTGAGATAGACTTGTCCGACACGCGGCACAATGGCATCGTCGATGACATCAACGAATTGTCCGTTGTCAGCCCCAACTACGAACTCCTCTAACTTGATGTTGTAGTTCTGTCGTTTGAGTTCGAGCATTGCCTCCTTGCCATTGTCGCGCAAGAACGCAGACATCATGCGGTCGCAGGCCAGCGTCGCCTTGTTGGCACGCTTAACGAGGATTCGCTCGGCATCCTTCATGTAATCATAAAGCGAGACGACGTCGTAATCGCCAGCGTAAGGTTCCATCTCGCAGTAAGCTGTGATGATGGGCAAGTTGCGACGTATCACTGCGATATGCTGTGGATTCTCCTCCACGCCGCGCTTGCGCTCGTCTTTCAGCGTCTCCAGCTGCGACTGCATCTCATTGAGGAAGCCCAGATTATAGAACTGCGCCTCATACTTCTCGCGGTCGGTGGCGAAAAACGGCTGTTCGTAGTCATTATCTGAAAACTGCGTCACGGCCAGTGCTTCATAGGCCCAACGCGAAGGGATAACATCACCCACGATGGGCACATTACCCGTATGGCTACGCGGTGTCAGGTCAGAGAAGCTGACGACCAGTCCGCACAGCAGTATCTGCGGTATCAGCAGCATCGGAATCGTGATGTAGATAGCCACGATGGAGTTCAAGGTCTGCGACAGCAAGAGGCCGATGAGGTTCGACAAGAATGCCGTCACGAAGAGGATAAGCCACCACACCCAGAACAGCCCGTGCAATCCCATGATGGCATTGCCGATGAGTACGAACAGGAATGTCTGCAACAGCGAGACGCCCGCCATATAGACTATCTTCGACCAGATGTAGCTACCGTAGGACAGGTGCAGGAACTTCTCACGCTTCAGCAATGCACGGTCTTTGAAAATCTCCTCAGCGCTGCCACTCATGCCGATGAACGTGGCCACGATGACGGCCATGAAGAAGTAGCTGACGAGGTTCTTGTTGTTCATCACACTGTAGCCTTCCGGAGGTGCATATCGTGTGAGGAAGGCACAGACGAGCGCAAGTAGCGGAGCCTCCAACAGCGTGATAAGCAGGTACTGCAGGTTGGTGGCCTTCGTGCGCAGATTACGCCTGAGGAAGATAAGGAACTGCTTCACCACGCCCGGCTTCTTCTGATCCGACGGCGGCACAGTTCCCACAGCCACCTTCGGCTGTTCAGGACGGTGTCGCAGGTACAGCTCATGCCATTCCTGCGGTGTCATCTTGCGTTCGTCGGAAATCTCACCGCTACTCGTGAGCGATTTCTCATCAATGATATTCAGCACGATTTCGGGGTTGACATTGCCGCACGTGGGGCAAGCGCTCGTCTCGGCATCCGCATAGTCGGCAGCCTCCTTGAAATAGGTGATGGCGTCGATGGGGTTACCGTCAAAGACAGGGTACCCGCCGCGGTCGAGCAGCCAGAGACGGTCGAAAAGCTTATATACATCGCTCGACGGTTGGTGGATATTCACCACGATGAGCTTGCCCTTGAACGTCTGCTCCTTGAGCAGGTTGATGACTTTCTCAGTGTCGGCCGAAGAGAGTCCCGAAGTGGGCTCATCCAGGAACAGCACCGCCGGCTCACGAATCAGCTCCAAGGCGATGTTCAGGCGTTTGCGCTGACCACCTGAGATAAACTTGTTGATGGCGGAACCGACTTTTAAGTCGCGCGATGCATCAAGGCCCAAATCCTTGAGAGTCTTCATCACGCGTTTGTCAAGTTCCTCGTCCGTCATGCCCTCGAAACAGAGCTTGGCGGTGTACCACAGGTTCTGGTACACGGTGAGCTCCTCAATGAGCAGGTCGTCCTGCGGCACATAGCCGATGAGGCTTTTGGCAGCAGGCTCCGTGATATCGTGACCATTGATTGTGAGGGTTCCTTCCTGCGGCATAAGCGTGCCGTTCAGAATGGAGAGTAATGTCGTCTTACCGGTTCCCGAGCCGCCCATGATAGCCAATAGCTCGCCGCTGCGAAGGGTGAAGCTGAGGTCGTGGAGACCATTGTCGCTACCCGGGAAGCGGAAATTCAGGTCGCGCCCGCAGAACTCCACCTGGTGCACACTCTCGCCCTTCTTTCCGATGCGACGATGGTGGGCTTCAAGTATCGTGGAGTAATATACAGGATGGCCGTCGTGGGCCTTCAGCACGCTGCTCTGTAGCCACACTTGATAGGAACCCGCAAGCACAGGGACATCATTCAACAGCACCGTGTCATCACCCAGATACGTGAAGAGCAAGGAACCCGTCTCTGGATTCAGCAGCGTCTTCAGCGCCCCCTGATAGCCAGGGAGCTTATGGATGAGAACGTGCTCCGTGGGGGTTCCACGCACAAAATCTGTGAAGTCACGGAACACGTCATCGCTGACACCGAACTTGTCAGCCACCACGCGGAATATGGCCTCCACGCTTCCGCCTTCAGTGCCGCAGAACTCCATGAGTCGCAGCAGCAGCAGCGCCTCCTCGGCAGCTCGTATCTTTCCGTGCAAGTTCTCGCAGATGGTAGCTGCCACGGCTTGTGTATCCAATCCTTCGGTCATCTCATAGGCGCTACGCATATCGCTGTAGAAATCCAGGTAGAAATCTACGTTGCGGATGCCGAGGTGGTGGCGCAGATAGCTCACGAGCATCCGCTTAGCCCGTGTCTCATCGACCTGTTCCTCCTTGCCGAAGAGGGCAAAAAGGCTCAGGAATGTGGATAGAATAATGTCTGTCATCTCGTACGTTTTGTTTGCAAAAATACTGCTTTATCGCGAAACGACTTGCTCTGTGTTAGTTAAAAAGGATTAAAAGCTTCTCTTCTTTGTATAGTATGCCCCTTCGTCGTGACACTTTATACAGATTATCACTACCTTTGCCGAGAATAATACTACACCAAATAACCATTCATCCATCATGAAACGATTCTATCTCATTGCCGCCGCGGCGGCTATCATTGTGCTGAGCCTTGCAGGCTGCAAGGGCCACGACTATGAGAGCGTGAAGGGCGACCCCATGCAGACACGCATTTACACGCTCAAGAACGGACTCAAGGTCTATCTCTCCGTGAACCAAGACGAGCCGCGCATCCAGGCTAACATCGCTGTGCGCACCGGCTCACGCAACGACCCCGCCGAGACCACTGGTCTGGCACACTATCTTGAACACCTGATGTTCAAGGGTACCAAACAGTTCGGCACCACCGACAGCACAGCCGAGGCCCCCCTGCTCGACGAGATCGAGCAGCGCTTCGAGGCTTACCGCCAGCTGACCGATCCCGAAGCACGCCGCGCGGCCTACCATGAGATTGACAGCGTCAGCCAGCTCGCTGCGAAGTACAACATCCCCAACGAGTATGACAAGCTGATGGCCCTCATCGGCTCCGACGGCACCAACGCCTACACGAGCTTCGACCAAACGGTCTATGTAGAGAATATCCCGTCCAACGAGATTGAGAACTGGGCCCGCATCCAGGCCGACCGCTTCCAGAACATGGTCATCCGCGGCTTCCACACTGAACTGGAGGCCGTGTATGAGGAGTATAACCTTTACCTGAGCGATGACAGCGAGAAGATGCTCAACGCCCTGCTCTACAAGCTCTTCCCCAACCACCCCTACGGCACACAGACCACCATCGGCACACAGGAGCACCTGAAGAACCCGAGCATCACGAACATCAAGAACTATTTCAAGAACTACTACTGCCCGAACAATGTCGCCATCTTCATGTCGGGCGATTTCGACCCCGACAAGACCATCGCCATCCTCGAGAAATACTTTGGCGACTGGCAGCCGAACCCCGACTGCAAGCGTCCTGAGTACGACGCTGTACCCGCGTTAACAGTTCCTGTGGACACCACCGTCGTAGGTCTCAACGCAGAATCTCTCTATCTCGGCTGGGCCTTCCCCGGTGCCAAGGATGCCGCCTGCGACACCCTCTCACTCATCAGCGAAGTGCTCTCCAACGGCCGTGCGGGCCTCATCGACCTCGACATCAACCAGAAGATGACGATGCTCGAAGCTTGGGCCGGCGACTACCAGCTCTGTGACCACAGCATCTTCTTCATGGGCGGTTCGCCACGCGAGGGTCAGACGCTCGAAGAGTGCCGCGACCTGCTTGTGGCTGAGCTCAACAAGCTGAAGAGCGGCGACTTCCCCGATGACATCCTGCAAGCTATCATCAATAACATGAAGCTCAACGAGATGCGCTCACTCGAGAATAACCGCGCACGCACATCTATGTTTGAACGCTCGTTCATCAACGGCATCGACTGGAAAGAGTGCGTAGGCCGTATAGACCGCATCGCTGCTCTCACCAAGGAAGACATCGTAGCCTTCGCACAGCGCCACCTGACCGACAACTTCGTCACCGTCTTCAAGCGCCAGGGCGAAGATCCCAACATCAAGAAAATCGACAAGCCCGCCATCACCCCCATCCCTGCTAACCGCAACGAGATGAGCGCCTTCGTGGAGGAGATACAGAACACCGAAGTGGAACCCATCCAACCGCGCTTCGTGGATTTCAACACAGACCTCACCGTAGGCACCACAGCACACGACCTACCACTGGCCTATAAGCAGAACACCGAGAACGGTATCTTCAACCTCACATTCCGCTTGCCCTTCGGCACCTGTGCCAACCCGCTGCTCGATGCTGCCAGCGACTATATCGACCTTCTCGGCACCGACAGCCTCACTGCCGAGCAAGTGCAGCAGCGCTTCTACAGTCTCGCCTGCAACTTCGGAATCTACACAGGTCCCTATCAGACCTCCATTCTCCTCTCCGGCCTCGACGAGAACCTGCCCGAAGCCCTCGCCCTCGCAGAGAAAGTGCTGGCCCATGTGCAGGCGGATTCCGATGCCTATCAGGCCTATGTCATGAACGTCGCCAAGGCTCAGGCCGACGCCAAGCTGGAGCAGCAAGTATGCTTCTCGCGCCTGCGCGCATATAATAGTTATGGTGAGCGCAATGCCCAGCGCAACCTCCCCACCGCCGCACAACTCGCCACCACCAATCCTCAGACGCTCATCGACCTCATCCACACGCTCACCTCCTACCAGCACACCGTCCTCTACTACGGCCCGCGCAGCCAAAGCGACCTCACGGCACTCCTTGCCGAAGACCACACCCTGCCCGCCACCCTGCTGCCGGCTCCCGCCTTTGAGGACTATCAGGAGCAGCAGACCGTAGCTCCCGAGATTATCATCGCGCCCTATGACGCCAAGAACATCTATATGACCGCCATCCACAACGACCTCATGCCATGGCAGGTGGATCAGATGCCTGTGGCAGCGCTCTACAACGAGTACTTCGGCAGCGGCATGAACGGCATCGTCTTCCAGGAGCTGCGTGAGAGCCGTGCCCTCGCCTACAGCGCCGGTGCCTACTACGACGAAGCGCCCGATCGCAAGGGACATCCGGAGACCAGCTACACCTTCATCATCACGCAGAACGACAAGATGATGGACTGCATCCACACCTTCAACCTCATCCTCGACAGCATCCCGCAGAGCCAAAGCGCCTTCGACATCGCCAAGCAGAGCCTCACGAAGCAGCTCGCAGCACAGCGCACCACGCGCGCCGGCGTCCTCAACGCCTGGCTGGCAGCACAGGAGCGCGGCATCGACTACGACATCAACGAGCGCATATACAACGCTCTGCCCAACATCACCCTCGACGATGTCGTGCGCTTCGCCAATGAGCGTATGGCCCGCAAACCGCGCCGCATCGCCATCCTCGGAAATGAGAAAGAGCTCGACATAGCAGCCCTCCAACAGATAGGCCCCGTACGCCGCGTCACTCTCGAGGACATCTTCGGCTATTAGACAAACACTTATTAAAGGTTATTAAAAAAGGAGAAAAGCGCGCATTCTTTCGCGCTTTTCTTCGTTTATGTCAATAAAAAGCCGTACATTTGCCCTCGAAAAACAAAGAGTCATGAAACTCATCTTGCTTTCTACCCCCGACTTCTTCGTTGAAGAAGACACCATCATCTCAGCCCTTTTCGAGGAAGGACTTGACCTGTTCCATCTGCGCAAGCCCGATACCGAACCGATATACTCCGAACGCCTGCTCACGCTCATCCCGCAGCAATGGCACAACCGCATCGTGGTGCACGACCATTTCTACCTCGTCGATGAGTTCAACCTCCGCGGCGTTCACCTCTCCGAGAAACACAACAACCTGCCGCAGAACTACCACGGCACCCGCAGCCGCTCCTGCCACTCTCTGGAAGAACTGCAACAGCGGCGCGACCTTGACTACGTGTTCCTCTCCCCCATCTTCGACAGCATCACCTACCCCAACCGCCACGCCGCCTACACCCCAGTGCAGCTGCACGATGCCACGCGCGCAGGACTCATCGACCGCAAGGTGATGGCTGCCGGCGGCGTCAACAGCGATACACTCCCGTTGCTCTCCGACTACGGCTTCGGCGGTGCCGTCATCCTCGGCGACCTTTGGACGCGCTTCAACATCCACTCCGGCCTCGACTACAAAGAGGTCATCGCACACTTCCGCAAACTCCGCAAAGCCGCCGAGTAAGTTCAACATCTTGAACTCTTGAACTCTTGAACTTTTGAACGAATAAAAAGAACCCTCAACCATAAACCCTCAACCATAAACCTCCTCCCCCATGTCATCCTTCCTCGTCTTCTCCGGCACCGCCACCCAGTACCTCACCGAAAAAATCTGCAACAGTCTCGGCGTGCCCCAAGGCCAGATTAACATCACACGTTTCGCCGACGGCGAGTTCAGCGTGAGCTACGAAGAAAGCATCCGCGGCCGCGACGTCTTCCTCGTGCAGAGCACCTTCCCCAACAGCGACAACCTCATGGAACTGCTCCTGATGATTGACGCTGCCAAGCGCGCCTCCGCACGCAGCATCAACGCTGTCATCCCCTACTTCGGATGGGCACGTCAAGACCGCAAGGACAAGCCCCGCGTGGCCATCGGTGCCAAGCTCGTGGCCGACATGCTCTCCGTGGCCGGCATCAACCGCCTCATCACCATGGACTTGCACGCTGATCAGGAACAAGGCTTCTTCAATGTCCCCGTGGACCATCTCTACGCCTCAAGCGTACTGCTCCCTTATATCGAGAGCCTCAAGCTCAAGAACCTCGTCATCGCCACCCCCGACGTGGGCGGTTCCAAGCGCGCCTCCGCCTATTCCAAGTATTTCGGTTGTCCGCTTGTGCTCTGCAACAAGACGCGTCCCCGTCCCAATGTCGTCGCCTCCATGCAAATCATCGGTGATGTCACCGATGCCGACGTGGTCCTCGTCGATGACATGGTCGATACCGCCGGCACCATCACCAAGGCTGCCGACCTGATGATTGAGAACGGTGCCCGCAGCGTCCGCGCTGTCGCCAGCCACTGTGTCATGAGCGGTTCCGCCAGCGAGCGCGTGCAGAACAGCCAGCTCGAGGAAATTGTCTTCACCGACTCCATCCCCTACAGCAACCGCTGCGCCAAGGTCAAGCAAATCTCCATTGCCGACCTCATCGCAGAAACCATCCGCCGCGTCGTGGACAACGAGAGCATCAGCAGTCAGTATCTGATCTAAGTCTCAGAAATACTGTCGCGAAAATAAATCTTGCAAAAGAATGAAAAGACGACTGCATCCTTACAGCCATAAGGATGCAGTCTTACGTCCGTAAGAGCATGGTCTTATGGTTTTTGCCACATGTGGCAAATGCCATAAGACCATGCTTCGTCAGAAACGCAACTTAAACCTTGAAGAAGTCGAAGCCCACGATGGTATCTACGAAGCGGTGGACGTAGTCGGCAGCAGTGGGCGGCCACTGGAAGCCGAGGCGATAGAGGACTTGTGTGGTGTAGTCGTTGGTCGATTCTATCCAGCGCGTGGTTTCCCCAAACAGCCAGACAGCCCAATGAGGATGGCAGCCCACAAGAAACGCCAGAACTGGATGTTAAATCCTTTTTTCTCTTCTATAGTCATTTTTTTGTGATTACTCAAAGAATCCGAATCCAGCGATGGCGGTTAGCATACGTTCTACATAGTCCCACGAGGTGTCGCTCCAGCGGAAGCCAAGGCGGTGGAGTACGGAGCAGGTGTAGCGGTTGTCGCGCTCCACGAAGACAGCCTTCTGGCCGTGCACCATGTCTTGATAGGCGAGCATGGCCGAGAGCAGTTTAGCCTTCTCAGGGTCTTGTCCGGCTACGGCGATGGTCTGCTCGAACTGGTCTGCTTCCACAAAGCGAATCTCATTGCCGACTTTGCTCATGAGGCGTAGCACGTCGCCCAACAACTCGGTATGGTTATTGAAGGGTTGGAACACCGTGCAGTCCTTGGGCGAAGAAGCGAGGAGCACGACGGCCTTGGCGGTCTCGTCGATGGGCGACAGCTCGGTCAGCTCGTCGTAGCTGTTGTAGGGGCAGCAACCGAGGGTGTAGAACACCTTGAGGCGGCCCATGTAGCTGTTGCTGTTGAAGTTAACCTGGAACTCACCATCGTAGCTGCGCGGTGCGAGATTCCCCACGCGCATCACCTTGGCACTGAGGCCGTGGTGTGCGACAGCGTCCAGCACCACACGCTCTGCGAGGAACTTGGAGTGGATGTAACGGTTGTCGAGGAACTGTCCGAACCACAGCTTGCGCTCGTCGAGGTTGGGTACTTGCTTCCCGTCGCCACGGTCAATCCATATATCGCCCACGGAGGTGGTGGAGACGTGCACGAGTCGGGCGCCGGCCTTCAGGCAGAATTCCACACAGCGCTGTGCGCCGCCGATGTTCACGTCTTCGATGTCTGTGCCCTTGGAGAAGTGTTTCACGTTGGCAGCACAGTTGAAGACTGTGTCGATGGCGGGATGTCCCTCCGGCAGGATGCTTGTCATGTCCTGCGTCACATCGCCATTCACCACGAAGAGACGGCTGCCGAAGAGTTCCTTGTACGATGTCTCGAAGTAGTAGAACAGCAAGTTCTTCAGGCGATGCTCGGCAGCAGCCTGGTCCTTGCCGCGGACGAAGCAGGTGATGGTGGTCGCATCGGACTCAATGAGTTCGCGCAGCACATGGATGCCGAGGTAGCCGGTAGCGCCGGTGAGAAGGACATTGCCCAGCGGCTGGCGCTCACCCTTGAGGAACGTGTCCACGGTGTTCCTCTGCAGGATGGCATCGATGCCGCTGTAGTCGAAGTTCGTCACCTCCTCGTCGGTTATCTCCACAGGTGCCTCGCCCGTCACAAACTGTGCCAGCAGACGCGGTGTAGGATGCGGGAAGACATCGCCGTAAGCCACATGATGCCCGGCCTTGTCGGCCTCTATGATGACCTTTGTCACCATCAGCGATGTGCCGCCCAGCTCGAAGAAGTTGTCAGTGGCGCCAATCTTGTCCAATGACAGGACATCACTGAAAATCTTACAGAAAAGCTTCTCGGTGTCGTTAGCAGGCTCCACATATTCGTGGTCGGCAGCCTGAATCACGGGAGCCGGCAGCGCCTTGCGGTTCACCTTCTGGTTCTGGTTCAGCGGGATAGCATCAATCTGCATCGTAGCCGCCGGAATCATATAAGGCGGTTTCTGCTTGCCTATGAAGGCGTTCAGGTCCTTGATGTCCACGGACTCATCGCTGACGATGTAGGCCGCGATGAACTTGCCGCCGTTCTCGTAGTCGAAGGCCTGAACGGTGGCATCCTTGATGCCAGGATACTGTCGTATGACAGCCTCCACCTCCTTCATCTCGATGCGGAATCCGCGTATCTTCACCTGTCCGTCCTTACGCCCCACGAACTGGATGTTCCCGTCGGGCTGATAGCGTACGATGTCACCGGTGCGATAGATACGCGAGAACTTAGGATCGTCACTGAACGGATTATTGATATATACTTCAGCAGTCTTTTCCGGACGGTTGAGGTAGCTTCTGGTGACGTGAGGACCGCTAATCCACAGCTCGCCTAATGCACCCAGTGGCAGACGGTTGAACTGCTTGTCAACGATATACAGGCGCGAGTTGTCCAACGGTTTGCCCACTGGAATATCCTTCAGTTCCTTATCCACTTCATACTCTGTGATGAGGATAGTCCCCTCCGTCGGTCCATAGCCGTTGTGCATCTTGAAGTTCTTTGGAGGCGCCAGCGATGCCAGCTTCTCACCTGCTGCAATCAAGTGCAACAGCGAGTGGTTGTCATAGTTGGTAGCGAACTGATATGCCACCTGCGTAGTCATAAATGAGTGGGTGATGTGGTTCTCCTCGAAGTAAGCATTCACCTCAGGCAAGGTCAAGCGGATGTCGTCACCTATGATATATACGCAGGCGCCACAGGTCAGTGCAGGGTAAAGGTCCATCATGCAGCAGTCGAAGCCGTAGCTTGCATAGCATGATACATGATGTTCTGCTTTCAGCTCAAAGCGACGCTGATACCAATGGCAGAACGCTGCCAGGTTGTGATGCTCCAGCTGGCAGCCCTTTGGCAGCCCTGTTGATCCCGAAGTATAGAGGAGGATGTACAGGTCAGCGGGGTCAGGTGTGACATCTACGGGCTTGCTGGCTACCGGCAACTGCTTGATGTCCTTCGTCAGCAGCACCTCGCCGTCGTATTCGCTCACCAGGTCGCGCAATGACTCGTCAGCGATGAGCAGTTTGGCGGCTGCGTCCTTAATCATGAAGTTCAAGCGCTCCTGCGGATAGCTTGGGTCGAGTGGCTGGTAAGCACATCCTGCCTTCATCACACCAAGTGCTGCAATGGGCATCCATTCGCAACGAGGAATGATAATTGATACCACATCCTCTTTGCCAAGCCCCTTGCCAACGAGAAGTGATGCGATGCGCTCCGACAGGTCGTCCGCCTCGCGATAGGTGTATTTGTTGTCGTGATAGACAACAGCCATGTTGTCTGGTGTCAACTGTACCTGACGACGGAACAGCGATACGACTGTCTGGGTGTCGTCGTAGGGCACCTCGGTATCGTTGAAGCTGTCAAGCAACGTCGTCTGCTGTGCATCGAGCAGCGAAACGCTCTTCAGAGCCACTTCCGGCTGACGGATGAAGGCCTCGACGGCATTGCAGACCGACTGCGCCATGCTCTCCATCAGCTGCGGGCTGTAGCGCCCGTTGTCGTACTCCACGAGCACGCCGGGCACGCCGTTTTTCTCTTGGATATAGAAGGCTATGCGGAACTTGGGTGTGTTCAGCTCCAGCGACTCTATCTCCAGCTCCTTGCCATTGACGATATAGTGGTCAATGACGCCCATCTGATAGGCAAACATAATCTCGGCCGAGAGGTCGTAGTCATTGGCAATCTGCGAGAAGGGATATTTCTCGTGGCTGAGCGTATCGTCGAAGTTCTTGCCGGTCTCTTTCAGGAAGTCCATCACGCTCTGGTCGTCAATCTGTGCGCTCAATGCCAGCGTGTTGACGAACATTCCTGTGGTATTGCTTATGCGCAGGTCGCTGCGGCCTCCGGAGATGGTGGTGATGCAGATCTGCTCGTTGTTGGTGAAGCGCGACAGCGTGTAGAAAACGGCAGCGAGCGTGAGATGCGAGGGCGCAAGATTGTTCTTCTTGCAGAAGTCCTCGACAGCAGCGAAGTTCATCCTGCAGAAGACCTCGCTGGTGGTGCCCTGCTCCATGGGATTGGTCAGGTCTGAGGGCACCTCGGTGACGCCCTCTACCTTCCCCAGTCTTTCGTTGAAGAAATCCTTGGCCTCCTGGTAGCTCGGCGAGTTCTCAGCGGCTTTCTCATCGGCGACGAAGTCGGCGTAGCTGAAGGCCTCGGGTTCTATCTCACGAGCGTTCATGAGGTCGCACAGCTGGTTCATGAACACATCTAGTGAGCCGCCGTCGAAAATCAGGTGATGAACGTCGGCCAAGAGGCAGATATCCTGTTCGGTGGTGACAATCTCCATGCGATACAGGGGTCCTTGTCTCAGGTTAAAGGGCTTGACAAAATCCACCTTGTATTTCTCCATTTCGGCGCTGCTTAGGCGACTCTGTCTGATGTCAACGGGCTGGTTGGGATCCATGATTTGCACAATCTCACTGCCTCGCGTGTCAAAGTGCACCTTGAACTGCGGATGCGCGTTGATGAGCGTTTCAATGGAGCGGGCCAGCAGCTCCACGTCGGTGTCTTTCGGGAAGCGGATGAGCGCCGGGATATTGTACACCGTGGATGTGGGTTGCTTCACGCAATCGACATAGACGCCGATTTGTGCGTAGGAGAGCGGAACGTCTGTAACCTGACCGGTGCCTAACGGCAGAGCGGCAGCGGTAGCCCCTGCTGCCGTCGCGGGGGCATTGAGGAGATGGTTGAGAATCTCGTTCTCGATGCTCTGCAGTGTCCCCGTCTTGGCCAGGGACTTCGACTCCAGGGCAACGCCGAAGCGCTTGTTGATCTGGATAGCCAGCTTGATGGCCATGATGGATGTCAGGCCGACATAGCCCAGCACCGTCGTCAGGCCGAAGTCCTCGGTGTTGATGATCTTGGCGATGATGCCGTGGATTTCCTGCTCCAGCACATTGAGAGGAGCTTGTACTGCTTGTTGCGACTCAGTCGCAACCGACAGAACGGGCTTCGGCAGGGCCCGCTTGTTCACCTTCTGGTTCTGGTTCAGCGGGATAGCGTCAATCTGCATCGTCACGGCAGGCACCATGTAGGGTGGCTTCTGGTCGAGGATGAAGTTGTTCAGGGCCTCGATATCTACTTGCTCGTCACTGACGATGTAGGCCGCGATGAACTTGCCTCCGCCATCCTCGTCGAAGGCCTGCACGGTGGCGTCCTTGATGCCGGGGAACTCACGGATGATGGCCTCGACTTCCTTGAGTTCGATGCGGAAGCCGCGGATTTTCACCTGCCCGTCCTGACGGCCTACGAACTGGATGTCGCCCGAGGGCAGGTAGCGCACAATGTCACCGGTGCGGTAGCAGCGAGAATATTTATGATCATCAGTTACGAAGGGGTTGTCGATAAACACCTCTGCCGTCTTTTCCGGACGGTTCAGATAACCGAGAGACACCTGTGGACCGCTAATCCACAATTCTCCGGCAGCACCTATAGGCAGACGGTGTCCCTGCTGATCGACAATATACAGACGCATGTTGTCGAGAGGCTTGCCGATAGGTATCTCCTTCAACTTCTTATCTACTGTATAGGTGGTCGTGAAGATAGTACATTCTGTCGGTCCGTATGCATTATGGAATTCATAGCCGGTTGGCGGAGCCAGAGATGCCAACTTCTCACCACCCGTTGAGAGGTGAAGCAGCGAGTGGTTCTCAATGCTTGTGCCAAACTGATAGCCCACCTGCGTGGTCATAAACGAATGAGTAATCTTGTTCTGTTCGAAGTAGTCATTGAGGGCTATGAGGTCGAGACGCAGTTCCTCGGGGATGATATATACCGAAGCACCACAGGTCAAGGCAGGATACAGATCCATCATACATGCGTCGAAGCCGTAACTTGCGTAAGCGGCCACGTTATGCCCAGGCTTCAGACTGTAGTAACGCTGATACCAATGGCAGAAACAGACGAGATTGCCGTGTGTCAGCTGGCAGCCCTTAGGCACACCCGTGGAACCGCTGGTGTAGAGGAGGATGAAACGGTCGGAGGGCTTGAGGCAGTTGGCTATTGGCTGTTGAGAGTTGGCTGTTGAGAGTTGGGGGATATCCTTCGTCAGCAGCACCTCGCCCTGATATTCATCAGCGAGGTCACGCAGCTGTTCGTCGGCGATGAGCAGCTTGGCACTGGCATCCTGCATCATGAAGTTCAGGCGCTCCTTCGGGTAGCTGGGGTCAAGTGGCTGATAGGCACATCCTGCCTTCAGAATACCGAGTGAGGCAATCGCCATCCACTCGCAACGAGGGATGATGACAGACACGGCATCACCCACGCCCAGTCCTTTGGACAGGATATAGCCTGCGATGCGGTCGCTGATATCGTCAACCTGTGCGTAAGTGTAGCGATGGTCTTCGAAGACCACAGCTTCAGCATCCGGCGTGGCCTTCGCCTGACGGCGGAAGAGTGATACTACGGTCTGCGTCGTATCGTAGTCCACATCCGTCTGGTTGAAGCTATCCAACAGCGTTTCCTGCTCTCCGCCCACGAGTGACACGCTGAGCAGGCTACTCTCCGGCTCGCGGATGAAGGCTGCTATCGCCTGGCAGATGCTGTCGGCCAGGCTCTGCATCATGCCCTGGGAATAGCGCCCGTTGTTGTACTCAAGACACACGCTGGGCGTGCCGTCATGCTCTCTCACGAAGATGGCGAGGGGGAACTTGGGCACATTATTCTGTTCGAGATTCTCGAGTTGCAGCTCCGCGTCTTTGCAGTGATAGTGATTGATGACGCCCATTTGATAGGCGAACATGATTTCGGCCGTGAGGCCATAGTCGCTGACAATCTGCGCAAAGGGATAGTTCTCATGGCTGAGCGTCTCTCTGAAATCCTCGCTTGTCTCGCGGATGAAGTCGATGACTTTCTGTGCGCCTATCAGGCTGCTGAGCACGAGCGTGTTGACGAACATTCCCATCGTGTCGGCAATGCGCACGTTGCTGCGGCCGCTGCTGACGGTCATCATGCAGACACGCTCGCTGTTGGCGAAGCGCGAAAGCGTGTAGTACACGCCCGCCAGCGCGAGGTGGGCGGGAGTGATGCCCAGCGGCGCATACTGCCTGCAGAAGCTGTTGACGGCATCGAAATCCAAGGGGGCCGCGACTTCTGCAACGACACCTTCGGGGCTGGGATTCGTGAGGTCGGGGAAGATTTCTGTCATCCCCTCCACGCCGTCCAGGCGCCGGGCGAAGTAGGCCTGTGCAGCGGCATAGTCTTCGCCGCCGACGGCCTCTTTCTCGGCCGTGACATAGTCGGCATAGCTGAGGTCTTCGAGGTCTATGGCGTTACCCTCGAGGACGCTGCAGAGCTGACGGTAGAACAAATCATAGGAACCTCCGTCGGCCACGAGATGGTGGAAATCGGTGAGGAGATACACCTGTTTTTCTGTCTTGACGATTTCCGCCCTGTAAACAGGCCCTGCCTCCAGGTCGAAGGGCTTCACGAAAGCGTACTTGTAGGAAGCGAGCTCGGCCTCTGACATCGTGCGCACGGGAATCTCCACCTTCTGCTCGGGGTCAGTGACCTGCAGGGTGTCAGTGCCGTCGTTTTCAAAATGAACGCTGAGCGCCGGATGTGCCTTGATGATGTCCGTCACCGCCTTGGCGAGCACCTCCGTGTCGCATGAGAGTGGCAAGCCAGCCTTCATCGGGATGTTATAGATGGTGGACTCAGGATTGTTGAGGCAATCGATATAGACGCCTATCTGGGGATTCGAGAGCGGCACTGATGTAGGATGGCTGAAGGCTGAGGGCTGAGGGCGCTCTGCGGCAGGTTTCCCACTGCCCGCTACGGCCTCTTCGATATCCCTCAGCGAGAAGTCTTTCGTGATAGCCTGCGCGTTGAGGCTCACGCCGTACTTCCGGTGGATGAGGCTGGCCACCTTGATAGCCGTCACCGATGTCATGCCAGCATACAGCAATGGCGTGTTGAGGCCAAACGCCTCGGAGCCTATCTCCGTGGCTATCAGCTCATGCAGGTCGCGCTGCAGGTCGTTCTCGGGAACAAAGGCTTCGCCCTCCCCTCTCCTCTTCTCGCTTCTGGCGGGCTTGGGCAGACGCGCACGGTCCACCTTGCCGTTGGCATTGCGGGGAATCTCGTCCAGCTGCATCACCACCTCCGGCACCATGTACTCGGGCTTCAGCGCTGCCACATGCTGTCTGATGGCATCTGCGTCAAGCGTCTTCTCGCCCGTGACATAGGCCACGATATAGGTGCCGTTCAGCGTGTCGCTGGCCGACTGGAGGGTGGCACCCGTGACACCCGGGCAGGTGAGGACTGCCGCCTCCACCTCGCGCAGCTCCACGCGGAAGCCACGTACCTTCACCAACCCGTCGCGGCGGCCTGCAAACAGCAGCCTTCCCTCGGCATCGCGGCGCACGAAGTCGCCCGTGCGGAATGCGCGCTCATAGCCTGCCTCATGCTTGTCGTTGAAGGGATTCGGGATGAAGACATTGGCCGTCAGCTCGGGATGGTTCAGATAGCCTCGGCACAGCTGCGGACCGCTGATCCACAGCTCGCCCGCCTCGCCGTCGGCCACGGGCTGGCCGTCTTCGCCGACAATATATAGGCGGTATGTTCCTGGCGCCTGGCCAATAGGGATGTTCTCCTCGTCGCCTCTGACGGCGTGGCACGTAATCATGCCGCAAGCCTCCGACGAACCGTAGATGTTCAAGAAGGTCAGTCCTGCCGTCGGCGTCACCGGTTCCAGCTTCTCACCTCCGACAGAGAGGAAGCGCAGCGACGGGCAGTCGTACATCGTCACGAACTGGCGGCCCGTCATCGTGCTCATGATGATGTGCGTGATGGCGTTGTCGTTGATGAACTGCGCCAGCCGTTCGAAGTCGAACCTCACCTCCTCGGGAATGATATAGAGTGTGGCGCCTGCCGAGAGCGTGCCGAAAATATCATGCACGGTGGGCACAAACGAGAAGCTGGCATACGAGGCCACGCGGCAGTCGCTGTCGAGGCCCATGGTGCTTCTCGTCTCTTCCGCATTGCAGGTGATGTTGCGCTGTTCTATCATGCAGCCCTTGGGCTGGCCCGTGGAGCCGCTGGTGTAGATGAGCAGGGCCAGCGATGCCGCGCTGATGTTCTCTTCGGGAGAGGGGGGCGCGGGGGTCTTCAGCTGTTCCAACTCATCAGTGTAGAGGACAGGCACTGTGCCGACCTTTGTCATCACACATCCCCCCTCAACCGTCAGCCCGCTGCTGGCCAGCACTTCGCGGTCGGCAATGAGCAGCTTGGCGCCGCTGTCGCTGAGCATGAAGTTCAGGCGCTCGGCAGGATAGGTCGGGTCTAAGGGCATATAGGCACAACCGGCGGCCAAGACGCCCAAAGGCGCCATCGCCATCCACTGATTGCGCGGAATCAGAATGCCCACGACAGCCTCTTTGCTTAATCCGCATTGGCCAAGCTGCCGAGCAATACTGCCAGCCTGTAACATCACCTCACGATAGGTGTAACTGGCAGAATGATAAACTAATGCTATATTGTTAGGCGTCTGCAATGCCTGACGCTGTATGAGATGGATGATAGGTGGGATTGTCATGGATGATAGGTTCATAAAGGTCGTTATCGGTATCTGTCACTACTCCAGTAGGCCGGAGTCTTATTCGAAATCAAAGAGGCTGATGAAGCCGGTCATCTTGAAGACGGTTTGGATGTCCTCGTTCACGCCCTTCATCACCACGCGGCTGCCACCGGCTTTCGCGCCCTTCAGGATGCTCAGCAGGATGCGCAGACCGCTGGAAGCGATATACTCCAGTTTCGTGCAGTCCACGATGACATCTTTGCCGTCGGTCTTGTACAGAGGCTTCAGCACCTCTTCAGCTTCCAGCGCAGCTGCAGTGTCCATTTCTCCGTCCAATGTGGCAATGAACTTGCCATCTTTCTCTTCAATGTTTGTTTTCATAATTACTTGTATTTTATTTATTTAATGAATATTAGTTTAACATCTTCGTTAATGTCAGCACATTCTGTCCGTCGATGCGCTGATAGCGGATGTCATCCACGATTTCGCGCATCAGATGGATACCCAGACCGCCTATCTGACGGTCATCGGCAGCAAGCGAGACATCGGCTGACGCCTGTGCCGTGGGGTCGAAGGGTGTGCCGCTGTCGATGATGGTGGCCACCACGGCGCCGTCGCACGCCCGCATGCGCACCTCTATTTGGCCCTCTGTGCCGATGGGGTAAGCATAGTCTATCACATTCACCACAGACTCCTCCACCGCCAGCCGGAACTGGCGCGCCACAGACGGGTTGAGCTGCATCCGCTCGAACGCTGCCTTCAGGAACGCGCTGAGCGCCGTCACCTCATGAACATCGTTCCGGATGACCAGCACATCACACGTCGGATCAGAAGCATTTTTCATATCTAAAGGTCCCTTCATAGGTGTTATTGGGATAGTTTTGGCTACAAACTTAAACATATTTCTTCATTCACACGCTCAACGGCAGCAAAAAAATGCATAATATGGAGCTTTTTTAGCAAAAAAACGAGGATGACGATGCAGATTCAGAATCTTTGTGTATATTTGCCACCCAATTCGTCATTCGTCATTCGTCATTCGTCATTCGTCATTCGTCATTCATCATTTACAATTCATATATTCTCTAACAAAAAACATGAACGACATTAAGGTTTTGAACCACGCAGCAGACAACATCCGTATTCTGGCTGCGTCCATGGTCGAAAAGGCCAAGAGCGGTCACCCGGGCGGCGCTATGGGTGGCGCAGATTTCATCAACGTGCTCTACAGCGAGTACCTCAACTACAACCCCTCCGATCCCTGCTGGGTAGGTCGCGACCGCTTCTTCCTCGACCCCGGCCACATGGCGCCTATGCTCTACAGCCAGCTGGCCCTCATCGGCAAGTTCTCCCTCGACGAGCTGCAGCAGCTCCGCCAGTGGGGCTCTCCCACCCCCGGCCACCCCGAGGCTGACCCCAAGCGCGGCATCGAGAACACCAGCGGCCCTCTCGGCCAGGGCCACACCTTCGGCATCGGCGCTGCCATCGCAGCCAAGTTCCTGGCCGCCCACACCGGCAACCCGACCTTCGCGAAGGAGACCATCTACATCTACATCTCCGACGGCGGCGTGCAGGAAGAGATCTCTCAGGGCGCAGCCCGCATCGCAGGCTCGCTGGGTCTGGACAACGTGGTGATGTTCTATGACAGCAACGATATCCAGCTCTCCACAGAGACCAAGGAAGTCATGAACGAGGACACCGCTGCCAAGTACCGCGCCCTCGGCTGGGAGGTCTTCGAGATCAACGGCAACGATGCCGCCCAGATCCGCAAGGCCATCGAGCAGGCCAAGGCCGTGAAGGGCAAGCCCGCCCTCATCATCGGCAAGTGCATCATGGGCAAGGGCGCCCTCAAGGAGGACGGTTCCAGCTACGAGCGCAACTGCAAGACCCACGGTGCTCCCCTCGGCGGAGACGCTTACAAGAAAACTATAACCAACCTTGGCGGAGACGCTGAGAATCCGTTCGTTATCTTCGACGATGTCAAGGAGCTCTATGCCCGTCGCGCCGAAGAGCTGAAGAAGATTGTGGCCGAGCGCAAGGCCGAAGAGGCTGCCTGGGCAAAGGCCAATCCCGAGTGCGCTGCCGCACAGGCCGAATGGTTCAGCGGCAAGGCCCCGAAGGTGGACTGGAGCAAGGTGCAGCAGAAGAGCGGCGACGCCACGCGCAACGCCAGCGCTGCCGTCCTCAGCGTCCTCGCCGAGCAGGTGCCCAACATGATCTGCGCCTCTGCCGACCTCAGCAACTCCGATAAGACCGACGGCTTCCTGAAGAAGACCCACGCCCTCAAGGCCGGCGACTTCAGCGGCGCCTTCTTCCAGGCTGGCGTGGCTGAGCTGACGATGGCCTGCTGCTGCATCGGCATGGCCCTCCACGGCGGCGTCATCCCCGCCTGCGGCACCTTCTTCGTATTCTCCGACTACATGAAGCCCGCCGTGCGCATGGCAGCCCTCATGGAGCTGCCCGTGAAGTTCATCTGGACCCACGACGCCTTCCGCGTCGGCGAGGACGGTCCTACCCACGAGCCCGTGGAGCAGGAAGCACAGATCCGCCTCATGGAGAAGCTGAAGAACCACCACGGCAAGAACTCCACCCTCGTGCTGCGTCCCGCCGATGCCGCTGAGACCACCGAAGCATGGCGCCTGGCAATGGAGAACACCGACAGCCCCACAGCCCTCATCCTCAGCCGTCAGAACATCGCCGACCTGCCCGCAGGCAACGACTACCGCCAGGCCGAGAAAGGCGCTTACATCGTGGCTGGCTCCGACGAGAACCCCGATGTCATCCTCCTCGCCAGCGGCTCTGAGGTCTCGACCCTCGTGGCCGGCACCGAGCTCCTGCGCAAGGACGGCATCAAGGTGCGCATCGTCAGCGTGCCCTCCGAAGGCCTGTTCCGCAGCCAGAGCAAGGACTACCAGCAGGCTATCCTGCCCTGCGGCGTGAAGAAGTTCGGCCTCACTGCCGGTCTGCCCGTGAACCTCGAAGGTCTCGTTGGCGCCGACGGCACCGTCTGGGGCCTCCAGAGCTTCGGCTTCAGCGCTCCCTACAAGGTGCTCGACGAGAAGCTGGGCTTCACCGCAGAGAATGTGTATAAGCAAGTAAAAGCGATTCTGTAATGGACGTTAAAGTAATAGGGTTAGCCAGCGACCATGCTGGCTATGCCCTTAAACAGTTCGTCAAGCAGTACCTCGACGCGAAGGGCTACGCCTACAAGGACTACGGCACCTACTCTGAGGAGTCGTGCGACTACAGCGACTTCGGTCACGCCCTGGCGCGCGGCATCGAGGCGGGCGAGGTGTATCCCGGCATCGCCATCTGCGGCAGCGGCGAGGGCATCAACATGACGCTCAACAAGCACCAGAGCATCCGCGCAGGCCTCTGCTGGATTCCCGAGATAGCCCATCTGATTCGCCAGCACAACAACGCCAACGTCCTCGTCATGCCCGGCCGCTTCATCGACACCGACATGGCCGCCAAGATCATGGACGAGTTCTTCGCCACCGACTTCGAGGGCGGGCGCCATCAGAAGCGCATCGACAAGATTCCCGTAGCGTGAGCGGCTCACAAAGCTTCTTCATTCTCACACAACACGGGGCTGTGTCAAAATGAACGACACAGCCCCGGTTTCGTTTTTACAACGAATTAGACGAATTAGACGAATTTTTCTCTACAGATTAAACGGATTAAACAGATTTTTCAGACAACGAACTTTTGGAGCAGCGAGAGCAATCAAGCTTGCTTGAATTGCCGAGTCGTGACAAAAGTCAACAAAGTTAATTAGACGAATTCTTTAAATGGCTGTCTAAGAGGCCCCTCGACAATTCGTAAAATTCTTGAAGTGTCAAGCGTCACCCTTCGGGATGCCGAGCGCGCATAATTCGTTGTGGAAAACAATAACGAGGCTGTGTTATGTATTTGACACAGCCTCGTTTCACTTTTCACTCCTTACGCTCCCCTTTAGGGGGCTCGGGGGCTTTTACGCTCCCCTTTAGGGGGCTCGGGGGCTTTTACGCTCCCCTTTAGGGGGCTCGGGGGCTTTACTGCACAATGCCGGCGGCATGTGCGCTCAGCGTGGTGAGCAGGGCCGTGAGGATGGTGATGACAATCTCACCAATCTTCTTCAGTGTCTTCTTTGTCGATTCTTTCATGGGATTTAGGTTATAATATAAGTTTCGTGTGTAGGCAACTTATTGTCTGTCAAGTAATTTATTTCTATCAAGAATTAGAGCGCTCGGCCCACAGGGACGCTTCACACTTGAAGAATTGGAGAATTTTTCTCAATATGCAATACGCTGTCTTATGAATTGATGAGAATGAATAGAATGTCTTTTGCTTTGCAAAAGATAGAAAATTCTCTA